>NZ_JBITFA010000011.1:240678-313256 GCF_044455705.1 Kitasatospora sp. NPDC051170 | reverse complement strand
GCCACCCGCTATGACAAGACCCGCGAGTCCTACCAGGCCGCCGTCACCATCGCCTCGATCCTGCTCTGGATCTGATCTTTGAAGACGATCTCTAGTAGGCGCCCTGCTTCCTTGGCTGCCTGGATCAGCTTTCCGGTGGGCTTGTCGCTTTCAGCCGTGAAGAGTGCCGGCGCCAAGTGGTTGCGGAAATACTCCTGCTTCGTGAGTAGGAGGTCGTGTCGTACGATCACCTTCGGGACGAGCAGGAGAGGCTTCCCATCCGCTATAGGCAGGCGTGTCGCGGAAGCGTCCCACTCCCGTCGGTTCGAGTCCCATGCCAGCCCGCAGTAGACCTCGTCGACAAGTGGTATTCCGTACATTGCAGACACTGACTGGGTGTAAGAGGTCAGCATCCCTCGAATCACGCAGGTCGTGATATCTGAGACGATGTCTTTCCCGATGTCGTCGATGAAAAGTGCGGTGTCTTCGAGGTCCGCGAGCAGTCCACTCTTTGCGGCCCGACTTACGGACAGGTTGTCGCAGATTCGCGCCACAAGGTATGGGCCGAGTGCACGGCCTCTGGACTTCCCCCTAGAGAGGCCGAAGTGGGTCTCATTGGGCTCCTGGAGGCGAATGAGAAGTTCGCGGACTCCACGGTCGTCGCCGAGGCCGAGTGACTGAACAATAGTGTCGAAGAATGTGCTGAGCATCACCAGGCATTGGCGAGCCCACTCGTCGGGGAGCTTCTTCAGTGTGCTTGGATCTATATAAACGGGGGTGTCGTTCACCGTATCAACGTCTACGAAGTCGAGGGTCGGTTGCGTGCGCCCCAGGTTGTAGTAATCAGATACGCGCATGGTCCCCCCAGGAATTCGACGTATAGGCGACCGAGGGCATCTACCCGATTTCCGATGGGTTCACTCGCATCACTTTTCCTACTCGCCGGTATGTGCTCGAGGTCGGCCATCATCGGATCCTCCTGACGCAAGTCTTGACACCCGTTCGACCGGCAACCCTGCCCGACCTGAGCGAGTGGGTGGAGACCTCCCAGTGGTGTACTGGCCGTTCTCTCGCTGGGGTGTCAGTCGCGGCTACCCATCCAGCGTGGCGACCACCCGCGTTCATCCTGGAGCACTGGTACCCACCCAGCGACGACGTCAGGTGCCGACAGGGCCATGTTCAGGACTGCCTCGCTCGGCTCCACAGGCGGCAGCCCTGACGTGATGAACAGCAGCACTCCGCCTTGGCGTTTGATCAAGCGTTTCATGTCACGCGAGACCGTAGACGACCACTTTTCAACACCCAGTTGCACGGTCAGCTTTCTCCGAAGCACAGTTGCGACTCCGGGAACGGTGTTGAGCGCACGGTCGGCGGGCATCATCCCTTGCTTCTGATGAAGGTAAGACGGCGTCATCCGCCACTGACCGTCGTCGTGTTGGGCCAGTTCGACGGATTCAAGGCCCGCGTTCACCAGCATGATCACTGGGCTCTTGCCGTCCAGCACGACCTGAGGCGTGCGAGCTGCACTCGCAGTCCAGGTCAGACGAGGCTCCGATGAGCCGATGACCTTGATGATGCCGAGGCTGCTGTCACGGTGGGTGCCGTCATTGTCAGTCCATTCCGGGTAGTGACACATCCCCAGGTGGTAGACGTTGGCGGTGGCTCCCCAAGGCCCTTCGAACACTCGAAGTGCCGGCACCCCTCTCCCCAGCGAAAGCCCGCAGTACTGACAGTCAAGTGGCCACAACCCCTGCATCACGTCCGCGAGTTGCCCAGGTGCCAGCCTTTCCTCGGTGGCTTTGCTCACCGCCACGGCTTGGAGTCCGCTCCGGTTGGCTGTTGCGTGGACGATCCGCCACTCGGGCATCAACAAGGGAGTGCGCTGCCGGGCCTTGCGGAACCACGACTCGGCGCTCTCCGAATCGCCTTCCCAGGCCAGAACGGTGCCGAATGTGATCATGGCGTCAGGATCGCCGTCCTTGGCGGCCGCCGAGGCATCTTGCCTCGCCTGCACCAGGTAGTAGGCCGCCGCGTCCTTCTGCTTCCGATAGGCGAGCCAGCCGGCGAATGCCAGTGCTGCGGCGGACAGGCCCCGGTCCGCCGCCTCCTTCAACCAGGTGCCTCGGTTCTCCACCGTCAGATACTGCTGCCGCAGGAGGTTGCCGTACTTCACGGCACACTCGGCATCGCCTTGCTCCGCGCCGCGTCTCCACAGCTCTGCCGCGGTCTCGTCCTTACCGTCCTGCGTGGCCAGATCGCCGAGCAATCTCAGCCCCTGAGCATGGCCGGCTCCAACGGCTCTCTCTAGCCACTTCTCCCCCTCCTGCCGGTTGCCGTTGAGCACAAGAAACGAGCCGAGGCTCAGCATGGCAGTCCCGTCCCCCTTCCGAGCAGCCTTCCTGAGCCAATGCTCTCCCTTCTTCCGGTCACCACTTTCGATCAACACTGCCGCAAGGCTCACCATCGCCTCGACCTCACCTGCCTCAGCCGGGAGGCGCAGTGCCGCGGCAGCGATATCTGGGCGTTCTGCTGTCAGCGCCGCCCAGGCGAGCAAGGACCGGTTTCGACCCTCCGCAAGATCGAGCGCCGCGCGCCACACCACGTCGTCCAATACCTCGGACCGCCCATGCGCACGGCCGACTTCGGTGACCAGGTAGTCGAACGGCCGCCAGCCACCACCGTCTGCCGGTACCAACAGGCTTGTGACCCCGAGGAATTTGCTACTCGCCCACTTCCAAGCCTCCGTCAGTGATTCGGGGCGCAGCACAGCACCACCCATCCGACGCAGATACTCGAAGTGCAGTTCCTCGATGGCCTTGGTCGGCAGAGGCCCCGCGAGGCCGGTGCGTGCGAGGTCGACAGCGGCAGTTACCAGAGCAACTCCTCGCGGCCGATGGTCGGCTCCCGCTTCCCACAGCTTGGCCAACTGCGGACCAGCAGCCAGATACTCGGCCAGGCCGTACTGCTCACCCGCATCGAGTGCCTCGATGATCCTCGGGTCATCCACCTTCGATGCCCTGTCTCGCTCCGAGGCGCACCATTTCCGCGGGACGGATACATGGCGGGCCTGACGCAGGACACGGCCAGCCGCTCGCGGCCCGTACGCGGGCTCCCCAAAGGATCCGGCGCCGCCGTCCTGCTCCAAGAACTCTGCGTACAGCTGGGACCGCAGGGTCGCCACGACGACCGTACCCTGCCGTTGGAGATCCGCCAGCAGTTCAGGAGTGAGACCTGCGCTGTGCAGATGCTCTTCCAGGTCGTCGAACCACACGAGATGCTTTGCGTTGGGCAGGTGAGCACCGGCCAATTTCCTGAGGTCCGTGGCTCCCTGGGGACGGCACAGAAGCCAATCGGGCAGTGCGCGGCGCACTGCTTCGAAGCTCGACCGGGTCTTGCCCGCTGCTGACGGGCCGGTCAGAAGTACGAACCCACCGCTCCTCGAAGCCTCTGCGAGGCAGGCCTCCAAGTCACTTTCGAAACGTCGTGGAATGTACTCCACTGTCCTCGGAAGTTTATCTTCCTGGCGCACGGGGTGGATTCTGAAGTCTGCGGCCGATAGGTCCGAGACCTTGTCCCAGCGGAACTCTATGGGTCGGGTTGCACCTGTGGCGTCGTTGGAAGCCCGAGTCAAGGTGTGGAGCACGGGACGGTGTCCCGTGTATTGATGGACAAGGTCGCAGAACTGCTTGTCATCCACCAGTAGCCGAGCCCGTACGACCTCCAACCGGCTGTGTCCCCAGCCGCCCGGGTCCTGAGCGGTCACTCCGATCACATGGTTTTGCAAGGTAGCCGCGGCACCGGACATGCCCTGCCAAGGCGAGCCCTCCGCGACCGGCTGCGGAGCAGAATAGTCCCCGTCGATCACATAGCGTCCCCGTACGAGAGACGAGCCGGGCTTGAGCGTGCCGATGAACTGTTCCGTGTCTGGCTGCCTACCCTTGCGCTGCACGCGCGGGAAGCCGAGTACTTCGCATCCGGGCCAAGGGCCCGAGTCGCCCGGCTCACCCCACTGAACGGCATCGGGCTCGTCATCGACCAGATCTGAATCCGCCAGTAGCAACGCTGCATCACATCGCGTACTGGCACCGCTCCAGAGCACTTGACAGGTGCGGGGCCCCAGGCCGCGGAGGACTGTGGCCCGCAGCGGCCCGTCGCCCAGTAGATGTGCTGCGGTTAGAACAAGCCTGCTCCCCAGAAGGTATCCAGTGCCCTGACTTGCAGCTTCAACAATTGCGGTGTTCAGTCGAGGGACCGGGCCCGAAGACGGCACCTGGTCCCTATGGGAGTCGTTGCTCGCCACCGAAGTCCGTAAGGCCGGCGGCTTCGGGGTTGCCGATGATCCAACTGCTGCCATCTGCCGCGTTCTTCGGCTCAAGAGTGAGCGTGACCCGCTGTGTCCGCTGTCCACTCACGGCAGCGCCGGTCTCGCCGGACACCACCCAAGCCCGAAACCCTGCCTTGGCACGGGCGTCCTTGCGCAGCTCTACGGAGAACTCCATGGTCAGTTCGCGGACCGCGAAGAGCGGCTCTTGGTCACTGGCCGCCGTCGCTGCGGTGATCAACTGCTGCCGCAGTACGGCGACCGCCTGTGTGAGTTCGATTTCAGAGAACGGCTCGCTCAATCTCTTCCCCAAACCGCGGTGCTCCGGAGACCGGAGCGTACCCGTGATCGGTCTCGTCAGTGGCTACCTTCGCCATTCTCGTGAGCCGATGGGCACCAGCGTCGCGAGCAGACTGCTGGCGCCCTGAATCTGTCGGGCTGCCACGGATGGCGGTGTCCTGGCGTGCTGGCAGAACGATCCGAGCGGTGGGCCGAGGGTCTGGGATGCTGCCCTCATGGTGAATCGACTGGTGCACGCCCAGTCGCCCTATCTCCAGCAGCACGCCACCAATCCTGTGGACTGGTGGGAGTGGGGAGGGGAGGCGATGTCAGAAGCGGCAAGGCGGGACGTACCCATCCTCCTCTCGGTGGGGTACGCATCCTGTCATTGGTTAGCTTCTGACGCTCCATCAGATGGTGCCACATGATGGCGCGCAAGTCGGATCGCCGAGGGTCGTGAGCCAGGTCGATCCAGCGCGCCGCGAGGGGGCGAGACATGAGACGGCTGAGCGCACGAGCCGACGAGACGTTGTGGTTGCCCTCGCGGGTGGAGCTCAGGGCCTACGGCGAGGAGAGCGCTGACGCCGTACGGGCGGTAGAGGGGCCAGCGCCGTGGGCGCTGTTGCCGGATCCATCCACGGCACCGGCTGAGTGTCCCCGGCCCACCCTCTGAGCTGCACCTGTCTCTGGTAGGAGCCGCAGTAGCCGATGCGGTGGAGGATCATCAAGGTCGCGTGTGCAGGGAGAGGCGCCAGACTTCGGCCGCAAGTCCTTCGTATGCATATAGATCATCGGCGAGGATCTCGGGGTGGACCAGCCGGTTCCGGACGCGGGTGACGGCTGCGGGGCCGTCGATTCGGCGATCTGTTGCGTACTTGGCCAGGGCGGGGAGGGCGACGGGGTCGATCGAGGTCGGCTCGCCAGTGGAGGTCAGCAGATAGCGCAGTTTGTCCTCGGCGTGGCAGCTCTTGAAATCCTCCTTCGTCATCAGATTCCCCAGGACCAGTTTGGTCCAGGCGAGGTTCTCCAGCACGGGTGCGGCGGAGAGGATTCGCTGTTCGACGAAGCCCGTGGCCACCGCTTCGGTGGCCATCTGCATCTGCAAGCGCGTGGTGCCTTTGAGGGAAGGGTCGCTGAATGCCCGCAGGGCGCGGGTGACGAGTTCGGCGCAGTCGCCGGGACTGCCATCGTGGAGCCATCCCGATCCGACGGTCTGGGCCCGGTCGAGGAGGGGGGAGAACCACTGCTCCCAGACGATCTCCCCGTTCGTGTCGTAGCCGATGGGGAGTACGGGGACGACCTTGCGGCCGAACCCGAACGACAGACTGACGCGGAGACATTCCAGAACCTCTCGGCCCTCGGTGAGGGAGAACTCCTCGCCGTTCGTGCGCTTGAGTTCCATGACGTGCGTCAGGACGGAGGTGAACTGATCGGCAGCGGTCCGTAGGGCGTCCGAGAGGTCGGGGCGCTGGTCGATGGTCACCGTCCATCCGTCGACGTCGACGGACCACCGCCCCCTCCAAGGAGAGGTGTGCTCGCCGTGTCTCTCCCCAAGGAGCGCGTTGCCTTCGGATAGTGGCAGGTTCACCCACTGCGCCACCAGCCGGCTCAGGCGGGTCTCCTGGTCTCCCAGCTCGGTGGAGTTGACCCATCCGGCGTGGTTGCGGCGGGTGTTGATGGTGAACGCGATGGCCGGCGTGCGGTTCACCGTCGTGATTGCGGAGCCGTTGTCGTCCAGCCCCCAGCAGTCCTCCTCGCGGGGTTCGACCGCCCACTCCAGGCTGGGTCTGGCGCCGAAGGTGAGTTCGACCCGGCCTTGCCGTGGCCCCTGCTTGAATCCGGTGAGTTCACTGTCGTACAGGACCACGGTTTCCCCGGGGTCGTTCCATCCGTGGGGTGGGGTGGGGTGAGGGGAGTGTGGGAGGTGAACTGCTTGTCGGGGTTCATCGGTGATCGCGCCTCCGTCCGCCGGGATGCTGCCCGAGTGGACAGCCGGTCAGAATATCTGAGGTTGCGCCAATAGCGCCCGCCTTAAGCACGGTTGGCCGATGCGGTGGTCTGATGCTGGTCGCTGCGGTGCTGCTCGTCTCGCACGACCCCGGGCAGGCCCAGCAGCTGTGCGGCCGCACGGTCCAACTGGACCTCCCCATCTGTCCGGACCCGCTCCGGCGGCCGCCTGAGCCAAGGACGCGCCACCGCTGTCTTCTTGGAGCTCTGGGGGAGGGCGCCCGGCTCGTTGCCGCGCAAAGACGACGGCCCGGGCTTGGAGCCGTTCCCCAGAACTGTCATCCAGCGGTGGCCGACGCTTTCGCCCCGGGTGTCGGCCACTGCGGCCAGGTATCATTCGGCGTCCAAGCCCGCCGTGCAGCCGGTGCCAGCGGCGGTGATGGCCTGGCGGTAGGTGTGGTCGACGACATCGCCGGCTGCCAAGGCTCCGGACAGCTTGTCCTCGCCTTGGATGCCGAGCTTGCGGTAGCCAGAGCCGGTGGCGATGATCACCGCCTTGGGCGCGGTGGACGGTGCCCTCGGAGCCGGTCAGGAGTTTGGCGGGGCCGGTGAGGTCGACGGAGACGATGCCGTCGTCGATCATCTCGGCGCAGAACTTCCCGGCCTGGGCGCGCATGTCGGCCATCAGGCCGGGGCCGTCGATGCCATCGGGGAAGCCGGGGAAGTTCTCGACCTGTGGTGGTGGTCAGTAAGCCGCCGACGAATATGGAGCTGCCGAACAGCAGGGGCGCAGCTGGGCGCGGGCGGTGCGGAGGGCGGCGGTGTAGCCGGTGGGGCCGGATCCGATGACGATCACGTACATCCATCAATCCAGCGGGAAAGGTCGGAGACGACAGCACATCGACAGTTGTCGAATCGAGCGGGCCGCGGCGAGAGCGCACTGCTCAGCGCGAAGGGGAGCCAACCGCGATGACCTCCGACAGCACCGACCCGCCCGTCCTCGTCATCGGCGCCGGACCGATCGACCTGGCCGCCGCCCGGCTCCTGGAGCGCGGACTCGAACCGCTCGTCCTCGAAGTCGGCCCCTCGGCCGCCACCGCCGTCCGCGAGTCGTCGCACGTAGGGCTGTTCTCCCCGTGGGCTGAAGTCGTCGACCCCGCCGCCAAGAAGCTGCTGGCCCCCACCGGCTGGGCCCGGCCGAACGGGGCCGCGTACCCGACCGGCGGCGACTGGGTCGCGCAGTACCTCCAGCCGCTCGCCGGCGTCCTCGGCACCCGCGTCCGCTACGACGCCCGGGCTCCGGTGTAGCCCGCGCTGGGCGGGACCGGATCGTCGACGCCGGGCGCGAGGAGCAGCCCTTCACCGTCCACGTCCCCCGCGCTGACGGTCGCGAGGAGCGCCTGCTGGTGCGCGCCGTGGTCGACGCCTCCGGCACCTGGGCCACCCCGAACCCGCTGGGCGCCGACGGCCTGCCCGCTCTCGGCGAGCGCGCCGCCGCCGATCGGATCTCCTACCGCGTCCCAGACCTGCGCGACCCCGCCGTCCGTGCCCGCTATGCGAGCAAGCGCACCGCCGTCGTCGGCTCCGGCGCCTCCGCGTTCACCGCCCTCGTCGACCTGGCGCAGGACGCGCCCAGCACCCACGCGGTGTGGGTACTGCGCCGAGGCCTCACCGGCTCCACCTTCCCCGCCCTCACCGACTACGAGCAGGTCCGCTCCGTGGCCGCCCACCTCGCCGGCGACCACGAGGCCGCGGCCCGCGTCGAACTCACCCTCCCCGAGACGGGAGTCTGCGGCGGCGCGCTCGCCGAGAGCGGGCAGACCGTCGGCGCCCAGGAGCCGGAGGGCGGCTGCTTCGGAGCCCCCGCTGCACCTCAGCTCATCACCCTCGGCGTCCCTTCGGCGGGCGGTTCCTGCTCCTCCGAGGGCGGCTGCTGACAGTCGGGGAAGCCATCCAGCGGGGTCGACCTAACTGGTCGTCCGGTCGCGGCCCTCGCGCTGCGCTGTCCACCCTGTGCCTGGCCCAGATCACCTGCCGGGAAGCGCTCGACTACGCGTCCCCCATGCGGCTGTCCTCCATCGCCCGGTCCACCGGGCGGTTCGCCCAGGCGACCACTGCGAGGCTCGCGGCGGCGCTGCTGACCTCCGCGCTGGCCGGTACCCCGATCAGCCGCCTGCTGGACCGGCACGGCCCGGAGACGGCGATGGCTGCGGGCTGCGCTGCTTGGCGACCACGACTGACACCTCGCCCGAGGGGTGCAATGCAGGTAAGAGATCGAACCCGTTGAGTCGGGAGTCCCGAGTGAGGGCTACTGAGAGTACGAGATGGAGTACTGCCCAGTGCTGGCAAGGGCGGGAAGGCACTCATCGCGAGTTCGATCTACCCCTGCTCATTTCACACTCATTTCACATCGCGAACCCCAGGGGTACTGCAGCCGATCCCTCTCCAGGCGTTTCCGCAGGCCAGGGCCCTGCCTGACCTGCGGAAACGATGAGAGACCGAATCACGTTTCCGCAGGTCGGAGGGGTCTCTACAGGTCGTAGTAGAGCTCGAACTCGTGCGGGTGGGGGCGCAGGGCGATGGGGGCGATCTCGTTGGTGCGCTTGAAGTCGATCCAGGTCTCGATCAGGTCCGGGGTGAAGACGTTGCCGGCGAGGAGGTACTCGTGGTCGGCCTCGAGGGCTTCCAGGACGGCGGGGAGGGAGGACGGGACCTGGGGGACGTTGGCGTGCTCCTCGGGGGCGAGCTCGTAGAGGTCCTTGTCGACGGGCTCGAGGGGCTCGATCTTGTTGCGGATGCCGTCGAGGCCGGCCATCAGCATGGCGGAGAAGGCCAGGTAGGGGTTGGAGGACGGGTCGGGGGCGCGGAACTCGATGCGCTTGGCCTTGGCGTTGGAGCCGGTGATCGGGATGCGGATCGCGGCGGAGCGGTTGCGCTGGGAGTAGACCAGGTTGACGGGCGCCTCGAAGCCCGGGACCAGGCGGTGGTAGGAGTTCACCGAAGGGTTGGTGAAGGCCAGCAGCGAGGGGGCGTGCCGCAGGAGCCCGCCGATGTAGTAGCGGGCGGTGTCGGAGAGGCCCGCGTAGCCCTGCTCGTCGTAGAAGAGCGGGGAGCCCTCGGTCCACAGGGACTGGTGGACGTGCATGCCCGAGCCGTTGTCGCCGAAGATCGGCTTCGGCATGAAGGTGGCGGTCTTGCCCGCCCGCCAGGCGACGTTCTTGATGATGTACTTGAACAGCATCAGGTCGTCGGCCGCGTGCAGCAGCGTGTTGAACTTGTAGTTGATCTCCGCCTGCCCGGCGGTGCCGACCTCGTGGTGCTGGCGCTCGACCTCCAGGCCGGCCTTGGCCAGCTCCAGGGACATCTCGGCGCGCAGGTCGGCGAAGTGGTCCACCGGCGGGACGGGGAAGTAGCCGCCCTTGTACTTGACCTTGTAGCCGCGCGCGTCGCCCTCGGCGGCGCCGCTGTTCCAGGCGCCGGCCTCGGAGTCGATGTGGTAGAACGACGCGTTCGCGCTGGTGTCGAAGCGCACCGAGTCGAAGACGTAGAACTCGGCCTCGGGCCCGAAGAACGCGGTGTCGGCGATGCCGGAGGAGGCGAGGTAGGCCTCGGCCTTCTTGGCGACGTTGCGCGGGTCGCGGCTGTACGCCTCGCCGGTGACCGGGTCCTGGATGAAGAAGTTGATGTTGAGGTGCTTCTCCGCCCGGAAGGGGTCGAGACGGGCGGTGGCGAGGTCCGGGACGAGGGCCATGTCGGACTCGTGGATGGCCTGGAAGCCGCGGATCGACGAACCGTCGAACATCAGGGTCTCGGACGGGTCGAAGGTCGCCGCGGGTACGGAGAAGTGCTGCAGGACGCCCGGCAGGTCACAGAACCTCACGTCGACGAACTTGACGTCGTTGTCCTGAATGAACTGCTTCACTTCGGCGGCGTTGTTGAACATCCATCCTCCTCGGCTCGCGAATTGGGGCTCACCCTAGGAACGGGTCGTTTCCGGCCGGTGACCCGTTCGTTTCCTAGATGTTAACCGCGCCCGCCGAAGGGGTGGCAAAGGCGTACGGGATCGGGCAAATCACCTCTCCCACCTGGGAGTCCATCCCAAAGTGGTCTGGACCACTTCCCGGGTCCCGTCAGCCCTACGATCGCGATTCACCCGCGCGTGGAGAGGGCTCCCCGTCGAGGACGGGCCGACGCGGGGGAGCCGGTGCCCGGCCGCGGCGTGAGCGCGGTTAGTGTGGATTCGTGGACACCAGAGAAGCGTTGGGATCGTGGATCGACGGCCCCAAGGCCGCCGCCGAGAAGATGGGCGCCGACTTCGGCTACCGGGGCGAGCGCCTCGGCCTGCCCAAGGAGGGCCCCGGCTCCATCGCCGGGCCGGGCCGGCGGATCGGCGCGCTGGTCGTCGACAGCTGGCTGGTCTCGATGATCTCGTACGGCCTGATCGCCAAGGGCGACGCGGGCCACGCCAACCTCTGGACGACCCCGCTGTTCCTCGCCGTCACCGCCGTCCTGCTCTCCACGGTCGGCACGACCGTCGGCAAGCGGCTGTTCGGCCTGCGGGTCGTCCGGCTGGACGGGCGGCGCGCGACCATCCCCCAGGTGCTGCTGCGCACCGTGCTGCTCTGCCTGATCGTGCCGCCGCTGGTCTGGGACCGCGACACCCGTGGTCTGCACGACAAGGCCGTCGGTACGGTCGAGGTCCGGATCTGAGCCCCCACAGCACGTAGACGCGAGACGAAGGGCCCCGCCGAGATCCTCGGCGGGGCCCTTCGTCGTAGCTGTCGGTGGGGGTGGGGTCAGCGGACCTGGCCGCCCTTGGGCATCCGGGCGCCCTTCGGCATCGGGCCCTTGGGGATCGGCGCCTTGGAGAGCAGGTCGCCCAGCGCGCGCAGCCGGTCGTTGGTCTCGGTGACCTGGGCGGCGGTGATGGCGCGCGGGAGGCGCATCAGGTGGATCTGGAGCTTCTTGAGCGGGATCTCGCCCTCGCCGGTGCCCACCACGATGTCGTGGACGGGGATGTCGCCGACGATGCGGGCCATCTTCTTCTTCTCGGAGGCCAGCAGCTGGCGCACCCGGTTGGGGTTGCCCTCGCCGATCAGCGCGATGCCCGCCCGGCCCACCGCGCGGTAGACCGCGTCCTGGTTGCGGGTGACCGCGACCGGGGTGGTGTTGGAGCTCCAGCCGCGCCGGATGTTGCTCAGCACGGCCGCGACGGCCCCCGGCTGGCCCTCCATCCGCCCGAACGCGGCGCGCTCGGCGCGGCGGCCGAAGACGATCGCCACGGTCAGCACGGCCACGATGAACCCGAGGATGCCCAGGTAGATCGGGTGGTCGATCGCGAAGCCGATGGCGAGGAACACGCCGAAGGTCAGCAGACCGATGCCGGCGATGATCAGGCCGATCTTAGGATCGACCTCTTTGGTCATTTTGTACGCCTGGCGGATCTGCTTGAGCCGCCCGGGGTTCTCGGATGTTTCCCTCGCCATAACGCTCATGGTACGTGGCACGGGTACGGGATATCCAAGCCCGGGTGCCCGTTCGTCCGAACCGTGACCCGGCCGCGCGCTCCCCGGCGGGCCCAGCGCCTGCTCAGCGCCGGGCCCAGAGACCGCTCAGCGTCTGCTCAGCGCCCGCTCAGCACCTGCTCAGCATCTGCCTCAGCGCCTGCTCAGCGGTGGTTCTGCCCGGCCGCACCGGAGGCGTTCGCCGCCTGCACCCGGTCCGCCGCGTGGCGCCGGTTCTCGCACACCGCCGCCCAGGCGTTGCGGCGCGCGTGCCGCTGGCCGGGCGCCAGCAGGACGCTCTCGGCGAGACGCAGGGCCGCGCCCACGGCCCCGACCGACCCGATCTGCACCCGCATGACGTACAGCTCCCCTCGTGGCTGAGGTGACGTGGCTGAGAAGAATCGAACGACGGCAACGCGTCCACGATCCCCACTCCGTGTTACCAGTCCGTGACCAGTCGGTCAAAGCGCGGTGAAACCCGAAGGGCGGAGCCGTGGCTCCGCCCTTCGCATGGCCTGAATCGGCCGTAACACCCCGGTGCTCAGACCGCCGCCTGCTCGCGACGCTCCAGCGCCTGCCGGTACAGCCGCCCGGCCCGGTACGAGGAACGCACCAGTGGGCCCGACATGACGCCGGCGAAGCCGAGTTCCTCGGCCTCCTCCTGCAACTCGACGAACTCCTGCGGCTTCACCCAGCGCTCCACCGGGTGGTGGCGCAGCGAGGGCCGCAGGTACTGGGTGATGGTGATCAGCTCGCAGCCGGCGCCCACCAGGTCGGCCAGCGCCTGGCTGACCTCCTCGCGGGTCTCGCCCATGCCGAGGATCAGGTTGGACTTGGTGACCAGCCCGGCCGCGCGGGCCTGGGTGATGACGTCCAGCGAGCGCTCGTAGCGGAAGGCGGGGCGGATGCGCTTGAAGATGCGCGGCACGGTCTCGACGTTGTGCGCCAGCACCTCGGGCCGGGAGGAGAAGACCTCGGCCAGCTGCTCGGGCACCGCGTTGAAGTCGGGGATCAGCAGCTCGACGCCGGTACGGCCGGCGGCGCGCTCGGCCGTCATCGCGTGGACCTGGCGCACGGTCTCGGCGTACAGCCAGGCGCCGCCGTCCTCCAGGTCGTCGCGGGCGACGCCGGTGATGGTGGCGTAGTTGAGGTCCATGGTCACGATGGACTCGGCGACCCGGCGCGGCTCGTCGCGGTCGAACTCGGCGGGCTTGCCGGTGTCGATCTGACAGAAGTCGCAGCGGCGGGTGCACTGGTCACCGCCGATGAGGAAGGTGGCCTCGCGGTCCTCCCAGCACTCGAAGATGTTGGGGCAGCCGGCCTCCTGGCAGACCGTGTGCAGCCCCTCCTTCTTCACCAGCGACTGGAGGGCGTTGTACTCCGGGCCCATCTTCGCGCGGGTCTTGATCCACTCGGGCTTCCGCTCGATGGGGGTCTCGCTGTTGCGGACCTCCAGGCGGAGCAGCTTCCTGCCGTCGGGCGCGACAGCGGACACGTGCGACTCCTAGAACTAGACGGGGTACCCCCAGGGTACGCCTGTGGTTGTACGGGCTTCGCCGGGCCGGTCGCCCTGCAATCGCAGGGCAACGCGGCTACCGGTCAGTAGATTCCCAGCGGCAGGCCGCGAGCCTCAGCGGCTGAGCGCCGGCTCCGGCAGTTCGGCGAGCACGGCCGCCAGGTGCCGCTCCACGGCCTCCAGCGCGTCGCCCACCGGGAAGTCGCGCCCCAGCTCACCGGCGATCGAGGCGACGCCCGCGTCCCGGATGCCGCACGGCACGATCTTGTCGAACCAGGTCATGTCCGGGTCGCAGTTGAGCGAGAACCCGTGCATCGTCACCCCGCGGGCGACGCGCACGCCGATCGCGGCGAGCTTGCGGTCGTCGCCGCGCTGCCCGGCGTTGGAGGGCGCGTACTCGGGGCCGGCCAGGCGCGGGTCGATGCCCAGCGGCAGGCCCATGCGCAGGGTGAGCTTGCCGATGTCGACGACCTGGGCCGGGTCCACGACCGCGTCCGGGAGGGAGTCGCCCAGCACCCAGACCCCGCTGCGGCCCTCGATCCGGGTGGTCCCGATGCCGAAGTCGGCGGCGGCCCGGATCAGCGACTCCTCGAGCCGGCGCACGTACGCGATCACGTCGATCGGGTCGGGCAGCTTGATGATCGGGTACCCGACCAGCTGGCCGGGGCCGTGCCAGGTGATCTCGCCGCCCCGGTTCACCTCGACCACCGGGGTGCCGTCCAGCGGCAGGTCGGCGGGGTTGGTGCGCTTGCCCATCGTGTAGACGGGCTGGTGCTCCAGCAGCAGCACGGTGTCGGGGATCTCGTCCGCGACCCGCAGTGCGTGCAGCCGCTGCTGCTCCGCCCACGCCTCCTCGTAGGGGACGGCGCGCTCGCCTATGCCCATGCGAACAAAACGAACATTCTCGCTCACCGATGCTGCTCCTTGCCAGGCGTTCGAGACCAACCTCGCCACTGTACGCCCCGGCCCGTACGACCCGAACGGGCCCTGTCAGCCGCCCGCCAGCAACTGGAGTCGCAGCGCCAGCTGCAGCTCCAGCGAGCGCTCCGGCTCGTGCCAGTCCTTCCCGAGCAGCGCCTCCACCCGGTCCAGCCGCTGCACCACCGTGTTCACGTGGACGTGCAGCTCGTCCTTGGCCCGGGTGAGGCTGCCGCCGCAGTCGAAGTACGCGCGCAGGGTGCGCACCAGCTCCGTACCGCGCCGGGCGTCGTAGTCGAGCAGCGGGCCGAGCACCCCGCCGACGAAGCCGTCCACGTCGTGGCCGTCCCCGAGCAGCACCCCGAGGAAGCCGAGCGCCCGGGCCGAGGCGCCCTCCCCGGCGCGGCCGAGCACCCGCAGGGCGCGCACGCAGCGCAGGCCCTCCGCGTACGAGGCGGCCAGGGCGGACGGGCCGGCGGCGGTGCGGCCCGCGCCGACCGTCACCGGGAAGCCGGCCAGCCGGGCGAGCCGGTCGGCGGCCTGCCGGGCGGTCTCCTCGGCGCCCTCGGCACCCGCCGCGTACTCGGCCTCGGGCACCAGCAGGACCACCGCCTCCCCGTGCTCGGCGCCGACGCCCCGGGAGCCGAACAGGTAGCGCCGGGCCGCGCCCGCGAGCCGTTCCCGCTCGGCGCCGTCCGTACGGTTCGCGGGCTCGGCGACCAGCACCAGGTGGGGGCGGGCGAGGTCGACGCCCAGGCGGCGGCCGCGGGCGGTGAGCCCGGCCGGGTCGCGCTCGGGAGCGGTGAGCAGGTCGGTGAGCAGCTCGCCGCGGACGCGGTTCTCCGTCTCCGCGACCGAGCGGCGCAGCAGCAACAGCAGGGCGGTGACGACGCCGGCCCGCTCGAACAGCCGCCGGTCGGCGTCGTCGAGGTCGGGGCGGCCGCGCAGCACCAGGGTGCCGAGCGTGTCCTGCCCGGCCAGCACCGCGCAGACCCACAGCCTCTCGTGCCGTACGGACCGGCCCTCGGCGCGGGAGGCGGCGACGGCGGCGGCCAGTTCCGCCACCGGCGCCCGTCCGGCCAGCGGCTCGCCCTCGGCGTCCAGAACGGCGATCTCCCCGCCCAGCAGGTGGGCGACGGCGGCGGCCACGTCCGGGACCTCGGCGCCGCGCAGCACCAGGTCGGTGAGCCGGTCGTGGGCCTGCTCGGCGCGCTGGACGGCGGCGGAGTGCGCCCGGACGAGCTCGTTGGCGGCGTTCAGCTCGGCGAGCGCGGCCCGGGTGTCGGCCAGGGCCTTGGCGGTGTCCAGCGCGATCGCGGCGTGCGCGGCGAGGGTGCACAGCAGCGCGACCTCCTCGGGGGAGAAGGCGCGCGGGGAGCGGTCGGCGGCGAACAGGACGCCGATGACCTGTCCGCCGAGCAGCAGCGGCACCCCGATGATCGCGACGAGGCCCTCGTCGAGCACGCCTGCGTCGATGGTGCCGGTGTGACGGAACCGGTCGTCGGTGCGGTAGTCGGGCGTCGCGTACGGGCGGGCGGTCTGCGCCACCAGCCCGCCCAGGCCGTCGCCGAGGCTGAGCCGCAGGGTCTGGAAGAGGACGGAGACGGAGCCGTCGGTGACCCGCATGTAGGTGTCACCGGCGGCCTCGTCCGGCAGGGTCAGGTAGGCGGTGTCGGTGCCGAGCAGCATCCGGGCGCGGCGCACGATCGCCTGGAGGACGGTGTCCAGCTCCCGGGAGGCCGCGAGGTCCCCGGCGGTGTCGAACAGCGCGGTCAACTCGGCCTCGCGGCGCCGGTGCTGACGCAGGGTGCGGTGCACCCGCAGGGCCTGCCAGGTGGCGTCGTCGATCTCGGCGAGGACGCCGGCCGGCGCACCGCGGCGGCGGGCGTCGGCCAGCACCTCGGCGAAGTCCTCGGTGGCGGCGCCGGAGGCGAGCAGGTCGAGCAGCCGCCGCAGCGCGGGCGCGGCACTCTCGTCGTTCATGGTGCGTGCCGCCAATCTGCGTCCGTCCGACGGGTGCGCGAGATCGCGATGTTAGCTGTTCAACCCCCTACGCCACAGCGGGCTTTCCGACCACCGCGCCCTCCGCCTGCGGCTGTTCCTCGACCTCGGCGAGGTCCTGCCCCCGGGTCTCCCGGCCGCAGAGCACGGCCAGGACGGTGATCGCCGCCGCGATCGCCACGTACACCGCGATGGGGGTGGAGCTGCCGTAGTCCTTGAGCAGGGCGGTGGCGATCAGCGGCGCGGGGGCGCCGGCGGCCACCGAGGCGAACTGGGCACCGATCGAGGCGCCGGAGTAGCGCAGCCTGGTCGCGAACAGTTCGGAGAAGAAGGCCGCCTGGGGCGCGTACATGGCGCTGTGGAAGACCAGTCCGACGGTGACGGCCAGGGCGAGCTGGGTGAACGAGTGGGTGTCGACCAGTCCGAAGAACACGAACGCCCACACCCCGACGCCGACCGCGCCCGTCAGGTACACGGGTTTGCGGCCGACCCGGTCCGAGAGGGCGCCGAACAGCGGGATCAGCGTGAACTGGATCGCCGAGCCGATCAGGACGGCGTTCAGCGCGCTCTGTTTGCCGAAGTGGGCGTGGCTGACGGCGTAGGTGAGGACGAAGGTCGTCATCACGTAGTACGAGATGTTCTCCGCCATCCGCGCGCCCATGGCGACCAGCACCTCGCGCCAGTGGTACTTCAACACCCCGACCAGCGGCGGCTGTTCGTGCGTGGGCCGGTTCGCCACCGCCTGCTGGAACAGCGGAGACTCCTCCACGGCCAGCCGGATCCACAGCCCGACCGCGACCAGCACCGCCGACAGCAGGAACGGCACCCGCCAGCCCCAGGACAGGAACGCCTCGTCCGACAGCGAGGAGGTCATCAGCGACAGCACCCCGGCCGCCAGGAGGTTCCCGGCCGGCGCCCCGCCCTGCGGCCAGGAGGCCCAGAACCCGCGCCGGCGCCGGTCCCCGTGCTCCGAGACCAGCAGCACCGCCCCGCCCCACTCCCCGCCGAGCGCGAACCCCTGCACCAGCCGCAGGGCCGTCAGCAGCACCGGCGCCGCCGCCCCGATCGACGAGTACGTCGGCAGCAGCCCGATCGCCGTCGTCGACCCGCCCATCAGCAGCAGGCTCACCACCAGCAGCCGCTTGCGGCCGATCCGGTCCCCGAAGTGCCCGAACACCAGCGCCCCGACGGGCCGCGCGGCGAACCCGATCGCATAGGTGAGGAACGACAGCAGCGTCCCCGTCAGCGGGTCGGTGTTCGGGAAGAACAGCTTCCCGAACACCAGCGCCGCCGCTGTTCCGTACAAGAAGTAGTCGTACCACTCGATCGTGGTCCCGATCAGACTCGCGGCCACCACCCGCGGGAGTGACCCCCGCGTTCCAGGCGCACCCATGCCCACCACATTCCTTCCAGCGGAGACGATGTCGCCACAAGGTAGGAACCCCCGGCCTCCGGGCCCATGTGCCCGACCCACACAGTCCCACCCCCGCCCATGTCCCTCCGCCCTACCTTGCGCCGGGCGGTGGCGGCCCGTGTCAGTGGGCCGTCCAGGCGCCGTCGAGGGGGAGGCTGGCGCCGGTGAGGTAGGAGGCGGCGGGGGTGCAGAGGAAGAGGGCGAGGGCGGCGACCTCGGCGGGCTCGATGAGGCGCTTCATCGCGGGGCGGTCGAGCATGACGCGTTCGACGACCTCGGATTCGGGGATGCCGTGGGTGAGCGCCTGGGCGGCGATCTGCTTCTCGACGAGGGGGGTGCGGACGTAGCCGGGGTTGACGCAGTTGCTGGTGACGCCGTGGGGGGCGCCTTCCAGGGCCACGGTCTTGCTGAGGCCCTCCAGGGCGTGCTTGGCGGTGACGTACGCGGACTTGAAGGCGCTGGCGCGCAGGCCGTGGACGGAGGAGATGTTGACGACGCGTCCCCACTCCTGGGCGTACATGTGGGGCAGGGTGCGGCGCAGGATGCGGAAGGGGGCCTCGACCATGACGCGCTGGATGAGGACGAACCGCTCGGGCGGGAACTCGTGGACGGGAGCGACGTGTTGCAGGCCCGCGTTGTTGACGACGATGTCGGCGTCGTCCGGCAGGGCGTCCACGGCCGCCGGGTCGGCGAGGTCGGCGACGATCGCCTGCCCGCCGATCCGCTCGGCGACCTCCTTGGCGGGGTCGGCGGCGAGGTCGACGACGTAGACCCGGGCGCCGGCCTCCGCGAGGGCCTCGGCGCAGGCCCGGCCGATTCCGGAGGCGGCGCCGGTGACCAGGGCCGTACGGCCGTCCAGCGGGCGCGCAGTAGTGGTGTCCATGGTCGAGAACGGTAGGAATCCGGCGGCCCGGCTCCCATGTGGCGGAGCGCCACAGCAGCCCTTGGGACTGTGGCGGTGAGCCCCATGAGGGGCGCGGGACGGTTCGCGCCCGGATGGCCAAACCCGCGCTGACCTCGCTTCCCCACAATGGGCGCGGTTGCTTCACCCGTTCGGAGGATTGCTCGGTCAGATCCACCCATAGCGCCCGAATGCTCGCTACATTCACGCCGATTCCCGACAGGGGGCGCCGCCCCAGGCAGCCGAAGCGCTGGTAGAGCCCGGTGCGACGTCCGAGAGGTGTTGACTGACATGCCCCAACGGCCTGCTACCGACAGCCCGGCGTACGGACCGCTCGACCCGCTCGGCCAGCACCGAGGTCCGGTCGGCCGGGCCCTTCCGGACGCCCCCGACGCCCTGACCACCGGCGCCCTGACCAATGACGTCCTGACCAAAGACGTCCTGGCCGACGAGGTCCTGGCCGACGACGTCCTGGACGAGGACGCGCTGACCGAGGACGCGCTGACCGCCGACGAGCTGCGGCTTCCGGTGCAGGCCACGCCCGAGGACCGGCACGACCCCACCGCGCCCGCGGCCCCCGCGAAGCACACCGGCCCGACGCCGCAGAACGCCCAGCTCGCCGCCCTGATCGAGGAGGCCGGCTTCTCTCACGCGGGCCTCGCCCGCCGCGTGGACCAGCTCGGCCTCGAACACGGCCTCGACCTGCGCTACGACAAGACCTCGGTCACCCGCTGGCTGCGCGGCCAGCAGCCCCGCGGCGCCACCCCGGCCCTGATCGCCGAGGTCTTCACCCGCCGCCTCGGCCGCCGCCTCACCGCCCAGGACCTCGGTCTGGACGCCTGCGCCCCGGTGTACGCCGGGCTGGAGTTCGCCGAGACCCCGCAGGAGGCGGTGGACATCGTCGCGAGCATGTGGCGCAAGGACAACGGCCCGCAGTCCGAGCTGCGCCGGATCGCCTTCACCCCGGCCGGCCTGGTCGTCCCCAGCCGGGACTGGCTGATCGGCCGCACCGACGAGCGGGTCGCCCGGGACGGCTCCACCCTGGTCCGCCCGGACGCGACGGCGGCCACGACCGCGCCCGGAGCAGCGCAGCCCGGCCCTTCCCCCACCGGCCCGCCGCGCGGCCAGGCCCCGGGCGCGCCGCCCACCCCGGCCACCACCGCCCGCACCACCGGCACCGCCGCCGCCATCGGCCGGGTCCCCACCCAGAGCCGCCGCCCGCCCGCCGCCGTCGAGCCCCCGTACTCCGACCCGGCCGCCCGCGAGACCCGCCCCGCCCTGCGCGTCGGCCGCGGCGACATCGCCGCCATCCGCGCCGTCGGCGACCTCTTTCGCGCGCTCGACCACGCCTACGGCGGCGGCCACGCCCGCCAGGCCCTGGTCCGCTACCTGGAGAGCGAGGCCGAGCCGATGCTGCGCGGCCGCTACGGCGAACAGATCGGCCGGGCCCTGTTCGGGGCGGTCGCCGACCTCACCCGGCTCGCCGGCTGGACGTCCTTCGACATCGCCGCCCACGGCCTCGCCCAGCGCTACTTCGTCCAGGCCCTGCGCCTGTCCCAGGCCGCGGGGGACCGCGCCCTCGGCGGCTACGTGCTGGTGACGATGAGCCAGCAGGCCGTCCACCTCGGCCACGGCCGCGAGGCCGTCCAGCTCGCCAGGGTCGCCCAGCAGGGCGTGGGCACCACCGTGCCGCCCACCGTCCAGGCGCTGATGCACGCCGCCGAGGCGCGCGGACACGGCCTGCTGGGCGACGTCCGCTCCTGCACCACCGCCCTCGTCCGCTCCGAGCGGGCCCTCGCGGCCGCCCGCAGCGGCGACGAACTCTCCTCCTGGGCACGGTACTTCGACGAGGCGCAGCTCTCCGACGAGTTCGCCCACTGCTACCGCGACCTCCAGCAGTGGCGCACCTGCGCCCAGCACGCCGAGAAGTCGCTGCGGCTGCGCTCGCCCGCCTACGCCCGCAGCCGGATCTTCTGCCGGCTGGTGCTGGCCACCGCCCGGCTCGGCATGGGGGACCTCGACGAAGCCTGCACCATGGCCACCGACGCGCTGCGGGCGGCGGGGGAGATGCGCTCGGCCCGCTCGCTGGAGTACGTCCGCGACTTCCACCGCCGCCTCACCCCGTACCGGGGCAGCCAGGTGGCACGGGCCTTCGAGGAGACGGCCCGTCAGGCGGGCATCATCTGACGGGGCGCGACCCCCGCAGGATCCGACACCGGGCCGGGATCACCAGCTCTCGGCCCGGACCCTCGCCCGCCCGTCCCCGGCGGGCGCCGAGGGCCGGGCGCCGCCGCGCACCCGCTGCGCCGCCAGCGGGAACGCCAGCACGGACAGCATCCCGGCGCCCACCAGCGCCGCCGCCGTCGAGGAGCGCAGGTGCCCGGCGTCCACCTCGATGGTGGTGATCACCACGACCAGCGGCAGCGCCGTCGCCCCGTACAGCCCGAGCGCCGCGCGCTCCCCCGGCCCGAGCCCCGCCGGGGCCAGCAGCGCGGCCGGCACCCCGCGAACGGCGAGCAGCAGGAGCAGGAACACCGGGACGAGCAGCAGCGTGCCCGGGTCGTCCAGCAGCGCGTCCAGGTCGAACTTCATCCCGCTGACCACGAAGAACACCGGCACCAGGAAGCCGAAGCCGATGCTCTCCAGCTTGGCCTCGATCACCTCCTCCTCGGCCTGCCGGATGTCCGAGAGCAGCAGCCGGGAGACGATCCCGGCGGTGAAGGCGCCGAGCAGCATGTCCAGGTCGAGCCAGAGCGCCGCGGCGACCATCGTGGCGAGCACCAGGATCACCGTCCGGATCGCGAACTGTCCGGACGTACGGAGCGTGCGCTCGATCAGCCGGGTCACCCAGGCGGGGCGCGGCCGGCGTGCCCCGAGCACGGCCACGGCGGTGATCACGGCGAAGGCGCCGAGGATGACGGCCGTGCGGGCGGGGGAGTTGCCGCTGAGCAGGGCGGCGACCGCGATGATCGGCGCGAACTCGCCCACCGCCCCGGTGGCCATCACCAACGAGCCGAAGGGCGTGGACAGTTCGCCGGAGTCGCGCAGGATCGGCAGGATCGTGCCGAGCGCGGTGGTGGTGAGCGCGAGCCCGGCGAAGGCGCCGTCGAGGGGGACGTCGTTGACGAGCGCGCCCACGCCGAGCGCCAGCACCAGCGAGACCAGCCACGCGGCGCCCGCCCGTTTGAGCGGGCCGCCGCGCAGCCTGGCGAAGTCGATCTCGTAGCCGGCCAGGAACATCAGCATGGCCAGGCCGAACTGGGAGAGCGAGTCGACCAGGCCGTCGACGTGCGCCCAGTCCAGGACGTCCGGGCCGATGAGGACGCCGAGCACGATCTCGAACACGACCGTCGGCACGGCGATCCACCGCAGCAGCCGGTCCGCGAGGAGCGGCGCGGCCACGGCCGCCGCGGGGATCAGGACCAGCGCCAGCGGCTGGGAGGCCCCGGCGCTCATCGGGATACCGGCCGAACGGCCAGGGCCCTGCGGGTCATCGGAGGAGGCGAAATCATCAGAATCATCCGATGGGCGGTCAGAACGGTCATGTCCGGCATCCTGACACGCCGCCCGCCCGCAACCCCGCAGGCCGAACCCCTTGAGGCCGCAACCGGCCGCCGGGCGGGTCTCAGGCCGCCGCCTCCGCCTCCCGGGCGGAGGCCGGGAGCCCCAGGTCGCCCAGGACCGCGCGCGCCGCCCGCCGTCCGGAGACCAGCGCGCCCTGCACGGTGCTGCTGTCCCGGTGGTCCCCGGCGACGTACAGGCCGGCCAGCAGCCGCACGGGCCGGCGCAGGTTGTGCGGCGGCGGCATCGCGGGCAGCGCGTCCGGGACGTGCCGCACGCTCAGGAACTGCCAGCCCGCCGCCGAGGTGCCGTACAGCTCCGAGAGCCGGGCCCGGACGGCGGGCTCCAGCCCGGCGGGCCCGCCCGCGTCGAAGGCGCGCCGCCCGAGCACGGTGGTGGCGATCAGCGCCTGGCCCTCCGGCGCGTACGAGGCGTGCAGTTCGCTGAGCACCAGCGAGTGCGACACCAGCGGCGGGTGCCCGCCGGGCCGGTCGCCGTCCAGCAGCAGCACGGCCTCGCCCAGCGGCGAGCGGTCGGCGGCGTGGAAGAAGGTGGTGACGGGGTGGAAGTCCGGCACCCGTAGCCCGGGCAGCAGGTCGGCGGCGGAGCGGGCGTCGGTGGCGACCACGACGGCCTGCGCGCCGATCCGCCCGTGCTCGGCGGTCTCCACGCCGTCGGCGGCGATCGAGGTGACCCGTACCCCGGTGCGTACGGTGCCGGCGGGCAGCGCGTCGGCCAGCTGGGCCGGGACGGCCGCGATCCCGCCGGCGGGCAGACAGAGCCGGCCGCGCGCGTAGGAGCGCAGCACCAGGTCGGCGACGCGGCTGCTGGTCCCGAGGGCCGGATCGCCGAGCAGCGCGCTGAGCAGGGGGCGCAGGAATCCGGCGACGGTGCGCGGGGCGAGCCCGTGGCCGGCGAGCGCGCGGGCGGCGGTGGTCTCCGGCCGGGCCCGCAGCCGGGCGGCCGGGGTGGCGGCGAGGCGGCCGAGGCGGCTGCCGAGCCGGGCCTTGTCGAGCGGGCTGCCGAGCGGGGCGCGGGTGGCGGCCTGCCGGGCGGTGGTGAGCTGGGGGTCGCCGGCGCGGTAGCGGCGTCCGGAGCTGTGGACGAGCACGCCGGGCGCGAGCAGGCGCAGGTCCAGGCGGTCGAGGTCGAGCGAGCGGCGCAGCTCGGGGTAGGCGGTGTTCAGGAGGTGACTGCCGTCGTCGAGCCGGAACCCGTCCTGTTCGCGGGTGGCCATGCGGCCGCCGATGCGCTCGGTGGCCTCCAGGACCTGGACGGCGAGTCCGTGGCCGGTCAGCGCGCGGGCGGCGGCCAGCCCCGCGAGTCCGGCGCCGACCACGACGACGTCCGGGTCGGACGGTCGGCGGGCACGGCGGGTGAAGTCGTACGTGGGCACTGGGGTGCTCCCTCCCTGGGGTTCCCGGGGCTCCGGCCTACGCGGGCAGCGGGGTGCCGGGCACGGTCCGACGATGTGATGCCCAGTCGATGTGAGCATCAGACAGACGCATCGGACTCGATCCAGGGGTCAGGAGGGGTCGTGCGGCGCCGGGTGGGGGCGCGGTCACGGACAGTGCGCCCTGGCAGCCGGGTTCCGGGGCGGGCGGGCGCGCACGGTCACCGGGGGCGTGCGACGCGCCCGCCGTGTGCTCCCGTGCGCCCCCCTCCGGAGCCCCACCGCGGCCGCATCCCGCCCCCGATCCGCATATGCCCCTGGCCAGGGCACACGTCGTACGGGCCGTACGCCCGTGACTACAGCGCCGCCCGCACCGCCGAGTCCACGTCCGGGTGCGCGAAGCGGAACCCGGCCTCCAGCAGCCGCCGCGGCACCACCCGGTGACTGCCGATCACCTCCACCGACAGGTCCCCGAGCACCGCCCGCAGCACCGCCTCCGGCACCGGGAACGGGGTCGGCCGCCGCAGTGCCCGCCCGAGCGCCGCCGTCAGCTCGGCGTTGGTCACCGGCTCGGGAGCCGTCAGGTTGAACGCGCCCGACAGGTCCTCCCGGTCGATCAGGAACCGCAGCGCGGCGACCTCGTCGGCCAGCGAGATGTAGCTCCAGTACTGCCGCCCGCTGCCGAGCCGCCCGCCCAGGCCCAGCCGGAACAGCGGGAACAGCTTCGCCCCGGCGCCGCCCGCAGGGGAGACCACCAGCCCGGTGCGCGGGTGGACGACCCGGATCCCGGCCCGCTCGGCCGGCCGGGCCGCGGCCTCCCACTCCACGCACACCTCGGCCAGGAAGTCGTCCCCGGCGGGGGAGTCCTCGTCGATCACCTCGTCCCCGGTCTGCCCGTACCAGCCGACGGCGGAGGCGCTGACCAGCACCTTCGGCGGCTCCTCGAGCCCGGCCAGCGCCACGGCCAGCGTCTCGGTGCCCAGAACGCGGCTCTCGCGGATCTCCCGCTTGTACGACTCCGACCACCGCCGGTCCCCGATCGGGGCGCCCGCCAGGTTCACCACCGCCTCGACCCCGGCCAGCCCCTCGCGCTCGACCTGGCCGAGCAGCGGGTTCCAGCCGACGGCCGTACTGCCGTCGGGCTGCGGCCCGGTGCGGGAGCGGCGCCTGACGAGCCGCACCACCTCGTGGCCGTCCGCCAGCAGGGAGCGGACGAGTGCGGAGCCGATCAATCCCGTGGAGCCCGTGACAGCGATGCGCATGCGCCCCATCCTCGCAGTCCTTTATTCAGGTCACGCCCGCACACGCTCTCATTAGGCTGACGCGCATGTCCGACGACGAACCGATCATCCGACCCGCCCGCCCCGAGGACGGCCAGGGCCTCGCCACCCTCGACCGCGCCGCGTGGTCCACCCTCTCCGACGTCAGCCCCGGGCCGCGCGAGGGCGACACGGTCTTCGACGAGGAACACCTCCCCGAGCACTACGTGGTGGCCGTCCTGGACGACAGGATCGTCGGCTACGTCCGCCAGGTGCCCGCGACCCCGCTGGCCTGCAACCGGCACGTCCGCCAGATCCAGGGCCTCGCCGTGGACGGCACCGTCCGCGGCCGGGGCATCGGCCGCCGCCTCGTCGAGGCGGCCTGCGAGGCGGCCCGCGCCGAGGGCGCCCGCAAGCTGACCCTGCGCGTGCTCGGCTGGAACGCCCCCGCCCGCCGCCTCTACGAGAGCTGCGGCTTCACCGTCGAGGGCACCCTCGCCGAGGAGTTCCTGATCGACGGACAGTACGTGGACGACGTGTGGATGGCCCGCAGCCTCACGGCCGCGCGAATCTGACGGAGCGTCAGGGGCCCTGTCCCGGTGGTGCAGAGTCGTGACACAACCGCGCTGTCTCGACCCGCACCGCGCCGGGTAGCGTACGGTCCGTGAGCAACTCGACGCCTCCCGGGTGGTACCCGGTCCCCGGTGCGGACGGCACCCCCGGTCACGAGCGCTGGTGGGACGGTCACAGCTGGACGGACCAGGTGCGCCCGCTCCCGCACGGCGGCGTCGCCCCGCTCGCCGACGCCCCGACCCAGCCCTGGCAGCCCCCGGGCGTCCAGCCGGCCCCGCCCGCCCCGCAGCCCGGCTACGGCTACGGCGGCCCGCAGGACGCCGGCTACGGCTACCCGGGCGCCACCACCCCCGGCTACGGCTACCCGGCGCCCGCCCCGGGCTACGGCTACCCCGGCCCGGGCTACCAGCCGCAGGCCCCCCGCCGGGTGCGGCCGGGCCTGGTCGCCGGCATCACCGCCGGCGTGGTCCTCGTGGGCTCGCTCGCCGCGTACCTCCTCATAGGCGACGACGGCGGCGATCCGGTCGTCGGCCCGACGCCCAACCCCGTCGTCACCACGCAGACCCGCCTCCCCAAGCCCAACCCGACGACCACGGTGGTGCCGCCCAAGCCGGTGCCCACCATCAAGTCGAGCGTCCCGGACGCCCAGCACTCGATCACCGTGCCCGTCCTCGAGGGCTGGGACGCGAACACCAACTCGGCGCACTCCACCGTCTACCTCGGCAGCGGCCGCTACACCTGCCCGAGCGGCGGCGCCTGCATCCGCGGCCAGTTCTCCGTCGAGAAGGACCTCATCCAGGGCGCCACCGCCAAGGCCGCCGCCGACGCCGCGATGCCCACGTACGCCGGGCAGATCTTCACCGGCATCACCACCCACACCGACAACGGTTCCGGGCCGGTCACCATCGCCGGGTTCTCCGCCTACGCCACCCGCTGGCACGTACGCACCTCGGACGGCACCCAGGGCTACGTGCTGCTGGCCGCCGTCCCGGCGAAGGGCGGCGGCTACGTCGTCTTCGAGGGCGGGGTGGACGACGACCCGCAGGCGCCGGACCCGTCCTCGCTGGACCAGATCCTCAAGGGCATCGCCAAGGACGGCTCGTCCGGCAGCACGGTCTGACCGGGGCGGCGGGTCCGGGGCTCAATCCCCGTAGCGCTCCCACAGCTTGGGGAAGCGCTTGGCCATCGCGTCCGGGTCGTCGAAGTCCATCGGCGCCCCGTACGGCTGGGCCGGCTGACGGCCGCCCACCTCGGGCAGCGGCAGGCCCGTGAGCCGCTCGTACGCCTCGTCGGCGGCGTAGCCGAGGTCCTCGGCCTCGCCGTCCTCCTCCTCGTCGAACTCCGGGAGCAGGTCCGCCAGGTCGTCCGGCTCGGCCACGCCGCCCTCGAACACCTCGCGGCCCTGGCCGATGAGCCAGCAGCGGAAGTAGTCGAAGGTGTCCTCGGAGGCGCCGTCGAGCAACAGGTAGGCGGCGCCCCAGAGGTCGTGGCGGTAGGCGCGCTGGAAGCGGGCCTCGAACAGCCGGGCGAAGTCGATCACGTCGTCAGGGGTGAGCTGCACCAGCCGTTCCACCAGCAGGTCGGCCTGCTCGTCGGGATCGCCGTCGGAGGCGTCCCGGGTCTCGTCGATGATCTGCCAGAAGTCCGTCTCGTCCATCACCGCTCCAGCATCCCCGTTCGGGCGTCCGCGCGCATGCCACGACCCGGCACGGCGCGGCCGCGATGACGGCGGAACCCCGCGTCGTCCGAGGACGACGCGGGGTTCCGCACACAGCAGCCGTTCCGCCTTACAGGCCGAGCTCGACCTCGAACTCGCCGGCTTCCAGGATCTCCTTGACCGCGACCAGGTAGCGGGCGGCGTCGGCGCCGTCCACCAGGCGGTGGTCGTAGGAGAGCGACAGGTAGGTCATGTCGCGGATGCCGATGGCGGTGCCGCCGTCGGCCTCGATGACCACCGGGCGCTTGACGGTGGCGCCGATGCCCAGGATCGCGACCTGGTTCGGCGGCACGATCACGGTGTCGAACAGCGCACCGCGCGAGCCGGTGTTGCTGATGGTGAAGGTCGCGCCGGACAGCTCGTCCGGGGTGATCTTGTTGCCGCGGACCTTCTGGGCCAGCTCGGCGGTCTTCTTCGAGATGCCGGCGATGTTGAGGTCGCCCGCACCCTTGATGACCGGGGTCATCAGACCCTTCTCCGAGTCCACCGCGATACCGATGTTCTCGGTGTCGAAGTAGGTGATGGTGCCCTCGGCCTCGTTGATCCGGGCGTTGATGACCGCGTGGGCCTTCAGCGCCTGGGCGGCGGCCTTCACGAAGAACGGCATCGGGGACAGCTTGACGCCCTCGCGGGCGAGGAAGGAGTCCTTGGCCTTGCCGCGCAGCGACATGATCTTGGTGACGTCCACCTCGACCACGCTGGTCAGCTGGGCCTGCTCGTGCAGGGCCTTCAGCATGTTGTCGCCGATGACCTTGCGCATGCGGGTCATCTTGACCGTCTGGCCGCGCAGGGCGGACGGAGCGGCGGCGGCCTTCGGCGCGGCGGCGGGAGCGGCGGCGACCGGGGCCGGGGCGGCCTTGGCGGCCTCCGCGGCGGCGATGACGTCCTGCTTGCGGATGCGGCCGCCGACGCCGGTGCCGGCGACGGAGGAGAGCTCCACACCGTGCTCGGCGGCGAGCTTGCGCACCAGCGGGGTGACGTAGGCGTCACCGGCGTCGGCCACCGGAGCGGCCGGGGCGGCCGGAGCGGCGGCGACCGGAGCCGGAGCCGGGGCAGCGGGAGCCGGAGCGGCCACGGGGGCCGGGGCGGCGACCGGAGCCGGGGCGGCGGCGACGGGGGCCGGGGCAGCGACCGGAGCCGGGGCAGCGACCGGGGCCGGGGCCGGGGCAGCGGCGACCGGAGCCGGAGCGGCCACGGGAGCCGGAGCGGCGGCGACGGCACCGGCGGCACCGGCGGCACCGATCAGCGCGAGCTGGGCGCCGACCTCGGCGGTCTCGTCCTCGCCGACCAGGATCTTCACCAGCGTGCCGGCGACCGGCGACGGGATCTCGGTGTCGACCTTGTCCGTGGAGACCTCGAGCAGCGGCTCGTCGACCTCGACGGTCTCACCCTCGGCCTTGAGCCAGCGGGTGACGGTGCCCTCGGTGACCGACTCGCCCAGCGCGGGCAGCAGGACCGGGGTGGCGTCGGCGGCGGGAGCGGCGGCGACCGGGGCCGGAGCGGCGGCCGGGGTGGCGACCGGGGCCTCGTAGACCGGGGCCGGAGCGGCAGCCGGGGCCGGGGCGGCGACGGGCGCGGCCTCGACGACGGGGGCCGGGGCGGCCGCGGCGGCCTCGGTGCCGTCGTGGATGATCGCCAGCTCGGCACCGACCTCGACGGTCTCGTCCTCGCCGACCTTGATGACGGCAAGGATGCCGGAGGCCGGCGCCGGGATCTCGGTGTCGACCTTGTCGGTCGAGACCTCGAGCAGCGGCTCGTCGACCTCGACGCGCTCGCCCTCGGCCTTGAGCCAGCGGGTGACCGTGCCCTCGGAAACGCTCTCGCCCAGCGCGGGCAGTGTTACTGAGACCGCCATGGTTTCAGCGACTCCTATCAAGTCTTGCGTACGGGAAGTACTCGGGAAGCACTCGGAAGTACTGGAAAAACGGGGTGGTGGCCGCGATCAGTCGTGCGCGTGCAGCGGCTTGCCGGCCAGCGCCAGGTGCGCCTCGCCCAGGGCCTCGGACTGGGTCGGGTGCGCGTGGATGAGCTGCGCGACCTCGGCCGGCAGGGCCTCCCAGTTGTAGATCAGCTGGGCTTCGCCGACCTGCTCGCCCATGCGGGCGCCGACCATGTGGACGCCGACCACGGCGCCGTCCTTGACCTGGACGAGCTTGATCTCGCCGGCGGTCTTCAGGATCTTGCTCTTGCCGTTGCCGGCCAGGTTGTACTTCAGGGTGACGACCTTCTCCTTGCCGTACAGCTCGACGGCCTTGGCCTCGGAGATGCCGACGGAGGCCACCTCGGGGTTGGAGTAGGTCACGCGCGGGACGCCGTCGTAGTCGATCGGCACCGGCTTGAGGCCGGCCAGGCGCTCGGCGACGAGGATGCCCTCGGCGAAGCCGACGTGAGCCAGCTGCAGGGTCGGGGCGAGGTCGCCGACGGCCGAGATGGTGGGCACGTTGGTGCGCATGTACTCGTCGACCAGGACGTAGCCGCGGTCCATCGCGACGCCGTTCTCCTCGTAGCCGAGGCCGGCCGAGACCGGGCCGCGGCCGATGGCGACGAGCAGCAGGTCGGCCTCGATCTGCTTGCCGTTCTCGGTGGAGACGCGCACACCGGTCTCGGTGTACTCCACGCCCGAGAAGCGGGCCTTGAGCTCGAACTTGATGCCGCGCTTGCGGAAAGCGCGCTCCAGCAGCTTGGAGGAGTTCTCGTCCTCCAGCGGGACGAGGTGCGGCAGCCCCTCGACGATGGTGACCTCGACGCCGAAGGACTTCCAGACCGAGGCGAACTCGACGCCGATGACGCCGCCGCCCAGGATCACGGCCGACTTCGGGATGCGGTCGAGCTTGAGGGCGTGGTCCGAGGAGATCACGCGGTTGCCGTCGATCTCCAGGCCCGGGATCGAGCGCGGCACCGAACCGGTGGCCAGGATGATGTGGCGGCCTTCGATGCGCTGGCCGTTGACGTCGACCGAGGTCTGCGAGGAGAGCTTGCCCTCGCCCTGGATGAAGGTGACCTTGCGGGACGCCACCAGGCCCTGGAGGCCCTTGTACAGGCCTGCGATGACGTCGTCCTTGTACTTGTGGACGCCGTTGATGTCGATGCCCTGGAAGGTGGCCAGGACGCCGAACTCGGCGGCCTCCTTCGTCTCGTCCGCGATCTCCGCGGCGTGCAGGAGCGCCTTGGTCGGGATGCAGCCGCGGTGCAGGCAGGTGCCGCCCAGCTCACCCTTCTCGATCAGGGCGACGCTCAGACCCAGCTGAGCGCCGCGGAGCGCCGCGGCGTAACCGCCGCTTCCGCCTCCGAGAATGACTACGTCGAAAACGGTGCTGGCGTCGTTCGCCACGTCACGTCCTCCATGCATGGGGTGGGTCGCCGGGCCGGTCGCGGTCCGGTGGGTCGGAAGCCCTTGTGGGGCGCCCAGTCGTGCCGGAAATACATCTTCGCACTTGTTCGCGGTGGCTGATGTCGGGGCCCGCCCCACGGGCGTCCCACGGAGTGGTCGCCGGGGCGGGAACACCCCCGCCGGAAGGGCATCATCGCAGCTCAAGGCGGCCTTGACAGCCGCCGGACGGGCGTCTTCCGGGGGTCGCGCCGCCACCTCTTCCGCACTGTGGAACAAAGTTTCGCCCGCAGCGAACAGAGGTGCGGGCCGCGTTCCCGCACTACTCGCGAGTAACCCCCACGAGCGCGAAACGGGGCCCGGCGCACGATGCGCCGGGCCCCGTCACGAGGCGGTGTGCCGGATCAGCCCTTGCCGTTGGCGGCCGTCTGCTCGGCGAAGGCGACCAGGGTGCGCACCGCGCTGGCGGTGCCGCCCTTGGGGGTGTAGCCGTACGGGGCGCTCTCGTGGAACGCCGGGCCGGCGATGTCCAGGTGCGCCCAGTCGATGCCCTCGGCCACGAACTCCTTCAGGAACAGACCGGCCACCAGGCCGCCGCCCATCCGCTCGCCCATGTTGGCGAGGTCGGCGATGGTCGACTCGGTCATGCCCTTCTTGAGCTCGGCCGGCAGCGGCATCGGCCAGGACTGCTCGCCGACCTCGCCCGCGAGGGTGTGCAGGTTCTCCCGCAGCTCCTCGTTGTTGGACATCACGCTGAAGGTGCGGTTGCCCAGGGCCAGCACCATGGCGCCGGTCAGGGTCGCCACGTCGACGATGACGTCCGGCTGCTCCTCGCCGGCGCGCACGATCGCGTCGGCCAGCACCAGGCGGCCCTCGGCGTCGGTGTTCAGGACCTCGACGGTCTTGCCGCCGTACATCCGCAGCACGTCGCCGGGGCGGGTGGCCGAGCCCGAGGGCATGTTCTCGGCCAGCGCCAGCCAGGCGGTGACGTTGACCTGCAGGCCCAGGCGCTTGGCGGCGACCACGGCGGCGAACACGGCGGCGGCGCCGGCCATGTCGCACTTCATGGTCTCGTTGTGGCCGGCCGGCTTCAGCGAGATGCCGCCCGAGTCGTAGGTGATGCCCTTGCCGATGAAGGCGAGGGTGGCCTTGGCCTTCGGGTGGGTGTAGGCCACCTTCACCAGGCGGGGCGGGTTCTCCGAGCCGTTGCCGACGCCCAGCAGGCCGCCGAAGCCGCCCTTGGTCAGCGCCTTCTCGTCCAGCACCTCGACCTTGAGGCCGTGCTCCTTGCCGGCGGCCACCGCGATCGCGGCGAAGGACTTCGGGTTCAGGTCGTTCGGCGCGGTGTTGACCAGGTCGCGGGCGCGGTTCATCTCCTCCGCGATCGCGGTGGCGCGCTCCGCGGCGGCCTTGGCGTCCTTGCTGCCCTTGCGGGCGGTCAGCAGGATCAGCTCGCCGACCGGCTCCTTGCCGCCCTCGCCCTTGTAGGCACCGAAGGCGTACGAGCCGAGCAGGCCGCCGAGCGCCAGGGCCTCGACCTCCTCGGCGGACTCGGCCGGCAGGGCCAGCGCGGCCTTCTTGGTGCCGGCCAGGGTGCGGGCGGCGACACCGGCGGCGCGGCGCAGCGTCTCCAGCGCGTAACCGCCCTCGGCGGCCTCGCCGAGGCCGACCGCGAGCACGAGCGCGGCCTTCAGGCCGGCGGGGGCGGGCACCTTGACGGCCTCGCCCTCGGCGCCGGTGGCGCCCAGGGTGGTGAGGACCTCGGCCAGCTTGCCCTCGAACGCCTCGTTCACGGTCTCGGAGCCGGGGGCCGGCACGATGCCCTTGGGGCCCTTCGCGACACCGATCACCAGCGCGTCCGCGCGCAGCGAGGCGGCGGAGGAGGTGCTCACAGACAATGCAGTCACGTAATGCGTCCTGTTCTTTCGCGGTCCACGGCCGGTCGCGGCGAGGCTGCCGCACCGGCGCAACCCGCCGTGGCAGGCCGGTCCGCCGGCGCGTCGCCTGGTCCGGGCCCCCTGGCGCGCGCACCCGTCGTCGCGGCCGCGCACACCGGAGGCCCCGGCTCCTCGGTACGCGCCGGGCGGGCAGGACCTGCCACGGTGCAGGGCTGCGGTGCTCCCCGCATGGTAGTCCGCATGGTGGGATCACGCGCCGTCCGGTGTCAGCCGAGCAACGCCAGGGCGAACAGCGTGCCGGTGGCGGCGGTTTCGGCCGTCGCGCCGAGCACGTCCCCGGTGATCCCGCCGAGGCGGCCCACACACCGGCTGAGCAGCGGACGGGCGCAGGCGGCGCCGAGCACAACGGCCAGCGGGAGGCGCAGGGCTGACGTCCCGTCGAACAGTCCGAGCAGTGCCAGGGCGAGCGCCGCGGCTCCCGTCGAGACCGCCGCCTCGGCGGGGGAGACGGTGCTCGCCACCATCGCCCCGAGCCCGCCGGGCCGGGCGGCCGGCACCGAGCGCAGGCATCCCCAGGCGAGTGCGCACCGCGCGGCCGTCGCCGAGGCGAGCACGGCGAGCGCGCCGCGCAGCGGCGAGTGCCCGAACTGCCCGGCCAGCGCGGCCACCTGGGCCAGCAGCACCAGGACGAGGGTCAGCACCCCGAACGGGCCGATGTCGGACTGCTTCATGATCCGCAGCGCGTCCTCGGCGGGCTTGCCGCTGCCCAGCCCGTCCGCCACGTCCGCCAGGCCGTCCAGGTGCAGCCCCCGGGTCAGCGCGGCCAGCACGCCGACGGAGGCCACCGCCCCCAGCAGCCCACCGGCCCGCCAGGCCACCAGGGCGCCCGCCCCGGCGGCCAGTGCGCCCAGCACCAGCCCGACCACGGGGGCCGCCGCCATCGCCCGCGCCCCCGCCGCCCGGTCCCAGCGCTCCACGCGCACCCGCAGCACCGACAGCGTCCCGAACGCGAACCTCAACCCCTCGGCCCACGTGGCCCGTTCGCGCACCGGGGGCTACAGCCGGCGCAGCAGGTCCGCCGCCGAGGGCAGCTTCGGCTGCGGCTTCGGCTCGCGGGGCGCCTGCGCCGCGTTCGGCTCCGGCGCCTCCTCCGCGAGGGTGTCCCCGGCGGCCTGGAGCAGCGGCAGCGCCAGCAGCGCGCCGACGCCCTCGCCCATGGTGATGCCCTGCTCCTGCACGGGCGTCAGGGTGAGCCGGTCGTACGCCTTCGCCTGCGCGGGCTCGCCGTTGGCCTGCCCGGCCCGCCACCACTCCGGCGCCCGGAAGGCGATCCGCTGGGCGACGAGCGCGCAGGCCGCGGAGACCACGCCGTCGAGCACCACGGGCAGCCGGCGGACGGCGGCCTGCAGCAGGAAGCCGGTGATCGCGGCGAAGTCGGCGCCGCCGGTGGCGCCGAGCAGCGCCAGCTGGTCGCCGAGCACCGGACGGGCCCGGCGCAGCGAGTCCCTGATGGTGGCGCACTTGACCATCCACACGCGGTCGTCGATGCCGGAGCCGCGCCCGCACACCGCGGCCGCGTCCGTCCCGCACAGCGCGCCGATCAGCACACCGGCCACGGTGGTGGAGCCGACCCCGAGGTCGCCGAGCAGCACCAGGTCGGTGCCGGCGTCGGCCTCCTCGTCGGCGACGGCCATCCCGGCCCGGAAGGCCCGGACGGTCTCCTCCGGGGTGAGTGCGTCCTCGACGTCGATGCGACCCGACCCGCGCCGCACGCGGTGGGCGACCACCTCGTCCGGGAAGTCGGCCGGATCGACGTCCACCGCGACGTCGACGACCCGCACCCCGGCGCCGTAGCGCGAGGCCAGGCGGGCGACCGGCGCACTGCCGTCCAGCACCGCCCGCACCCGGGCCGCGGTCCCGCCCTGCGCGGGCAGCCGGGAGACCCCGAGCGAGGCGACGCCGTGGTCACCGGCGAAGAGCAGCACCTTGGGGGCCGTGACCGGCCGCACCGGGGAGAGTCCCTGCACGGAGGACAGCCAGCTGCCCAGCTCCTCCAGCCTCCCGAGCCCGCCGCGCGGCCGCTCCGCCGCCTGCCAGCGTTCCTCGGCAGCCCGCCGGGCGCTCTCGTCGGGGCGCTCGACGAGCGAGGAGAACATATCGAGATCCACGGTCGTGTCCATCGAGCCGAAGGCTACACGCAGCAGATGGTCACACAAGCGCTGGCTCAGGACACTCGGCGCACATCCTTGACGGCCAGCACCTGACCGGCCACCACCAGCAGCACCCGCTCCGAGGCGTCCGCCACCGCCATGTTGAGCCGGCCCAGGGTGTCCCGGAAGCGGCGGCCCGCGGCGGTCGCCGGGACGACGCCCATGCCGACCTCGTTGCTCACCGCGACGACGGTGCGCCCGGTGGCCGCCCAGGCTCCGGCCAGCGCCTCGCAGCGCCGCTGCACCGCCTCCTCGCCGCCGGCCGCCCAGGCCTCGTCGTCCCAGGCGTCGCACTCGTCCATGACGGCGGTCAGCCACAGCGCCAGGCAGTCCACCAGCACCGGCGCCGGGTCCGCGGTGTCGGCGAGGACGGCCTCCAGGTCACAGGTCTCCGCGGTGCGCCAGCTCGCCGGACGCCGCTCCCGGTGCAGCGCGACCCGCTGGGCCCACTCGGCGTCCCCGTCCCGGGTGCCGCCGGTGGCCACGTACAGGACGTCGCCGTGGCCGGCGAGCAGCTGTTCGGCGCGGGTGGACTTGCCGGAGCGCGCGCCGCCGAGCAGCAGCGTGCGGGGGAGGAGGGTCGCCATGGCGACCATCCTGCCCGATCAGGCCGATCAGGCTTACGGGAGATCCGGAAGGGCAGGCTAGGGTGCGCAGCACACGAGCGGCGGGAGGAGCCGGGCATGGTCTGGACGTGGCGGTACGAAAAGGCGGACGGCAGCGTGGTGACGCCGGCCGGCGGCCAGGAGGAGTTCGCGGGCCAGGGCGACGCCGAGACGTGGATCGGCGAGACCTGGAAGCAGCTCGCCGAGGACGGCGTGGACAACGCGGTGCTGCTCGAGGACGAGAAGGTCATCTACTCGATGAGCCTGCACGAGAGCTGAGCCCCGCCCCGAGCCGTCGCGCCGGAGGCGGGCGGGCGAGTAGCGGTGCTACTTCGCCCCGATGACGTGCAGCAGCGCGGCGACCTGCCGGTAGGGGTCGGTGCGGGCGGCCCGGTCCTCGGCCTCGAGGAGCTGGGCCAGCTGCCGCCCGTCCACCGGCGGGGCGGCGTCGTCGGGGGCGTTGTCGGTGAAGACGCGCACGCCGTACCAGTGCCGCAGCGGCACGGACACCTCGGACAGGGTGACGGTGAGGTCGGAGAGCCGGTCGGCGCGGGCCGCCAGCCCGAGCCGGTTGTAGTACCGGTCGCTCTCGAAGGCGTGCAGGGCGGCCCGCCAGTCCCCGGCGGCGGCGGGCCGCAGCGCCAGCGCGTCGCGGTTGCGCACCAGGAGCGAGAGCAGTCCGCCGGGTGCCAGCAGCCGGGCCAGCGAGGCGATCATCGGGTCCGGGTCGGGCAAGTACATCAGGACGCCGTGGCAGAGCACCACGTCGAAGCTGCGCGGGCCGAACCAGCGCCCGCACTGGTGGCCGTCTCCGCTGAGCAGCTGGAGCCGGCCGCGGACCTCCTCCGGCTCCTCGGCGAGCGCCCCCTGGGCGACGCCGAGCGCGACGGGGTCGGCATCGATGCCGGTGACGTAGTGCCCGGCCCGGGCCAGCCGCAGGGCCTGGGTGCCCTGGCCGCAGCCGATGTCCAGGACGCGCTGCCCGTGCCGGCCGTTCAGCTGCTCGGCGAGCTGACGGGTGACGAGCTCCTGCCGGACGAAGTTGCGCAGGCCCCCGAGCCGCTCGAGCCAGGCGCCGGCGCCGGCGAAGGAGCCGCTGCGGGAGGGCAGCCGCCGCTCCTGGGCGAGCCGGTCGTGGCCGCCACCGCCCTGCCCGGGCAGAGCCGTCCCGGGAAGTGCGTAGAGGCCGGGCCCCTCCCAGGAGGGCGGGGCCCAGCCGGAGTCCACCGGTTCCGCGGTCAGGGCTTCTCTCCGCGCCGCACCTGCGGCTTGGGCAGGCGCAGGCGGCGCATCTGCAGGGTGCGCATGATGCCGTAGGCGACGACGCCGCGGGTGTTCTCACCGGGGAAGCGGGCGGCCAGCTGCTTGCGCAGGCCGAAGCCGAGCCGGAAGAAGTCCAGGATCACGAAGACGAAGAACAGCAGGAACAGCAGGGTGGAGAGCTGCTGGATCGCGCCGACCTTGACGATGCTCAGCACCAGGATGACCACGGCGGCCGGCAGGAAGAACTCGGCGAGCGACCAGCGGGCGTCCACGAAGTCGCGGGCGAACTTGCGCACCGGGCCCTTGTCGCGGACGGGCAGGTGGCGCTCGTCGCCGTTGAGCAGCGCCTGGCGCTCCTTCTCGCGCTCGGTGCGCATCCGGTCGCGCGCCTGGCGGCTGGCCTCCTTGCGGTCCTTGGGGACCGTCACCCGGGTGCGTCGCGTGGCCTCGGCCTCGCTGCGCTTGGGGGTGGGGCGGCCCTTCTTGGCCTCGGGGTGGCGGGCCTGGGGCGTCTCGTCCTGCTTCTCCAGCACGGAGGAGGAGGCGGCGGCATCATCTGAACGGCGTCGGAACACACCACCAGCGTACGGGGTGCGGCGGTGCTTCCACCGGTCCGATCGGACCCAAACGCATATCGATCGGCCGGTCCGCCGCCGTCTGGGGGTTTCCGGAGCCCTTCCCGTAGGGGATCAGTCGGATGGAGGATAGGAGGGACGAGTGGCAGATCCACCCGGGGGATGAGGTGATGCCGCTGGTCGCTGTAGCAGTCTTGTTGCAGGCAGGTGCACTGCGGCGGACGGCTCGCTGCACATACACTCGTCGTGTCTGGTAACGAGATTTGAGACCGCAGGCCGGAGAAGGGGGCACCCGAGGCCCATGAGCGACGGAATCATGAAGCGTATGGGGCTGATCTTCCGCTCCAAGGCGAACAAAGCCTTGGACCGGGCGGAAGACCCACGTGAGACGCTCGACTACTCCTACCAGAAGCAGCTCGAGCTGCTGCAGAAGGTACGGCGTGGTGTCGCGGACGTCGCGACCTCGCGCAAGCGCCTGGAGCTGCAGCTGACCCAGCTCCAGCAGCAGTCGGCGAAGTACGAGGACCAGGGCCGCAAGGCGCTCTCCCTCGGCCGGGAGGACCTGGCCCGCGAGGCGCTGACCCGCAAGGCCAACATGCAGTCCCAGATCAACGACCTGGAGACGCAGTACCAGCAGCTGCAGGCCGAGGAGGAGAAGCTCACGCTGGCCTCCCAGCGGCTGCAGGCCAAGGTGGACGCCTTCCGCACCAAGAAGGAGACCATCAAGGCGACCTACACCGCCGCCCAGGCGCAGACACGCATCGCGGAGTCCTTCTCCGGCATCTCCGAGGAGATGGGCGATGTCGGCCTGGCCATCCAGCGGGCGGAGGACAAGACCGCCCAGATGCAGGCCCGGGCGGGCGCGATCGACGAGCTGCTGGCCTCCGGCGCGCTCGACGACGCGAGCGGTCTCGGCCGCAAGGACGACATCGAGGCCGAGCTGGAGCGCGTCGCCGGCGGGTCCGACGTCGAGCTGGAGCTGGCCCGGATGAAGGCAGAGCTGTCCGGCGGGTCCCCCTCCGGGCCGGCCGCCATCGAGCAGGGCAAGCCGCAGCAGGCGCCGCAGGACGCGCACCCGCAGGACACCCCGCGCATCAACTACAACAAGGGCTGAGCCCGACCCCGAGGACCAGGGAGATGCACGGCATGATCATGAGGGTCATGGGTGAAGGGCAGTTCGTGGTGGGGGAGGACCACCTGAGCCTGCTCAACCAGCTCGACTCCGACCTCGTCACCGCCGTCGAGTCGGGTGACGAGGCGCTGTTCCGCCAGGCTTACGGCAAGCTGCTCGACGCGGTGAAGCAGTTCGGCACCCCGGTGCCGCTGGATTCGCTGGAGCCGTCCGAGCTGATCCTGCCGAGCGCGGACGCGACCATCGAAGAGGTCCGCGAGCTGCTGATGGCCGACGGTGAGGGTGTGATCCCGGGTTTCCCGGAGTAGCACCTCCTGCGGACGCTGCCGGACGAAAGGGCGGGCCCCCTCCGATCGGAGGGGGCCCGCCCTTCGGCTTGTGGCCCGGTCGTGCCCGCGGTTACGGCAGGGCGAGCATCCGGTCCAGCGCGGCCTTGGCGTACTTCTCGGTCTCCGGGTCGACGGTGATCACGTTCGGCACCCGGCCCTCGACCAGGGACTCCAGCGCCCAGACCAGGTGCGGCAGGTCGATGCGGTTCATGGTCGAGCAGAAGCAGACCGTGCGGTCGAGGAAGACGATCTCCTTGTCCGGGTGCGCCTTGGCCAGGCGGCGGACCAGGTTCAGCTCGGTGCCGATGGCCCACTTGGAGCCGGGCTCGGCGGCGTCCAGCGCCTTGATGATGTACTCCGTCGAGCCGACCATGTCGGCGGCCGCGACGACCTCGTGCTTGCACTCGGGGTGCACCAGGACGGTGACGCCGGGGATGCGCTCGCGCACGTCGGCCACCGAGTCCAGGCTGAAGCGGCCGTGCACCGAGCAGTGGCCGCGCCAGAGGATCATCTTGGCGTCGCGCAGCTGCTCGACGGTCAGCCCGCCGTTCGGCTTGTGCGGGTTGTACAGGACGCAGTCGTCCAGGGAGAGGCCCAGGTCGCGTACGGCGGTGTTGCGGCCGAGGTGCTGGTCGGGCAGGAAGAGCACCTTCTGTCCCTGCTCGAAGGCCCACTCCAGGGCGCGCTGGGCGTTGGAGGAGGTGCAGATGGTGCCGCCGTGCTTGCCGGTGAACGCCTTGATGTCGGCGGAGGAGTTCATGTACGAGACGGGCACGGTGACGTCGGCTATGCCGGCGTCGGTCAGCACGTCCCAGCACTCGGCGACCTGCTCGGCGGTGGCCATGTCGGCCATGGAGCAGCCGGCGGCGAGGTCGGGCAGGACGACCTGCTGCCGCTCGCTGGTGAGGATGTCCGCGGACTCGGCCATGAAGTGCACGCCGCAGAAGACGATGTACTCGGCTTCGGGGCGGGCCGCGGCGTCGCGGGCGAGCTTGAAGGAGTCGCCGGTGACGTCGGCGAACTCGATGACCTCGTCGCGCTGGTAGTGGTGGCCGAGGATGAAGACGCGGTCGCCGAGGGCGGCCTTGGCCGCCCGGGCGCGCTCGACGAGGTTCGGGTCCGAGGCCGGCGGGAGGTCACCGGGGCAGTCGACGCCGCGCTCGCTGTTCGGGTCGGCCTCGCGGCCGAGCAGCAGCAGAGCGAGCGGCGTCGGAGTGGGGTCGACGCCGTGGGTCTCGGTGATGGTGGTGGTCACGGGCGGGTGCCCTTCTGTGCGGCCGATCCAGCGGAGGGGCCTTCTCGTCTAACTGACACTATCTATTCTAACCGGTTAGCGTCAGAGTGACGATGGCCATCCCGTCGATGTGACGAGAACCGCTCGACGCAATGGCGTGCCCGCGCGGCCCGGAGCCCGGTATCCCGGGGGTTCCGCCGCGGCCGGCTCGATATTTCGAAGGATGCTCCCTTCCCGTCATCTGTCGGCGGTGACCTCGCACCCGGCATCGGCCAGAATGGGTGGCGAACCGTTTCAGCACGTGCCGGCCGGGCAATGGCGCCCGTCGGTGCTCGTACGCCCCGTGGAGCCCGCACCGATGACCAGCAGCCGAGCGCACGAGGTGGTCGGGGCCGATCTGGACGAGACCGACCGTCTCCTCCTCGCCCGGCTCGGCAGCGACGGCCGCGCCTCGTACGCCGAGATCGGTCTGCAGGTGAACCTCTCCGCCACCGCCGTGCGCCGCCGGATCGACCGGCTGAGGGCCCGGGGCGTGGTGCGCGGCTTCACCGTGGTCCTCGACCCGGGCGTGCTCGGCTGGCGGACCGAGGCCTTCGTCGAGGTCTACTGCCGCGAGCGCACCGCCCCCGAGGAGATCCTCGCCAGCCTGCGCCAGTTCCCCGAGGTCGTCGCCGCCTGGACGGTCACCGGCGACCCGGACGCCCTGGTCCACCTGCGCGCCGCCGACATGCGCCACCTCGAGGCCGTCATCGAGCGCATCCGCCGCGAGCCCGGCGTCCAGCGCAGCCGCTCCTCCGTCGTCCTCTCCCAGCTCATCGGCTAGGCCGTTCCCCGGCTCGAACGCGCCTCGAACGGCCGTACGCAGGATTCGTGCGCCGGGTGCCCCGAAGACGCCCGAAAGCTGCCTGACCAGCCGCGTTCCGACGCGCGGGGAAGCCCCACCGCTGCCTACGCTGATCACGTCCGGTCCACGCGGTGAAGCGTCCCGCCGAAACCGGACGGCCCCCTTCACCCCGACGCCGAGAGGGACAGCCGTGTCCGCAGCACCCGACCGCATGCACCGGCCCGACAACGACCTGGTCGACCTGGTCTTCGACTACATGCGGGAGCGGCTGCAGTACGACCCCGTCCCGCTCGACCACCCCGGCGACGGCGAGCACCTGCGCGCCCAGCTGTCCGGCCTGCTCAACCAGGACGGCAACAACCCCGCCGACGTGCTCAAGCTCTACGACCACGAGCTCTCCCGCGCGGTCATCTCCGCCGACAGCCCGCGCTACCTGTCCTTCATCCCGTGCGCCCCCACCAAGGCCGCGCTGCTGTTCGACATGGTCGTCTCCTGCGCCTCCCTCCAGGGCATCTCCTGGCTGGAGGCCGCCGGTGCCATCGCCGCCGAGAACCAGGTGCTGCGCCTGATAGCCGACCGGGCGGGCATGCCCGAGACGGCCGGCGGCTGCTTCGTCTCCGGCGGCTCGGCGGGCAACCTCTCCGCCCTGGTCGTCGCCCGCGACACCGCCCGCCGCAAGCTGGGCGTCGGAGCCGAGGCCCGGCTGCGGATAGCCGTGGCCGACCAGGTGCACTCCTCGGTCAAGAACACCTTCAACATCATCGGCGTCGAGGCGTTCAAGGTCCCGACCGTGAACCGCCGCTTCACCGGCGAGGCCCTGCGCGCCGCCCTGGCCGCCGACCCCACTGCGACTGATCCTTCTGGCTCGCCGGTCATCGCCGTGGTCGGCACCGGCGGCACCACCAACGAGGGCATCGTCGACGACCTCGCGGGCCTGGCCGAGGTCGCCCGCGAGCGCGACCTCTGGTTCCACGTGGACGGCGCCTACGGCGGCGCGGGCCTGTTCGCCCCCTCCGTGCGCGAGCGCTACAACGGCATCGAGCACGCCGACTCCTTCGTGGTCGACCCGCACAAGTGGCTCTTCGCCCCCTTCGACTGCGCCGCGCTGATCTACCGCAACCCGCAGCTCGCCCGCGCGGTGCACACCCAGGACGCCTCCTACCTGGACGTCCTGCACACCGAGGGCGACGAGTGGAACCCCACCGACTACGCCTACCACCTCACCCGCCGGGCCCGGGGCCTGCCGCTGTGGTTCTCCCTCGCCGTCCACGGCGTCCAGGCGTACACCGACGCCATCGAGGCGGGCCTCACCCTGGCCCGGGAGACCGCGCAGCTCATCCGCGACACCGAGCACCTGGAGCTGCTGTTCGACCCGCAGCTCTCGGCCGTCTGCTTCAAGCGCAAGGGCTGGACCAACGACGACTACTACCGCTGGTCGCAGCAGCTGCTCGCCGACCAGATCGGCTTCGTCACCCCCACCGGCTGGGACGGCGAGACCGTCGCCCGCTTCGCCTTCCTGCACCCGGGCACCACGATGGACATGGTCCGCGAGATCCTCGACACCATGGCCTGATCCCGAACCTGATCCCGGGCCTGATCCCGGGCCTGATCCCGGGCCTGATCCAGGGCCGGAACTACGTCCGTAGTGCCACTACCGCAGTAGTGGCACTACGGACGTAGTCGCACGACGGGCGTCGTCACAGGAACGCCCCGCTCGGCAGGTACGGCGTCGGCGGCCGCATCCCGCGCAACCCGACGAACCCCCGGGTCTGCGGCGTCAGCCCGACCTCCAGCCCCACGTCCAGCGCCCACTCCTGCTCGGCGGTCAGGTACTCCACCTGCGCCTCCACCCCGTCCGGCACCCGGGCCAGCGCCTCGCGCAGCAGCCGGGCGGCGATCCGCTTGGAGGTGGCCGCCAGCAGCCGGATCGTGCCGCCGTCCCGGTAGCAGTAGCCGCTGCCGGCCAGCGCGTCCGCGATCAGCAGCTCCTCGAAGTGCCCGAGCATCAGCTCGTGGTCCTCGCCGTGGGCCGAGCCGCGCAGCCGCCGGTCCACCGAGTCCAGCAGGTGCCGGTGGGTGGCGTTGCCCCGGTGCACCGGGATGTCCCCGGGATCGACCAGCCCCTCCCGGTTCACCGTCCCCGTCATCCGCATCGCCGGGTGCAGGGTGAACCCCGCCAGCCGGTAGCGCCGGGCCGCCGCGGCCGAGGAGGAGGCGCAGACCATCCCGCGCAGGCAGCCCCGGGCGTGCCCGCCCGCCTGCTCCAGCAGCAGCCGCCCGACGCCCTGGCCCCGCGCGGAGGGCCGCACCGCGAACAGCGAGGGCATCCACAGCCCCTCCCGGCGCAGCGACAGCACCACCCCGACCGCCTCCCCGTCGATCGAGGCCAGCCAGCAGCCCCCGGGATCGGTGCGCGCCAGGTGTCTGGTCCTGGCCAGTTGCAGGGGCGTCGCCCGGGGCGGGGCCGCGTCGGCGGACGGCTCGGCGAAGGCGGCGAAGGACAGCTCCTGGACGGTCTCCGCGTCCTCGGCGGTGTCCCTGACCTGGCGAAGGATCATGGACACCATCCTGCTGCCCGGGCCGCCGCCGCGGGGCTGGTTCGCCGGGATCGGGTTCCGCGGCGGTGCCCGGTCCTCCGCGGTTGTGCGAGCATGGAGGACGTATGGGGTTCGGGTGACACGCCTGGCCCACGGAAGACCGCCGCCGACAGAGCGCCGAAAACGTTCGCCGCCCGGGAATTGAAACCGGACGGCCGTTGGTTGGCACTGACGGAAGACCGTCGCCAAGACCGGGAGAAAGCAGATGACCGTCCAGGACGAGACCACCGTAGAGAGTGGCATCCTCCTCACCGAGGCCGCCGCGGCCAAGGTCAAGGCCCTGCTGGAGCAGGAAGGCCGCGAGGACCTGGCGCTGCGCGTCGCCGTCCAGCCCGGTGGCTGCTCGGGCCTGCGTTACCAGCTGTTCTTCGACGAGCGCTCGCTCGACGGCGACGTGCTCAAGGACTTCGGCGGCGTCAAGGTCGTCACCGACCGCATGAGCGCCCCGTACCTGGGCGGCGCCACCGTCGACTTCGTCGACACCATCGAGAAGCAGGGCTTCACGATCGACAACCCGAACGCCACCGGCTCCTGCGCCTGCGGCGACTCGTTCAGCTAAGCCTGACGCGAACGACGGCGGCGGCCCCCGGGGGATCCCCGGGGCCGCCGCCGTTGCGTCATGCCTACTGGGCGCCGTCCGGCGTCACCGGGTCCGGCCCGGCGTGCGCGTCGCCCTCCAGCGGCACGTCCTGGCCGCTCTCCTTGTCGATCACCGTCCGCCCGGCCAGCGGGGAGCGCAGGTCGACGGCCACCGCCTGCCGCTTGGCCAGCGCGGTGCACACCTGCCCGGGCTGGGTGACGGGCCGGCCCGGGATCACCATCACCTCGACCCTGCCCTGGGTGGACTCGTCCGCCTTCACCGCGTACGTGGTGCAGACCCCGCCGTAGAAGTAGACGGTCAGGTGCGTGGTGCCGTCCAGGCGGTAGGCGATCGCCGGGCGGGAGGTCCCGGCCGGGTTGGGCTCACCGGGGGCGATGCCGTTGGGCGGCGGGGTGCCCGGCGAGGACGGCCGCCCGGGCGCGGGCGCGACCGGGGTGGGGGTGACGGCGGACGGCGGCTGCGCCGGGGCGCTCGGCGCGGCCGCCGAGGACGCGTCGGTGGGGGAGGGGCTCCCCGAGGCCGAAGCGGACGCCGAGGCGCTGGGAGTGCCGCTCGCCGCCGCGTCCGAGGCGCTCTTGCCGCCGCCGTCGCACCCGGCCACCGCCATCACCGCCGCCAGCGCCACACCGGCCAGGGCCACCGCCCGGCGACGGCGCCGGGGCATCGTCTCCAGATCCATCTGCACATCCTCCCGAGGGCTCAGCGGCGCCGCTCCTCGGCCGCTCCGCGCGGATGTGACGTGAACCGGGCGAATCCGGTTCCCGCCCTCTCGGAGTCAGTATCCGGAGTCCGTATTCAGAGTCCGTGCTCAGAGTCCGTACTCGGCCATCCCCGCCACCACGCGCTGCGCCCCCGACGACACCCGGACCCCGGCCCCGGTCGGCGCCGGGGCGGCGGGCTGCGGGTCGGCCGCGGCCGGCAGCGGCCAGAAGCGCCGCAGCCGCCGGGAGGAGTTCACCAGGGCATCGAGGGTCTCGTCCGCGTCGGCGCGCAGTACGGGCGGGGAGGAGGGGTGGGTGACCATCGGGCATCGCTCCGATCCAGGGCCGTGGCCTCATCGCCACGGCCGACGACGGGGCCCGCCGGGATCGGCGGGGCTCCCTGGGGCCGACCCTAGGCCGCGGTCCGCGTGGCCCACCAGTGCTACCCGGAGGTAGTACACGTTCGACGGCGCAGGGTGTCACCATGTCCGTGCGGGGTGCCGATCCGAGGCGCTCTTGCTGGGGCCCGCGTGCCGCCGGGTACCGTAGGCGGGTTCACCACACCTGCTCGCCGGCCCCGCCGCCACACTGAGGAGACCATTCGTGCGTATCGCCGTCGCCGGCTCGATCGCCACCGACCACCTGATGACGTTCCCCGGTCGTTTCGCCGACCAGCTCGTCGCCGAACAGTTGCACACCGTGTCGCTGTCCTTCCTGGTCGACACCCTCGACATCCGCCGTGGCGGCGTCGCCCCCAACATCGCCTTCGGCATGGGCGTCCTGGGCCTGCGCCCCGTCCTCGTCGGCGCGGCCGGCGCGGACTTCGCCGAGTACCGCAGCTGGCTGGAGCGCAACAACGTGGACTGCGACTCCGTCCACATCTCCGAGACCCGGCACACCGCCCGCTTCATGTGCACCACCGACGAGGACCACAACCAGATCGCCTCGTTCTACACCGGTGCCATGGCCGAGGCCCGCAACATCGAGCTCAAGCCGATCGCCGACCGCGTCGGGGGCCTCGACCTCGTCCTGATCGGCGCCGACGACCCGCAGGGCATGGTCCGCCACACCCAGGAGTGCCGCACCCGCGGCTACGCCTTCGCCGCCGACCCCTCCCAGCAGCTGGCCCGCCTCGACGGCGAGGACATCCGCGAGATCGTCGACGGCGCCGCGTACCTGTTCACCAACGAGTACGAGGCCGCGCTGATCGAGACCAAGACCGGCTGGGACGCCGAGGAGGTGCTCACCCGCGTCGGCACCCGCATCACCACCCTGGGCAGCAAGGGCGTGCGGATCGAGCGCAAGGGCGAGGCCCCGATCCTGGTCGGCTGCGCCAAGGAGGAGGCCAAGGTCGACCCGACCGGCGTCGGCGACGCCTTCCGCGCCGGCTTCCTGGCGGGCCTGTCCTGGGACCTCGACCTGGAGCGCTCCGCCCAGCTCGGCTGCATGCTCGCCACCCTGGTGATCGAGACCGTCGGCACCCAGGAGTACGAGCTGCGCCCGGCCGCCTTCCTCACCCGCTTCGAGGCCGCCTACGGCGCCGAGGCCACCGCGGAGATCCGCGCCCGCCTGGTCAGGTAGTGCGCCGCACGAGGTAGGCCGAGCCCCGGTCGCCGCCGTAGTCGGCGGCCGGGGCCTCGCCCGCGTACTCCTGGTCGCGCATCCCGCACCAGGCCGGGATGTCCAGCCGCGCCGCCTCGTCGTCCGCCAGCACGGCGACCGTGCCGCCCAGCGGCACCTCGCCGATCCGCTTGGCCAGCTCGATCACCGGTAGCGGGCAGCGCTTGCCCAGCGCGTCGATGACTGTGACTCGCCCGCTCGGGATGCTCTCCGAACTCCCCTGCGGCTGCGCCAGGTCGAGCCCGAGCGGCGCCCTGATCCCGGCGACCAGCTCCGGCAGCACCGCCAGGAAGCGGTCCACGTCCGCCTCGGCCGTCCCGTAGGGCAGCGAGACCCGGACGTTCCCCTCGGTGAGTACCCCCATCGCCGCCAGCACATGGCTGGGCGTCAGCGTGGAGGAGGTGCAGGAGGAGCCGGAGGAGACGGCGAAGCCCGCCCGGTCCAGCTCGGTGAGCAGCACCTCCCCGTCCACGTACAGGCAGGAGAAGGTGACGAGGTGGGGGAGCCGGCGCACCGGGTCGCCGACCACCTCGACCTCGGGCACCAGCTGCGGCACCCGCGCCCTGATCCGCTCCACCAGCGCGTGCAGCCGCGCGTTCTCCCGCTGCGCCTCGGCCCGTACGGCGCGCAGCGAGGCGGCGGCCGCCACGATCGCCGGGACGTTGACGTAGCCGGGCACCCGGCCGCCCTCGCGCTCGTCGGCCGGCAGCGGGGAGGAGTAGCGCACGCCCTTGCGCACCGCCAGCACGCCTACCCCGGGCGGGCCGCCCCACTTGTGCGCACTGGCCGTCAGCAGGGACCAGCCCCCGGGGACGTCCACCCGCCCGGCGCTCTGCGCCGCGTCCACCAGCAGCGGGACCCCGGCCTCCGCGCACAGTCCGGCCGTCTCGGCGACGGGCTGGAGCGTGCCCACCTCGTGGTTGGCGCTCTGCAGCGCGGCCAGTGCGGTGTCCGGGCGCAGCAGTGCGCCGAACGCCCGCGGGTCGACCCGGCCGGTGCGGTCCACCGGCGCCACCGTGACCTCGCCGCCGCCCAGTTCCAGGCGTTCGGCGACGTGCAGCACGCTGGAGTGCTCCACGGCGGAGTGCACCAGGTGGGAGCCGCGGCGCCGGTTGCCGGCGAGGGCGCCGAGCATGCCGAGCTGCACGGCCTGGGTGCCGCTGGCGGTGAAGGAGACCTCGTCCGGCCGGGCGCCGAGTTCGGCGGCGACGCTCTCGCGGGCCGCGTCGAGCAGCATCCGGGCCTGCCGGCCGGAGCGGTACAGCCGGGCCGGATCGGCCCAGCCCTCGTCCAGGGCGGCGGTCAGCGCCTGCCGGGCGACGGGGTGCAGAGGGGCCGTCGAGGCCACGTCGAAGTACACGGTCACATTTAACGACACACCGGGGAGGCCGGGCGGGTCGATTCCCCGCCTCACCGTCCGTCAGTCGATCATCCCGAATGTCCGCTTCATCCGCCTCCGACGGGCCGTCACCCACGTTGTTCGAGCTCATCCCCCGATCGGGCGTACGGACCTCGAATGCCTGGGATGACCTGCGGTGCAGTGCCTGCCGGGCCTGATCGGGCGACCGGGCGGCGCGTTACCGGGGGCTGCCCGTCAGGAGCGCATAAGGCTGGAGTAGGGTTTGGCCCGCATAAGCATTCAAACCGTGCCCGTGGACGGGTCGCCGGGGAGGCTCACCACCTTCCTCGGGGCGACGCGAAGGCGGGCGAGACTTCGGGAAGGCGCTACGTGAGTCCCAACGGCTCCGACCGCTCGCCGCGGCGCACGATGCGGCGGAAGCTGCCTCAGGCGCTGGCACTGGGCCTCGTCATCGCTACCGCCACCGGCTGCTCGGCCAACGACCTCCCCAGGCTTGGCCTCCCGAGCCCCGTCACCAAGGAAGGGCCGATGGTCCTCCAGATGTGGCAGGGGTCCTGGATCGCGGCGCTGGTGGTCGGCGTACTGATGTGGGGTCTGATCATCTGGAGCGTGATCTTCCACCGGCGCAGCCGCACCGGCGTGGAGGTCCCCCCGCAGACCCGGTACAACGTGCCCATCGAGGCGCTCTACACCGCGGTCCCCATCATCATCGTCTCGGTCCTCTTCTACTTCGTCGCCCGCGACGAGTCGAAGCTGATCAAGGTGTCCGAGAAGCCGCAGCACATGGTCAACGTGGTCGGCTTCCAGTGGAGCTGGGCGTTCAACTACGAGAACACCGAGACCCCGGACCCGGCCAACTCGACCGCGGCGTACGAGGTGGGCACCCCCAAGGACGTGCCGACGCTCTGGCTGCCGGTCAACGAGTCGGTGCAGTTCCGGCTCACCTCGCGTGACGTCATCCACGACTTCTGGCCCGTCAACTTCATGATGAAGATGGACGTCGTCCCGGGCGTGGTGAACAAGTTCGAGGTCACCCCGACCGTCAAGGGTGACTACATGGGCAAGTGCGCCGAGCTCTGCGGCACGGACCACTCGCGCATGCTGTTCAACGTCAAGGTCGTCGACCGCGTTGATTACGACAAGCACCTGGCCGAGCTTCGTGACAAGGGCCAGAAGGGTGCGGTGCCCTCGGGCCTGATCACCATGGGAAGTGAAGAGAAGTGACCATCCTCAACGAGCCCGCCGCGGCCGGCGGGGGCGCCGAGGCCGTCACGGTCGGGGCGCAGCGGACCCGGAAGCCGGGTTCGACCATCATCAAGTGGCTCACCACCACGGACCACAAGACGATCGGCACCCTCTACCTGGGCACGTCGTTCGCCTTCTTCCTGATCGGCGGCATCCTCGCCCTGGTCATGCGCGCCGAACTCGCTCGCCCCGGGACCCAGATCCTGTCGAACGAGCAGTTCAACCAGGCGTTCACGATGCACGGCACGATCATGCTGCTGATGTTCGCGACGCCGCTGTTCGCGGGCTTCGCGAACTGGATCATGCCGCTGCAGATCGGTGCCCCGGACGTGGCCTTCCCGCGTCTGAACATGTTCGCGTACTGGCTGTACCTGTTCGGCTCGATCATCGCCGTCGCCGGCTTCGTGACCCCGAACGGCGCCGCCAACTTCGGTTGGTTTGCCTACTCCCCGCTGTCGGACGCGGTTCACTCGCCCGGCATCGGCGGCGACATGTGGATCATGGGTCTGGCCTTCTCGGGCTTCGGCACGATCCTCGGTGCGGTCAACTTCATCACCACGATCATCTGCATGCGCGCCCCCGGCATGACGATGTTCCGGATGTCGATCTTCGTCTGGAACACCCTGCTGACCGCCGTGCTGGTCCTGCTGGCCTTCCCGGTCCTGGCCGCCGCGCTGTTCGCCCTCGAGGCCGACCGCAAGTTCGGTGCCCACGTCTTCGACCCGGCCAACGGCGGGGCGATGCTGTGGCAGCACCTCTTCTGGTTCTTCGGCCACCCCGAGGTGTACATCATCGCGCTGCCGTTCTTCGGCATCATCTCGGAGATCATCCCGGTCTTCAGCCGCAAGCCGATGTTCGGCTACTCCGGCCTGATCGCGGCCACCATCGCGATCGCCGGTCTGTCCGTGACGGTGTGGGCGCACCACATGTACGTCACCGGCCAGGTGCTGCTGCCGTTCTTCTCGTTCATGACCTTCCTGATCGCCGTTCCGACCGGTGTGAAGTTCTTCAACTGGGTCGGCACGATGTGGAAGGGCTCGCTGAGCTTCGAGACGCCGATGCTGTGGACGGTCGGCTTCCTGGTCACCTTCCTCTTCGGTGGTCTGACCGGTGTTCTGCTGGCCTCCCCGCCGATCGACTTCCACGTCTCGGACTCGTACTTCGTCGTCGCCCACTTCCACTACGTGGTCTTCGGCACCGTCGTCTTCGCGATGTTCGCCGGCTTCCACTTCTGGTGGCCGAAGATGACCGGCAAGATGCTGGACGAGCGCCTCGGCAAGATCACCTTCTGGACGCTGTTCTTCGGCTTCCACGCGACCTTCCTGGTGCAGCACTGGCTCGGCGCGGAGGGCATGCCCCGCCGCTACGCCGACTACCTGGCCTCGGACGGCTTCACCACGCTGAACACCGTCTCGACCATCGGCTCCTTCGTGCTCGGCCTGTCGATCCTCCCGTTCCTCTACAACGTGTGGAAGACCGCCAAGTACGGCGAGAAGGTCGAGGTCGACGACCCGTGGGGCTTCGGCCGCTCGCTCGAGTGGGCGACCTCCTGCCCGCCGCCGCGGCACAACTTCCTCACGCTGCCGCGCATCCGCTCCGAATCCCCGGCCTTCGACCTCCACCACCCGGAGATCGCCGCGCTGGACTACCTGGAGAACCACGGTGAGCCGGCCAAGCACCTCGCCGGTGTGACCCCCGCGAAGTACGACGCCCCGAAGCTGGGCAAGGGCAAGACGGAGGGTGACGTCTGATGAAGGAACAGGGAAAGATCTTCCTGGGCCTGTCGGTCTTCGTCCTGGCCATGGCCATCACCTACGGCCTGTGGACGAACAACTCCGACACGGGCATCGAGGCAGCCGGTACGACCGCGCTGTTCCTGGCCTTCTCGCTGTGCGCGTTCATCGGGTACTACCTCGCCTTCACCGCCCGCCGGGTGGACAGCGGCGCGGGTGACAACCCCGAGGCCGAGGTCGCGGACGACTCCGGCGAGCTGGGCTTCTTCGCCCCGCACAGCTGGCAGCCGCTCTCGCTGGCGCTCGGTGGCGCCCTCGCCTTCCTGGGCGTGATCTTCGGCTGGTGGCTGATGTTCTGGGCCGCCCCGATCATCCTGATCGGCATCTTCGGATGGGTCTTCGAGTTCTACCGGGGCGAGAACCAGAACCAGTAGGTTCCGGCTCACCCCACGAGGGCCGGCCCTCCCGCACGGGAGGGCCGGCCCTTCGGCGTTTCCGTGCGTTCCCGTGCGTTCCCGTGCGCTCCCGGGAGTGAGGGACTCACCCGCCCGGGCGAACGAGGGGACGCTCGGATGTCGCTCGACCGAGGGATGTTCCTACGATCTGATCAATCGTGCGAACCCTCGGAGGCGGTCATGGCCGACAAGCGCGCAATAGCGGGTATCGGCGGCATCTCGCTGGCCCTGGCACTGCTGACCCCGCTGGCCGCCTGCTCCTCCGGCGGCGAGGACGATCCCAGCGCGCCGCACCGGATCGACGCGGCCCCGCTGGTGCACCTCTCGGCCGAGGGCAAGGCCGACCCGTCCAAGCCGGTCACCGTGACCGCCGTGGACGGCAGCAGGCTCACCGACGTCACCGTGGTCGGCCCGGACGGCCGGGTGGTCGCCGGGAAGCTCGCCGAGGACCAGCGCAGCTGGCAGACCACCGGCCACCTCAAGGCCGGCACCGCGTACGCCGTGCGGATCTCCGCCGACGACGGGAGGAACGGCCGCGGCGACACCACCGCGAAGTTCACCACCCTCGCCGCCCAGCGCCTGCTCACCGCCAAGCTCGGCCCGGACTCCTCCGGCAGCGGCGTCTACGGCGTGGGCCAGCCGCTCACCGTGCAGCTCTCCGAGGCCGTCAAGGACCCGCAGGCCCGTCAGGAGGTCGAGCGGGCCCTCAGCGTCACCTCCCAGCCGGCCGTCACGGGCGCCTGGTACTGGGTGGACGACAAGGACCTGCACTTCCGGCCCGAGGAGTACTGGCCCGCCGGGACGACCGTCTCCCTGGCCTTCGAGGGCACCGGCAGCCGGATCTCCGACGGGCTGTACGGCGGCGACCGCGGCGCGCTGCGGCTGAGGATCGGCGAGCGCGTCGAGTCGGTGGTCGACGCGGCCACCCACGAGCTCACCCTCAAGCGCGACGGCGAGGTGGTCCGGACGATCCCGGTCACCACCGGCAAGCCCGGCTTCGACACCCGCAACGGCGTCAAGGTGGTGCTCGGCCAGGAACGCTCCGTCCGGATGAACGGCGAGACGATCGGCATAGCCGCCGGCAGCACCGAGTCCTACGACCTCGACGTCCTGTGGGCCACCCGGGTGACGTGGAGCGGGGAGTACGTCCATGCGGCGCCCTGGTCGGTGGACGCGCAGGGCTACGAGAACGTCAGCCACGGCTGTACGGGCATGAGCACCGACAACGCCAAGTGGTTCTACGACAACACCCGGGTGGGGGACCTGGTGACGGTGGTCAACAGCCACGGCGCCACGATGGAGCCCTTCGGCAACGGCTTCGGGGACTGGAACGTCGCCTGGGCGTCCTGGGTCAAGCACAGCGCCCTGGGCGAGCCCCTCAGCACCACGGGACCCGCCGCCCAGGCCCCGGCCGCCGGGATGATCCGCCCCGAGGTCTGACGGGGCTTCTCCGGCCCTCCTGCGCCCTCCTGCGCCCTCCTAGGCCCCCGGCAGGGCCGCCCGCAGGGCGCCGTCCACCGCGGCCAGGGCCTCGGCCCGGGTGAGCCCCAGCCGGGCGGCCCGCTCGGCGAACTCGGCGGCGGCCGCGGCGGCCAGCCGGTGCGCGGTGTCCCCGGTGGCGGCGATCAGCGTCCCGCGCCGCCCGTGGGTCTCCACCACCCCGTCCGCCTCCAGCTCCTTGTAGGCCCGGGCGACCGTCCCGGCGGCCAGGCCCAGCTCCTCGGCGAGGGCCCGTACGGTCGGCAGCCTCAGCCCGGTGGGCAGCTCGCCGGAGCGCGCCCGGTCGGCGATCTGGGCGCGGATCTGCTCGTACGGGGGAGTGGCGGCGGCGGGGTCGACGGACAGCTGCACGGGGGCCTCCAGACACGGTGCGGGGACGGAAAGGCCCGAGGGCCGCCGACCAGATGAACTCTGGTCAGCGGCCCTCGGGGTGACGCTGTGGCGCGTACGGGATCAGTGGTGGCCGTGGCCGCTGGTGATCTCGTGGTGCTCCTCGGCGGTCGGCTTGGGGATCTGGCTGCCCTCGCCGTAGAAGCCGCGGGAGAGCTTGGCCCGGGTACGGGTGAGGATGCCGGCCTTGCGGGCCACGCCGTTCTCGTCCGTCTGGGCCGGGAGCAGGACCGGCTCGATCTGCTCGTGGGCGGTGAGCTTGTGCAGGTCGCCCTGCGGCAGCTGGGCGTGCACCTCGACGAACTCGCCGTGCGGCAGGCGCTTGATGACGCCCGTCTCGCGGCCGTGCAGCACCTTCTCCTTGTCACGGCGCTGAAGGCCGAGGCACCAGCGCTTGGTGACGATGAAGGTGACGACCGGGACGACGAAGAAGCCGGCGCGGACGAAGTAGGTGATGGTGTTCAGCGACAGGTGCAGGTGGGTGGCGAACAGGTCGTTGCCACCACCGACCAGCAGCACCAGGTACAGGCTGATCCAGGCGGCGCCCAGGGCCGTGCGGACCGGGGCGTTGCGCGGGCGGTCCAGGATGTGGTGCTCGCGCTTGTCGCCGGTGATCCAGCCCTCGATGAACGGGTAGAGCGCGATCGAGACCAGGACCAGCGGGAAGACCACCATCAGCGGGATGAAGACGCCCAGGTTCAGGGTGTGGCCACCCCAGACGCTGATCTCCCAGCCCGGCATGACACGGATCAGGCCCTCGGAGAAGCCCATGTACCAGTCCGGCTGGGCGTCGGTGGACACCTGGTCGGGGCGGTACGGGCCGTACGCCCAGATCGGGTTGATCGAGGCGATCGCCGACATGGCGGCGATGATGCCGAACACCAGGAAGAAGAAGCCACCGGCCTTGGCCATGTAGACCGGCATCAGCGGCATGCCGACGACGTTCTTCTCGGTCTTGCCCGGGCCCGCCCACTGGGTGTGCTTGTGGTAGAAGACCAGGATCAGGTGCGCCACCAGCAGGCCCAGCATGATGCCCGGGATCAGCAGCACGTGGATCGTGAAGAACCGCGGCACGATGTCGGTGCCGGGGAACTCGCCCCCGAACAGGAACATCTGGACGTAGGTGCCGATCAGCGGGGTCGCGAGGACCGCGCCCTCCATGAAGCGGATACCGGTGCCCGACAGCAGGTCGTCCGGCAGCGAGTAGCCGAAGAAGCCGTCGAACATGCCCAGGACCAGCAGCAGGAAGCCGAAGACCCAGTTGATCTCACGCGGCTTGCGGAACGCGCCGGTGAAGAACACGCGCATCATGTGCACGAGCATCGCGGCCACGAAGACCAGCGCGGCCCAGTGGTGGATCTGACGGATCAGCAGGCCGCCGCGGATCTCGAAGCTGATGTCGACCGTCGACTTGTACGCCTCGGACATCCCGATGCCCTTGAGGGGCACGTACGAGCCGTTGTAGACGACCTCGGCCATCGACGGCTTGAAGAACAGCGTCAGGTAGACGCCGGTCAGGATGATGATGATGAAGGTGTAGAGGCAGATCTCGCCCAGCATGAAGGACCAGTGGTCCGGGAAGATCTTGCGCAGGTTGGCCTTGGCGAGGGAGTAGATCCCCAGCCGGCCGTCCGTCCAGTCAGCTGCGGCTTCCCACTTGTTGGCGGGCTTTTCGCGCGTGCTGGAGGGCTTGGCGGCACCGGTCGTGGTGCTGCTCGCGCTACTCATCGAGCACGCTCCCAGTAGCTCGGGCCGACGGGCTCAGCGAAGTCGCCGGTGGCGACCAGGTTGCCCTTCTCGTCAGTGGTGATCTTCAGCTGCGGCAGCGGGTGGCCGGCCGGGCCGAAGATGACGCGCGCGCCGTCCGCCAGGTCGAAGGTCGACTGGTGGCAGGGGCAGAGCGCGTGGTGGGTCTGCTGCTCGTAGAGGCTGATCGGGCAGCCGACGTGGGTGCAGATCTTCGAGTAGGCGAGGATGCCCTCGAAGCCGAGGCCCTTGGACTTCTCGTCCTTGATGTCCTCGGGCGCGATGCGCACCAGCATCAGGGCGTCCTTGGCGATCCGCTGCTGGAAGTCCTCGTCGTGCGTGGTCAGACCCTTCGGCATGGCGAAGGTCAGCGAGCCGACGGTGATGTCCTCGGGCTTCAGCGGCTGCATGGTGCTCATGTTGACGAGCGCCAGCGGCTGGGCCTCGGTGGCCTTCTTCCAGCCGGTCTCGGCCAGCTTCTTCTCGGGCAGCGGGCCCAGGTCGCGCAGCAGGACCACACCGGAGAGCGGGACCAGCGCCATCGAGCCGATGAGGGTGTTGCGGATCATCTTGCGGCGGCCGAAGCCGGACTCCGCGGCACCGGTCCTGAACTGCCCGATGACGTCCGCGCGGACCTCGTCGTCGGCCTCGATCGGGTGGCGCTCGGCCGGGATCTCGACGTCCGACATCAGGGTGCGGGCCCAGTGGACCGCACCGGCGCCGATCATGAACAGCGCGACGCCCAGGGTCAGGCCCAGCGCGAAGTTCAGCGCGCTGACGTGACCCAGCGGGAAGATGTAGACGATCTTGTCCGGGTCGATGGCCACGTACGAGACGATGAAACCGACGGTGGCGACCATCGACACCAGGAACATCAGCGAGACCTGGCGCTCGGCGCGCGAGGCCGCCTTCTCGTCGATGTCCGTGCGGCGCGGCTCGTGGGCCGGCAGGCCCGGGTCGGCGAACGGGTTGCCGTGCTCGGCGACCTCGCCGGCGGAGCCGTGGGACTCCGGCAGGTTCTCTTCTGACATGTCGTGGCTCATGACTTCTTGGCCTTGGTGGTGTGGGCGGCGACCCAGATCGCGACCGCGATGAGCGTGCCGAGCCCGAAGATCCAGCCGAACAGACCCTCGGTCACCGGACCGAGGCTGCCGAGCGTGAGACCACCGGGGTTGGGCTCCTCGCTGGTGGTGTGGCGGACGAAGGCCACGATCTGCTTCTTCTGCTCCTCGGGCATGGTGGTGTCCGGGAACGACGGCATGTTCTGCGGGCCGGTCTGCATGGCCTCGTAGATGTGCTTGGCGTCCACGCCCTCGAGCGACGGCGCGTACTTGCCCTTGGTCAGGGCACCGCCCTGGCCCGCGAAGTTGTGGCACTGGGCGCAGTTGGTGCGGAACAGCTCGCCACCCTTGGAGATGTCCTCCGGGTTGGTCGAGTTGTACTGCGCCGGCTTCGGCGTGACCGGGCCGGGGCCGAGCGAGCCGATGAACGCGGCGAGCTGGTCGATCTCGGCCTGCGAGTAGATGTTCTTCTTGCGCGGCACCTGGGCGCCGGGCTGCTGGGCGGGCATGCGGCCGGTGCCGACCTGGAAGTCGACGGAGGCGGTGCCGACGCCGACCAGGCTCGGGCCGTCGCTGCTGCCCTGGCCGTTCAGACCGTGGCAGGAGGAGCAGCCGACGGCGAAGAGCTTCTTGCCCTCTTCGATGTCGAGCGACTGCGCGGCGACCTCGGCCTGCGCCTTGTCGGCGGGCGCGAACGCGGCGTACAGCCCCCCGGTTGCCGCCAGGGCGAAGAGTAGGACGACCAGCGCCGCCAATGGGTGGCGCCGTCGTGCGGAGAGCTTTTTCACGGAATAACCCCGGTGTCAGGATCTGGTCGACTGGTGGGTGCACCCGGCGGCCGGTCTGGCCGGCACGAGGCTGCCTCTCTAGGGCTGCGCGCGCGGTCGGTCGGTGGGAGCGTCGGCACCGGCAGAAGCGGCCCTGCGCCGGTGAGGGCGGGGGCCGCAGCCGGTGGCCAGCGACCTGATCAGCTGGTTACTTGATCAGGTAGATGGTCGCGAACAGGCCGATCCACACGACGTCGACGAAGTGCCAGTAGTACGACACGACGATCGCCGCGGTGGCCTGCTCGTGCGTGAAGCGCTTGGCTGCGTACGTCCGTCCCAGGACCAGCAGGAACGCGATCAGACCGCCCGTCACGTGAAGACCGTGGAAGCCGGTGGTCAGGTAGAACACCGTGCCGTACGGGTCGGAGGACAGCGAGAGGCCGTCCTTCTTCACCAGCTCGGTGTACTCGAAGATCTGACCGCCGATGAAGATCGCGCCCATGAAGAACGTCAGGATGAACCACGCGCGGAGCTTCTTCACGTCCCCGCGCTCGGCGGCGAACACGCCGAGCTGGCAGGTCAGCGAGGAGAGCACCAGGATCGTGGTGTTTCCCGCGGAGAAGGGGACGTTGAGGGCGTGGGCCTTCTCGGTCCAGAACTCGGCCCCCTTGACGGAGCGGAGCGTGAAGTACATCGCGAAGAGGGCCGCGAAGAACATCAGCTCGGAACTGAGCCAGACGATCGTTCCGACGCTGACCATGTTCGGTCGATTGACCGATCCATGCGCGTGCCCGGTTTCTGTTGCTGTTGCTGTCGCCACGACGGACATTATGTCGGTCCCTTATTCCGTCTTCACGCCGGGGGGTGTCCCTCGGAGTGTCCGGTGCGTGCGGTATGCCCGCTTGAGGGTGAACCGGGGGTGCGCGGGGGGTGCCGACGGCGGCTGAGCAGGCGGGTGTCCCTTTTCTGACGGTTCCTCGCAGGGGTCGTTGCACCGTTCGGGTGGACCGGGCCGGGGCGGGTGACGGGGTGTCCTCCAGGCGGGCGAGCGGCGGGCGCGGCGGGCTGAGGAGGAAGGTGTGCGCGGGGGAGTCGGTGAGGAGGTAAAGCGGAGTAGCATCCGGATCAGGCGAACGTGGTCCGGATCACATCTTGAGGGAGCAGGGTCCCATGGCGTACACGACCTCCGAGACGCTCACCGTCCTGGTCTACAGCGACGACCGCAACACCCGTGAGCAGGTGCTGACGGCACTCGGCCGCCGGCCCGCCGAGGATCTTCCGGAGATCTCCTACCTGGAGTGCGCGACCACCCCCGCGGTGCTCAAGGCGCTGGAGAAGGGCGGGGTGGACCTCTGCGTGCTGGACGGCGAGGCCGTGCCGGCCGGCGGGCTGGGGCTCGCGCGGCAGCTGAAGGACGAGATCTACGGCTGCCCGCCGGTGCTGGTGCTGATCGGCCGGCCGCAGGACTCCTGGCTGGCCGCCTGGAGCCGGGCCGACGCGGCGATCTCCCGCCCGGTGGACCCGGTGGCGCTGGCCGAGGCGGCCTCCGTGCTGCTGCGGGCCCGGGTGGCGAAGAGGACCCCGGCCGCGCGCTGAGCGCGCCCCGGCGCCAGCCCTGTTTCCAGAGCCGTCTCAGTACTGGAGAAGACACCGTCGCGGGCGACCCGCCGCTCGATAGGCTGACTTCAACCGAACGGACGTCCCCCGCGGAGGGGGAACCGATGACAGTTGGAGTCAGCCATGGTGAACGTGAACCCTGCGAACGGCGGTAGCGACCCCGCGCAGGTGGTCCGCACCTGGCCGGACCTCCTGTCGGCGCTGCTGAACGGGGAGGACCTCGACCGCTCGGCCACCGCGTGGGCGATGGACCGGATCATGAGCGGCGAGGCCACCCCGGTCCAGGTGGCCGGCTTCATGGTCGCGCTGCGGGCCAAGGGCGAGACCGTCGACGAGATCACCGGTCTGGTCGACGCGATGTACGCGCACGCCGAGCCGCTGGAGATCCCCGGGCCGGCGGTGGACATCGTCGGCACCGGCGGGGACCGGGCGAAGACCGTCAACATCTCCACCATGTCCGCGATCGTCGCGGCCGCCGCGGGCGCGAAGGTGGTCAAGCACGGCAACCGGTCCGCCTCCTCGGCGAGCGGGTCCTCGGACGTGCTGGAGAAGCTCGGGGTCAGGCTCGACCTCTCCTCCCGCCGGGTGGCCGAGGTGGCCGAGGAGGTCGGGCTCACCTTCGCCTTCGCGGCCAGGTTCCACCCCTCGATGCGGCACGCCGCCCCCGCCCGCAGCGGGCTGGGGGTGCCGACCTCCTTCAACATCCTCGGCCCGCTGACCAACCCGGCGAAGGTCACCGCGCACGCCATCGGCTGCTTCGACACCCGGCTCTCCGGGCTGATCGCCGGGGTGCTCGCCCGGCGCGGCTCCACCGCGCTGGTCTTCCGCGGCGACGACGGCCTGGACGAGCTGACCATCAGCACCACCTCGCGGGTGTGGATCGTGCGCGACGGCGGCGTCACCGAGATGACCCTCGACCCCCGGGACCTGGGCATCGAGCTGGTCGGCATCGAGGCACTGCGCGGCGGGGACCCGTCGTTCAACGCCGAGGTCGCGCGCCGGCTGCTCGCCGGGGAGCGCGGGCCGGTGCGGGACGCCGTCCTGCTGAACACCGCCTCGGCGCTGGTGGCGCTCGACCTGGGCGAGGCGCCGCTCACCGAACAGCTGGCGGCGGGCATGGCGCGGGCCGCGGAGGCGATCGACTCGGGCGCGGCGGAGGAGAAGCTGCGCCGCTGGTCGGCGGCCACCACCCGGATCTGAGAGGGGAGTTGGGGGCCCGTGCCGGTGCGCCGGCACGGGCCCCCGGTGTGTCCGGATGGTGGACCTTCGTTTGACCACTCGACGTACGCGACCTAGAGTCTTCGCCAGGTCATGAGTGACAGCGTCAAGCCCCAGCTTGCTGTCCGGCAACCCTCCGTCCGTGGCGGGGTGCCCTGGGTGAGGACCGGGTCGTACGGCGCATCGTCCGTGCGGCAAGCGCGGACACCGGACGACTAGCACTCCCGGGGTCCCTCACCCGTAGAAGGAGTGCATCCTCATGTCGATTGCCACCGAAATCTGCGCCCCCCTCGCCGTCCTCGGCGCCGACGTCCAGGTCCCGCTCGCCAGCGGTGAGAAGGTCGGCTACGCGGCGCTGGACTACGCGGCCAGCTCCCCGGCGCTCCAGCGGGTGTGGGACGACGTCGCCGCGTACGCGCCGTACTACGGCAGCGTGCACCGCGGCGCCGGGTACCTCTCGCAGCTGTCCACCGACCTGTTCGAGCAGAGCCGGCGCACCGTCGCCGAGTTCCTCGGCCTGCGCGAGGGCGACCAGGTGGTCTTCACCCGCGCCACCACCGACTCCCTCAACCTGCTGGCCTCGGCCCTGCCCGCCGGCACCCGGGTGTTCGCCTTCGAGACCGAGCACCACGCCTCACTGCTGCCGTGGGCGCACGCCGGACTGGACGTCAGCTACCTGCGGGCGCCGCGCTCCCGCGCCGAGGCGGTGGCCGCGCTGGACGCCGCGCTCGCCGAGGCCCCCGAGGGCCCCAAGCTGCTCTGCGTCACCGGCGCCTCCAACGTCACCGGCGAGCTGTGGCCGGTCGCCGAGCTGACCGGGACCGCGCACCGGCACGGCGCCCGGGTCGTGCTGGACGCCGCGCAGCTGGCCCCGCACCACCGGGTGTCGGTGAGCGAGCTGGACGTGGACTGGATCGCCTTCTCCGGCCACAAGATCTACGCGCCGTTCGGCGCCGGCGTGCTGGCCGGCCGGGCGGACTGGCTGGACGCGGCCGAGCCGTACCTGGCCGGCGGCGGCGCGACCCGGACGGTGGCCCGGGAGGTGGACGGCTCGGTGGCCGTCCAGTGGCACACCGGCCCGGCGCGGCACGAGGCCGGCTCGCCGAACGTCATCGGCGCCTACGCCATCGCCTCGGCCTGCCGGGCGCTGACCGAGGCCGGCTTTGACGCGCTGGAGGCCCGCGAGCGGCAGCTGGTGGAGCGGCTGACGGACGGGCTGGCGGAGATCCCGCAGGTGCGGGTGCTGAACCTGTTCGGTGAGGGCTCGGCCCGGGTGGGCGTGCTGTCCTTCGTGGTCCAGGGCTGGAACAGCTCGCACTTCTCGGCCGCGCTGTCCGCCGAGTACGGCATCGGGGTGCGCGACGGGCTGTTCTGCGCCCACCCGCTGGTGCGCACCCTCCTCGGGGACGAGGACGTGGCGCCCTCCGAGTGCGGGGCACCGGAGCCCTCGCTGCCGGGCGAGCGCAGCCTCAACGCGATCCGGGTGAGCTTCGGGGCGGGGACTCCGGACGAGCACGTCGAGCGGTTCCTGACCGCCGTCCGCGAGCTGGTCACGGACGGCGCGGCCTGGAACTACCGCAACGAGGGCGGGCGTTGCGTCGCCGACACCCGTCGCGGCTGAGACCTCTTACTACCGCTACTCGTCCAGGCCCAGGGCGAAGGCCGCGTCCAGGTCGTGCTGGGAGTAGGTGCGGAAGGCGATCTGGGTCTCGGTGTGCGCCACGCCCGGGACCTTGTTGAGCCGGCCGGGGATGACGTCGGCCAGGTCGTCGTGCCGGCGGACGCGGACCATCGCCACCAGGTCGTAGCCACCCGTCACGGAGTACACCTCGCTGACGCCTTCGAGGGCGGCGATGGCCTCGGCGATCTCCGGGATGCGGTCGACGCTGGTCTTGATCAGGACGATGGCGGTGATCACTGTTCGGCTCCTTCGTGAGGTGCCGCCAGCGTATCGGGCGTCAGCCGGGGCGTCGCGGGGGGTGGCCGACGACGGTGCAGGCGTAGAGGAAGCCCGCCGAGAAGCCGATGACGTGGACCAGGTACGCCACCCCCGGCCCGGCCGAGTGCACCGACCACCACTGGAGGGTGAACCAGAGGCCGAGCACCAGCCAGGCCGGGAACCGCAGCGGCAGGAACAGCAGCAGCGGCACGAGCGTCGTCACCCGGGCCCGGGGGTGCAGGCGCAGGTAGGCGCCGAGCACGGCGGAGATCGCGCCCGAGGCGCCGATCAGGACGCGGGTGGAGTCGGGCGAGTGCGCCTCGGCGAGCGCGAAGCCGTACGTGGCCAGGCTGCCGGCGGCCAGGTAGAAGAGGGCGAACCGGGCGCGGCCGAGGCGCTGTTCGACGGTCGGGCCGAACACGTGCAGGAAGAGCAGGTTGCCCAGCAGGTGCAGCCAGCCCGCGTGGAGGAAGAGCCCGGTGAGCACCGACAGCGCCGCATGCTTGCCCGGGGTCGGCGAGGCCGGGCAGCCGGGCACGGGGTCGGGGGCCTCGGCGAGCTGGGCGGAGCTCAGCGGCCGGCCCGCCAGCAGCTCCGCCGGGACGGCGCCCCAGCGCTGCTCGTAGCGCTGCTCGGCGCAGACCCGGGCCTGGCCGGTGCCGTACAGCGGGTTGAGCCCGGCCGCCGGGCCGATCAGGAACACCAGGGTGTTGAGCGCGATCAGGGCGTAACTGACCGCCGGGACGGGCACGGCCGGGCGGCCGGCCGCGGCACCGGTGTGGTCGGGGGCCGTGAGCGCCATGGGACTGGGGCGTGTCTTTCGGCTCACGTCGGATCAGCGGGCGTCGTTGGGGTGCGTGCATCGGCGGCGCCGAGGAGGGAGCCACTGCGGAGCATTGGCGACTGACGAGAAGCCGGCGAGGTGCGCTTGTGCCCTGGGGGTACCTCCCGGCCGAAGGCTGGGGGAGCGGCGACCGCCCGGCGGGAATTGTCAGACACGCCCCTAAGCCTCCCTCCCGGCGCGGGGGGTGACGCCGTCGGGTACGGCAGGTGGAGCAACGTTTTCCATCCCCTGAACCGGTGGCCCCGGTGGTTGCCCCAGGCAATAGGCTTGGGGCGGGCAATCCCGCCTCCCGCCGCCGACGCCGGGGCTCCGGGGGGAGCGCCTGCGCCCACCCAGGGACCACCCGAGAGGACCCCCGATGACCGTCCCCGCCCTGACGCCCGAGACGCACTGGCGCTGCACGCTGTGCGGCAACCTCACCCGCTTCGACGTGACCCGCACCGCGCGGGTGACCGAGTTCCTGCACTTCGACCTGGCCGGCGAATCCAAGGTCGAGGAGACGCAGGTCCACAGCGAGACGATCGAGTCGGTGCGGTGCCGCTGGTGCAACGCCGTGGACCAGGTCGAACTGGTGGCCCGTCCGGGTGCCGAGGACGCCGTGGCGGACGCCGCCGGGGACGCGCAGGGCTGAGCCCCGCCGGTGCGGCGGGCGGTGTGCGGCACGCCCGTCCGCCGCACGGGACAATACAGAACAAGACGCACGGAGCGTGACGACAGGGCGGCCGAGGTCGCGCCCCGCAGGACCAGGATCGGAGCCGAGGACGTGGTGGACGCAGCGAAGGAGCCCGGCGAAGAGCAGGGGCTTCGGCCCGCTGCGCCGGAGCGGGTGCCGGGGGCGGGGCAGGAGCCGTCCGAGCGCGCACCGTCCGAGCCGTCCGGGGTCGAGCAGTCCGGGGCGTCCGGGGTCGAGCCGTCCGGGGCCGAGGCGGAGCGGGCCGTCGAGAAGCTGGAGCGGCCGCTGCCCGAGGGGGTGCGCCGACGCGTCGTCGGTCTGGCCTCGGACGCGCTCGGCGGGCTGCCGGCGGCCGAGCTGCCGCAGAGCCTGCGCCAGTACGCCAAGTTCACCCCCGCGCGGCGGGCCAAGTACGCGGCCACCGCGCTGGCGGCCGCGCTGGAGTCGGAGCCGGCCTTCCGGGTGCGGATAGCGGAGAGGCTGCGGCTGGGGCAGCCGGACCTGGTGAAGGCGCTGGAGTCCGGTTCCGTGCCCGGGGCCGCCGATCCGATGGACGTCGCCGCCGCCGCCTACCTGGTGCGCTCGGCCGGCTGGAGCCGGCTGGTCGCCGAGGCGGGGGAGGAGGCCGAGCGGGCCGGTGCCGAGGGCGCGGCCGCGGAGGCTTCCCGGCTGGTGGAGAAGCTGCAGGCCGAGCTGTCGGAGCTGCGGGCCGGGGCCCGGGCGGACCTGGACCGCCAGCGGGCCGACGCCGAGGAGGTCCGGCGGGAGACGGAGTCGCTGCGCAAGAAGGTGCGCTCGCTGGAGAGCGACACCCGCCGGGCGCAGGCCGAGACGCGCAAGCTGGCCGCGGAGCTGGAGGCGGCGAAGGCGCAGGCGCTGGCCGAGCGCAGCGCCGCCGAGAGCGAGGCGCGGCGGCTGCGGCACCGGGTCTCGGAGCTGGAGACCGCCGCCGAGCAGGGCCGCCGCTCGGCCCGCGAGGGGCGCAGCGTCGAGGACATGAGGCTGCGGCTGCTGCTGGACACCGTGCTGCAGTCGGCGCAGGGCCTGCAGCGGGAGCTGGCGCTGCCCGTCTCCCAGATCCGCCCGGCGGACCTGGTGGAGGCGGTGGTGCCCGGGGCGGCCTCGCCGCACGACGTGGCCCGGCGCGGGCTGGCGGAGGACGATCCGGCGCTGCTGGACCAGCTGCTGGCGATCCCGCAGGTGCACCTGGTGGTGGACGGCTACAACGTGACCAAGACCGGGTACCCGACGCTGCCACTGGAGCAGCAGCGCATCCGGCTGCTGGGCGGGCTGGCGATGCTGGCGCAGCGCACGCAGGCGGAGGTCACCTGTGTGTTCGACGGGCAGGACCTGGACGTGCCGGTGATGATGGCGCCTCCGCGCGGGGTCCGGGTGCGGTTCAGCCGGACCGGGGAGACGGCGGACGAGCTGATCCGGCGTCTGGTGCGGGCCGAGCCGCAGGGCCGTCCGGTGGTGGTGGTCTCGGCCGACCGGGAGGTCGCGGACGGCGTGCGCAAGGCGGGCGCGCGCCCGGTGGCCTCGGTGCTGCTGCTGAACCGGCTGGCGCGGCCCTGACCGGCCGCCGGGCGCAATGACCGCTGGTCAGCCGCGGGTGGTCGCGGGTGTGCGGATCTGGTGAAGTCAGGGAGAGAAGCGGAGTTCACGCCTTCGGGGGAGTGGCGGAACGCTTCGATCGTCTACTAGGGTCTGGCGTCAAACCTATTTTCCGGATTCTCACTCGTTCAGGTGAGTGGTGAGTTCGATGGAAGAAGGAGCAGGTCTCTTGGCCTCCCACCGCCGTCCCAAGCAGCCGAGTCGCGCGCGGGTCTCCGTGTTCACTGCTGCCGCTGCGACCGCGGTCGCCCTCTCGGCCCAGGTGGCCGCGCACGCCGCGCCCCAGCCGAACAAGGAAGACGTCAAGACGCAGATCGACAAGCTCCAGGAGGAGCAGGAGCAGGCGGCCGAGAAGTACAACGGCGCCAAGGAGCGGGCCGACCAGCTGCGCAAGCAGGCCGCGACGCTTCAGGACCAGGTGGCCCGTAGCCAGGAGCAGATGACGCAGCTGCAGACCGGCCTGGCCGGCGTGGCGGGCGAGCAGTACCGCACCGGCGGCATCGACCCGTCCGTCCAGCTGATGCTCTCCTCCGACCCGTCCGGGTACCTGCAGAAGGCGTCCAGCGTCCAGCAGGCCAGCGCCAGCCAGAGCGAGGCGCTCAAGGGGCTGCTGGAGCAGCAGCGCAAGCTGGACCAGGAGAAGTCCGAGGCGGCCGCCGTGCTGACCTCGCTGGACACCACCACCAAGGACCTCAACCAGGCCAAGGCGGACGTCAACACCAAGCTCAAGGCCGCGCAGGACCTGCTGAACTCCCTCAGCGCCTCCGACCGCGCCGCGCTGAAGGCCCAGCAGGCCGCCGCCGACCGCGCCTCGCGCGGCTCGGACCGCGCGGACCTCGGCCCGCTGCCGCAGGCGAGCGGCTACGCGGGCGTCGCGGTCAACATGGCGATGAGCAAGCAGGGCTCGCCGTACGTGTGGGGCGCGACCGGCCCGAAGAACTTCGACTGCTCGGGCCTGATGGTCTGGGCGTACGGCCAGGCCGGCATCTCGCTGCCGCGCACCTCGCAGGAGCAGGGCAACGTCGGCACCCGGGTGCCCTCGCTGGACCAGGCCCAGCCGGGCGACCTGGTGATCTACGGCCCCGACCGGCACCACGTCGGGATGTACATCGGCAACGGCATGGTCGTCCACGCGCCGCACACCGGTGACGTGGTGAAGGTGATGAAGGCCGACGCGATGTCGATCAACACCATCCGCCGGGTCTGACGCGGTCTGGCGCGCTCTGGCGCGCTCTGACGCCCCGCCATCCCGTGACGTCCACCACCTCCCGGCTCCGGGGGGTGGTGTTCGTTTTCGACCGTCCGATGGCTGATTCATGAAATCAGATCAGCTATGCGTGTGGGCGTGATCACGATCGGTCATTTTCACAAAGGAACTTGGGTAATCTTCCGTCTTTTTTCTGACAAGGATTTGAACCGATCACGGTTCAGTTACTAGGGTCGTGCCCCGGACCACCGCACTGTCGATCGCCCAGCCTGGGTGGCGGCGGTGGTTCCCGCCGAGTTCGCGAAGCAGCGGGGCAGGTCACCACGACTGTCCGACAGGGGAGCCCAGTAGTCGGGGGCGCTGTGGAACGGAGCCGGGGAACCACGTTCCTCCGGGGTGAATCGGCGCCAGGTCGGCCAATGGAACGGCCGTGAGGCGTCGTAGGGCAGCTTCCGGCCCGAACCCGTCAGCTCACCCGGTAGGCGGACGTGAAGAAGGAGCCCGCCTTCGTGGCGTCCCATCGTCGTCCCAAGCCCGCCGGTCGGGCCCGCGTCTCGATCATGACCGGTGTCGCCGCCGCGGCCGTGGCCCTCTCCGCGCAGTCCGGCGCCCACGCCGACCCGGCGCCGAGCAAGGACCAGGTCAAGGAGCAGGTCGACCAGCTCCACGAGCAGGCCGAGCAGGCGAGCGAGAAGCTCAACGCCTCGCAGGAGAAGCAGCAGACGCTGCAGAAGCAGGTCACCGGCCTCCAGGACAAGATCGCCCGGCAGCAGTCCCAGGTCACCGACCTCCAGAGCGGCCTCGCCGAGGTCGCCGGCGAGCAGTACCGCAACGGGGGCATATCCCCGACCGTCCAGCTGATGTTCAACTCCAGCCCGGACACCTTCCTGAACCAGGCCGGCACCCTGAACCAGGTCGGCGGCTCGCAGAAGAACCAGCTCAAGGAGCTCCAGGCCGAGCAGCGCAAGCTCGACCAGGACCGGGGCGAGGCCCAGGGCAAGCTCACCGAGCTGGAGAACACCACCAAGCAGCTCAAGGCCGACAAGGAAACGCTCCAGGGCAAGCTGAAGGCGGCTCAGGACCTCCTCGCCACGCTGACGGAGCAGGAGCGCCAGCAGATGGCCGCCGCCGAGGCGAAGGCCGCCGCCGACGCCAAGGCCAAGGCCGACGCCGCGCAGCCGGCGCCCTCGCGCGCCTCGCGCGACAGCGCCCGTACGGACCCGGCGGCCCCGGCCGCCGCGGCCCCCGTGATCGCCCCCGGCAGCTCGCGCGGCGCCGCGGCCCTGCAGTACGCGGCCTCCAAGATCGGCAGCCCGTACGTCTACGGCGCCAGCGGCCCGGACACCTTCGACTGCTCGGGCCTGATGGTCTGGGCGTTCAACCAGGCCAACGTCTCGCTGCCGCGCACCTCGCAGGAGCAGGCCCACGCCGGCACCCGGATCGGCGGCGACCTCTCCGGGGCGCAGCCCGGCGACCTCCTGATCTTCTACACCGACGCCCACCACGTCGGCATCTACGCCGGCAACGGCATGGTGCTGCACGCGCCCAAGCCGGGCGCCTCGGTGCGCTACGAGGCGGTCTCCAACATGCCGCTCGTGTCCGTCGTGCGGGTCTGATCCCGTCCGGCTCCTCCAGGCCCGGCCTCCCCTCGCGGGAGGCCGGGCCTGCGGCTTTGCCGGGCAGTCGTCCTGATGTCCGATTAGGGGGCGAATATTCGGGTCGGCGGGGGTTTGGACTCGATTGCCCGGACTCGCTAACGTCTGCCACCGGACTCCCGCTCCAGGACCGCCCGTTCCGGTGCGGCGGCGAGAGCCCGCGCCGCAGGATCGGAGTCGCAGCCGCCATGCCCGTGCACCGCCGTTCCCGACTGCTCGCCCGTGCGCTGGTGCTGACCGCGGCCGCCACCACCGCCATCGGCGTCCCCACCGGCGGCAGCGCCCAGGCCGCGCCCGGTGGCCCGGACGCGCCCAGCCGCAAGGACGTCAAGACGCAGGTGGAGCAGCTGTACGACGAGGCCGAGCAGGCTTCGGAGAAGTACAACGCCGCCCAGGAGTCCCAGAAGCGGCTCCAGGGCGAGACCACCGTCCTCCAGGGCGAGATCGCCACCGCGCAGGACCAGCTCAACGACCTGCGCGGGGACCTCGCCGCCGTGGCCGGCGCCGAGTACCGCGGCGGCGGGATGGCCAGGACTGCCCAGCTGATGCTCTCCAGCGACCCGGAGGGCTACCTCGCCCGGGCCCGCACGCTCGACCAGGCCGCCACCCGCCAGCAGGAGACGCTGCACGAGGTGGTCACCCGTCAGCGCCGGCTCGACCAGCGCCGCGCCGAGGCGGCGGGCAAGCTCGACGCGCTGGAGCAGACCCGCCGCGCCCTGGCCGACAGCAAGCAGGACATCCAGCAGCGCCTGGCCAAGGCGCAGAAGCTGCTCAACGGCCTGAGCGCCTCCGAGCGCGCCAGGATGACCGCCCAGGACGCCAGGGACGCCGAGCAGCGCGCCACCCGGGGCACCGACCGGCTCGACCTGGGCGACGCCCCGGCCGCCTCCGAGCGCGGGGCGGCCGCGCTGGCCGCCGCGGTGCGGATGATCGGCTCCCCGTACGTCTACGGCTCCACAGGGCCCCGTGCGTTCGACTGCTCCGGTCTGATGTACTACAGCTGGCGGCAGGCCGGAGTGACCCTGCCGAGGACCTCGCAGGCCCAGGCGTACGCCGGGCAGCGGATCAGTCTCTCCGAAGCGCGGCCGGGAGACCTGGTGATCTTCTATCGGGACATGCACCACGTCGGCATGTACGCCGGCGGCGGGGTGATCGTGCACGCGCCGTACCCCGGGGCCCGGGTGCGGTACGAGAGCGTCAACGCGATGCCCGTCTCCGGGGTGGTACGGCTCTGAGCGCGCCGCCCTCCGACCCGTCCGCCATAGCCGGCGGCACCCTCACCCGGCGCGGGGCCCTGCTCCTCGCCGCCGCGGGGCTGGCCCAGCTCTCCCTGCCGCCCGCCTCCCCGGCGGCGCCCGCCCCTCCCGAGGACGACCGGCGGGCCGACGTGGAGCTGCTGCTGAGGGGCCGGGCGTCGGCGCTGCCGGTGCCCGGGGCGACGGCGGAGTACCGCGGGATCGTGCTCTCGGCGACGGACGGGGCTCAGGCGGACCGCGCCCAGCGGTTCAGCGTCTCGGCCGACCTGGCCGTGCGGATCGACGGGTACGACGAGCAGCCGGTGGTGTACCCGCGCCGGCTCGAGGTGGCCCGGGCCGGGGACGGCTGGAGCGTCGAACGCGAGGAGAGGGCGGGCGGCCCCCCGCCCCTGTGGGACCTGGGCACCGTACGGACCGCCTCCGGCGCGCACTGCCGGATCCTCGCCCTCGACGCCGTGCCCGGCCTCGTGGAGGTCATGGCGGCCGTGACCGCGTTCGGGGACCGCGCCGTCGCGTCCGTCGGGGAGGTCTGGGGCACGGCCTGGCCGGGCCGGGTGCTTTTCGAACTGCCCGCCACCCAGGACCAGTTCGCCCAGCTGATGGAGTCCGACCCGGCGAGCTGGGCGGGCATGGCGGCCGTCACCGTCGCCGCCCCCGGCGCCCCCTGGCACGCCCCGGCGGACCGGGTCGTCGTCAACCCCGACACCTACGGGAGGCTCAGCGACTTCGGCCGGCAGGTCGTGATCACCCACGAGACCACCCACGTCGCGACCAGGGCCGACACCCGCGCCTGGACCCCGCTGTGGCTCTCCGAGGGCGCCGCCGACTGGACGGCCTACCGGGACTCCGGCCGCACCCCGCAGCAGATCGCCCCCGAGCTGACCAGGGACGTCGCCGCCGGCCGCCTGCCCGCCGCACTGCCCGCCGACCGGGCCTTCGCCGCCGGGGCCGAGGGCATCTCCCAGGCGTACGAGCAGTCCTGGCTCGCCTGTGCCCTGATCGCCCGCCGTCACGGCCCCGCGAAGCTGGTCTCCTTCTACCGCGCGGTCGGCGCCGAGGACGGGCGGGGCGAGGATCGCGACCACCGCATCGACCGGCTGCTCAGGGCCGAACTGGGCCTCGGGCTGGCCGAGTTCACCCGGCTCTGGCGGGACGAGGTGGCGGCGCTGGCCGCGCCCTGATCAGCTCCGGTTGGCGGGGGCGCCCGGCTGCTCGATGCCGTCCAGCAGGTCCTGCTCGTACGCGATGCCCGGACGCACCGGCCAGGCATGGCCGGCAGGGGCGGCCGGGACCGGCTCGGCCTGCTCCAGCACCACCGTGGCCGGCAGCGGGGCCGCGGCGCGGGTGGAGCGCCAGAGGCGGAGGCAGGAGAGCACGGTGGCGGCCACCAGCAGCAGGTTGCGCAGGCTCAGCACGGTGATCGCCAGTGCGTCGCTGCCCAGGACCTGGGTGAACAGCGTCGGGAACTCCAGCACCGTCAGCGGGCAGGCCAGCAGGATCAGCAGGGCCACCGGCCGCTGGCTGGTGCCGCGCACCGTCAGGCAGACCGCCGCGACGCCGACCAGCCAGACCAGGTACTGCGGGCTGATCACCCGGCTGGTCACGATGAAGATCAGCAGCGCGCACAGCGCCGCGTCGTACATGGTGGCCGCGTTGCGGCGCTTGGCGGTGTAGCGCCAGAACAGCAGCCAGGCGAAGCCCAGCACCGTGCAGGCCATCATCACCTTGCTGATCACCGGCACCCACGGCCCGAGCATCTCGGGGGAGCCGTAGTTCATGGTGACCTTGCCATCCCAGGCGCCGGCCAGCCGGGCGTAGTGCAGCGGCAGCGCGCCGACCGACTCCACCTCGATGCCGCGGGCCCCCTGGAAGGCCAGGAAGCCGAAGGCGCCGTTCATGCCGGCCGCGAGCAGGAAGCCCACCGAGACGGCGGTGGCCGCCGCCAGGGTCCAGGCCCGGCGGGTGCGCCGGCCGGACGGGGTGCCGATCAGGCCCAGCAGCGGCCAGATCTTGACGATGCCGCCCAGGCCCAGCAGCAGCCCGCCGACCGACGGGCGCCGGACCAGCGCCAGCAGGCCGGCCACCGCGAGGGCCGTGACGATGATGTCGAAGCGGTTGTAGATCATCGGGCCGAGCAGCGGCACGGCCACCACCCAGAGCCAGGCGCCGGTCAGCGCGCGCCCCTTGCGCAGGCCCGTGCGCACCAGCACGGTGAGCGCGACGGCGTCGGCGATGCCGGCGATCACCCAGAAGGAGACCAGGTACGACCAGGGCAGCAGGCCCGGCAGCAGGATGATCAGGGCGGCGCCCGGCGGGTACTGCCAGGTGACGTCGTCGAAGGGGAAGGTGCCGGTGTGCAGCACGCCGTACCAGGCGTGGTAGATCATCCAGACGTCGGCGGTGACGTCCCCGCCGGGCGCCTTGAGCACGCCGGTCATCAGCAGGACCAGCAGCGTCCGGCCCGCGACCCAGGTCGCGCCGAGCGCCGCCAGGGCCCCGAGCGGGCGGCCGAGTCGGCCGCGCGAAGAACCGGGCTCGGTGGCCGGGGCCAATTCCACTGCGCTCCCTCGTTCGTCTCGACGTCCCCACCGGAGGCGTCGTAAGGACGGACGCCCGGGCCGCGCCCCGAAAGCTCGAGGACGGCCTAGGTACTAGGACTGACCCGGGGGTCAAACGGTTGCCGTGTGCGGTTCCGTTCCCGGCGGGCCATGGTGTTGACCTATCGTACGGATCACCCAGCGGTGCGCCGAGCACCCCCCGACCGAGCGAGCCGTGGCCCGATGCACAGAACCTTGATCGTCACCAACGACTTCCCGCCGCGCCCGGGAGGCATCCAGGCGTTCGTACACAACATGGCGGTGCGTCAGCCCGCCGGGAGCATCGTGGTCTACGCCTCCACCTGGCGTGACGGCAGTGAGGTCCGGGCCTTCGACGCGGAGCAGCCGTTCCCGGTGATCCGGGACCGTACGAAGGTGATGGTTCCCACACCGCGGGTCACCCGGCGGGCCGCCGAGATCCTGCGCGCCGAGAAGTGTGACTCGGTCTGGTTCGGCGCCGCCGCCCCGCTGGGCCTGATGGCGCCCACGCTGCGCCGCGCCGGGGCCGGGCGGCTGCTCGGCATGACCCACGGGCACGAGGCCGCCTGGGCGCAGCTGCCCGGCTCCCGGCAGCTGCTGCGCCGGATCGGCGCGGGCACCGACGTGCTGACGTACCTGGGGGAGTACACCCGCTCGCGGATCGCCTCCGCCGTGGGGCCGCGGGCCGCGGCCAGGATGGTGCAGCTGCCGCCGGGCGTGGACGAGACGGCCTTCCACCCGGGCTCCGGGGGCGCCGAGGTGCGCCGCCGCCTCGGGCTGGCGGAGCGGCCCGTGGTGGTCTGCGTCTCCCGGCTGGTGCCGCGCAAGGGCCAGGACACCCTGATCGAGGCGATGCCGCAGATCCTCGCCGACGTGCCGGACGCCGTGCTGCTGATCGTGGGCGGCGGCCCGTACCGGGCGGACCTGGAGAAGCTGGCGGACGCCAGGGGCGTACGGGACGCGGTGCGCTTCACCGGCTCGGTGCCCTGGGAGGAGCTGCCCGCCCACTACGGCGCCGGGGACGTCTTCGCGATGCCCTGCCGGACGCGGCGCGGGGGCCTGGACGTCGAGGGCCTGGGGATCGTCTACCTGGAGGCTTCGGCCACGGGCCTGCCGGTGGTCGCGGGGGACTCCGGCGGGGCGCCGGACGCGGTCCTGGAGGGCGAGACCGGGTACGTGGTGCCCGGCGGCTCGGCGGCGGCCTCGGCGGAGCGGATCGTGCGGCTGCTGAAGGACGAGGAGCTGCGCCGGCGGATGGGCGAGGCCGGGCGGCGCTGGGTGGAGCGCTCCTGGCGCTGGGACCTGCTGGCCGGGCGGCTCACCTCGCTGCTGGCGGCCTAGGTCCTCACTTTCGGATCTTGACGTACGGACGTGGGGCCCCCCCCCCCCCGGCGGGGGGGGGGGCCCCCCCCCCAGGGCAACCCCCCCCGGGCCCCCTGATAGGCCCGGGGGAGGCGGCCTATTACGTGCTGTCCAACATTGAGTTGTGGGTGGTGGTAGGC
>NZ_JBITFA010000011.1:0-240668 GCF_044455705.1 Kitasatospora sp. NPDC051170 | reverse complement strand
GGGGCTGGGGGGGGGGGGACGGGGGGGCGGGGCGTCACCCCGGGGGGGGGGGGCCCTGGGACCAATGTTGGGTTTTTGGGGGGGGGGGGGGGGCCCCCGCCCCCGGGGGGGGGGGGGGGCCCCCACGTCCGTACGGTCACCCGGCTAGTTCTGGTAGATCGCCTCGATGTCGGCGGCGTAGTCCTTGAGGACCACGTTGCGCTTGAGCTTGAGCGAGGGCGTCAGGTGGCCGCTCTCCTCGGAGAACTCGGTGTCCAGCAGGCGGAACTTCTTGACGGCCTCGGCGTGGGAGACGGCCGCGTTGCCGTCGTCCACGGCGGACTGCAGGGCGGCCTGCAGGTCCGGGTCGTCCTTGAGGTCGGCGACGCTGGCGCCCGCGGGCTTGCCGTTGAGCTCCTTCCACTTGGGGAAGAAGTCCGGGTCGACGGTGATCAGGCAGGCGATGAACGGCTTGCGGTCGCCGACCACCATGACCTCGCCGACCAGGGCGTGCGCCCGGATGCGGTCCTCGATCACGGCCGGGGCGACGTTCTTGCCGCCGGCCGTGACGATGATCTCCTTCTTGCGGCCGGTGATCGTCAGGTAGCCGTCGCGGTCCAGGGAGCCGATGTCGCCGGTGGCGATCCAGCCGTCCTTGAGGGTGTCGGCGGTGGCCTGCGGGTTGTTCCAGTAGCCGGTGAAGACGTGGGGGCCCTTGAAGAGGACCTCGCCGTCCTCGGCGATCTTGACCGAGGCGCCGGGGACGGGCTGGCCGACCGTGCCGATCTTCGGCTTGTCCCACGGGTTGAAGGTGGTGGCCGCGCAGGTCTCGGTGAGGCCGTAGCCCTCCAGGACGGTGAAGCCGATGCCCCGGTAGAAGTGGCCGAGCCGCTCGCCGAGCGGGGCGCCGCCGGAGATGGCGTGGGTGGCCCGGCCGCCGAGGGCCGCGCGCAGCTTGCTGTAGACGAGCTTGTCGAAGACGGTGTGCTTGAGCTTCAGGACCAGGCCCGCGCCGCCGGCGTCCAGCGCGCGGCTGTAGGCGATCGCCGTCTCGGCGGCCTTGTCGAAGATCTTGCCCTTGCCGTCGGCCTGGGCCTTGGCGCGGGCGGTGTTGAAGACCTTCTCGAAGACCCGGGGCACGCCCAGGATCAGGGTGGGCTTGAACGTGGCCAGCTCGTTGGTGATGTCCTTGATGTCGGACACGTGGCCGAGCTTGATCGGGGCCATCGCCGGGGCGATCTCGACGATCCGGGCGAACACGTGGGCCAGCGGCAGGAACAGCAGGACGGAGCTCTCGCCGGTGCGGAACAGCGGGGCGAGGCGCTCGACCACGTTGCCGCACTCGGCCAGGAAGTTGCCGTGGGTCAGCTGGCAGCCCTTGGGGCGGCCGGTGGTGCCCGAGGTGTAGACGATCGTCGCGACGGAGTCGGCGGTGGCGATCGAGCGGCGCTCGGTGACGGTGGTGTCGGCGACCTCGCGGCCGGCCTCGGCCAGTGCGGCCACGGCGCCCTGCTCGATCTGCCAGACCTGCGTGAGGCCGGGCAGCCGGTCGCGGACCTCCTCGACGACCTTGCGGTGCTGGTCGGTCTCGGTGATCACGGCGACGGCGCCGGAGTCGCCGAGGATCCACTCGACCTGCTCGGCGGAGGAGGTCTCGTACACCGGGACGGTGATCGCCCCGGCCGTCCAGATCGCGAAGTCCAGCAGCGTCCACTCGTAGCGGGTGCGCGACATGATGCCGACCCGGTCGCCGGGGCGGATGCCGGAGGCGATCAGGCCCTTCGCGGCCGCCTGCACCTCGACCTGGAACTGGGCGGCGGTCAACTCCTGCCAGCGGCCGTCCACCTTGCGGCTGAGAACGGCGACGCCGGGGTGGCGCTCGGCGTTCTGCTGCACGATGTCGGAGAGGTTACCGTCGCTCGGTACCTGGTAGAGGGCCGGAAGGCTGAAGTCGAGCAAGACTGCTCCTCGTTCGCGACGCTGCGGGACGGCAGGACGTTACTGCCCGGTAGGCGGCTTCGACCAGGGGGGTCGGCCCCGGTGTTCGAAGTGTCACACCCGGCCGGGTCCGACCCGGCCGTGACCAGGTCGTTCGAATGGCACCCTACGACAGACGGGGGGTGACCGGCCGGTAGCCTTCCGCGTCTCCGGGGCAGCGCGCGCTCGTACCGCGCCCGCGCCTCCGGGGCGATCGCCGGGCGCGATAGCCTGCATCCGGGCGGACCGGACCCGAGCAGCGCCTCGGCCGGACCGGCAGGCAGAGGGACGAGGCGGAGGGCCATTCCATGGCGGAGCACACCAGGTCGAGCATCATCGTCGACGCGACCCCGACCACGGTCATGGCCGTGATCGCCGACTTCGCCGCCTACCCGGCCTGGACCGGCGAGGTCAAGGAGATCGAGGTCCTGGAGACCGGCGAGGACGGCCGCGCCGCCGAGGTCCGGCTGCTCCTCGACGCCGGCGCCATCCGCGACGAGCACGTCCTCGCCTACACCTGGGACGGCGACCGCGAGTGCTCCTGGACGCTGGTGCGCAGCCAGATGCTCCGCTCCCTCGACGGCTCCTACACCCTCGCCCCGGCGGCCGGCGGCCGCACCGAGGTGACGTACCAGCTCGCCGTGGACGTCAAGATCCCCATGCTCGGCATGATCAAGCGCAAGGCCGAGAAGGTGATCATCGACCGCGCCCTGGCCGGCCTCAAGAAGCGCGTCGAGGACACCGCCGCCGGGCGCGCCCAGGACTGACGGCACGGAACGGGGGCCGGACGGCATGACGGCGAAGCGCACCATCCTCATCAGCGGCGACGCGGGCGCGCCCACCGTGGCCGCCGCCACCGCCCTGCACGCCGCCCGGCGCGGCCACCGCACCTGGCTGCTCGCCGCCGACGACCCGCACCGCGCGCTGGACACCGCCCTCGGCGTCCGCCTCGAACCCGAACCGGCGCGCCACGCACCCGGGCTGTACGTCTCCCGGATCGACGAGCAGGCCGCCTTCCGCTACGCCGTCGGCGAGCTCACCGAGAAGCTCCGCCCGCTGCTCGACCTCCTCGGCGCCGACCGCCTCGACCCCGAGGAGCTCACCGCCCTGCCCGGCATCGCCCGGCTCGCCCTGCTGCGCGCCCTGCCCGCCGCCGACCAGGACGTCCTGGTGGTGCTCGCCCCGCCGCCCGCCGAACTGATCGCCACCCTCGCCCTGCCCGAGCAGCTCAACCGCTACCTGGACCGGCTCGTCCCCGAGCAGCGCCAGGCCGCCCGGGCGCTGCGCCCGCTGCTGGCGGGCCTGGCCGGCGTGCCGATGCCCGCCGAGTGGCTGTACGAGGGGCGCGCCAAGGCGTCCGAGGCGCTCGCCGAGTCCCGCGCCGCGGTCGACGACCCCGGCACCAGCGTGCGCCTGGTCGTCTCCGCGGACGGTCACCCGTACGGGGAACTGCGCCGCGTACGGGCCGGGCTCGCGCTGCACGGGCACCGGCCCGACGCCGTGGTGGTGCACGGCGCGCTGCCCGACCACGCGGTGGACTCGCCCGACCCCTGGCTGGCCGCGCTCGCCCGCCGCCGGGCCGGGGAGCTGACCGCGCTGGCCGCCGAGACGGACGCCCCGGTCCTGGTCACGGGCCTGGCCGAGGCGACCCTGGAGGCCGTCGCCGACCGGCTCTACGGGGACGGGGACGGGCCAGGGCGGCTCGACCCGCAGCCCTGGCCGGTCGAGGACCGGCTCGCCGAGGAGGGCCTGCTGGTCTGGCACCTGGAACTGCCCGGCGCCGACCGCTCCGAACTGGACCTCGTGCGCCGGGGCGACGAACTGGTCGTCGGCATCGGCTCGCACCGCCGCGTCCTCACCCTGCCCTCGGCGCTGCGCCGCTGCACGGTGGCCGGGGCCGGGCTCGGCGACGGGGTGCTCTCGGTGCGCTTCGCGCCCGACCCCGCGCTCTGGCCGCAGGGCTAGGGGCGACAGGGGCTCACGGCCCGTCCGGTAGCGTCGGGCCCCGGGGGTCGCGCCGTGCGGCCACGGCTTGAGGAGGCGCCCGCGATGACCAGCACCGAGGACCGGACCGAGGGCGAGAACCGTACGGGCGGTACCGGCGGTACGGGCGGTACCGGCGAGCAGAACCCGTTCGGGCCGGAGCTGGGCCCGCTGGTGGACGAGGTGCGCCGCTTCGCCACCGCCGTCGGCGAGAAGGCCCAGGCGGCGAGCGCCGACACCCTGATCACCCTGGCCGGGCTGGCCGACCGCCTGCGCACCGGCCGGCCCGAGGTCTACACCCACCTCGCCGCCGCCGGCTCCGGGATCGCCGCCGCGGGCGCCGAACTGCTGGCCGCCTACCGCGCCGCCGTCTCCGGTCACGAGAGCCGCTGGACGGCCGGCGCCGGCGCCTCCACCGAGAAGATCGACCTCGACACGCCTGACGAGCCCTCCGCCAAGCAGTGAATCCGTAACCTTCGAAGCGTGATCGCCCCGCTCGCATGCGTCACCGAACGGCTGAATTGATACGACTTTTGAAGTATCGCGGCCCGGTTGGCGGGAAAATGTCTTCGGTTAATGTAGGCGAGGCAGTGTACGGGGGCGCGGTTGGGCGGTACCGTTCCGTCCAGCGGGAACGAGTGAATAGCTGAGGGACACATGGCTCTGACCATCGGCGTCGATGTCGGCGGGACCAAGATCGCGGCAGGCGTTGTCGACGAGGCGGGCACGATCCTCGCCCGCACCCGGGTGCCCACCCCGGCGGACCCGCAGTGGGCGGTCGACGCGATCGCGCAGGCCGTCCGCGAGCTCAAGGAGCAGCACGCCGACGTCGAGGCGGTCGGTGTCGGCGCCCCCGGCTTCGTCGACCGCGACCGCTCGACGGTGATCTTCGCCCCCAACATCGCCTGGGAGAACGAGCCGCTGCGCGGCCGGATCGAGGAGCTCACGGGCCTCGACGCCGTGGTCGAGAACGACGCCAACTGCGCCGCCTGGGCCGAGTTCCGCTTCGGCGCCGCGGCCGCGCACCAGGACATGGTGCTGATGACCGTCGGCACCGGCATCGGCGGCGGCGTCGTCCTGGACGGGCGGCTGCACCGCGGCCGCTTCGGCGTGGCCGGCGAGATCGGCCACCTCAACATGGTCCCGGACGGTCTGCCGTGCGGCTGCGGCGGCAAGGGCTGCTGGGAGCAGTACGCCTCCGGGCGGGCGCTGCGCCGCTACGGCCGGGAGAAGGCCGCCGCCGACCCGGTGCGCGGCAAGCGGATGCTGGAGCTCAACGACGGCGTCGCCGAGACCATCCGCGGCATCCACATCACCGAGGCGGCCGAGGACGGCGACCCGCTCGCCCTGGAGTGCTACGCCGAGCTGGCCGACTGGCTGGGCCGGGGCATGGCCGACCTCGCCGCGCTCTTCGACCCGGCCGTCTTCGTCCTCGGCGGCGGCGTCTCCGACTCCGGGCGGCTGCTGCTCGACCCGGTCGCCAAGTGCTTCGAGCAGTACCTGACCGGCGGGGTGCACCGCCCGCGCGCCGAGGTCGTCCTCGCCTCGATGGGCTCCGCGGCCGGCATCGTCGGCGCGGCGGACCTCGCCCGCACCCGCTGACGACTCCCGAAGGCGGCGGTGCCCCCCGGGGTGGCCGCCGCCTTCCTCGTGCAGGCGTACGGTGAGGACCATGCTCCAGCCGCCACCCGCCGGCCCGCGCCGGCTGCGCCTGCTCAGCTACAACATCCGCTCGCTGCGCGACGACCGCCGCGCGCTCGCCCGGGTGATCCGGGCCTGCGAGCCCGACCTGGTCTGCGTCCAGGAGTCCCCGCGCTACTGGCGGCCCGAGGGGCAGGCGGCCTGGCTGGCCCGCAGCACCGGCACCACCGTGCTCGCGGGCGGCGGCCGTACGGCGGCCGGTCCGCTGCTGCTCGGTCGGCCCGGCGCGGTGGAGCCGCTCGGCCTGCACGACCGGCTGCTGCCCAAGACCCGGGGCCTGCACGCCCGGGGCTTCGCCACCGCACTGCTGCGGCTGCCCGGCGGCGCGCCGTTCAGCGTCACCAGCTGTCACCTGAGCCTGGACCAGGAGGAGCGGTACGGGCAGTTCGAGCTGCTGCTCGACCAGCTCGCGATCGCCGAACTCGGCGTCGTGGCCGGGGACTTCAACGAGCACCCGGACGGGCCCGGCTGGGAACTGATGGCCTCCCGGCTGCAGGACGGGCACGCCACGGCGCCCTGGGGCGGTGAGTTCACCTCCGTGCCGGAGCGGCCCTACCAGCGGATCGACGCGGTGTTCGCCACGCCCGGGATCACCGTGCTCGGCTGCGGCGTCCCGCACGGGCTGCCCGGTGTCAACGAGGCCGACCTGCGGGCCGCCACCGACCACCTGCCGGTGCTGGCCTTCCTGGAGATCCCCGGGAGTTAGACCACCGCGCCGTGGTTCGGGTCCTCGGGCTCGTCCTCGTCGCGGTCCTTCATCCGGGCGACCAGGGTGACGAAGCCGCCGAGGAAGGCGGTGATGCCGACCCAGGCGGGCCAGCCGGAGACCTCCTGCCAGACCACCGCGTCGACCAGCAGCAGCGCCGGGCCGCCGAGGACGGCCAGCCAGGCGAACTTGGCGGTCACGTCGGCGGCGGGCAGCGGCGGGGGCTCCGGCGGGACGAAGTGGCCCTCGTCGCTCTCCTCGGACAGCTCGAAGTCGCGCGGGCCCGGGGTCGCCGCCGGGACCACCGGCTTGCCGGAGCGGGGGCGCGGCTGCGGGGCGAGGTCGGCGAAGTCGTCCCCGCCGGCCTTGCGGTCGGGGCCGTCCTTGTAGCCGCTCTTGAGCTCGTTCTGGGCGCGGAGGTTCTCGACCTCGGGCCAGTTGGGGTTGTTGAGGTCGACGGGGTCGTCGAACTGGGCGATCAGGGCGGCGAAGATCTCGTCCTGCTCGGCCTGGCTGCGCTCGGGGGTGCGGCGCGGCGCGGCCTGCGCGGGCTGCTCGGGCGCGGGCTCGGCGGCGTCGGCCCCGGGGCTCTTGGTGGTGCCGTCCGCGGGAGGGCGCGTCACGCCGCCGCCCGGCTCGGTGCCGCCGTTGACAGTGCCGTCCTCGCGGGGCGGTGTGCCGTCCTCGCGGGGAGTCTCGTCCCCGCCGCCCGCCGTGCTGCTCTCGTGCACTTCCGGCCCTTCAGCCATGGTGATCGTCCGATTCGACCCGGGTGACGCCCGCCGCGTGTGCGGGGGCCAGCCGTTGGATGAAGTCCAGGCTCGCCGAGAATATTTCCCCCGCGTCGTGGTCCAGCGTCGCGACGTGGAAGCTGCGCTGGCACAGCCGCTCCGTCACCTCCGTCGAGGATATCCGGGCCAGCACCAGTTCCGAGTTGGCCGGGGAGACCACGTGGTCCTGCGGGCTGTGGAAGAGCAGCACCGGCTGGGTCACCTCCGGCAGCCGTGCCTGCACCTCCTTCCACAGCCGGGACAGCGACCAGGCGGCGTGCAGCGGCGTACGGTCGTAGCCGTGCTCGCTGACGCCCTGGCGGGAGATGTCGTCGGCGATCCCCGGCAGGCTCGGGACGAGGTGGCGCAGCACCGGAAGCAGCACACTCGCGGGGGTGTCCGAGCGGACCGACGGGTTGACCAGCACCAGCCCGGCGACCTTCGGGCCGTGCACCGCCGCCAGCCGCAGCGCCAGCGCCCCGCCCATCGACAGCGCGCAGACGAAGACCCGCTCGCAGGTGCGCGTCAGCTCCAGCAGCTCCCGCTCGACCTCGGCGTACCAGTCCTCCCAGCGGGTGACCTGCATATCCTGCCAGCGGGTGCCGTGCCCGGGCAGCAGCGGCAGCGAGACGGTGTACCCCGCGGCGGCCAGTTCCTCGGCCCAGGGCCGCAGCGAGGCGGGGGAGCCGGTGAACCCGTGGCACAGCAGCACCCCCACCGCCGAACCGCGGTGGCGGTAGGGCTCGGCACCGGGCAGCAGCGGCATGGCGGACTCCTACGCTGGGGGACACGCATCGTCCCACGCACCGCGCGGGTCGTACACCCCCATCGGCCGCCCCCATCGGCGGGCCCGGGCACGGCCCGGGTCCGCGGGGCATTAGGATCGACCGGTCCGCATAACAGGAGGCCCCGGTTGTTCTACCGACTGATGAAGTTGATCGTCGCGCCACTGCTTCGGATCTTCTTCCGGCCGTGGATCGAGGGTGAGGAGAACATCCCCACCGAGGGTGCGGCGATCATCGCGAGCAACCACCTGTCCTTCTCGGACTCGTTCTTCTTCCCCGCGCTGATCAAGCGCCGGGTCACGTTCATCGCGAAGGCCGAGTACTTCAACACCCCGGGCCTCAAGGGCCGGCTGACGGCCGCCTTCTTCAAGGGCGTCGGCCAGCTGCCGGTGGACCGCTCGGGCGTGCGCGGGGCCGGCGAGGCGGCGATCCGCAGTGCGATCGCGGTGCTGGACCGCGGCGAGCTGTTCGGCGTCTACCCCGAGGGCACCCGCTCGCCCGACGGCAAGCTGTACCGGGGCAAGGTCGGGGGCCTGGCGCGCGTCGCGCTGGCCACCGGCGCGCCGGTCATCCCCGTCGCGATGATCGACACCGAGAAGGTCCAGCCGCCCGGCCAGGTCGTCCCCAACTTCGGCATCCGCCCCGGCATCCGGATCGGCCGCCCGCTGGACTTCTCCCGCTACCACGGCATGGAGAACGACCGCTTCATCCTGCGTTCGGTGACGGACGAGGTGATGTACGAGATCATGCGCCTCTCCGGCCAGGAGTACGTCGACATCTACGCGACGGCCGCCAAGCGCCAGATCTCCGACGACAAGAAGAAGGCCGACGCCGAGCGCAAGGCCGCCGCCAAGGCCGAGAAGGCCGAAGCCGAGAAGGCGGCCGAAGCGGAGAAGGCCGAGCAGGAGCAGCAGCAGCAGAAGGACACCGGGTCGGCCTGACCGGCCGGTCCGGCCCGGGGGGAGGGGCGGGGATGACGGACGGCGGTCGCGGCGCGGCTGCCGTCGGCGGCACGGTGGCCGCCGGCGGCATGTCCGTCGAACTCCCGCTCTGGCGGGCCATCTCCTACTTCCGGGTGCTGGCCCTGGCCTACGCCCTCCTGCGGTACGTCAACTCGTACCTGCACTTCCTGCACCCGGTGGCCGGCTGGATCTTCCTCGGCGCGCTCGCCCTGTGGACGCTCGCCACCACCCGCGCCTTCGGCAACCCGGAGCGCTGCACCTGGTACGTCCTGGGCGTCGACCTCACGCTCGCCGTCACCGGCATCGTGATGAGCGGTGTGACCGACACCCCGGCCCGGATCAACCACGGCGCGCCCACCCTGCCGACCATCTGGGCCGCGGGCACGGTGCTCGGCTTCGCCGCCAAGGGCGGCTGGCGACCGGCGGCCGCCGCGGGCTCGGTGATCGGCGTCGCCAACGTGCTCGGCCACGGCGGGCCGACCGGCGACAACCTCCACAACATCGTGCTGCTGCTGGTCGCCGGCTGCGCGATCGGCTACGTGATCGAGCTGGCCCGGGCCAGCGAGGCGACCCTCACCCGGGCCCTCCAGGTCGAGGCCGCCACCCGGGAGCGCGAGCGGCTCTCCCGGGACATCCACGACGGCGTGCTCCAGGTGCTCGCCCTGGTCCAGCGGCGCGGCGGCGAGCCGGGCGGCGCGGAGGGGATCGCCGAACTCGGCCGCCTCGCGGGCGAACAGGAGCGCGCACTGCGGGCGCTGATGACCGGCGGCCCGCTGCCCGCCCAGCGCGCCGCCGCCCCCGACGCGGACGAGCCGCGGGACCTCACCGCGCTGCTGCGCCCGTACGCCGACGAGCGGATCACGCTCTCCGCCCCCGGCACCCCGGTGCTGCTGCCCGGCCAGGCGGCGGGCGAGCTGGCGGCGGCGGTCGGCGCGGCCGTGGACAACGTGCGCCGGCACGCGGGGGAGCGGGCCCGGGCCTGGATCCTGGTCGAGGACGAGCCGGAGGCCGTCACGGTCAGCATCCGCGACGACGGGCCCGGCTTCGGGCCCGGGCGGCTCGGCGAGGCGGAGCGGGCCGGGCGCCTGGGCGTCTCCCAGTCCATCCGGGGCCGGCTGCTGGACCTCGGCGGCACGGCCGAGCTGTACTCGGCGCCCGGGGAGGGCGTCGAGGTGGAACTGCGCGTCCCCAGGGAGGGCGAGTGATGACCGGAGAGCCGGCGCAGGCCGTGCGCGTGATGGTGGTGGACGACCACCCGATGTGGCGCGAGGCCGTCTCGCGGGACCTGGCCGAGGCCGGGCTCGACGTGGTGGCCACGGCGGGGGACGGCGAGGAGGCCGTGCGCCGGGCCCGGGCCAGCTCGCCGCAGGTGATCGTGCTGGACCTCAACCTGCCGAACCTGCCCGGCGTCGAGGTGTGCCGCCAGGTCGTCGCGAACGACCCGTCGGTGCGGGTGCTGGTGCTCTCGGCCAGCGGCGAGCACCAGGACGTGCTGGAGGCGGTGAAGTCCGGCGCCACCGGGTACCTGGTGAAGTCCGCCGGGCGGGACGAACTGCTGGAGGCCGTGCGCCGTACGGCCGTCGGCGACGCGGTGTTCACCCCCGGCCTGGCCGGGCTGGTGCTCGGGGAGTTCCGCCGACTGGCCTCCGAGCCGGCCCCGGCGTCGGCGGCGGACGTCCCGAAGCTGACGGCGCGTGAGACCGAGGTGCTGCGGCTGGTGGCGAAGGGGCTGTCGTACCGGCAGATCGCCGACCGGCTGGTGCTCTCGCACCGGACGGTGCAGAACCACGTGCAGAACACCCTGGGCAAGCTGCAGCTGCACAACCGGGTCGAGCTGGTGCGCTACGCGATCGAACAGGGGCTGGACGAGGAGCTGTGACTCCCCTCGTCCAGCCCCGCCCGTCCAGCCCCGCCCGTCGAGCGGATCAGCCGCGGACGGCCGTCGCCTCGCGGAGCAGGCCCGCGACGATGTCCAGCCCGTCGCGGGTGAGCACCGACTCGGGGTGGAACTGGAGGCCCGCGAAGCCGGGGCCGCGCAGGGCGTGCACGTCCCCGGTGGCCGCGTCGCGGGCGACCTCGACGCCGGTGGCGGCGAGCCGCTGGGCCTCGGCGTCGGTGCAGCGGGCGGTGAAGGTGTTGTAGAAGCCGACCGTCCGCCGGGTGCCGAACAGGTCGACCGACTCCTGCGCCCCCTGGTAGGGGACGGCCTTGCGGGCCAGCGGCAGCCCGAGCTCGGCGGAGAGCAGCTGGTGGCTGAGGCAGACGGCGAGCAGCGGCGCCGTCCGGGCGCCGGAGCGGACGGCGGCCAGGGCGTCGGCGACGATCGGCCGCAGCAGCGCCATCTTCGGGTCCTCGGCGAGGGCCGGGTCCCCCGGGCCGGGGCCGAGCACCAGCGGGCCCCGGTGCGCGGCGACCCGCTCCCGCAGCCCCGGCTCGTCGAAGCCGGCGACGTTCACCCGGTGGCCGAGCGAGGTGAGCAGGTGGGCGAGCATCGCGGTGAAGGTGTCCTCGCCGTCCACGACCAGGGTCGGCAGGTCCTCGGTGACCGTGGCCGGCGCCTGCATCCGCAGCCAGAACGGCGCGAGGTCGGCGCGGCGGGAGTCGAGGGCGGCCTGCACCCGGTGGTCGTCGCCCAGGCGCGGGCCGCCGAGGACGGCCGGCCGGGCGGGCGCGGGCAGGGCGCCGATCGCGGTGAGCACGGCGGCGGCCTTGGCGTGGGTCTCGGCGACCTCGGAGCGCGGGTCGGAGTGCCGGACGAGGGTGGCGCCGGCCCGGACGACCAGCCGGCCGGTGGCCGGGTCGATGTCGACGGTGCGGATGCAGATCGGCGAGTCGAGCAGCTGCCCGCCGCTGGCGGAGCGGCCGATCAGGGCCAGGGCGCCGGAGTAGTAGCCGCGCCCGGTGGGCTCGTAGCGCTTGATGACCCGGGTGGCGTTCTGCACCGGGCTGCCGGTGACGGTGGCGGCGAACATCGTCTCGCGCAGCACCTCGCGCACGTCCAGGGAGGTGCGCCCGCGCAGCTCGTACTCGGTGTGGGCGAGGTGGGACATCTCCTTGAGCCGGGGGCCGAGCACCTGGCCGCCGAGGTCGCCGACCGTGCACATCATCTTGAGTTCCTCGTCGACGACCATGGTCAGCTCCTCGAGCTCCTTGGGGTCGTGGAGGAAGCGGAGCAGGGAGTCGAGGTCGGCACCGGCGGCCGGGTAGCGGTAGGTGCCGGAGATCGGGTTCATCACGACGGTGCCGCCGCTCTGGCGGACGTGCACCTCGGGGGAGGCCCCGACCAGCACGCGGTCCCCGGTGTGCACCAGGAACGTCCAGTAGGCGCCGCGCTCCTGCTCCAGCAGGCGGCGGAAGAGGGAGAGCGCCAGCGCGGGCGAGCAGTGTCCGTCTCCGGCTCCGCCGGGGGCCCCGAGCGTGGCGTGGAAGTCGCGCCGGATGACGAAGTTGGCGCCCTCGCCGTTGCCGATCTCCTCCTCGATCACCGTGCGGACGATCTCGGCGTACGCCTCGTCGTCCACGTCGAAGGCGCCGCCGGTGAGGTCGACCGGAAGGTGCGGCAGGGCGGTGGCGATTTCGGCCAGCGGCAGGGCGTACTGCTCCTCGACGGAGAGGGCCCGCAGCGGGGCGCCGTCGTCGTGGGCCTCGAACCCGCGCTCGCGGATCTGCCGGTACGGGACGAGCGCGAGCAGGTCGTGCGCCGGGCCGCCGGCCGGGACGCCCTCGCGCACGGGCAGGTCGGCGAGGTGCTCGTAGTCGGCGACGGTGCCCAGCAGCACCTCGACGGTGTCCGGGGCGTGCCGCGGGGTGCGGCGGTGCAGCAGGGCGAAGGCGGGGGCGCCGGGGGAGGTCAGGCGGGAGAGCAGTTCGACGGCGGTCGTCACGGTACGGCTTCCTTCCGGGTTTCCGGGGATGGTTCCGGGATGGATGGCGAGGGCGGTGCTGGGTCCGCTCCCGGGAGGGCCGTCTGCTCCAACGAGTACGGCCGCCCCGAGGGGCGGCCGTCGTGTTCGTCTAGGAACGCGCGATCGGTGGGCCGCCCAGAAGGGGGGTCCACCACCAGGAGTGGGTGCGGTGCGCGTGCATGGGGCTGAGCGTAGCGGATCACATCAACGCGTCTACGCCGCGCCGGAAGGGTTGTCCGGAAGGTGTCTCATCCAGCGGGCAATGGTCACGGATCACTCGCGTCACCCCGTAGCCTTGCCCGTGTGACCGCAACGAATCTTCACTCATGGCAGTCCCTGCCCGCGGCGCAGCAGCCTGAATGGCCGGACCAAGAGGCTCTGCGCAAGACCCTTGCCGAGCTCGCCTCGTATCCGCCGCTCGTCTTCGCCGGCGAGTGCGACCAGCTGCGCGCCCGGCTGGGAGCCGTGGCGCGTGGGGAAGCGTTCCTCCTGCAGGGCGGTGACTGCGCCGAAGCCTTCGACGGTGTCTCGGCGGAGCACATCCGCAACAAGCTGAAGACCCTGCTGCAGATGGCCGCCGTCCTGACGTACGCCGCCTCGGTGCCGGTCGTGAAGGTCGGCCGCATCGCCGGCCAGTACTCCAAGCCGCGCTCCAAGTCGACCGAGACCCGCGACGGCGTGACCCTGCCGGTCTACCGGGGCGACTCGGTGAACGGCTTCGACTTCACCCCCGAGTCCCGCATCCCGGACCCGGAGCGGCTCAAGCGGATGTACAACGCCTCCGCCGCCACCCTGAACCTCGTGCGCGCCTTCACCACCGGTGGGTACGCCGACCTGCGCCAGGTGCACGCCTGGAACCAGGACTTCGTGCGCAACTCCCCGGCCGGCCAGCGCTACGAGCAGCTCGCCCGGGAGATCGACAACGCGCTGGCGTTCATGAACGCCTGTGGCGTGGCGCCGGAGGAGTTCAGGACCGTCGAGTTCTTCTCCTCGCACGAGGCCCTGATCCTGGACTACGAGACCGCGCTGACCCGCGTGGACTCGCGCACCGGCGAGCTGTACGACGTCTCCGGCCACATGGTGTGGATCGGTGAGCGCACCCGGCAGCTGGACCACGCGCACATCGAGTTCGCGTCCAAGATCCGCAACCCGATCGGCGTCAAGCTCGGCCCGACCACCACGGTCGACGAGGCGCTCACGCTGATCGAGAAGCTGGACCCGGAGCGCGAGCCCGGCCGCCTCACCTTCATCACCCGGATGGGCGCGGGCAAGGTCCGCGAGCACCTGCCCACCCTGGTGGAGAAGGTCACCGCCTCCGGCGCCCAGCCGGTGTGGATCTGCGACCCGATGCACGGCAACACCTTCGAGGCGTCCAGCGGTCACAAGACCCGCCGCTTCGACGACGTGCTCGACGAGGTCAAGGGCTTCTTCGAGGTCCACCGCGCCCTCGGCACCCACCCGGGCGGCATCCACGTGGAGCTGACCGGCGACGACGTGACCGAGTGCGTCGGCGGCGGCGACGAGGTGCTGGTCGACGACCTGCACCAGCGCTACGAGACGGCCTGCGACCCGCGGCTCAACCGCAGCCAGTCGCTGGACCTGGCGTTCCTGGTGGCGGAGACCTACCGCAACCAGTGACGTTCCGCGCCCCGCCCTTCGGCTCGGAGGCGAGCGGGCGAGCAACTGTGACGAAGGCCCCTCCGGATTCGGGATTCCCGAGTCCGGAGGGGCTTTTTCGTGCCCGGAATGCCGGGTAAGGTGAGGCTCAGTGAACTAAGGCTTGCCTTAGTCAAGATCCACTTGGAACGCTTCACCCCGGGAGAGACCGCGATGTACGTGTGCATGTGCCATGCGGTCACCGAGGACCAGGTGAAGAAGGCGATCGACGCCGGTGCGAACTCCCCGCGCCAGATCGCCAAGGGCTGCAAGGCCGGCACCGACTGCGGCTCCTGCGTCCGGCGGATACAGGCCCTGCTCGGCGAGCACGGCGCCCGGCCCTGCCCGACCGCCCGGCTGGCCGCCAAGCTGGGGCTCGCCGATCCGGAGACCCAGGACGACCCGGCGCCATCGGCCCCCGTCGTCCCGCTGCGCGCCGCCTGAGGCGGGTCAGGACTCCGGCTGCTCGATGAGCTGGGCGAGGTAGAGCGCCTCGCCGAGCTTCTCCAGGAGCTCCAGCTGGGTGTCCAGGTAGTCGATGTGGTGCTCCTCGTCGGCCAGGATGTCCTCGAAGATGTTCGCCGAGGTGACGTCGTTCTTGGCCCGCATCACCACGATCCCGCGCCGGAGCCGGTCGATCGCCTCGACCTCGACCTGGCGGTCCGCCTCGAACATCTCCTTGACCGTCTGCCCGATCCGGACGTGGAACAGCCGCTGGTAGTTGGGCAGCCCGTCCAGGAAGAGGATGCGGTCGGTGAGGGTCTCGGCGTGCTTCATCTCGTCGAAGGACTCGTGCCGGGTGTACTTGGCGAGCTTCGTCCAGCCGAAGTTCTCCTGCATCTTGGCGTGCAGGAAGTACTGGTTGATCGCGGTGAGCTCGGCGGTGAGCTGCTCGTTGAGGAACTCGATGACCTCTGGATCGCCCTGCATGGTGGTGCCTCCCAGCGCCTACGTCCTGCGGTGCCCTGCGGTCGGGCCTGCGCTGCGCATCCTGGCACCGTGATGGGAGGTAATTCCAGTAAGTTCACACTCACTAGGACATGTGTCGGAATATCCGATTTGCACCGCTCTCCGAGGGTGTGCGACCGACCGTTGGCCCATATGGGCGGGGCGTGAAGGAGAGGTGAAGGGGCGCGCGTCGGGCCTCGGGCGCCGTCTGTCACCATGGACCCATGGGTCAGTCCGAGAGAGAACCGATTCCGCCGGCTGACCCGAGGCTCCCGCCGGGGCAGCGCGCACAGCGCGGCTGGCCCGCCCTGTACTACGGATCGGTGCCCCGCTTCAACCGGCTGACCTGGGACCTCCAGGTGTTCGGCGCCACCGCCTCCGCCGAGAAGCACACCTGGACCTTCGAGGACTTCGCCGCCCTGCCGCGCACCACCGTCACCGGGGACCTGCACTGCGTCACCAAGTTCTCCGTCCTCGGCAACGAGTGGACGGGCGTGCCCACCGCCGCCCTCCTCGAACCGGCGCCCCCGGCGCCGGGCGTCACCCACGTGATGGTCTGGGCCGAGTACGGCTACAGCGCCAACCTGCCGCTGGACGTCTTCGCGGACGCGAGCACCCTGCTCGCCACCCACCGCGACGGCGAGGTGCTCACCGCCGAGCACGGCTTCCCCGTACGGCTGGTCGTGCCGCGGCTGTACGCCTGGAAGGGCCCCAAGTGGGTCCGCGCGGTGGAGTACATGCGGGCCGACCGCCGCGGCTTCTGGGAGGAGCGCGGCTACCACAACCTCGCCGACCCCTGGCGCGAGCAGCGCTACTCCCACCAGGAGGAGCCCGGAGACGGGCCGCTGCGCTGAGCCGTCCTGAAAGGGCTTACAGGACCTGAAAGGGCTTACAGGAACGGGAAGTTGACCGTCACCACGGTCTTCTGCGGGCGCCGTTCCCCGGCCGCCGGGGACTGGCCGGAGACCTTCCCGGTGCCGAACAGGTTCACCCCGGAGGTCTGCATCGAGAAGCCGGCCGCCTGGAGCGCCCTCTGGGCGTCCTCCTTGGACATCCCGGTGACGTCCGGGACGGGCACCATGCCCTTGCTGACCACCAGCGAGACCGAGCTGTTCTCCGGCAGCAGCTGCCCGGCCGCCGGGGAGGTGCTGATCACGGTGCCCTCGGCCACCGAGTCGTTGTAGGTCTGGGTCACGTTGCCCTTGATCAGCTGCACGCCGGTCAGCGCCGAGACGGCCTGGTCGGTGGTCCTGCCCGTGACGTCCGGCACCGCTATCCGCTTGGGGCCCTTGGAGACGGTGACCGTCACCGTGTCGCTCTTGCGGGTCCGGGTGCCGATCCCCGGGTCCGTGGAGATGACCTGCCCGGCGGGGACGGACTCGCTGAACACCTCGACGAACTTCGCGTGCATGCCCTGCCCGTCCAGGTCGCGCTGCGCCTCGGCGCGGTCCTTGCCCAGCACGGCCGGCACCGCCCCGTACAGGCCCTGGTTCAGCCCGTACGTCGCGCCGCCGACCAGCAGCACCAGCGCCGTCAGCGCGCCCGCCCAGATCAGCGGCTTGCGGGACAGTCGGTGCAGCCGGGGCGGGCGCGGCGGGCGGGGGCGGCGCACCGGGGTGGGCTCGTCGTACGGGCGGGGCTCGGTGAGCAGCTGCTCCATCAGGTCGGCCGGCACGTCGAGGACGCTGGTGCGCTCGGGCGCGGGCCGCAGGTCCGCGGGCTCGGGCCGTTGCCGCAGCACCGAGGTGGCCTCGCCGGTCGGGTGGCGGGGCGTGGGCCGGGTGGAGGCGGGCGGCTCGGCGTCGAGCTCGGCGGGGGTGAGGGTGCGGCGCACGCGCTGGAGGGCGGCGAGCAGTTCGACGGCGTCGTACGGGCGGGCCCCGGCGGAGCGGGCGCAGGCGAAGGCCACTATGGCGTCCAGCGCCGGGGCGACGGCGGGGGCGACCAGCGAGGGGGCGGGGACGTCCTCGTGCAGGTGCTTGTACATGACGGCGACGGGGTTGTCGCCGGTGTGCGGGCGGCGGCCGGTGAGCATCTCGTACAGCAGGATGCCGGAGGCGTAGACGTCCACCCGCTGGTCGGTGGGGGCGTCCGGGAGGATCTGCTCGGGGGCCAGGTAGGAGACGGTGCCGAGGACGGTGCCGCCGGTGGAGGTGGTCACCGAGGTGGGGGCGCCGTCCGCGGTGCCGAGCACCCGGACGAGGCCGAAGTCGGCGACCTTGACCAGGCCGCCGTCGGTGATCAGCACGTTCTCCGGCTTGACGTCCCGGTGGACCAGCCCGGCGCGGTGGGCGGCGCCGAGGGCGGCGAGCACCGGCTCCAGGACGTCCAGGGCGGCGCGCACCGACAGGGCGCCGCGGTCGCGCAGCAGGTCGCGCAGGGTGCGGCCGGGGACGTACTCCATGGCGAGGAAGGTGTTCCCGCCGTCCGCGCCCTGGTCGAAGACGTTCACCACGTTGGGGTGGGTGAGCCGGGCGATCGCCTTGGCCTCGCGGATGAAGCGGGCGGTGAATCCCTCGTCGCCGGCCAGCTGCGGGTGCATCACCTTGAGGGCGACGACCCGGTCGAGCCGGGTGTCGGTGCCCTTGTAGACGGTGGACATCCCGCCTGCGGCGATGCGCTGCTCGACCCGGTAGCGGCCGTCGAGCAGGGTACCGATCAGGGGGTCGTGCATTCCCGTGTCCACCCGGGGGAGTCTAGTGGCGCGCTCGGAGCCCGGACCCGGAGGGCGCCGCCTCCGGGACCGGGTTGTGACATGCGTGACGTGGCCGGGTGGCCTCGCTAGAACGCGGGCCGCTCCCGGGTGTCGAGGTCCGCGCGGCCGGCCATCGCGGAGGACGCCTCCGCGTGGAAGCGGCGCGGGATGCGGCCGGCCCGGTGGGCCAGGCGTCCGGCCTCGGCGGCGTGCCGCATGGCCTCGGCCATCAGGACCGGGTCCTGCGCGCGGGTCACCGCGGAGGCGAGCATCACCGCGGAGCAGCCCAGCTCCATCGCCAGGGCCACGTCGGAGGCGGTGCCGGCGCCCGCGTCCAGGACGACGGGGACGGTTGCGGCCTCGACGATCAGCTGGAAGTTGTGCGGGTTGCGGATGCCCAGGCCCGAGCCGATCGGCGAGCCCAGCGGCATGATCGCCGCGCAGCCGACGTCCTCCAGCTTGCGGGCCAGCACCGGGTCGTCGTTGGTGTACGGCAGGACGGTGAAGCCGTCGTCGACGAGGGTCTCGGCGGCGTCCAGCAGCTCGATCGGGTCCGGCAGGAGGGTGCGCTCGTCGGCGATCACCTCCAGCTTCACCCAGTCCGTGCCCAGCGCCTCGCGGGCCAGGCGGGCGGTCAGCACCGCCTCGCCGGCGGTGAAGCAGCCGGCCGTGTTGGGCAGGACGCGGATGCCGTTGCGGGTCAGCACGTCCAGGACGGAGCCCTGGGTGGTGGCGTTCACCCGGCGCATCGCGACGGTGGTCAGCTCGGTGCCCGAGGCGAGCAGGGCGCGCTCCAGGACCTCCAGGCTGGGGGCGCCGCCGGTGCCCATGATCAGCCGGGAGGAGAAGGTCGCCCCGGCGATGGTCAGCAGGTCGTCGGCCATCGGTCAGCCTCCCTGGACGGCGGTGAGGATCTCGATCCGGTCGCCGCTGCTCAGCGGCGTTCCGGACCACGAACTGCGCGGCACCACGGCCTCGTTGAGCGCGGCGGCGACGCCGGTGTTGGCGGCGCTGACGGTGGCCACCACCTGGGCGAGGGTGGTGGCGGCGGGCAGCGTGCGGGGCTCGCCGTTGACGGTCAGGGCGATGTCGGTGGAGGTGGTCTCGGTCATGCGGCGGCCTTCGTGGCGAAGCGGGTGGGGGTGAACGGCAGTGCCAGGTCCGGGAGTTCGCCCGTGGCCAGGTACGCGCCGAGGAGGTCGGCGGTCACCGGGGTGAGCAGCACGCCGTTGCGGTGGTGGCCGGTCGCGGCGACCAGGCCGGGCAGGGAGGTCGGGCCGAGCAGCGGGGCGTTGTCGGGCGAGCCCGGGCGCAGGCCCGCGGCCGTCTCCACGAGCGGGAGTTCGGTGATGCCCGGGACCAACTCGTGGGCGTCGCGCAGGAGTTCGTACACCCCGCCGGCGGTGACGGTGGTGTCGTAGCCCTGCTCCTCACTGGTCGCGCCGATCACCAGCTCGCCGTCCTCGCGCGGGACGACGTACAGGTGCTGCCCGCGCACCACCGCGCGGACGTTGCGGGAGAGGAAGGGCCGGTACGCCTCCGGGATCCGCAGGCGCAGGATCTGGCCCTTCACCGGGCGGATCGCGGGCAGCACGCCCTCGGGCAGGCCCGGCAGCCGGTGGCTCCGCGCTCCTGCGGCCAGGACGACCTGATCGGCGGTGATGCTCTCGCCGGTGCTCAGCCGGGCGCCGGTCGCGCGCCCGTCCCCGACGAGCAGTTCGAGGGCCTCGGCCCGGTGGAGCAGGACGTTCGCGCCCTCGCAGGCGAAGGTCAGGGCCCTGAGCAGGCGGCGGGGGTCGACCTGGTGGTCCTCGGCCACGTGCAGACCGCCGCGCACGCCGGGGGCGAGCATCGGCTCCAGCTTCCTGGCCTCGCGGCCGGTGAGCCAGGTGGAGTCCAGGCCGAGGCGCAGGTGGAAGGCGTGCAGCTCGCGCAGTTCCTCGCGGTCGTCGGAGTCCAGCGCGACGGCGATCGTGCCGCAGCGGCGGTAGCCGGTGTCCAGGCCCCCGCTCGCCTCCGACAGCTCGGCGGCGAAGGCCGCGTACCGCTCGTTGGAGGCCATGCCCAGGCGCAGCAGCGGCTCCTCGCCGTACTGGAGCTCGGTGACCGGGGCGAGCATCCCGGCCGCGACCCCGGCGGCGCCGTGGCCGTGCGAGGGGTCCACCACGACCACGTTCCCCGCCCCGCGCTGCGCCGCGCGCCAGGCGACGGCGAGGCCGATGACGCCCCCGCCGATGACCAGGACCTCCGTGTGGGCACCCGGTAGCAAGCGTGACAAAGCTGCTCTCTCCCTTCGCCGGTATGACCCGGATCAGGTTCGGACGGTCGCAGGCCGTGCCAGCCCGCCTCTCAGCCCGGTGCGCCGGGCTCCCGTGTGTGCCCCCACCTTAACTCCGGGGCGTCATCGGACCGAAGGCCCGTACGCAGGGTGGGACGGAGCCCTGAGTACAGTGACGGGCGTGGCAGAGCTGAGCGGAACTGAGCGGGTGGCGGTCGTCGTCGGTGCCGGGCTGGCCGGGGCGCAGTGCGCCCTGAAGCTGCGGCAGGGCGGCTGGCGGGGGCGGGTCGTGCTGGTCGGCGAGGAGCCGCACGCGCCGTACGACCGGCCGCCGCTGTCCAAGGACGTCCTGCTGGGCAAGGCCGACACCACCACCCTGGACGTGGACTACGAGGGCCTCGGCATCGAGCTGCTCCTCGGCCGCCGCGCCACCGGCCTCACTCCCGGCTCCCTGGCCCCCGGAACCCTGACCCCCGGCTCTCTGGCCCCCGGAACCCTGACCCCCGGAACCCTGCACACCGACGCCGGGGACCTGTCGTACGACGCCCTGGTGATCGCCACCGGCGCCGTCCCGCGCGCCCTGCCCGGCGCCGAGCGGGCCCACCTGCTGCACACCCTGGACGACGCGCTGGCGCTGCGGGCGCTGCTGCGCCCCGGCCGCCGGCTGGTGCTGGTCGGCGCGGGCTGGATCGGCGCCGAGGTGGCCACCGCCGCCCGCCAGGCCGGCTGCGAGGTGACGGTGGTCGAGGCCGGAGCGGCCCCGCTGCCGGGCGCCCTGCCCGCGGAGATCGGCCGGGCGATGGCCCCCTGGTACGCCGAGGCCGGGATCGACCTGCGCTGCGGTGTCGGCGTGGAGGCCGTGGAGGCGGGCTCGGTCCGGCTGGCGGACGGTTCGCACCTGCCCGCCGACGAGGTCGTCGTCGGCATCGGCGCCCGGCCCGCGACCGGCTGGCTGGCCGGCTCCGGCGTCGAGCTGGACGCGAGTGGCGCGATCGTCGTGGACGGGCGGCTGCGCACCGGCGTGCCCGGCGTCCACGCGGCGGGGGACTGCGTCAGCTACCCCTCCGCCCGCTCCGGCGCCCGGCTGGCCGTCCAGCACTGGGACCACGCGCTGCAGTCCGGCGGCGCGGTGGCCGCCGCGCTCCTCGGCCTCGGGCTCGGGCTCGGCGAGGACGCGGCGCCGTACGACCCGGTGCCGTACTTCTGGTCCGAGCAGTTCGGCCGGATGGTCCAGTACGCGGGCCGGCACACCGAGGGCGACGAGCTGCTATGGCGGGGGAGCCCGGAGGACGGCTCCTGGTCGGTGCTGTGGCTGCGCGGGGGCGTGCCCAGCGCCCTGCTGGCCGTGGACCGGCCGCGCGACCTCGCCCAGGGGCGCAAGCTCATCGAGCGCGGCGCCGTACTGGACCCGGCCCTCGCGGCGGACCCCTCCGTGGCGCTCAAGGGGGCCACCGTTTAGCTCCGGACGGCGCGGAGGTGGCAGTCTGGTGGCGTGAGCGAGATCGAAAGCAAGATTGAAACCCTGGTCCCCGAGTGGATGTACCTCCCCGACATCTCGGAGCAGTGGGGGGTGCTGGTCACCGAGGTCCGGGACATGGTCAGGAAGCGTGAGCTGATCGCGGTCCGCCGGGGCCCCAACAAGTCGCTGCAAGTCCCTGCCGCGTTCATCGACGGCCCGGGGCTGGTCAAGCACCTGTCCGGCACCCTGAACCTGCTGCGCGACTGCGGGTACAGCGACGAGGAGATCCTGGAGTGGCTCTTCACCGAGGACCCGTCGCTGCCCGGTAGCCCGATCCAGGCGCTGCGGGAGAACCGCGGCACCGAGGTCAAGCGCCGTGCCCAGGCGATGCTGATCTGATGGCGGCGGACACGCGGCGTGCGCGGCTGGCGGACGCCCGGCTCTACCTGTGCACGGACGCCCGCCGCGCGCAGGGCGACCTGGTCGACTTCCTGGACGAGGCGCTGGCCGGCGGGGTGGACGTCGTCCAGCTCCGCGACAAGGGCCTGGAGGCCAAGCAGGAGCTGGAGGCCCTGGAGGTCTTCGCCGACGCCTGCCACCGCCACGGGAAGCTGCTGGCCGTCAACGACCGCGCCGACGTCGCCCACGCGGCCCGGCCGGACGTGCTGCACCTCGGCCAGGACGACCTGCCGGTGGCCGCCGCCCGGGCGATCCTCGGCGACGACGTGCTGATCGGGCGCTCCTGCCACGCCGAGTCCGAGGTGGACGCGGCGATCGCCGAGCCGGGTGTGGACTACTTCTGCACCGGCCCGGTCTGGCCGACCCCGACCAAGCCGGGCCGCCCGGCGCCGGGCCTCGGCCTGGTCTCGTACGCGGCGAAGCAGGCCACCGACCGGCCGTGGTTCGCCATCGGCGGGATCGACCTCGGCAACCTGGACGAGGTCCTGGAGGCCGGCGCCCGCCGGATCGTCGTGGTCCGGGCCCTCACCGCGGCCGAGGACCCCCGGGCCGCGGCCGCCGAGCTCGCCCGCCGGGTGCGCGCGGCGGTCTGACCGTACGACCGCGGAGGCTTCCGCCGTCCGCCTGTCCGTACGTCTCAGTACTTGCGGACGGTGGAAGCCTCCGCCAGCGCCAGCAGCACCTCGCGGGCCTTCTCGTCGGCGAGCGGCGCCGCCGCCAGCGCGGCCAGGGCCTCGCGCATCAGCTCGGAGATCCGCTGCTCCACCAGCTCGGCCGCGCCGCTGCGCTCCACCAGTTCCCGCAGCCCGGCGACCTCGGCCGCGGCCAGGTCCGGCGCGCCGAGGCGCTCGTCCAGGTGACGGGCGTCGGCGGCGGGCAGGGCGCGCATCGCGTGGGCGACGAGCAGGGTGCGCTTGCCCTCGCGCAGGTCGTCCCCGGCGGGCTTGCCGGTGACGGCCGGATCCCCGAAGACGCCGAGCAGGTCGTCGCGCAGCTGGAACGCCTCGCCCAGCGGCAGCCCGAACGCGCCGAGCGCCTCGACCAGGTCGGGCCCGGCCCCGGCGAGCAGCGCGCCGACCTGCAGGGGGCGCTCGATGGTGTACTTCGCTGACTTGTAGTGCAGGACGGTCCGCGCGCGCTCCAGCGCGCCCTCGTCGGCCGAGTCCCCGGCCACCGGCTCCAGCACGTCCAGGTACTGGCCGACCATGACCTCGGTGCGCATCAGGTCGAACACCGGCTTGGCGGCGAGGACGGCGGCCGGCTCCAGACCCGAGCGCAGGAACAGCTCGTCGCACCAGATCAGCAGCAGGTCGCCCAGCAGCACCGCCGCCGAGGCGCCGTACTGCTCGCGGTCGCCGCGCCAGCCGCGCTCGCGGTGCAGGGCCTCGAAACGGCGGTGGACGGAGGGCAGGCCCCGCCGGGTGTCGCTGCGGTCCATCAGGTCGTCGTGGACCAGGGCGCTGGCCTGGAGCAGCTCCAGGGCCGCGGCCGCGTGGGCGATCCCCTCGGCGGCGGCGGACCCGCCGGCGGCGCGCCAGCCCCAGTAGCAGTAGGCGGGGCGCAGCCGCTTGCCGCCGTCCAGCAGGAAGTCGCGCAGGGCGTCGGCGGCGGGGGCCAGCTGGGGCGAGATCCCGTCGAGCAGGGCGGACTGGCCGTCCATGAACGCGGCGAGGGCGCCGTTGACGCGCGTGCGGACGTCCTCCACGTCAATGGGGTTGGCCGGCCGGGTGCTGGACGAGGTCACGATGAGGCTCCGCTGTTTCGCTGGGATGCGGCAAGCCTAGCCGGGGTACTGGGAACAGACGTGCGAGCCGAGGTCCAGCGCCCGTCTCACTTCGTGGGACCCTCTTGTGACGCCCCGGTCACCGACCGATAACCTGCCATCATGGCACTCGGTATCGCTTCCACCAGAACGGACCGCGCACAGACGGTCCGCGAGCTCCTGGCGGCCGGAAAGCGGTCATTCTCCTTCGAGTTCATGCCCCCTCGCACCGAGATCGGTGAGCACAGGCTCTGGGACGCCATCCGCCGTCTCGAACCGCTCGACCCGAACTTCGTCTGCATGACGTACGGCGCCGGCGGCTCCTCGCGCGAGCGCACCGTCAACATGGTCGGCCGGATCGCCACCGAGACCACGCTCACCCCGGTCGCCCACCTGACCGCCGTGGACCACTCGGTCGCCGAGCTGCGCAACATCATCGGCCACTACGCTGACCAGGGCGTGCGCAACGTCCTCGCCGTCCGGGGAGACCCGCCCGGCGACCCGACGGGCGAGTGGGTCCGGCACCCGCAGGGCGTCACCTACGCGTACGAGCTGGTCGAGCTGATCAAGGGCATCGGCGACTTCTGCGTCGGCGTCGCGGCCTCGCCCAACATGCACCCGCGCTCGACGAACTGGGACGACGACATCCGGCACTTCGTCGCGAAGTTCCGCTCCGGCGCCGACTACGCGATCACCCAGATGTTCTTCGAGGTCGACGACTACCTGCGGCTGCGCGACCGGGTCGCCGCGGCCGGCTGCGAGGCGCCGATCATCCCGGAGATCATGCCGGTGACCAACGCCAAGCAGCTGGAGCGCTTCCCGCAGCTCAGCGGCTCGGCCTTCCCGCCCGCGCTGGAGGCGCGGCTGCGCGCCGCCGTCGACGACCCGGCGGCCCTGCGGGCGATCGGCATCGAGCACGCCACGGCGATGGCCGAGCGGCTGCTCGCCGAGGGCGCGCCCGGCCTGCACTTCATCACGCTGAACCACTCGACGGCGACGCTGGAGATCTACCAGAACCTGGGTCTGCACCAGCGCTGACCGGGTGTTCACGAGCCCGTCACCGGTTGGACGGTGGCGGGCTCGGTCGTGTGCGCGCGGGGGCGGCCGGGGGTGGGAACGCGATGCGGTACCCGGGCCGTTGAACCGGTACAGTCGCCGCACACGCGCGGCGAGCGCGGGCACGCGACTGGAGGTAGCGGGCGGATGGGCATCGGATTCCTGCTGCTGTACGTCGCGTTGGCGGTGGTGGCGCTCTGGCTGGTCGCCGAGGTGCTGCTGCAGAACCGGGCCCCGGTGCACTGGCGGGTCCTCGCCCTGACGGGCTTCCTCGGCGTGGCCGCCGGGATGTCCCTCGACTCGGTCGTGGTGATCGGCGCGGGCGCCGCCCTGTTCGCGCTCGGCCAGACCTTCGTCACCCTCTCCGTCAAGCGCGGCTTCCAGGCCGGCTGGTCCCTGCGCAAGCCGGACGGCAGCCTGCCGGGCCCGCTCGCCAAGGTGCCGATGCTGGGCGCGCTGACCGGGGGCGCGACGGCCGTGGCCGCCGTCGCCGTCGCGGAGGCGCGCGTCGGCGAGGTCAGCTCGGTGGAGGAGCCCGAGGCGGCTCCCCGGGCGGACTCGGGGCCGGACCTCGGGCCGGACCTCGGGCCGGAGTTCGGACAAACGTCGGAGGACGCCCCCGCGGTGGAGCAGACGGCGGCCTTCGAGCTGCAGGAGCTCGCCCAGGACGGCGTCTACGCGCCCACGTACTACGAGCAGGAGCAGCAGCCCCAGCAGCAGGACCCGTACGCCGCCGGCTACCAGGGCGGCTACGACCAGCAGCAGTGGCAGCAGCAGCCCGCCTACGCCTCCTACGACCAGCAGCAGTACGGCGGCTACCCGCAGCAGCAGCCCCAGCCCCAGCAGCAGGACCCGTACGCGGCCGCCTACCAGGGCGGCTACGACCAGCAGCAGTGGCAGCAGCAGCCCCAGCAGCAGTCCCAGCCCCAGCAGCAGCCCGGCTGGGACCCGAACGCCCAGCAACAGCAGCAGTGGGAGCAGCACCCCCAGGGCGGCATCCCGCAGCAGCAGCCGGGCTACGACCAGGCGTACGGCTACCAGCAGCAGAACACCTGGCCCTCACACGGCTGACGGGCCTCAGGCCGGGCCGATCAGCCCGGCGGTGATGCAGGCCGACATGCCGACGCGGGCGAGCCCGCCGCCCGGATGGGCGCCGCCGCCGATCAGGTAGAGGCCCGGAACGGGGGACTCGTTGGCCGCCTTGAGGCGCGCCGTCGGGAGGTTCCCGCCCGCCAGCGAGGGCTGGGCGACGGCGCCGTACACCGCGCCGGTCTCCCGCAGGGTGTCCGCGGGGGTGCGCACGACCCGCCACAGCACCCGCTCGCGAAGGCCCAGGCCCGCCGCGTCGACGTGGGCGAGCAGCCGGTCGGCGTAGTGCTCGGCGAAGCCGGGGGCCGTCCAGTCCACCTCGTCCTGGGCCGGGACGGTCGCCGTCAGCACCACGCTCTCGTGGGCGTCGTCGGGCCTCAGCGTCGGGTCGTCCGGGCGGAGCACCTGGACGGTGGGGCGCTCGCAGGGCGGAGCGTTGTGGGTGAGGGCGTTCTCCTCCGCCGCCGGGTCCGCCGCGTGCACCACCGTCCGGTGCGCGGTGCCCGCCGGGCGGGGGCCGCGCAGGGCCAGCAGCACGCTGAACCGGCCGGGCACCTCGACCGGCTCCCACTCCTCGGCCGGCACGCCGGGCCACTCGGCCAGGCCGTTCCGGAACAGGGCGTCGGTGTCCATCGCGGAGACCACCAGGTCCGCCTCGATCCGGCCCCGCGCCGTCTCCACGCCCCGGGCCCGGCCCTCCTCGACGACCACCCGGGTGACGGGCGTGTCGAAGCGGAACCCCACCCCGCGCAGCTCGCAGCGCCGGTACACGGCCTCCGCCAGGGCCCGCATCCCGCCCCGGACGTACCAGACGCCGAAGGACTGCTCCATGTACGCCAGCACGGCGGCCCCGGCCGGGGCCTGCCCGGGCACCAGGCCGTACCGCAGCGCCGGCTCGCCCAGCAGGGCGGTCAGACCCGGGTGGCCGCCGAGCTGCCGGCGGGCCACCGTGTCCAGGGTCCACGGGACGGGCCTGCGCAGCCGGGCCAGGCCCGTTCGGGGCGGGAGGGGGTACGGATCGGTGTCCAGCCGCTCGCGGTCCGCCGGGCTCAGCAGGCCGCGCTCGGTGGGCAGCGGCTCCTCCAGCAGCGGGCGCCGGGTGGCCTCCCAGACGGCGCGGGCGTGGTTCATGACCTCGCTCCACCGGGCGCCGGAACCCTCGCCGAAGGCGGCGTCCAGGGCCTGGCCGACCCCGCCGCGCGAGGCGTTGGGCAGGGTGAGGTCCGTGCCGTCGGCGAACAGGTGCCGGCTCTCCGGCGCGAGCGGCGTCAGCTCGACCAGCTGCTCCAGCGGCTCCTTGCCGGTCTTCAGCGCGAGATCGCGGTAGACGGCGGGCAGCGGGAGCAGCCCGGGCCCGGTGTCGAAGGCGAAGCCGTCGCGCTCGTACCGGCCGACCATGCCCCCGTACGTCGCTCCCGCCTCGCAGACCGTCACCCCGTGCCCGAGGGTCGCCAGCCGGGAGGCCGCCGCGAGCCCGCTCATACCTGCACCGATGACGACGATCCTTGCCATGCCGACGATCTTAGATCCGCCGGGAGTACGCCCCGGAGGCGGATCCCGCCGCTCCGGCCGCCTTCGCGGCGCGGCGTTCGCGGCGGCGGGCGCGGAAGGCGCGGATCTTCTTGATCATCAGCCGGACCAGCAGGATCCCGGCCAGCAGGAGGACGGCGGCGATGGAGGCGGCCAGCCACGGGTGGAAGATCGCCAGGGTGATCAGGCCGGCCACGCCCAGGTCCTCCGTGACGCTCACCAGGATGTTGCTGAACGGCTCCGGCGAGGTGTTGACGGCCATCCGCAGTGACGCCTTCACCAGGTGGCTGACCAGCGCCGAGGAACCGCCGATCGCGCCCGCCGCGACGTCGCTGAGCGAGCCCGGGTCGTGGCCGGCGATCAGCACGCCCACGACGGCTCCGGCGATCGGCCGGATCACGGTGTGCGCGACGTCCCAGACGCTGTCCACGTACGGGATCTTGTCGGCCACCGCCTCCAGCAGGAACAGCACCCCGGCCGCGACCAGCACGTCCGTGCGCTCCAGCGCCGGCGGCACCGATCCGGCGTCGGCGAACCGGCCGAGCAGGCCCATCAGCAGCACCACCGCGTACGCGTTGATGCCGCTGGCCAGTCCGCTGGTGAAGATCAGCGGCAGGATCGTCATGGCGCTCCCTCGTCGTCCGGCGCTGCGCCCGGTGCTCCGGCCGTACGCTACCCGGCCCGCGAGGCGGGACGCACACGGTCCGGGGGTCGGTTCCCGACGGGTTCCGGACCGGTTCCGGACATGGTTCCGGACTGAGTACGGGTACTCAGATCGGGGGTTGAGTACCCGAGCGGATGCCCTCCGACCTGCCGGGACGGCAGAGTGGTGGCACCCGGGAGGACGGCGCGTCGGGCGCCGCCCGCCCGGACGAGGGCGCCGGTCACGGGCCCCGCACCGCCGGCACGGGGCGGCGGAGCGGGCACGGGGGAGAGGCCGGCCACCCGAGGGGGGAATCGTTCCGCCGCCGTGGGGGGAGGGCGGAGCGAACGGCACACGGCGGCGGCGACGGACCCGGGCGATGGGTCCGCGCCCGCCGCCGGGATGCCCGCAGCGGGCGGATTTGTCAGTGGTGCCGGTCACGATGGAGGGGCACGGATCATCCGGTCCGCGCGCTGCCTCGGAACCGGGGGAGACCATGACCATCAGCCATCCTGAGCCCGTCACCGCCCGCCTCCACTCCGCCGCCCTGCCGTACGACCGGGGCCCGCGCCCCGCCGGTGGGGACGTCCATCCCGTGCTGCGCCGGATCGCCGCGCCTCCGGCCGCCCTCGACCTGCTCACCGACGCCCACCGCACCCTCGCCAGGGCCCGCGCCCTGGAGGACCCGCTGGAGCGCTACGCCACCGCCCACCTGGCCGCGCTGCGCACGGTGGCGGCCGTCCTGGCGGTGCGCGGGCGGCCCGAGAAGAGCGAACGCCGGCGCAAGGCGATCCGCCCCGCCTGGGACGTGCTGCCCGAGGTGGCCCCGGAGCTGTCCGAATGGGCGCTCTACTACGGTGCCGGAGCCCGCCGCCGGGCCGCCGCCGAGGCCGGGATCAGGGGCGCCGCCTCTGCCCGCGAGGCCGACGACCTGATCCGCAACTCCGCCCTCTTCCTGCGCCTGGTCGAGCGCCTCCTCGGCCTGCGCGCGACCCCGCCGGCGCCCCGGCTGCCCCTGGACGAGGGGGAGGCGCCGGACAGGCAATAAGGTGGGGAGCAACCCTGATCGAACTCCCCTGTCAAGGAGCCCGACCGTGTACCCGACGCGTCCCCGCAGTGCCCTGCGTACCGCCGTGGTGTGGGAGGTGGTGCGGGCGGCCCTGGAGAAGCGGGCGGCCGAGCTGGACCAGCCGGTGCTCGACGTGGTCGACACCGGCGGCGGCACCGGCAACTTCGCCGTGCCCGTGGCCAGGCTCGGCCACCGGGTCACCGTGGTCGACCCGAGCCCGGACGCGCTGTTCGCGCTGGAGCGCCGGGCCGCCGAGGCCGGGGTGACGGACCTCGTCCGCGCCGTCCAGGGCGACACCCAGACGCTGCCCGAGCTGGTCGCCCCCGGCACCGTGGACGCGGTGCTCTGCCACGGCGTGCTGGAGGTCGTGGACGACCCGGCCGAGGCGCTCGGCAGCCTGGCCGCCGCCCTGCGCCGGGGCGGCTTCGTCAGCCTGCTGGCCGCCAACCGCAACGGCGCCGTGCTGGCCCGCGCCCTCGGCGGCCACTTCAACGAGGCCCGCGCGGCCCTCACGGCCGGGGACGGCCGCTGGGGCGAGCAGGACCCGATGCCGCGCCGGTTCACCGGCGAGGAGCTCGCCCGGCTGGCCGAGGGCGCGGGCCTGCGGGTGCAGTCGGTGCACGGCGTACGGGTCTTCGCCGACCTGGTGCCCGGTGTGCTGGTCGACACCGAGCCGGGCGCCCTGGAGGCCCTGCTGAAGCTGGAGGAGGCCGCCGCCGCCCAGCCGGCCTTCCACTCCGTCGCCACCCAGCTGCACCTGCTGGCCACCCTCGACTGAGGCCGGAGCCGGCCCGGAGCCGGCCCGGAGCGTGTGCTGAGCCTGTGCCGAGCGTGTCCACCGCCGCCGTACGGTCCCGAACCGTACGGCGGCGGCCCGTTTCCGCCGCCGTACGCGTGCGCACGTACCGTTCTCCCGGCGTTCGCCCGCCGTCCGCTCGCGAAGCTCCCCGGCTCCGGACGGATTCCACCCGTTCGGGCACTTGTCCGGTGCTCGGGGCGTTGAGTCCGGTGCGGCCCCGCCCGGCCCGAAGTGGCCTGGCCCACGCGACGCGGACCACTCCGTAACCGGGCCCCGGACCGTATGATCTGGGTAAAGCCGGAAAGCATGACAGCCGGATCCGTGGGGCATATGGACGACACGGACCAGGACCCCCCGCACAGGCGTCCGACCGTGGTGCCCCATGGCTGACAGGACTTGCCTCCCCGACCGGGGCGGCGGACCGGTCGCACCCGCGACCGACGAGTAGGAGGACTCCGTGCCGCTCTCGGAGCACGAGCAGCGACTGCTCGACCAGATGGAGCGAGCGCTGTATGCCGAAGATCCCAAATTCGCGTCGGCGCTCGAGGGAACCGGGCTGCGCACGTTCACCCGTCGGCGGGTCTACCTGGCCGTCGCCGGCTTCGTGGTGGGCGTCGCCCTGTTGATGGGCGGCATGGTCGTCCCGGACCAGATCTGGGTCAGCGTCGTGGGCTTCCTGGTGATGCTCGGCTGCGCGGTGTTCGCCGTGACGGGCTGGCGCCGCGGCCCGGCCGCCCAGGGCTCCGGTGCCCGTCCGGCCCCCGCCCCGCGCCGCAAGGCCGGGATGATGGACCGGGTGGAGCAGCGCTGGCAGCGCCGCCGGGACGAGCAGACCGGCGGTTTCTGAGCCTCACCGCATCACGTCGAAACGCCGGGGCGGGCAGTCGATCCGACTGCCCGCCCCGGCGTTTCGCTGTCCGCTCAGCCCTGCGGACCCTTGGGCCCGCGGGTGAACGCCCGCCGCAGCGGGGTCATGACCGCCGCCGAGGCCCGGCCGACGCGCTCGCCGACCGCCGCCCGGGCGACTCCCAGGGCGTCGGAGAACCGCCACCACAGCTGCACCGAGGACGGCGGCAGCAGCAGCGCCCGCAGGCGACGCCGCCGGTCGGCCCCGGCCAGCAGGCCCTGCCGCACGGTGCGCACGTCCGACACCACCGGGTCGGTGGTGAGCCGGCCGGAGGGCGCGTACATCACGCGCTCGGTGGCCAGCGCCAGCCGGCCGGTGGCCGCCGAGGCCTCCGGGTCCAGCCCGGCGCCGGTGCTGATGCGCCGGGCGGTCGAGCGCGGGGTGCGGGACTCGTCCGGGGCGAGGCCGAGGTCCCAGGCGGAGTCGATCAGCTCCTCCCAGGCGGCCAGCACCTGGGCGTCCGTCAGCTCCGGTCCGCCGCCGCCCGGGCCACCCGGGCCGCCAGGTCCGCCCGGGCCGCGCTTCCCGCCTCCGCCGCCGAGGCGGCGACGGCGCAGCGCGGTGCGCCAGAACATCGGGGCGAGCAGCAGCAGGACGACCAGCACGCCCACGCCGATGATGGTCAGCAGCTGCCAGGACGGCAGCCAGGACTCGTCCGAGGCGTTGCCCGCCGTCTTGCTCTGCGGACCGCAGTCGCCGAGCTGCTGCTCCTTGCCGGAGCAGGCGCTGCTCTTGGACGGCGCCGGGGCGGCCGAGGCGCTCGGCACGGCCGAGGTCGGCTGCGCGGTCGGCGTGGCCGTCGGGGTGGGCGTCGTCTCGGTGTACTTGGCCGGGGTGCCCCGGCTCGGGGTCGGCTCGAAGCGCATCCAGCCGTAGCCGGAGAAGTACAGCTCGGGCCAGGCGTGGTACATCCGGCCGGTGACGGTGTAGACGTTTCCGCCCTTGGTGTCGCCGGGGGTGAAGCCGACGGCCACGCGGGCCGGGATGTTCAGCGTGCGGGCCATCGCCGCCATGGCGGAGGCGTAGTGCACGCAGAAGCCGCGGCGGTCGCGCAGGAAGACGGCGATGGCGTCGTTGCCGGTGCCCGGGGTGATGGAGGTGTCGTACTTGAACTGCGGGCTGGTGAAGTAGTTCACCAGGGCCGTCGCCCGGTCGTAGTCGTTCTGCGCCCCGGCGGTGATCGCCTTGGCCTGCTGGGCGACCACGGCCGGCATCTCGGAGGGCACCGCGGTGTAGCGGTCGCGGACGTCCTGCGGGGCGAGGGCGGCGCCGCGCAGCTCGTTGGCGGTGGGGCGCAGGTCCAGCGAGCTGACGTGGTAGCTGAGGCCCCGGATCGCGTTGTCGCTGGTGGGGACCACGGTGCGGGTCAGCTGGTCGAGCTTCCACTCGCCGCGGTTGGGGACGCTGACGGAGGCCGCCGGGTAGGGCATCGGCAGCCAGCTGGCCCCGCCGAGCCGGTCGCCGATCCGCACGTCGGTCTCCACCCGGGGGACGGCGGCGTCGCGCAGGCCCTCGGGGTTGGGCAGGGTGGCCGGCAGCCCGAGGAAGGTGGTGCTGCTGAGCTTCCAGCGGGCGCCGTCGAACTGGTCGAGCGAGCCGGTGCGCAGGTAGGTCTGATCGGCCTGGGTGCTGTCCATCGTGTAGGTGAGCAGCTCGTCGTCGTTGGGCTTGGCGATCGCCGCTTCCAGGCTGACCATCGGGTCGAGGATTCCGCCGCCGATCCCGGTGCCGGTGCCGCTGCCGCCGGCCGAGTCGTGGGAGCCGCCGCCCAGCAGCCCGGACCCGCTCTGCGGGACCAGGACGGACAGCACCACGGCCGAGGCCAGGGCCAGCACGCCGACCATCTGGCCGGCGGGCCGCACGGTGCCGGTGCTGACGGTGCCCGCCGCGCCGCGGAAGATGCGGCCCCAGCGGGTGGCGCGGTCCTGCCCCTCGGCGAAGAGCAGCAGCAGGTACCCGGCGGCGCCGAACGCGAACCAGATCCAGCTGGCGCGGTCCTCGGCGAGTTTGTTGCCGACGGAGAACAGCGCCAGCAGCGGCAGCCCGGCCACGGCCGCGCGCCGGTAGGTCACCGCGACGGTGTCCACGATGACGGCGATCAGGCCGATGGCGGAGAGCAGGATCAGCCGCAGTCCCGGGGTGCCCGGGGCCGGCATGGCGTAGCTCTGGATGTCGGAGACGCCGTCCGCGAAGACCTGCGTCAGGGTGCGCATCATGCCCAGCCCGAGGCCCCCGGAGCTCGCGAAGCCGATCAGCATCATGAGCAGCAGCACGAGCAGCTGGGCGATCGGGATGCTCCAGCGGAACAGCGGGGAGCGGCGCAGGCCCGCGCCGACCGCCGAGATCACGGCGATCACCACGAACGAGTAGGTGAGCCAGCTGTGCTCGCTCACCAGGGGCAGCAGGCAGAGGGAGGCGAGGGCGGTGGCGAGCGCCGAGTAGACGGTCAGTTTGGCCCGGGTGGTCACGCGCCGGCTCCTTCCCGGTGGTGGGCGGTGGTCCTGGCGCCGTCGACGGCCTGCCAGAGGTCCGGCAGGGAGTCGCCGGCGCGTACGGGGATGACGGTCCAGCCGGCTTCGCGCAGCTGCCGTTCCCTGGCGCGGAACTCGTCGCCGCCGGTGTGCGGGGCGAGCAGGCGCAGGCCCGTCCAGGTGCCGGTGTCCAGCAGGAAGGCGATGGCCCCGCCGGTGCGGCTGCGCAGCCGGCCCAGGCGGGTGGCCTGGGTCTCGTCCAGCTCGCCGAGGACGGCGACCAGCAGGCCCTCGCCGCCGACGCGCAGCGGCTCCTCGGCGCGGGAGAGCCCGCCGCCGTCCGACAGGTCGGTGACGGCGAGGGCGTCCAGGATCAGCCCGGAGGTGTCGGCGGCGCTGTGGTTGCCGCTGCCGGGCCCGGGCACCCACTCGCCGGTGTCGGTGAGCAGGTGGGTCTGGTAGCCGCGCTCCAACAGGTGCACGGAGACGGAGGCGGCGCAGCTGACGGCCCACTCGAAGGAGGAGGCGGGGCCGCTGCCCCGGTGGCCGAACTCGCGGGTGTCCAGCAGGACGGTGGCCCGGGCCTTCTGCGGCTGCTCCTCGCGGCGCACCATCAGTTCGCCGTAGCGGGCGGTGGACTTCCAGTGCACCCGGCGCAGGTCGTCGCCCGGCCGGTACTCGCGCAGGATGACGTCGTCGTCGCCGGCCAGCGCGAGGGAGTGGCTGGTGCTCTCGCCCTGGCCGCCCCAGGAGCCGAGGAGCCGTACGTACGGCAGGGCCTGGACCTGGGGGACCACGGTGAGGGTGTCGGAGGCGGTGAAGGCGCGGCCGACCTCGCACATGCCGAAGGGGTCGGACAGGCGCAGCTGCAGCGGCCCGAGCGGGTAGCGCCCGCGCAGGTCGGAGCGGACGCGGTAGGACACCTCGCGGAAGCCCCGCGGCTCGACGCGGTCCAGCACGAAGCGCGGGCGCGGCCCGAGCACGTACGGCACCTGGTCCTCGAGCAGCAGCACCCCGGTGGGCACCCGGGAGACGTTGTCGACCCGCAGGTGGACCCTCGCCTCCTGACCGGCGACCGCCCGGTGCGGGTTGAGCCGGCGTCCGCTGGCCACCCGGTAGCGGGTGTTGGCGACGATCACCACGGCGATGACGGGCAGCAGGACCAGCAGGAAGCCGACCTTCACCAGCGCGTCCTGGCCGACCACGTAGGCGAAGGCGATCGAGGTGGTCCCGGCGGCGACGAAGCAGCGGCCCCGGGTGGTGAGGCCGCGCATCGCGTCCCGCAGGCCCGACGTCTGGTCGGAGGGGGGTGGGGTCACCTCAGCCCCTCCGGACGGCCGGGCCGCCCTGCGGGCGCGGCAGGGGCAGCCTGGCGACGATCTCGGCCACGATCTGCTCGGTGGTGCGGCGGTTGAGCTGGGTCTCGGCGGTCGGCATCAGGCGGTGCGCGAGGACGGGCACGGCCAGGCGCTGGATGTCGTCCGGGATGACGTAGTCGCGCCCGTCGAGCGCGGCGGCGGCGCGGGCGGCCCGCACGAGGTGCAGGGTGGCGCGCGGCGAGGCGCCCAGGCGCAGCTCGTGGCTGTTGCGGGTGGCGCCGACCAGGTCGACGGCGTAGCGGCGGACCGGGTCGGCGATGTGGACGGCGCGCACCAGGTCGATCAGCTTGAGGATGTCGGAGGAGTGCGCGACGGGCTGGAGGTCCTCCAGCGGGTTGGCCCCGCCGTGCACGTCCAGCATCGCGAACTCGGCCTCGGGGCTGGGGTAGCCGATCGAGATCCGGGCCATGAAGCGGTCGCGCTGGGCCTCGGGGAGGGGGTAGGTGCCCTCCATCTCGACCGGGTTCTGGGTGGCGACGACCATGAACGGCGAGGGCAGCTCGTAGCTGGTGCCGTCGATGGTGACCTGGCGCTCGGCCATGGACTCCAGCAGCGCGGACTGGGTCTTGGGCGAGGCGCGGTTGATCTCGTCGCCGACGACGATCTGGGCGAAGATCGCGCCGGGGCGGAACTCGAAGTCGCGCTGGTGCTGGTCGTAGATGTTGGTGCCGGTGACGTCCGAGGGCAGGAGGTCCGGCGTGAACTGGATGCGGCGCACGGTGCAGTCGACGGACTTGGCCAGCGCCTTGGCCAGCATGGTCTTGCCGACGCCGGGCACGTCCTCCAGTAGGAGGTGGCCCTCGGCGAGCATGACCGTCAGCGCGATGCGGATCGCCTCCGGCTTGCCCTCGATGACGCTCTCGACGTTGGTGCGGACCCGGTCCACGACCGCGGCGAGTTCGGGCAGCCCGACCCGGTGGTACCCGTCCGTCCCCTGGCCCCCCGCAGGACCGCCGATACCGGCCTGATCGTTGTAGCTCGTCACCCGTTTACGCTCCCTGGCACCCTGTGCCCGCCTCACCCCGAGGCCGGACCCCACCCCTGCTGGACGCGGCCGCTCCCGGGAGCGGTTCCGTGTGGGGGACCGGCGCCGGTGGCGGCCTGCGGCCGGGCCGCCCCAGGTGGTTCGGGGTCCGACCGGCAGGCGCATTCTCCCCCGGGCGGCGGCTGAAAGTCACCCTGGTGGCGCGGGTGCCCGGGATGCCCGGGTTGCCTGGTTCGGATACGGGTCGGAAACGGGCCGGATACGGGTCAGTCGATCTCGCGCAGCAGGCCCGTGTGGACGTCGAAGACGAAGCCCCGGACGTCGTCCGTGTGCGGCAGGAACGGGGAGGTGCGCACCCGCTGCATGGACTGGCGCACGTCGCCGTCCAGGTCGACGAAGGACTCCACCGCCCACTGCGGGCGCTGGCCGACCTCCAGCTCCAGCTCGCGGCGGAAGTCCTCGGTCAGCCCGAGCAGGCCGCAGCCGGTGTGGTGGATCAGCGCGATGGAGCGGGTGCCCAGGGCGCGCTGGCTGATGGTCAGGGAGCGGATGGTGTCGTCCGTGACGACCCCGCCCGCGTTGCGGATGACGTGGGCGTCGCCCAGTTCGAGGCCGAGCGCCGCGAACAGGTCGAGCCGGGCGTCCATGCAGGCCACGACGGCGATCCGCTGGACCGGTCGGGCGTCCATGCCGCCGTCCCGGAAGGTCACCGCGTACTCGCGGTTGGCGGAGACGAAGCGGTCGATGATCGTGGGTCTGTCGGTGGTGGCAGCGGCGTGCGGCACGGGCCGGTCGGGTGTCACTGTCATGACGGCGACGTTAGTGCGATTCGGTCGAGCGCGGTGGGGTGAACAGCTACAGAACCGGCGGCTGTGATCGAGCGCATAGCCACAACGGGAGGGTTTGTCCCGGCTGGTCCGCGACGTCCGTGCGGCGGTTCGTCCGGTGGGGGCGCGCGGCCGCGCCCGGAGGCCGTCGCGGAGCACCCTCCGGGGCCGACCCGGCCGCTGCGACCTGCGACGATCCGTACCGCCGCCCGGGTGGTGCGCCGGAGCGGACCATTGACTGCCGGGGCCCGCGCGATAGAGTTCGCAGCGCGGTGGAGCACAGCCGCCGGGGTCCCGTCAACCGGGCGCCGCCGGCCGGTGCCGGGCTCCGCCGACGCGGCCCGTGGCCTCCTCCCGCTCCGCGCTCACCTGGCGCACCTTCCCCGGTGCCGGGCGGGCGCGTCCTTCCCCTCGAGCGGGCGGGGACCACGGGCCGCGTCGTGCTGCCGGGCGGCGGTGGGCGAGAATGGTCACAGCTCCCGGACGTCGGGCTGCTCCACCGAGGAAGGGCGCCACCGCGCATGACCAGCAACGACTCCGGCCCCAAGCACGTTCCGGTGATGCTGCAGCGGTGCATGGACGCGCTGGCGCCGGCGATCTCGCGCCCGGGCGCCGTGGTGGTCGACGCGACCCTCGGCCTCGGCGGGCACAGCGAGGCGCTGCTGACCCAGTTCCCCGAGGTGCGCCTCGTCGCGGTGGACCGCGACCCGCAGGCGCTCAAGCTCTCCGGCGAGCGGCTGGCCCCCTTCGGCGACCGGGCCACCCTGGTGCACGCCGTCTACGACGAGATCCCCGAGGTGCTGGAGCGCCTGGGCATCGAGAAGGTGGACGGCGTCCTGTTCGACCTCGGCGTCTCCTCCATGCAGCTGGACGAGGCCGGGCGCGGCTTCGCGTACGCCCAGGACGCCCCGCTGGACATGCGGATGGACCAGACCCGGGGGATCAGCGCGGCGGAGGTGCTCAACACCTACGGCCACGGGGACCTGGCGCGGATCCTCAAGGTGTACGGCGAGGAGCGCTTCGCCGGGAAGATCGCCTCGGTGATCCTGCGCGAACGCGAGAAGGAACCGTTCACCAACAGCGCGCGTCTGGTCGAGTTGGTCCGCAACGCGATTCCGGCCGCCACCCGCCGTACGGGAGGGAACCCGGCCAAGCGGACGTTCCAGGCCCTGCGGATCGAGGTCAACGGCGAGCTGGAGGTCCTGGAGCGGGCGATCCCGGGCGCCCTGGACGCCCTGGCGCTGGGCGGGCGGATCGTCGTGATGTCCTACCAGTCGCTGGAGGACCGCCTGGTGAAGCAGTTCCTCGCCGCCGGGGCCACCAGCACCGCGCCGCCGGGACTGCCGTTCATCCCGGAGGAGCACCAGCCCTGGCTGAAACTGATCACCCGCGGTGCCGAGCTGGCCACCGAGCAGGAGATCGAGGAGAACCGGCGCGCCGCGCCCGTACGGCTGCGGGTGGCGGAGAGGATCAGGGACCGAAGCAAGCGGGGCTGACGGAACGGCCCCGGCGGGGTCCGAAGGGCGGAGGAGAGCGGTGGGGCCGGTGGCCGGTGGGGTCCGGACGGGGCGGGGAACGCTCGCGGGACAGGGTAGGGCGCGCATCACGGTCCGGCCGGGGCGGCGCCCCGTGCGGGGGCGCACGCCGTTCGCCGTGCTCGTGGTCGCGCTGCTCGCGGGCGGGCTCTTCGGCCTGCTGGCGCTGAACACCGCGCTCAACGAGGGCTCCTTCGAGCTGTCCCGGCTGCAGAAGCAGACCACCAAGGCCACCGACGAGCAGCAGGGCCTCCAGCACGAGATCGACCAGTCCTCGGCGCCGGAGGCGCTCTCCAAGCGGGCCGCCGAACTCGGCATGATCCCGGCCGGCGGGATGGCGTTCCTGGACGTGCCGAACGGCGGCAAGGTCATCGGCACGCCGGGACCGGCCCAGGACAGCCCGCCGGTGAAGCGCTCGGGCGTCGAGCCGTGGCCGACGAAGGGCACCCCGGGCGCCTCGCCCGCCGCCCCGCCGAGCCCCGCCGCGCCTGCGGCCCCGCCGGTGGCGCCCTCGGGAGCGCCTTCGGGGGCGCCTTCGGGCGCGCCGAGCCCGGCGGCCTCCGGCGGTGACCCGGTGACCCAGCTCAACCCCGTCGCTCCGCAGCCGCAGAAGAGTGGGGGTGCGGCCCGATGACCACGCCTCGTCAGCCCGGTTCCGGCGGTTCCGGTGGTTCGAGCGGCTCCGGCGGCGCCCGCCGCCAGCCGCCGCGCCCCAGCAGCGGCCGGGTCCAGCCGCCCCGGGGCCAGAGCGCCCGTGGGCAGTCGGCCGAGCCGACGAAGGGTCAGCCCGCCAGGGGCCAGGGCGCCAAGCCCTCGGCCTCGGGTGCGGGCCGGGCCCAGCCCGGCCGGGGCTCGGTCGCGAGGCCGTCCGCCGCCTCGGGCAAGCCCCAGCCGGCGCGTTCGGCGCAGCCCGGCCGGGGCCCGGCGCCCAAGGCGGGCGCCGCCCGTACGCCGCGCGCCCCGCAGCAGCGGCAGGGTGACGGGCGCAGGCCCCCGGGCGCCCGGCCGCGGCCCCGGCCGCCCCAGCGGCCCAAGGCGCTGCGGCTGGCCGAGCCCAGGCGCCGGCTGCGGGTGATCACCGTGGTGATGTCGCTGGTGTTCTCCGTGTTCGCCGGGCGGCTGGTGCAGCTGCAGCTGCTGGACTCCGACGCGCTGGCCGCCGACGCCAACACCAACCGCTACCTGAACATCCCGATCACCGCCGAGCGCGGGTCGATAACGTCCTCGGACGGCGTGGCGCTGGCCGCCACCGTCGACGCGTACGACATCACCGCGGACCCGGTCATGTTCACCCCGGAGGCGACCGGCATCCCGGACGCTCCGGAGCAGGCCGCGGCCCTCCTGTCGCCGATCATCGGCGTCCCCAAGGAGAAGCTCGCCGCCGACCTGCACACCCCCAAGACCCGCTACAAGCGGCTCGCCGCCCAGCAGACCCCGGCCGCCAAGAACCAGATCAGCGACCTCAAGGCGGGCCTGGAGAAGCAGGCCGGCAGCCGTACCTGCCAGGCCCAGAAGAAGCTGATGGGCAAGCCCGCCGAGCAGGGCGGGCGCACCCGGGTCGACGACCAGTGCGCCAACCCGCTGGCCGGGGTGTTCAACCGGGAGACCCAGAAGCGGATCTACCCGGCGGACGGGCTGGCCTCCAACCTCGTCGGCTTCGTCAACGGCGAGGGCGAGGGCGCCGGCGGCCTGGAGCTGCAGTTCCAGAAGCAGCTCGCGGGCAAGGACGGCCGCAGCAGCTACGCCCAGGCGGGCGGGCGGCTGGTGCCCACGGCCGGCGGCTCGATGGACCCGGCCGTGCCCGGCAGCGACTTCCGGCTGACGATCAACCGGGACATCCAGTGGGCCGCCCAGAAGGCGATCACCGACCAGGTGGCCAACTCCGGCGCGGAGAAGGGCTACGTCGTCGTCCAGGACGTGAAGACCGGCCAGGTCATCGCGATGGCCACCGCGCCCGGCTTCAACCCGGGCGACCTGTCCAGCGCCAAGCAGTCCCAGCTGGGCAACGCCGCGCTCCAGGACGCGTACGAGCCGGGCAGCACCGCCAAGCTGATGAGCCTGGCCGCCGTGCTGGACTCCGGCAAGGCCAACTGGGATACCCGGGTCACCGTGCCCAACCGGCTGGTGCGCGCCGGGCAGCAGTTCAAGGACGACGTCGAGCACGGCGACTGGTACCTGACCCTGGCCGGGGTGCTGGCGAAGTCCTCCAACATCGGCACCATCGAGGCCGTCGAGGCGCTCGGCGACGGTGACCAGGCCAAGGCCAACCAGGCGCTGGACGCCTACATGCGCAAGTTCGGCGTGGCCCGCCCGACGGGCCTGAACTTCCCCGGGGAGACCCCCGGGATGCTCAAGAAGCCGGAGGACCTGGTCGCCTCGGAGAAGTACAACATCGCCTTCGGCCAGGGCCCGTTGCAGATGAACGCCCTCCAGGCGACCTCGGTGTACTCCACCATCGCCAACGGCGGGGTCCGGGTGGCGCCCGGCATCGTCCAGGGTGTCACCGGCCCGGACGGGAAGTACGTCCCGACGCCGGCGGGGGAGGAGACCCGGGTCGTCAGCGAGCAGACGGCGAAGACCCTCACCTCGATGCTGGAGTCCGTCGTCGACGACGAGCAGGGCACCGGCGGCAAGGCCGCCATCCCCGGTTACCGCGTCGCCGGCAAGACCGGTACGGCCAACCGGGGGGCCGCCGACGGCAAGGGCTACGACGGCTACACCGCCTCCTTCATCGGCTTCGCCCCCGCCGACGCCCCCCGCTACACCGTCTCCTGCACCCTCCAGGGCCCGGTCAACGGGCACTTCGGCGGACAGCTGTGCGGCCCGGTGTTCAAGCAGGTGATGGAGTTCACCCTGAAGACCATGCAGGTCCCGCCGAGCGGAAGCCAGGCGCCGAACCTGCCCGTCGAGTGGAAGCCGTGAACGAGCATGGACGAGCAGCGCACCGGCCGCGGCGGCGGCGCGGCGAAGGCCCGGTTTGGCCCTGGGCACCCTTCGGCGGATAGCCTTCCCGCCGTGCCGAAACCCGATCAAACCACCGTGACTCCGCCCCGCCCGACCGGGACCACCGCCCTGCCGCTCGCCGAGCTGGCCGACCGGATGGGCCTCGCGCCCGTCGAGGGGGGCGACGTCACCGGCGTCACCCACGACTCCCGCGCGGTCCGTCCGGGCGACGTGTACGTGGCCTTCCCGGGCGCCAACCACCACGGCGCGGCCTTCGCCGCGAAGGCCGCCGAGGCCGGCGCGGTGGCGGTGCTCACCGACCCGGCCGGGGCCGAGCTGGCCGCCGGGACGGGCCTGCCGCTGCTGGTCGTCGACCGGCCGCGGGCCCGGATGGGGGAGCTGGCCGCGATCGTCTACGGGCACCCCTCCGAGCGGCTGCTGATGATCGGGCTGACCGGTACCAACGGCAAGACCACCACCTCCTACCTCGTCGAGGGCGGCCTGCGCGGCGCCGGGCGCAGCCCGGGCGTCATCGGCACCGTCGAGATGCGGGTCGGCGAGGAGCGGATCAAGAGCGAGCGCACCACCCCCGAGGCCACCGACCTGCACGCGATCCTCGGCGTGATGGCCGAGCGCGGCGCCGACGCGGTGACCATGGAGGTCTCCAGCCACGCCCTGGTCTTCGGCCGCACCGACGGCGTGGCCTACGACGTCGCGCTGTTCAACAACCTCACCCCCGAGCACCTCGACTTCCACCCGGACATGGAGGACTACTTCCAGGCGAAGGCCCGGCTCTTCCAGCCCGGCAAGTCCCGCCTGGGCGTGGTCAACCTGGACGACGCGTACGGCCGCCGGCTCGCCGCCGAGGCCGAGATCCCGGTGACCACCTTCTCCGCCACCGGGGCCCCCGAGGCCGACTGGCGGGCCGTGGACGTGCAGCTCGGCCCGGCCGGCTCCTCCTTCCGCGTGGTCGGCCCGGACGGCGCGGCGGCCGACGCCTCCGTGCCGCTGCCCGGCCCGTTCAACGTCGCCAACGCGCTCGCCGCGATCACCGCGCTGGTCACCGCCGGGCTGCCGCTGGAGCGGGCGGTGGCCGGCGTCGCCGCCGTCCCCGGCGTCCCCGGCCGGCTGGAGCGGGTGGACGCGGGCCAGCCGTACGTCGCCGTGGTCGACTACGCGCACAAGCCGGACGCCCTGAACGCCGTCCTGAGCTCGCTGCGCGAGGTCACCAAGGGCCGGCTGCACGTCGTCGTCGGCTGCGGCGGCGACCGGGACCCGCACAAGCGCGGCCCGATGGGCGACATCGCCGCCCGCCTCGCCGACACCGCCGTGCTGACCAGCGACAACCCGCGCAGCGAGGACCCGCTGGCGATCCTCGCCAGCATGCTGAACGGCGCCGCCGCCGTCCCCGAGGCCGAGCGCGGGGCCGTCCTGGTCGTGCCCGACCGGGCCGAGGCGATCGGCCTGGCCGTCGCCCGCGCCCAGGCGGGCGACACCGTGCTGGTGGCCGGCAAGGGCCACGAGCTCGGCCAGTACGTACGAGACGAGATCCGCCCCTTCGACGACCGGGAGGTGCTGCACGAGGCGATCAGGCACAGCGCCGTCGTGCGGACCACGGCCGTCAAGGGCGACCGAGGAGTAGAGCAGCAGTGATCGCACTGACCCTCGCCGAGGTGGCCGCCGCGGTCGGAGGCACCCTCGACGGTGCCGACCCCGACACCCCGGTCACCGGCCCGGTCGAGGTCGACTCGCGCAAGGTGACCCCCGGCGGCCTGTTCGCGGCCTTCGTCGGCGAGCACGCCGACGGCCACGAGTACGCGGCCACCGCGGTCGCGGCCGGAGCCGTCGCCGTGCTGGCCTCCCGCCCGGTCGGCGTCCCCGCCGTCCTGGTCGACAGTGTGGTGGACGCGCTCGGCAAGCTGGCCCGTACCGTGGTCGCCCGCGCCGAGGGCACCGCCGTGGTCGCGCTGACCGGCTCGGCCGGCAAGACCAGCACCAAGGACCTGATCGCCCAGCTGCTCCAGCGCCTGGGCGACACCGTCTACCCGCCGGGCTCGCTCAACAACGAGATCGGCCACCCGATGACCGCGCTGCGGGTCGAGGCCGGCACCCGGCACCTGGTGATGGAGATGGGCGCCCGGCACAAGGGCGACATCGAGTACCTCACCTCGATCACCCCGCCGGACATCGCACTGGTGCTCAACGTCGGCACCGCGCACGTCGGCGAGTTCGGCTCGCAGGAGGCGATCGCCGAGGCCAAGGGCGAGATCGTCGAGGCGCTCCCGGCCGACGGCACCGCGATCCTCAACGCGGACGACCGGCTGGTGCGCGCCATGGCGGCCCGGACCAGGGCGAAGGTCGTGTACTTCGGCGAGTCCCCGGACGCCCACGTGCGGGCGACCGACGTTCGCCTGGACGCCACCGGACGGCCATCGTTCACGCTCACCACCCCGGCCGGTTCCGCGCCCGTGCAGCTGCGCCTGTACGGTGAGCACCACGTCTCGAACGCCCTCGCCGCCGCAGCGGTGGCGACGGAGCTCGGGATGACCGTCGACGACACCGCCGCCGCCCTGGGCGAGGCGGGTGCGCTGTCCCGCTGGCGCATGGAGGTCGTCGACCGGGCCGATGGTGTCACCGTCGTCAACGACGCCTACAACGCGAACCCCGACTCGATGCGGGCCGCGCTGCGGGCGCTGGTCTCGATGGGGGGCCGGGGCCCGGAGCGCCGCCGCACCTGGGCGGTGCTCGGCGAGATGCGGGAGCTCGGCGAGGAGAGCCTGGCCGAGCACGACGCCATCGGACGGCTCGCCGTCCGGCTGGACGTCACCAAGCTGGTGGCGGTCGGCGGACGCGAGGCGGCCTGCATGGAACTCGGCGCGAGGAACGAAGGTTCGTGGGGTGAGGAGTCGGTGCTGGTGTCCGACGCGGACGCGGCGGTCGAACTGCTGCGCAGTCAGCTGCGGCCCGGGGATGTGGTCCTGGTGAAGGCGTCCCGTTCGGTGGGGCTGGAGAAGGTGGCCGAGGCGATCCTGGCGGACGGTGCTGCCCGATGATGAAGCAGATCCTGATCTCCGGGATGATCGGTCTGATCCTCTCGCTGATCGGCACCCCCGCCCTGATCAAGCTGCTCGCCCGTCAGGGCTACGGCCAGTACATCCGCGACGACGGCCCCAAGGCGCACCACAGCAAGAAGGGCACGCCCACCATGGGCGGCATCGCCTTCATCCTGGCGACCCTGATCGCGTACTTCGGCACGAAGGCGATAACGGGCGACAGTCCGACCGCCTCGGGCCTGCTGGTGCTCTTCCTGACGACCGGTCTGGGCCTGGTCGGCTTCCTCGACGACTACATCAAGGTCGTCAAGCGCCGCTCGCTGGGCCTGCGGGCCAAGGCGAAGCTGGCCGGGCAGTCGATCGTCGGCCTGGCCTTCGCCGTCCTGGCGCTGCAGTTCCACGACGACCGCGGCCTCAGCCCCGCCTCCCAGTCGCTGTCCTTCGTGCGCGACTTCAAGTGGGCGATCGGCCCCGTGCTGTTCGTCATCTTCGCCTACTTCATGATCGCGGCGACCTCCAACGGCGTGAACCTGACGGACGGTCTGGACGGCCTGGCCACCGGCGCCTCGGTGATGGCCTTCGGCGCCTACACCTTCATCGGGCTCTGGGAGTACTCGCAGAGCTGCGCCTACTTCATCTCCGCCACCGGTGCCTGCTACGACGTCCGCGACCCGCTGGACCTCGCGGTGGTCGCGGCCGCCCTGATGGGCTCCTGCTTCGGCTTCCTGTGGTGGAACACCTCGCCCGCCAAGATCTTCATGGGCGACACCGGCTCGCTCGCCCTCGGCGGCGCCCTGGCCGGCCTCGCGATCTGCTCGCGCACCGAGCTGCTGCTGATCATCCTCGGCGGCCTCTTCATGATCATCACCCTGTCGGTGATCATCCAGGTCGGCTCCTTCCGGATGACCGGCAAGCGCGTCTTCAAGATGGCGCCGCTGCAGCACCACTTCGAACTCAAGGGCTGGAGCGAAGTCCTGGTCGTGGTCCGCTTCTGGATCATCCAGGGCCTCTGCGTGGCCGTCGGCCTCGGCCTCTTCTACGCGGGATACCGGGCGGGATGACGAACTCCGACAGCGACACCACCGACTTCACCGAGCTGCCCGTCGTCGTCGCCGGGCTCGGCGTCTCCGGCATCAGCGCCGCCCGCGTCCTGCGCGGCCTCGGCGCGAGCGTCACCGTCGTCGACGGCGGCAGCGGCGCGGGCCTGGTGGCGCGCGCCGCCGAGCTCGAGAAGCTGGGCGTCGCCGTGCGCCTGGGCGACGGCGACAGCCTGCCCGAGGGCACCCGGCTGATCGTCACCTCGCCCGGCTGGGCACCCGACAGCCCGCTGTTCGCCGCCGCCGCGGCGGCCGGCGTCGAGGTCTGGGGCGACGTCGAACTCGCCTGGCGCCTGCGCAGGCCGCTGCCCGCCACCGGCGAGCCCGCCCCCTGGCTGGCCGTCACCGGCACCAACGGCAAGACCACCACCGTCCAGATGCTCGCCTCGATCCTCGCCGCCGCCGGCAGGCGCACCGCCGCCGTCGGCAACGTCGGGGTCTCGGTGCTGGACGCGGTGCTCGCCGAGGAGCCGTACGACGTCCTCGCCGTCGAGCTCTCCAGCTACCAGCTGCACTGGGCGCCCTCGCTGCGCCCGTACTCGGCCGCCGTGCTCAACCTGGCGCCCGACCACCTCGACTGGCACGGCTCGATGGAGGCGTACGCCGCCGACAAGGGCCGGATCTACGAGGGCAACGTCGTCGCCTGCGTGTACAACCTGGCCGACCCGGCCACCGAGGCGCTGGTCATGGAGGCCGACGTCGAGGAGGGCTGCCGGGCGATCGGCTTCGGCCTCGGCGCGCCCAGCCCGTCGAACTTCGGCGTGGTGGACGGGCTGCTGGTGGACCGGGCCTTCGTCGAGGACCGGTCCAAGAACGCCGCCGAGCTCGGGTCCGTCGAGGACGTCAACCCGCCGGCGCCGCACAACATCGCCAACGCGCTCGCCGCGGCGGCGCTGGCGCGCTCGTACGGGGTCGACACCAAGGCCGTCCGCGAGGGCCTGCGGGCCTTCCGCCCGGACGCCCACCGGATCGCCGAGGTCGGCACCGTCCGCGAGATCACCTACATCGACGACTCCAAGGCCACCAACACCCACGCCGCGGCCGCCTCGCTGGCCGCCTACCGGCCGATCGTCTGGATCGCCGGGGGACTGGCCAAGGGCGCGACCTTCGACGACCTCGTCCAGGGCGCGGCCGAGCGGCTGCGCGCGGTGGTGCTGATCGGCCAGGACCGCGCGGTGATCCGCGAGGCCCTGGAGCGACACGCTCCGGATGTGCCGGTGATCGAGGCGGCCGAGGGCCACACTGGCGCGGTGGCGATGGCCGAGATCGTTCGAACGGCCGCGTCGCTCGCCCGATCGGGTGACACGGTGCTGCTGGCGCCGGCCTGCGCCTCGATGGACATGTTCACCAACTACGGCGAGCGCGGCGACCTGTTCGCGGCGGCCGTGCGGGACCTGGCGGACGAGTAGCCGGCCCCGCGTGGGGGCGGCGTACGAGAACAGTGAGCGGGGAGCGGTGGCGGGGCTGGGCGGCAGGGCGGATTCCGGAGCGGGCGGCAAGGACTCCGGCGAGCCGTGGCGCGTGATCTCCGCCACCACGACCAAGTACAAGTCGGCCGGTCCGCTGGCCCGGCTGCGGGCCTTCCGGGCCGGTGTCGGGTACTGGCTGGATCGGCCGCTCACGCCCTACCTGCTGGTGCTGGGCACCGTCCTGCTGCTGGTCGTGCTCGGCCTGATGATGGTCTTCTCGGCCTCGCAGATCCTCGCCCTGAACCAGCACCACACCGCGCAGTACTACTTCCTCAAGCAGCTGATCGCGGCCATCCTCGGCCTCGTCCTGCTGATCGGCTTCGCCTCCGTGCCGGTGGCGGTGCTGCGGGTGATCGTCTACCCGGTGATGTTCGGCGTGATCGGCGCGCTCGCGCTGGTCGCCGTCCCCGGCATCGGGGTGCGGATCAACGGCAACCAGAACTGGCTGGACTTCGGCTTCTTCCAGTTCCAGCCCTCGGAGTTCGCCAAGCTCGCGCTGGTCCTCTGGGGCGCCGACCTGCTCGCCCGCAAGCAGAAGGCCGGCACCCTCAACTCGTGGAAGCACCTGCTGGTGCCGCTGGTGCCCGGGGCCCTGCTGCTGCTCGCGCTGATCATGATCGGCGGCGACATGGGGACCTCGATGATCCTCGTCGCCATGGTCTTCGCGCTGCTGTGGATGGTCGGCGCGCCCCTGCGCCTGTTCGTCGCCACCCTCGGGGTGGCCGTCGTGGTCTGCACCGCCCTGGTCGTCACCGTCCCGCACCGGGCGGAGCGGCTGGGCTGCATCGGCGTCACCAAACTCGACCCCGACGGCGCCTGCTTCCAGGCCCTGCACGGCGCCTACTCCTTCGCCCTCGGCGGCGGCTTCGGCACGGGCCTGGGCGCCGGCGTCGAGAAGTGGGGGCAACTGCCCGAGGCGCACACCGACTTCATCTTCGCCGCCACCGGCGAGGAACTCGGTCTCGTGGGGACGCTGTCGGTGATCGGTCTCTTCGCGGCACTAGGCTACGCGGGTATCCGTGTGGCCATCGGTACGAAGGACCCCTTCGTCAGGTACGCCGCGGGAGCCGCCACCACCTGGATCATGGCTCAGGCCATGATCAACCTGGGGTCGGCGCTGGGACTGCTGCCCATCGCGGGCGTCCCGCTCCCGCTGTTCTCCTACGGCGGTTCCGCCATGCTGTCGGCCATGTCCGCGATCGGGGTGCTGCTCTGCCTGGCACGCAGCTCCTCGGGCGCGAAGGCGGCCCTGGCCGCCCGGACCAAGAACTCCCGGATCAGGAAGCGACTGGCCCGGGTGCTGCCACGACGACGAACCACAGCGCGCCCGGCCCCGGGGCCGGCACGCAGGGAGCGGTGAATTTCGGTGCATGTCGTACTCGCCGGCGGGGGGACCGCCGGTCACATCGAACCGGCCATGGCCCTCGCGGACGCACTCCGCAGGCACGACCCGTCCGTCGGGATCACCGCCCTGGGCACCGAGAGGGGCCTGGAGACCCGGCTGGTACCCGAGCGCGGCTACCAGCTGGAGCTGATCCCGGCCGTCCCGCTGCCCCGCAAGCCCACCCCCGAGCTGATCACCGTCCCCGGCCGGCTGCGCGGCACCGTCCGGGCCGCCCAGGAGATCATCGAGCGGGTCAACGCCGACTGCGTGGTCGGCTTCGGCGGCTACGTGGCCATGCCCGCCTACCTGGCCGCCAAGCGCGCCGGCGTGCCGATCGTGGTGCACGAGGCCAACGCCCGCCCGGGCCTGGCCAACAAGATCGGCGCCCGCTACTCCGACTTCGTCGCCGTCTCCACCCCGGACAGCAAGCTGCGCGACTCCCGGTACATCGGCATCCCGCTGCGCCGGACCATCGCCACCCTGGACCGGGGCGCCACCCGGCCCGAGGCCCGCCAGTACTTCGGCCTCGACCAGCGGCTGCCCACCCTGCTCGTCTCCGGCGGCTCCCAGGGCGCCCGGCGGCTGAACGAGACGATCACCGCGATCGCCCCGAGGCTGCAGCAGTACGGCGTCCAGATCCTGCACGCCGTCGGCCCGAAGAACGAGCTGCCCATGGTCGCGGACGTCCCCGGGATGCCGCCGTACCGCCCGGTGCCGTACATCGACCGGATGGACCTCGCCTACGCCGCCGCCGACCTGATGCTCTGCCGGGCCGGCGCCATGACCGTGGCCGAGCTGGCCGCCGTCGGCCTGCCCGCCGCCTTCGTGCCGCTGCCGATCGGCAACGGCGAGCAGCGGCTGAACGCCCAGCCGATGGTCAAGGCCGGCGGCGGTCTGCTGGTGGACGACGCCGAGCTGACCTCGGACTGGGTGCTCCAGAACGTGCTGCCGGTGCTCACCGACCCGCAGCGGCTCTGGGACATGAGCCGGGCGGCCGCCGAGTTCGGCCGCCGGGACGCCGACGACCTGCTGGTCGGCATGGTCTACGAGGCCATCCAGGCCCACCGGGGCGGCCGCCGCCGTGGCTGACGGCCGGCTCGCCGACCCCCTGGAGGAGGAGCTGGAGGACGAGGAGAACGCCCCTCGCCTCCGGCTCTCCCGGCGGGGTGTCGTGGTGCTGAGCGTGCTCGGCGCCGCGGTGGTCGGTGTGCTGGCCTGGCTGGTGTTCTACTCCTCGGTGCTGGACGTGCGCAGCGTCGCCGTCCAGGGCGCGCCGGACGACAACCTGACCCCGGACCAGGTGCGGCAGTCGATCGGCAAGCTGGCCGACGGCCCGCTGGCCCGGGTCGACCTGGACGAGGCCCGGCACCGGGTGGAGGCGATCCCCCGGGTGGCGAAGGCCGAGGTGTGGCGGGGCTGGCCGCACACCCTGCGCGTGAAGGTCGTCCAGCGCACGGCGGCGGCCGCCGTCAAGGGGGAGGATGGCAGATTCACCCAGGTGGACGCCTCGGGAGTGAGCTTCGCCACCGACGCGGCCCCACCGGCGGGAGTGCCGGTGGTGGAGCTGCGGCTCAGTCAGCCGGCCCTGGACGTGGAGTCGGTGATCTCGCGTCCGCAGCTGGTGCGCGGGGCGGTGGCGGTGGCCGCCGGGCTCCCGCCGGACCTCGCCAAGCGGGCCGGATCGGTGCTCGTGCACTCCTACGACGACATCGAGCTGCAGCTCAGCGGCGGTGCGACGGTGCGTTGGGGGAGTCCGGACCAGATCGACCGCAAGGCCCGGGTGCTGGTCGCACTGATGAACCAGAAGGGTACGAACTACGACGTGAGTGCGCCGGAGGCGCCGGCGGTGTCCGGCTGATCCGGTAGGTTCTGTGGCTGAGGGAGGGGTTGACGCCTCGAAGTGTCGGCCCGACCCTTGGTGGTCACCCCGGTTTCGTAAGCCGGCCGATGATCACATAGGCTCAAAAGAAAAAGGGAAGCTCGGCGTGTTCGTTGAAACACGTGCCCGGAGCCACCTAGTGTCCTGTGTCACCAGACTGTGTCCCCTGGTGATGTGACGGTGGCGCAGCACTAACCCTAAAGGTCAAGTTTAGGGTTGGGGTCGGTGGTCGGCATTTCGGACATTCAGTCAGAAACCGCGCTCCCTACCCATCGACATCCGTCGGTACGTCCCCCCACTGGGTCGAGCCGACCCGGAAATTCGAGGCGAGAGGGCCTTCGACGTGGCAGCACCGCAGAACTACCTCGCAGTCATCAAGGTCGTCGGAATCGGCGGCGGTGGTGTCAATGCCATCAACCGGATGATCGAGGTCGGTCTCAAGGGCGTCGAGTTCATCGCGATCAACACCGATGCGCAGGCCCTCCTGATGAGCGACGCCGACGTCAAGCTCGATGTGGGCCGTGAACTCACCCGGGGCCTCGGCGCCGGCGCCAACCCCGAGGTCGGCCGCAAGGCCGCCGAGGACCACCGCGAGGAGATCGAGGAGGTCCTCAAGGGGGCCGACATGGTCTTCGTGACGGCCGGCGAGGGCGGTGGCACGGGCACGGGCGGCGCGCCCGTCGTCGCCAACATCGCGCGCTCCCTGGGCGCCCTGACGATCGGCGTGGTCACCCGCCCGTTCACCTTCGAGGGCCGCCGCCGCGCCAACCAGGCCGAGGACGGCATCGCCTCTCTGCGTGAAGAGGTCGACACCCTCATCGTCATCCCCAACGACCGGCTGCTGTCCATCTCGGACCGCCAGGTCAGCGTGCTCGACGCGTTCCGCTCGGCCGACCAGGTCCTGCTCTCCGGTGTCCAGGGCATCACCGACCTGATCACCACCCCGGGTCTGATCAACCTCGACTTCGCCGACGTCAAGTCCGTCATGTCGGACGCCGGTTCGGCGCTCATGGGCATCGGCTCGGCCCGCGGCGAGGACCGCGCCAAGGCCGCCGCCGTGATGGCGATCTCCTCCCCGCTGCTGGAGGCCTCGATCGACGGCGCCCGCGGCGTGCTGCTGTCCATCTCGGGCGGCTCCGACCTCGGCCTGTTCGAGATCAACGAGTCGGCCCAGCTGGTCAGCGAGGCCGCGCACCCCGAGGCGAACATCATCTTCGGCGCCGTCATCGACGACGCGCTCGGCGACGAGGTGCGCGTCACCGTCATCGCGGCCGGCTTCGACGGCGGGCAGCCGCCGGCGATCGTCCGCGACCCGGTGGTCAAGGCCTCCGCCTCCACGGCGTCCACCCCGGCGGCCGCCCCGGAGCGCCCGGCCTCCCGCCCGTCCTACGGCGGCATCGGCTCGGTGACCTCCCGTTCGGAGAGCGAGACCCCGGCGTCGGCCCGTTCCGCCGAGGCCCCGGCCACCACGACGGCCGCCCCGGTGCCGCCGCAGGTCCAGCCGGCCCGCCAGCCGTACGTGGAGAGCCCGGCCGAGGAGCTCGACGTGCCGGATTTCCTTAAGTGATCGAACACGCGATCCACGCGGGTGCTCACTTCGCCTTCACCGACCGGTGGGGCGGGGTGAGCACTTCGCCGTACGGGGAGCTCAACCTCGGCGGCGCGGTGGGGGACGACCCGGAGGCCGTCCGGGAGAACCGGGTGCTGGCCGCCCGGGAACTGGGGATCGAACCGGCCGACGTGGTCTGGATGAACCAGGTGCACGGTGCCGAGGTGTCCGTGGTGACGCGGCGCCAGGCGGACGGGCAGGCGCCGACCGTGGACGGGATGGTCAGCGACCGGCCGCTCGCGCTGGCGGTGCTGACCGCCGACTGCACCCCCGTGCTGCTGGCCGACCCGGTGGCGGGCGTGGTGGGCGCGGCCCACGCGGGCCGGCCCGGGCTGGCGGCCGGGGTGGTGCCCGCGACCGTACGGGCGATGGTCGGACTCGGGGCCGAGCCGGCGCGGATCACCGCCGCCACCGGCCCCGCGGTCTGCGGACGCTGCTACGAGGTGCCCGCCGAGATGCGCGCCGAGGTCGCGGCCGTGGTGCCGGCGGCCTTCGCGGAGACCTCCTGGGGGACCCCGGCGCTGGACGTGGCGGAGGGTGTCGCGGCGCAGCTGGCCGAGGCGGGCGTCACCTCGCTGGTGCGCTCACCGGTCTGCACGCTGGAATCGACCGACCACTACTCCTACCGGCGCGAGCGGCGCACGGGCCGGCTCGCGAGCTACGTCTGGTTGGGCTCTGATCATTGATGACGAACGACATCTACGGACCGTTCCCGGGCGGCCCCGAATTCTTGGGAGCGCTGACGGAGGGCCAGCGGGCCCGCTACGAGGAACTGGGCACCAACCTCGAGGTGGTCGAGCGCCGGATCGCGGACGCCTGTGCGGCCGCCGGGCGCCCCCGCGAGGACGTGACCCTGGTCGTCGTCACCAAGACCTACCCCGCCGAGGACAGCGCGCTGCTGGCCGGGCTCGGGGTGCGGGACGTCGCGGAGAACCGCGACCAGGACGCCGCGCCCAAGGCGGAGCAGTGCAGAAACCTTCCTCTTGACTGGCACTTCGTCGGGCAGTTGCAGACCAACAAGGCCCGCTCGGTCGTCCGGTACGCGAACCGGGTGCACTCGGTGGACCGGCTGCGGCTGGTCGAGTCGCTCTCGGCCGCCGTGCTCAAGGCGGAGCGCCCGGAGCTGGGGTGCCTGGTGCAGGTGGCCCTCGACAAGGAGCACGGAGAGGGCGAGCACCGGGCCGGGGTCGCGCCGGAGGACGTGGCCGAACTGGCCGACGCGATCGCCGACACGCCCGGGCTGCGACTTGACGGTGTGATGACCGTCGCTCCGCTCGCCGGCCCGCTGGCCGGGGATCCGGCCCGCGCCTTCGATCGACTGATGGAAATCGCAACCGGCGTACGGACGACCCATCCTGCTGCCACCATGGTTTCCGCAGGCATGAGCGGGGACCTCGAGCAGGCGATCGCCGCCGGTGCGACACATGTACGCGTCGGAACGGCGGTACTCGGAGTGAGGTCACCCCTCGGGTAACGTCACCGGGTAGTAGATCAGACTGCAGGACAAAATAGGACAGAATCTAGCAGCTCCTCGGGGCTGCTGGCGAACCGTGGATCGCAGCTCCGCGGCCCCCACTCCACGAACCCTGACAGGCCGTCGGCCTGACGCGCCGTCGTGGGGGGACCGCGGAATCCGCTGGTCAGGGCCGTGGCCCGGCGGTCCACCACTAGCGGAGGAGACAGGAGCATGGCCGGCGCGATGCGCAAGATGGCGGTCTACCTCGGCCTCGTGGAGGACGAGACGTACGACGGCCAGGGGTACGACCCCGACGACGACTACGACGCGGACCCCGAGCCGATCCGCACGGGACAGCGCACCGAGGACATCCCGCGGCCCGCCGCCGCGCCCGCCCCGGTCTCCTCGATCACCCCGCAGCCGGTGCCGGCCGCGGTGCCGATCCGGCAGGAGACCCCGAGGATGGCCCCAGTGTCGTCCATCACACCCGAACGCCGCCACAACCTGGAGAAGAGCGCCCCGGTGATCATGCCCAAGGTAGTGAACGAACGAGAGCCCTACCGCATCACCACGCTGCACCCTCGCACCTACAACGAGGCCCGCACCATCGGGGAACAGTTCCGCGGCGGGACCCCGGTGATCATGAATTTGACCGAGATGGACGACACCGACGCGAAGCGGCTCGTAGACTTCGCGGCTGGACTCGTCTTCGGTCTGCACGGCAGTATCGAGCGCGTGACACAGAAGGTGTTCCTGCTGTCGCCTGCTAACGTCGATGTCACGGCGGAGGACAAGGCTCGGATCGCCGAGGGTGGGTTCTTCAACCAGAGCTGACCCGGCCACGACTGTACGTGTGGAACTGATCAACAGTGGGTCAACGACAGGTGACGAGCGACGGTCCTAGGGCCAACGCCGGGGAGAGGGAAGCGCGATGAACATCGTGTGGGCGGTGCTCTACTACGCCCTTGTCGTCTTCCTGGTGTTCCTGCTCGTGAGGCTGGTGATGGACTGGGTCTTCCAGTTCGCGCGTTCGTGGCGCCCCGGCAGGGCCATGGTCCTGGTGCTGGAGGCCACGTACACTCTCACCGATCCTCCGCTCAAGCTTCTGCGGCGGTTCATCCCGCCGTTGCGTTTCGGGGGCGTGGCGCTCGACCTGTCCTTCTTCGTACTGATGATCATTGTGTATGTCCTGATCTCGCTTGTGCACCCCTAGTCGTAGGTGAGCGATGCGACAGGATGCCGGTGTGCCGACGATCACGTTGAGGTGAAGAGATGCCATTGACCCCCGAGGACGTTCGGAACAAGCAGTTCACGACCGTCCGCCTGCGTGAAGGCTATGACGAGGACGAGGTCGATGCCTTCCTCGACGAGGTCGAGGCGGAGCTGACCCGCCTCCTCCGGGAGAACGAGGACCTGCGGGCCAAGCTCGCGGCCGCGACTCGCGCCGCCGCGCAGAACCAGGCCAACATGCGCAAGGAGCCGCCGCAGGACTCGCGTCCCGGCGCCCCCGTGCCGGCCGCCATATCCGGCCCGCCGGTCCCCGGCCAGCAGGGCCCGGGCGGACCGCAGCAGATGGGTCCCGGTGGCCCGCAGCAGATGGGCCCCGGCGGTCCGCAGCAGCAGATGGGCCAGCCGATGGGCGGCCAGACCATGGGTGGCCAGCAGCAGATGGGCGGCCAGCAGATGGGTGGCCAGCAGCCGCTGGGCCTGCCCTCCGGCGCCCCGCAGCTGCCCGCGGGCCCCGGTGGCCAGCAGCAGCAGATGGGCCAGACCATGGGCGGCCAGCAGCAGCTGGTCCAGCCGATGGGCGGTCAGATGCTGCAGCCCATGGGCGGTCCCGGTGGCCCGCAGCAGATGGGCAACCCGATGGGCCAGGGCATGGGCCAGCAGCAGATGCAGCCGATGGGCGGCCCCATGGGTGGCCAGCAGCAGATGGGCGGCCCCCTCGGTGGCCCCGCCCCGATGCAGCAGCAGGGCCCCGGTGGCGACAGCGCCGCCCGCGTCCTCGCCCTCGCGCAGCAGACCGCCGACCAGGCGATCTCCGAGGCCCGCTCCGAGGCCAACAAGATCGTCGGCGAGGCGCGCAGCCGGGCCGAGGGTCTGGAGCGCGACGCCCGTGCCAAGGCCGACGCCCTGGAGCGGGACGCGCAGGAGAAGCACCGCGTCGCGATGGGGTCGCTGGAGTCGGCCCGGGCCACGCTGGAGCGCAAGGTCGAGGACCTGCGGGCGTTCGAGCGTGAGTACCGCACGCGACTGAAGTCGTACCTGGAGACCCAGCTGCGCCAGCTGGAGTCGCAGGCCGACGACTCGCTCGCTCCGCCGCGGATCCCCGCCACGGCCTCGCTGCCGCCGGCGGCCTCGTCGATGGCTCCGGCCGGGATGAGCTCCGCTCCGTCCTTCGGTGGCAACCAGCCTTCGTACGGGGGGTCGTCGCCTTCGTTCGGTGGGCAGAGCGCGTTCGGTGGGAGTGCTCCGGCGCCGTCGTTCGGCGGGCAGGCGGGCGGTGGCAGTGGTGCTCCGCAGATGCAGCCGGCCGGGATGACGCAGCCGATGGCGGCCGTGCGGCCGCAGCCTCCGCAGCCGATGCAGCAGGCTCCGGCGCCGATGCGGGGCTTTCTGATCGACGAGGACGGCGACAACTGAGGTTGTAGTCGGGTTCTTCGGGGCGTCCCCTTTTCGGCCTTCGGGTCGGGGAGGGGGCGCCCCTTTTGTGTTTGGGGTGGGGTGGGGGTGGGGTCGTTGGGGGGTGGCTCTCGGGAGGGTGGGTGGCGGGGGCGGCTCCGGGGGGGGCCGCTCCGCGGGGCTGGATGATTTTCAGACTGCCGACTCTGTGGGTGGGGGTTGGGCGCCGTTGGCAGTCTGAAAATCACCCGCAACGCCCCGCTCCGGGCCACCCCCTCCGCCGCCCCCTCCCGCAGCGCGTCCCTCTCGCTGGGGTTGGTCGTGGGGGTGGTGGGGTGGGGCGGGGTGGTGGGTGGGTGCGGGTGGGGTGGTGGTGGTTGCGGCCGCGTGGGCTTGCGCCCTGCGCGGCCGCTGGGGAATGGCGAAGCCGCCGTCCTTTGGGGGAGGACGGCGGCTTCGGGGGCCTTGTTATGCCTTGCGGAGTTGGAAGGCGAGGCCGAGGGATTCGTCGGTGAAGGTCTCGGAGGTCCAGTCGGCTGCGCCGGCGGCGAAGTCGGTGGCGAGGACCTCGTCGGCGACGAGGGGGCCGTGTTCGGCGATGGCTTCGGCGGTGTCCTCGGTGGTGGCGCGCCAGCGGAGGACGATGCGGTCGGCTACGTCGAGGCCGGAGTTCTTGCGGGCCTCCTGGATCTGGCGGATGGCGTCGCGGGCGATGCCGAGGCGCTTGAGTTCCGGGGTGATGGCCAGGTCGAGGGCGACGGTGGCGCCGGACTCGTTGGCGACGGCCCAGCCCTCGCGGGGGGTTTCGGTGATGATCACTTCGTCGGGGGAGAGGGTGATCGTCTCGCCGTTCAGGTCGACGCCGGTTTCGCCGGTGGCGCGGAGTTCGGCGGCGAGGCGGGCGGCGTCGGTGGCGGCGACGGCCTTGGCGACGTCCTGGACGCCCTTGCCGAAGCGCTTGCCCAGGGCGCGGAAGTTGGCCTTGGCGCTGGTGTCGACCAGGGAGCCCCCGACCTCGGCGAGGGACTCCAGGGTGGAGACGTTGAGCTCCTCGGCGATCTGGGCGCGCAGGTCGGCGGGGAGTTCCTCCCAGCCCTGGGCGGCGACCAGGGCGCGGGAGAGCGGCTGGCGGGTCTTCACGCCGGACTCGGCGCGGGTGGCGCGGCCGAGCTCCACCAGGCGGCGGACCAGGGTCATGTGGCGGGAGAGGTCAGGGTCGATCAGGGTCTCGTCGGCCTGGGGCCAGGTCGAGAGGTGGACCGAGGCCGGGGCGTCGGGGGCGACGGGGACGACCAGGTCCTGCCAGACGCGCTCGGTGATGAAGGGGGTGAGCGGGGCCATCAGGCGGGTGACGGTCTCCAGGGCCTCGTGCAGGGTGGCGAGCGCGGCCGCGTCGCCCTGCCAGAAGCGGCGGCGGCCGCGGCGGACGTACCAGTTGGAGAGGTCGTCGACGAAGCCGGAGAGCAGCTTGCCGGCGCGCTGGGTGTCGTACGCCTCGTAGGCGGCGTCGACCTCGCGGACCAGGGTGTTCAGCTCGGAGAGCACCCAGCGGTCCAGCTGCGGGCGGTCGGCCGGGGCCGGGTCGCTCGCGGAGGGCGCCCAGTCGGAGGTGCGGGCGTACAGGGCCTGGAAGGCGACGGTGTTCCAGTAGGTGAGGAGGGTCTTGCGGACCACCTCCTGGATGGTGCCGTGGCCGACGCGGCGGGCCGACCAGGGGGAGCCGCCGGCGGCCATGAACCAGCGGACGGCGTCGGCGCCGTGCTGGTCCATCAGCGGGATGGGCTGCAGGATGTTGCCCAGGTGCTTGGACATCTTGCGGCCGTCCTCGGCCAGGATGTGGCCCAGGCAGACGACGTTCTCGTAGCTGTTCCTGTCGAACACCAGGGTGCCGACGGCCATCAGCGTGTAGAACCAGCCGCGGGTCTGGTCGATCGCCTCGGAGATGAACTGCGCCGGGTAGCGCTTCTCGAACAGCTCCTTGTTCTGGTACGGGTAGCCGTACTGGGCGAAGGGCATGGAGCCCGAGTCGTACCAGGCGTCGATGACCTCGGGCACGCGGGTGGCGGTGGTGCCGCACTCGCGGCAGTCGAAGGTGACCGCGTCGATGAAGGGGCGGTGCGGGTCGAGGGCGCTCTGGTCGGTGCCGGTGAGCTCGCTGAGTTCGGCGAGGGAGGCGACGCAGGTGAGGTGGTTCTCCTCGCAGCGCCAGATCGGCAGCGGGGTGCCCCAGTAGCGGTTGCGGCTGAGCGCCCAGTCGACGTTGTTGTTCAGCCAGTCGCCGAAGCGGCCGTGCTTGACCGTCTCCGGGAACCAGTTGGTGGCCTCGTTCTCGCGGATCAGCGCGTCCTTGACGGCGGTGGTCCGGATGTACCAGGACGGCTGCGCGTAGTAGAGCAGCGCGGTGTGGCAGCGCCAGCAGTGCGGGTAGCTGTGCTCGTACGGGACGTGGCGGAAGAGCAGGCCGCGTTCCTTGAGGTCCTTGACCAGGTCCTCGTCGGCCTTCTTGAAGAACTGGCCGCCGACCAGGGGGACTTCGGGGGCGAAGGTGCCGTCCGGCAGGACGGGGTTGACCACCGGCAGGCCGTAACGGCGGCAGACCGCGAGGTCGTCGGCGCCGAAGGCCGGGGACTGGTGGACGATGCCGGTGCCGTCCTCGGTGGTGACGTAGTCGGCGTTGAGGACGAAGTGCGCGTTCTCGATCGCGACCAGCTCGAAGGGGCGCTGGTAGTTCCAGTGCTCCATCTCGGCGCCGGTGAAGGACTCGCCGGTGGGCTCCCAGCCCTCGCCGAGGGCCTTGGCGAGCAGCGGCTCGGCGACGACCAGGTTCTCGGTGCCGTCGGTGGCCACCACGTAGGTGACCTCGGGGTGCACGGCGAGGGCGGTGTTGGAGACCAGGGTCCAGGGGGTGGTGGTCCAGGCGAGCAGGGACGCCCGGCCGGCCAGCGGGCCGCCGGTGAGCGGGAAGCGGACGTAGACCGAGGGGTCGACGACCGTCTCGTAGCCCTGGGCCAGCTCGTGGTCGGACAGGCCCGTGCCGCAGCGGGGGCACCAGGGGGCGACGCGGTGGTCCTGGACCAGCAGGCCCTTGTCGAAGATCTGCTTCAGCGACCACCAGACGGACTGGACGTAGGACGGGTCCATCGTCCGGTACGCCTCGTCGAGGTCGACCCAGTAGCCCATCCGGGTGGTGAGCTCGGCGAAGGCGTCGGTGTGGCGGGTCACCGAGTCGCGGCACTTCGCGTTGAACTCGGCGATGCCGTACGCCTCGATGTCCTGCTTGCCGGAGAAGCCCAGCTCCTTCTCGACGGCCAGCTCGACCGGGAGGCCGTGGCAGTCCCAGCCGGCCTTGCGGGCGACGTGGTAGCCCTTCATCGTCCGGTACCGGGGGAAGACGTCCTTGAAGACGCGGGCCTCGATGTGGTGCGCGCCGGGCATGCCGTTGGCGGTCGGCGGGCCCTCGTAGAACACCCACTCGGGGCGGCCCTCGGACTGCTCCAGGCTGCGCTGGAAGATCTTGTTGTCCTGCCAGAAGGAGAGGATCTGGTGTTCGAGGGCGGGGAGATCAACCTGTGCGGGGACGGGGTTATAGGTACTCATCGCGGGCGTCTACCTCCGGCGGATGCTGGGACTGGATCCTCCGGAGGGACGAGACGGCCTTCGCCGACCCGCGGTACCACCCTCCTTGGCCGCGGTTGGTGCGCTGCGGCCCTCTTGTTTGGGGTTGCTGCCGGGTCTAGTGGGCCGCCTCGCGGTGGCCGTTCTTCCGGCGGCTCCGGGGTGATCTTCCCGCTGTGCACACCCCCGGGCTCACACCGTCCCCGGGTCGCTGGTGGCTGCGTACGTCGGTACTCGTCCCATCTGCGCCTTGCAGGCACAAGTGTATCGGCCTGCCGCAAGTCGATTCCGCCACGCGGGCCGGGGTGGTGCGGGGGCGCGCGGCGGGCGGGTTCGGGGGGCGGTTAGGCGGGGGTGATCTGGGCAGAAGTCTGTCAGCGCGAGGGGCGTGGCGATTGGGGCGGCTGCCTGGGTGGGATCACTGTGAGGTGCCGGTATGTCATGTTGTGACCGGTTTTGATCAGGATTATCGTTCCGGCACTGGAGGCCGCCGGGAACCGGCGGCTCGATTCGTTCGTAGATGGGGTCGAAGCCATGGCTGAGAAGGCAACCGGCGCGGGCACCGCCACCAAGCGGGCACGCAAAGCCGTGGCGGTCGATCCAGGGGAGGGGATTGTGACCACAACAGCACCGAAGACGGACACCGTCACCGTGGCGCGGGGCGCCGAGTCGGTGGACCCGGCCACGCTGCCCGTGCGGCCCGGCGAGGAGCCGTGGACCGCCGAGGAGGTCCACGAGCTGCACGACGAGCTGATCGGCGACCTCGAGCGGCTGCGCAGCGAGATCGACGCCGCCGACGCCGCCATCGCGGGCCTGATGCGCGACTCCAACGACGGAGCCGGCGACGACCAGGTGGACGCCGGTACGAAGAACATCTCGCGCGAGAGCGAGCTGGCGCTGGCCAACAACGCCCGCGACAGCCTCGCCCAGACCGAGCGGGCGCTGGAGCGGCTGGAGGGCGTCGGCTTCGGGGTCTGCGAGTCCTGCGGACAGGCCGTGGGCAAGGCCCGGCTGCAGGCGTTCCCCCGGGCGACGCTCTGTGTGCAGTGCAAGGCCAAGCAGGAACGCCGCTGAACCCGGCCACCGGGGCGACGTGGGGGGTCGGGCTTGCCGTACGCTCGACCCCGTAACGTCGGTCGGCGCGTTCGCGGACGCGCCCAGGTCCTCAGCGGACCACTTTCATCGGCAGCGGAGCGGATCATCAGTACGCAAGGTTCCCCCCAGACCCGGGACGACGCCGTCCCGAACCAGGCCGATGACGTGGAGGCGGCCGTGGCCGAATCTGCCGAGCCCACGACGGACGGGATTCCGGAGGCCGGGGCCACGGCGGCGGGCAAGGGCAAGGGGCGGCGCCGGGTCGGCGTGCTGCTGGTCGTGGCGGTGCTGGCCTTCCTGATCGACCTGGGCAGCAAGCTGCTGGTCGTCGCCAGGCTGGAGAACCACGCGGCGATCAAGGTGATCGGCGACATCGTCACCTTCCAGGTGATCCGCAACTCCGGCGCCGCGTTCGGCATGGGCCAGGCGCTGACCGTCGTCTTCACGATGATCGCCTCGGCCGTCATCGTGGTGATCTGGCGGATCGCCCGCCGGCTGTACAGCCTGCCCTGGGCGATCGCGCTCGGGCTGCTGCTGGGCGGGGCGCTCGGCAACCTCACGGACCGGCTGTTCCGGGCGCCCGGCGTCTTCCGGGGGCACGTGGTGGACTTCATCTCCGTCCAGCACTTCGCGGTGTTCAACCTCGCGGACTCGGCCATCGTCTGCGGCGGCATCCTCGTGGTGCTGCTCTCGTTCCGGGGCAGTAACCCGGACGGCAGTGTCCACCAGCCGGTCGAGAAGGCCGAGAAGCCCGAGAAGGCCGGGGACAAGGGCGAGTAAGGGGCGGCCGGACGGCCTTCGGGGCAGGGGCGGGCCGCCGCTTCCGGCATACTCGTACGGGTGAGTACCGCAGCGCAGATCCGCAGCCTCCCCGTTCCCGACGGCCTGGAGGGTGAGCGCCTCGACGCCGCCCTCGGCCGGATGTTCGGCTTCTCCCGGACCAAGGCCGCCGAGCTGGCCGCCGAGGGCAAGGTGACGCTCGACGGCGCGGTGGCCGGAAAGTCGGACCGGGTGACCGCCGGTTCCTGGCTGGAGGTCGAGATCCCCGCCCCCGCCGCCGCCGTGCAGATCATCGCCGAGCCGGTCGAGGGCATGCGGATCGTCCACGAGGACGAGGACATCGTGCTCGTCGACAAGCCGGTCGGCGTCGCCGCCCACCCCAGCCCCGGCTGGACCGGCCCGACCGTGATCGGCGGGCTGGCCGCCGCCGGCTACCGGATCTCCACCTCGGGCGCCGCCGAGCGCCAGGGCGTCGTGCACCGGCTGGACGTCGGCACCTCCGGGCTGATGGTCGTCGCCAAGTCCGAGCGCGCCTACACCGACCTCAAGCGGCAGTTCCACGACCGGATCACCGACAAGCGCTACCACACGCTCGTCCAGGGCCACCCGGACCCGATGAGCGGCACCGTGGATGCGCCGATCGGGCGCCACCCCAGCTCGGACTGGAAGTGGGCCGTCACCAAGGACGGCAAGCCCTCCGTCACCCACTACGACCTCATCGAGGCGTACCGGGCGGCCTCGCTGCTCGCCGTCAAGCTGGAGACCGGGCGCACCCACCAGATCCGCGTCCACATGTCCGCGCTGCGCCACCCCTGCGTCGGCGACCTCACGTACGGGGCCGACCCGACGCTCGCCAAGCGGCTCGGGCTGACCCGGCAGTGGCTGCACGCGGTCTCGCTGGGGTTCGAGCACCCGGCGGACGGGCAGTGGGTCGAGTTCACCAGCGACTACTCGGCGGACCTGCAGAAGGCGCTGGACATCATCGCGGCGGAGAGCTGAGATGACCGCCTCCATCCGGACGGCCTCCGGGGAGGCGGACCTCGCACTGGTGTGGGAGGTCCGGCGGGCGGTGTTCGTCGTCGAGCAGCACGTGCCGGAGGAGCTGGAGTGGGACGAGTACGACGCCACCTCGGTGCACCTGCTGGCCCTCGCCGAGGACGGCGCCGCGCTGGGGACGGCGCGGCTGATCTTCGGGGAGCAGGCCTGGAAGGAGACCGGGGGCGTCGCCGGGCGGGTGCTGCTCGGGCGGCTCGCGGTCGTCGGGGCGGCCCGGGGCACGGGGCTCGGGGCCCGGCTGGTGCGGGCGATCGAGGCCGAGGCGCGTGAGCGCGGGGCCGCGGAGGTCGAGCTGCACGCGCAGGTGCGGGCGCTCGGGTTCTACGAGCGGCTCGGGTACGTGGCCGAGGGGCCGGTGTACGACTCGGTCGGTATTCCGCACCGGATGATGACGAGGACGTTGTAGTCGGTTCTGTGTCGGGAGATCCCCGTGCCCCCTCTGTGGGGGTGCGGGGATTTTTCGGTTCAGCCGTCGGTGGTGCGCAGCCGGGGGAGGGCGCCGGGGTGGTGGTCGCGCAGGTGGGCGATCAGGTGCTCGCGGACGTCGAAGCGGAGCCGGGCGGCGTCGTCGGGGTTGCGGGCGGTCATCGTGGCGCGGACGACGATGGTGCTGGGGGTGGTGTCGGTGACGTCGAGGGCCCAGTCGGCGCCGTCCCACAGCGGGTGCTCCTCCAGGTGGGCGTGGAGGGCGGCGCGCAGCTCGCCGACCGGGGTGGTGTGGTCGAGGTGCAGCAGGACGGAGGCGAGGAGGCCCGGGTCGCGGCGGGTCCAGTTCTCGAAGGGCTTGCTGACGAAGTAGGAGACCGGGACGACCAGCCGGCGGGAGTCCCAGAGCCGGACCACCAGGTAGGAGAGGGTGATCTCCTCGACGGTGCCCTGCTGGCCGTCCACCACCACCGTGTCGTCGATGCGGACGGTGTCGCCGAAGGCGATCTGCAGGCCCGCGAAGAAGTTGCCCAGGGTGCTCTGGGCGGCGATGCCCGCGACGATGCCGATGATGCCGGCGGAGGCGAGCAGGCTGGCGCCGATGGTGCGCATGGCGGAGAAGGTCAGCAGCATCACGGCGAGGGTGACCACGACGATCACCGCGCTGACCACCCGGCGCAGCATGCCGATCTGCGTGCGCACCCGCTGGACGCGCGCCGGATCGGCGGTGACGCTCTCGTAGCGGCTGAGCAGGGCCTCCAGGAGGGCGGCCACCACGCGGACGGTGAGCCAGCCGAGGGAGGCGAGCAGGAGCAGCAGGAGGAGGTGGCGGAGGCCCTCCTCCTCGGTGAGGTGGAGGATCCGCCGAAGCGGGTGGGTGGCGAGCAGCAGGGCCGCCACGACGGTGAGCTGGAGCGGGACGCGGCAGCGGCGCAGCTGCGCCCAGACGGGGGCCTCGGGGTGGCCGGCGGCCAGGCGCTGGAGGGTCTGGTCGACGATCCAGCCGATCGCCAGGGTGGCGGCGACGGTGGCGAGCAGGGTGAGCAGGGACCAGAGCACGGGACCTTCTCGGGGTGGGCGTGAGCCGTACGATACCCGGGCGTTACGGGGTGAAGCGGACATCGGCCCGGGGCCCGTTCCCGGGCTTCCGCCCGGGGGAGTTCGTGGACGGGCTTCGGGGCCTTATCGGGTGCCTACCGTGGTGGCCGATACGATCAACGGTCATGGAGTTCGGTGGGGCGTGGCGTCGCTTGCGCGGCCGGGGTACGTCCGTCAGACGCAGGGTGCTGGCAGGGGTCGTGGCCCTGGTGGCGGTGGCCGGGGTCGGCACGGCGACGGTCGCCTCGGGCGGTCAGCAGGCCGTCCGGGAGGAGGACCGCTTCCTCAGCATGCCGGAGACGCCTGGCAGCTCCCAGCAGGTCCAGCTGGACACCTCGTTCTTCACCACGGGCGACGGCCGGCGGCCCGCCGTGCTGCTGGCGCACGGGTTCGGCGGGTCCAAGGAGGGTGAGCGCGAGCGCGCCCAGCAACTGGCCCGGCAGGGGTACGCGGTGCTGACCTGGTCGGCGCGGGGCTTCGGACGCTCCGGCGGGAAGATCGGGCTGAACGCGCCGGACCGCGAGGTCGAGGACGTCAAGCACCTGGTCGACTGGCTGGCCCAGCGGCCCGAGGTGCAGCTCGACGGCGCCGGGGACCCGCGGGTGGGCATCACCGGCGCCTCGTACGGCGGGGCGATCGCGCTGCTCGCCTCCGCGTACGACGACCGGATCGACGCGGTGTCCAGCCAGATCACCTGGTGGAACCTGGCCGACGCGCTGTTCCCGCAGAACGTGCGGGGCTCGGGCGCGGCCGACGGCGTGTTCAAGAAGCTGTGGGCCGGGATCTTCTTCACCACCGGCTCCGCCGGGGACCTCGGGCCCTCGGGGGGCTCGCCGCGCGGCGGCGGGGCGAAGCCGGCGGGGGCCGGGGTGGCGGCCGGGCAGGTCGGCTGCGGGCGGTTCCTGGAGTCGCTGTGCGCGATGTACGACCGGGTCGCCACCGCCGGGCACGCCGATCCGGAGGCCGTGGCACTGCTGGAGCGCTCCAGCCCGTCCTCGGTGGCCGGGCGGCTCAAGGTGCCCACGCTGGTGGTGCAGGGGCAGCAGGACTCGCTGTTCCCGCTCGACCAGGGGGACCGCATCGCCAAGGCGGTGGCGGCCAACGGGGCGCCCGTCGCGGTGGACTGGTTCGCGGGCGGGCACGACGGCGGGACGGACACCAGCGCGCGGGTGGACGACCGGGTGACGGCCTGGTTCGACCGGTACCTCATGGGCGGCGAGAGCACGGACACCGGCCCGGCGTTCCGGGTGACCCGGACCGGCGGGGTCGACTCGACGGGCTTCCAGGCCGTGCTGCGCGGCGCCACGGCGGACCACTACCCGGGGCTCGGCGGGACGGGCAGCCGCACGGTCGAGCTGACCGGCGGCGAGCAGACCGTCGCCAACCCGCCCGGCGGGGCCCCGCCGGGCATCTCGACGCTGCCCGGGATCGGCGCGCTCAGCCAGGCCGCCTCGCTGGGCGCCGGGCTGTCCCTGGACTTCCCCGGGCAGAACGCCGCCTTCGACTCCGCGCCGCTGGACAAGGCGCTGCACCTGACCGGGCAGCCGACCGTACCGGTGAAGGTGTCGGCGGACCGGGCGGACGCGGTGCTGTTCGCGAAGCTGTACGACGTCGGCCCGGACGGGAAGTCGGTGCTGCCGCAGCAGCTGGCCGCCCCGCTGCGGGTGACCGGCGCGGACGCCGGGCGGACGGTCACGGTGACGCTGCCCACCGTCGACCACACCTTCCCCGCCGGGCACCGGGTGCGCCTCGTGCTGGCCGCCACGGACCTGGCGTACGCCTCGCCGGTGGAGCCGGCCGTCTACAAGGTCGCGCCGGCCGGGGTGCTGAGCGCGCCGACCGTGGAGGAACTGGTCACCGAGGCGGCGCCGCTGCCCGCGCGGACCTGGCTGCTGCCGATCGGGGCGGTGCTGGTGGCGGCCGCGCTGGTGCTGGTGCCCCGGCTGCGGCGCCGGCGGGCGGCGCGCGGGAGGGACTTCGACCCGGAGCTGGCCGGGGTGCCGCTGCAGATCACCGGGCTGAGCAAGCGCTACAAGGGCTCCCAGGACCGGTACGCCGTCCGGGAGCTGGGCTTCCGGGTGGAGCAGGGGCAGGTGCTCGGGCTGCTCGGGCCCAACGGCGCGGGCAAGACCACCAGCCTGCGGATGCTGATGGGCCTGATCCGGCCGGACGCCGGGGAGATCCGGATCTTCGGGCACCTGGTGAAGGCCGGGGCGCCGGTGCTGTCGCGCGTCGGCGCGTTCGTCGAGGGCGCGGGCTTCCTGCCGCACCTCAGCGGACGGGCCAACCTGCGGCTGTACTGGCAGGCGACCGGCCGGCCCGAGGCCGACGCGCACTACGAGGAGGCGCTGGCGATCGCCGGGCTCGGCGAGGCGCTGGACCGCGCGGTGCGCACCTACTCGCAGGGCATGCGGCAGCGCCTCGCCATCGCGCAGGCGATGCTCGGGATGCCGGACCTGCTGATCCTCGACGAGCCGACCAACGGGCTGGACCCGCCGCAGATCCGGGAGATGCGCGAGGTGATGATCCGGTACGCGGCCGCCGGGCGGACCGTCATCGTCTCCAGCCACCTGCTGGCCGAGGTCGAGCAGAGCTGTACGGACCTGGTGGTCATGGACCGCGGGCGGCTGGTCACGGCCGGGCCCGTGAGCGAGATCGTCGGGGCCGGGGAGCTGCTGATGATCGGGGTGGCCTCCGGCTTCGACCCGGAGGCGGCCGCCGGGAAGGTGGGCGCGCTGGCCGGGGTCGGCTCGGCGGAGGCCGTCGAGGGCGGGCTGCTGGTGCGGCTCGACGGGCTCGCGGCGAGTGAACTGCTGGCGGAACTGGTGCGGATGGGCGTGCCGGTGGAGAGCGCGGGGCCGCAGCGGCGGCTCGAGGACGCGTTCCTGTCGTTGATCGGAGGTGGTGCGGCGTGAGCGCCGTCTCGATGGACCACGGTTCGCCGGGCCAGGGTTCGATGGACCACGGTTCGCCGGACCATGCGGAGGGTTACAGGGCGAGCCGGACGCTGCCGCTGCGGGTGGAGGCGATGCGGCAGCTGCGGCGTCGGCGCACCCTGGTGATCGGCGCGGTGCTGGCGGCGATGCCGTTCGTCATCCTGGCCGCCTTCCAGATCGGCGGCACGCCCTCGCGGCCGGACCGCACCACCTTCATCGACCTGGCCACGGCCTCCGGGGCGAACTTCGCCGTCACCCTGCTGTTCGTCGGCACCGGGTTCATGCTGGTCATCCCCGTGGCGCTGTTCTGCGGGGACACCGTCGCCTCCGAGGCCAGCTGGTCGTCCCTGCGGTACCTGCTCGCCGCGCCCGTGCCCAGGGCGCGGCTGCTGGCCCGCAAGTTCGCCGTCGGGCTGCTGTTCTCGGCCGTCGCGGTGGTGATGCTGCCGCTGATCGGGCTCGCCGTCGGCACCGCCGCGTACGGGTGGGGGGATCTCAAGCTGCCCGCCGGGGCCAGCCTGCCGGCCGGGCAGGTGCTGCCCCGGATCGCGATCGCGGTGGCCTTCGTGTTCCTGAGCGAACTGGTGATCGCCGCGCTGGCGTTCTGGCTGTCGACGGCCACGGACGCGCCGCTCGGGGCCGTCGGCGGGGCGGTGTTCGCGTCGATCATCACCGGGGTGCTGGACGCCGTCACCGCGCTCGGCGACCTGCGGCAGTGGCTGCCCGCGCACTGGCAGTACGCCTGGGCGGACGCGCTGCAGCCGGAGTTGGAGTGGGGCGGGATGGTACAGGGGGCGTCGGTGTCGCTCTCGTACGCGGTGGTGCTGCTGGCGCTGGCGTTCCGGGGGTTCGCGCGCAAGGACGTGGTGTCGTAGGCGGTCGGTCGGGGTGAGGGATCATTGGTGCGTACCGCCTCTGATTCCGTCTGATTCCATCTGATTCCGTCTGGTGAAGGACCCGTACCGTGGCCCAGATCGTCCTCTTCCACTCCGCCCACGGGCTGCGCCCGGCCGTGCACGCCGCCGCCGACCGGCTGCGCGCCGCCGGGCACACCGTGCACACGCCGGACCTGTTCGAGGGGCGGACCTTCGACGACACGGGGGAGACGACCGCGTACGAGGCCGCGAGCGCGTACCAGGAGGAGATCGGCGGCAGCGACGAGCTGCTGAAGCGGGCGGTCACGGCCGTCGCGCCGCTGTCGGCGGAGGGCCTGGTGTACGCGGGGTTTGCGCTCGGCGGGGCGGTGGCGCAGAACCTGGCGCTGGCCGACGAGAAGGCGCGCGGGCTGGTGCTCCTGCACGGCACCTCCGACCTGCGGGAGGACGCGTCGACGGAGATCCCGGTGCAGCTGCACATGGCCGAGCCGGACCCGTTCGAGCCGGAGGACTGGGTGAACGCCTGGTACCTGCGGATGGTGCGGGCCGGGGCGGACGTGGAGGTGCACCGGTACCGGGGCGCCGGGCACCTGTTCACGGACGCGGACCTGCCGGACTACGACGCGGAGGCGGCCGGGCGGGCGTGGGCGGCGGCGCTGGCGTTCCTGGAGGAGCTGGGCTAGTTCGGGGTGTCGAGGAGGGCCGGGGGCGGGTGCTCCCGGCCCTCCGGTGTTTCTGGGGTCGGGCGGGGTCGGGCGGGGTCAGGCGGGGTCGGTGGCGTCGGTGGCCTGGACTCCGGCCGGCTTTGCGGGGTTTGAGGGGCGCTTGAGGGATCTTCGGTGCCCGGTGGTGTGAACTGCCGGGCGCCGGAAGGCCTTTGGTGGTTCGCGCGCAGCTATTCTAGCGCTAGGATAACCGCCGTGGATCGCATGGACATGGGGCTGACCGCCGCCGAACTGGCGCTGCTGGGCCTGCTGGTGGAGAAGCCGCGGCACGGGTACGAGCTGGAGAAGGTGATCGCCGAGCGGGGGCTGCGGGAGTGGACGGAGATCGGGTTCAGCTCCATCTACTACCTGCTCACCAAGCTCCGCGAGCGCGGGCTGATCGCCGAGGCCGATGCGGCGACTCCCGTACGGGGCAAGGGCCGCAAGGTGTACGCGGCGACGGCGGAGGGCCGGCGGGCGTGTGCGGCGGGGGCGGTGGCGGCGATCGCCGAGCCGCATCCGGTGTTCCCGCGGGTGCTGGTGGGGCTGGCCAACCAGCCGGCCGTCGACCCGGAGGAGCTGCTCGACGCGCTCGGGCGGCGGGCGCGGGCCCTCGCCGAGCGTCTGGAGGCCGTCCGGCGGGCGTCGGACGCGGAGGTGGACGCCCCGGAGTTCGTGCGGGCGATCTTCGACTACTCGCTCGGCCAACTGGCCGCCGAGCAGGAGTGGTTGGAGCGGTACCGGGCGTCGATGGGCGGCGCCCCCAGGGGAGGAGGGAGTGCGGCCGTGGCACCGTACGACATCAAGCGGGAGCTGAAGGAGTTCTACGCGCCGAGGAACACCGAGTGGGCCGTGGTGGACGTGCCGGAGATGCGGTACCTCGCCGTCGACGGCAGCGGGAACCCGAACACCGCGCCCGCGTACACGGCGGCCGTGGAGGCGCTGTACGCGGTGGCGTACACGCTGAAGTTCGCGGAGAAGGGCGCCGGGCGGGACTTCGTGGTCGGGCCGCTGGAGGGGCTCTGGTGGGCGGACTCGTACGAGGCGTTCACCGTGCGGGACAAGGACGCGTGGAGCTGGACGATGCTCATCGGGCTGCCGGAGTGGATCACCGAGGAGGCGGTCGAGGAGGCCGGGCGGGCGGCGCTGGCGAAGAAGAGGGCTCCCGCGATCGCGGAGGTCCGGTGGCTGGTCCTGAACGAGGGGCCCAGCGCGCAGGCGCTGCACGTCGGGCCGTACGACGACGAGGGGCCGCTGCTGGAGGAGCTGCACGAGCGCTACCTGGCGGCCAACGGGCTGCGGCCGGCCGGGCTGCACCACGAGGTCTACCTGGGCGATCCGCGGCGGACGGCGCCGGAGAAGCTGAGGACCGTGGTGCGTCAGCCGGTCGAGCGGGTGGCCGACGGCGCTTCGTGAGGGTGGGCGTGCGCAGGAAGTCGGTGGGGCCGACTTCCTGCGCACGCGCGTGTTCAGGACCAGGTGGTGGCGACCTGGCGGAGGAGGGCGGCGGAGGAGGCCATGACGGCGTACCAGGTGTTCTCGGTCTCGTCGGCCGCGTCCGTCCAGGCGGTGACGACGGGGAGTTCGCAGCGGTCGCCCGGGTTGAGCGGGGGCAGGCGCCAGGTGATGCCGTGGTGGTCGCCGCCGAAGTCGATGCCCCAGGTGGTGTTGGCGCCTTCGTACGCCTCGTCGATCAGGGCCGCCCAGTGGCGGGGGGTGGTGTTGCCGGCCGCCTCGCAGAGGACCACCTCGTCGTCGCCGCCGAGGGAGAGGCGGGTGTGGTGGTCCTCGACGGTGACGGCGGCGAGGGACTGGCCGCCGTTCCAGTAGGTCTCGACGTCCTCGGGGAGGTGGCGCGGCAGGGCGGCGGTGAAGCGGACGCGGGTGAGGGCGGATCGCGTCTCGATGCGCCAGACGGCGGCGTGGGCGGCGGTGAGGGGGCTCCAGGTGTCGGGGTCGAGGTCGGCGTCGTACGGGGTGAGCAGCAGCTCGACGGTGGTCGCGTGGGTGGTCCAGCGGGCGATCGTTCGGCCCTCGCCGGGCAGCCGGAACAGCTGGTCGGGCACGGGCGGGAGGGTGGTGCCGTCGAGGGTGGTGGTGAAGGTCAGCGGGCCGAACGGCGTGTCGACGGACGGGCGGGCGGTGGGGCCGTGGATGCGGGTGCGGGGGACGGTGGGGAGCAGCATGGCGGGCCTCAGGCGGGGGCGTTGTCGGGGGTGGTGGCGGGGGCGGTCGGGCGGCGGGCGTTCAGGAGGCGGTCGATCTCGTCGAGGCGGGAGGCCGTACGGCTGCGGGGGCTGGTGAGGGCGCTGCGGATCTCGTCGAGGACGGCCCGGCCCCGGTCGTCGCCGCGCAGGGCGAGGGCGGCGGCGGCTTCGAGGCGGGCGTCGGGGCAGACGTCGGGGCGGGTGTCGTCGAGGGCGGCGGCCAGGGCTTCGCGCAGCTCGGGGGAGTCGGCCGGGTGGCCGGTGAGGGCGTGGAAGGCGGTGTCGCGGACCTCGGGGTCGGGGTCGGCGGCGAGGCGGGTGAGGGTGGGCAGGACCTCGGGGTGGGGCACGGCGGCGGTGGTGACGAAGGCCATGGCGACGCTGCGGCGGACGGCCGGGGCGGGGTGGCCGGCGTGGGGGAGGACGGCGGGGAGCTCGTCGGGGCGGCAGTAGGCGGCGAAGGCGGCGATGGCGGTGCGGAGGGCGTGCGGGTCTTGCTCGCCGTGGTCGGGGTGGAGGAGGGGGCGGAGGAAGGCGAGGGCTTCGGCGGTGTAGGGGGGTTCCTCGTCGTCATCCTGGCTGTCGTTGTCGATGGTGTCGTCGTCGAGGCCGAAGCTCAGGGTGTTGATGACGTCGAGGCCGAAGCGGCGGTGGTCGGGGGAGGCGGGGTCGCTCGCCGTGGCGAGGGCCCAGTCGAAGGTCTCCTGGCCTCCGCGGACGGTGAGTTGGAGGACGGAGGCGAACCAGTCGTCGTGCTCGGGGAGGGCGTGGACCAGGGCGCGGGCGAGGAGCTCGTCCGGGGTGCGGTGGACGCCGAGTCGGGCCTCCAGGTCGGTGACGATCGCCAGGTGGGCCGGGGGGTTCGGGCCGGTGGCGGCGTCTCCGGCGTCGGTGCCGGCGTCGATGTGGGCCTGGGCGATGGCGAGGGCGCGGCGGTAGGTGTCGGGGCCGCTGCGGGGGGAGGGGGCGAGTAGGGAGTAGAGGATCTCGTACGCGCCGTGCTCCGCCGCCCAGGTGACGGGGTCGGTGCCGTCCGGCCAGGGGTGGGTGATGTCGGCGCCGTGGGTGACGAGGGCCCAGACGAGTTCGGGGAGTCCGGCGTGTGCGGCGGCGTGGAGGAGGGTGCTGCCGTCCTCGCCGTCAAGTTCGATGTCCGGTGCGCCGTCCAGCTCGCCGTCCGGTACGGCGTCGAGGAGGAGGTCGAGGGCGGCGGGTTCGTCGGCCTGCTCTATGGCGGTGAGCAGCGAAGGGAGGTTCACCGGGGGATTGTGCCCGGACGAGTGGTCGTGGAGCGAACTGTTAATCGGGAGGCGGGGAGGGGTGGGGCCGGGTCATGATGGCGGGATGGGCGATGAGGCTTCGTACGTCGATGAGTGGGTGACGCTGTTCAGCTTCCCGAACGTCGCGGGCAGCCCCAATCCGGGCTCCCTGATCGGCCTTTGACTGCGTGACCGGGGGATCGACTGGTGGCCGTTCGAGGACGAGGACCAGCGGATCGACCTGATGTGCGGCGTAGGCGCGGACGGGCATTGGCACGGCACCATCGCCGTGCGCTTCCGGGCCGGGGCACTGCGGCGGCTCGGGCTGCACCCGGACCAGCCGACCTCGGCCGCGGCGGAGCCGCCGACGCCGAAGTGGTGGGGGCCGTGGGGGCGTCCGCGGTCCTGGGACGCGGGCTAAGGGCGCCACGCCTCCTCGTACTCGGGGTGGTGGGAGTACGACTGGGCCAGGGAGCGCAGGGCGTACGCGAGGCCGGGGCGGCGCGGGTCGGAGGCCGACATGGCCTCGAAGTCGGCGGCGAGCATGTCGATCAGGTCGAGCATGGGCAGGTGGCTGTCCAACAGGGCACGCCCGCCGAAGAGTTCGGCGATGTCGACGTAGGCGTGGTTGTCGTCCTCGTAACGGGCGTGGATGAACGCCAGGAGTTCGTTCACAGGGTGGTCGTCGGCCCGTTCGCGGGAGGCGGGCAGGGGTGTCGGAAGGTGGCGACGCCCGCGTCGGGAGTACGGCCGTCGTCCATCGTCATGCCGTCCCAACGTGTGGGCGTGGGGCGGGTGTTCCTGGTGGCGGCGCCGAGGATCACTGGCTGCGGGAGGCGAGGTGGCCGACGGGCGCCTCGGCGTGGAAGCCGGTGGCGGTGAAGGTGATGTGCTTGCCGCGGCCGGCGAGTTCGACGGCGCCGGTGCGGGGGGTGAGGGTGGCGGTGGTCGTGGGGTAGCCGGACCAGCCGTCCACGGCGAAGCCGGTCACGCCGGTGCAGACGAGGGTGAACTCGACGGCGTTGTGGCGCCTCTCCTGCCAGAGCTGTGCGGCGGCGGACGGGACGAGGAAGGCGAAGAAGCGCAGGGTGACGGAGGCCTGGCGTTCGTCGACGAGGACGGAGGTGAGGCCGAAGTCGGTGAGGGGCGGGGGCGGCGAGCCCAGGACGCCGCGGACCGGGGCGGGGTCGGCCAGGGCGGCGGACCAGTCGACGTCAGCCATGGAACGCCTTCGAGGTGACGGGCGGCTGCGTCCGGTGGAGGCGCTGGTCCATGGGGCTGACGAACCAGCGCGGCGCGGTGGCGGGATCGGGGTCGGTGGAGCGGTAGGCGTTGAGGTGGACGGCCTTGATCGCGGCGTACGCGGTGAAGGAGAGCTGGACGGCGGGCCCGGTGGCGGTGACGGAGATCCGGGGCTCGTGGACGCGGGGGAGGTCGGCGAGGGCGAGGTCCACGGCGGTGCCGTCGGGGGTGCCGCGCATCCGGAGGTCCTCGGCGACCGCCATGAACTCGAGCTGGACCTCGAGGCGGTCGCAGCCGGCCTCGGTCCAGGCGGCGGGGGCGCGGTCGGGGAAGCGGGGGAGGTCGACGCGCAGCTTCACGCCGGCGCCGTACGGGCTCAAGTGGACCGACCTGAGCGGCAGTTGGCGTAGGTGCGGCAGGTCGGTGTAGAGCGCGGTGAGGCGGTCGGAGCCGACCAGGAGGTCGGTCCAGGCGGCGGCCGGCATCGGGGCTCGTCTCGGGGGTGGGGGGTGGCGGGGAATTCGTGGGAATTCTAGGGCGGGCGCGGCGCGGGAAGGCCCTTTGGCAGGCCCGGGAGGGAGTGGGAGCGGCCGCCGGTGAGGGGGCGCGGGTGAGGGGCGGGGGCGTCTGCGGCGAGGGGTTTCGGGGGGTGCGGCGGGGTTCGGTGCATGGGGTCTGACCTGGTCTTTCGTCGGTCCGCTTCCTAGGATCGGGGCAGTTGAGAGGGGGGCCGGATGGGCCGGACGATACGTACCGTCGAGGATGTTCTCGCGCTGCTGGACGGGTTCTTCGCGCGCGAGGGTGCCGGGGGCGGTCAGGGGTTCTGGGACGGGTTCTACGCGGACCGGGGGAAGCCGGTGCCGTTCTTCGCGGCGAAGCCGGACGAGAGCCTGGTCGGGTACGTCGAGCGGGGGCTGGTCGCTCCGGGCCGTGCGCTGGACCTGGGGTGCGGGCCGGGGCGCAACGCCCTGTACCTGGCGTCGCGCGGGTTCGCCGTGGACGCGGTGGACCTGTCGCCCGTCGCGGTGGCCTGGGCACGGGACCGGGCGGCGGAAATCGGCGCCGAGGTGCGGTTCCTGTGCGGTGACGCGTTCGCCCTGCCCGCCGGGGAGCTGGACGGGCCGTACGACCTGGTCGTGGACTCCGGGTGCTTCCACCACCTGGCGCCGCACCGGCGGATCGGCTATCCGGCGCTGCTGGAACGGCTGTTGGCGCCCGGCGGCCACTTCGCGCTGACCTGCTTCGCGGCGGGGGAGGGCGGGATGGGCTCGGAGCGCGGCGACGCGGAGCTGTACCGGGTGGGCAGCCTGGAGGGTGGGCTCGCGTACACGCCGGAGGAGTTGCGGCGGATCTTCTCGGGTCTGGAGGAGGTCGAACTGCGGCGGATGCGGGAGGAGTCGCCGGACGCGGAGTGCTTCGGGGTGCCGTTCCTGTGGACGGGGCTGTTCCGGCGGGGGTGAGGCTGCGGTTGCGCGTCGCGCATGGCGCAGGAAGTCGGGCGGGCCGACTTCCTGCGCAACGGGCGTTCAGAGGCGGCGGGTGCGCAGGACGCCGGTCGCCATCGGGAGGGTGAACTCGCCCTCGGCCGTCTCGGGCTGGGCGGTGAGGAAGGCGAGGATGCGGTCCTGGGCGGCGTGGCGCTCCTTGTCCTGCATGACGATCATTCCGGCGCGGGTGGAGAGGGTGGCGACCAGGGAGCCGGCGGTGCGGCGCTGGCCGTGGGGGAACTCGGCCTGCTCGGGCGAGCCGAAGCGGGCCCGGTGGCCGTCCGGGGGCAGGTGGAGGCCGGCGGTGGTGGCGCGCCAGGCGGCCGGGGTGTCGCGGGGGCCGACGGCGGCGCTGCCGGCGACCCGGGCGAGGCCGGCGACCCAGGGGACCTGGTCGTCCAGGAGGTTCCACAGGCCCGCGAGGACGCCGCCGGGGGCGAGGACGCGGGCGATCTCGGGGCCCGCGACGGCCATGTCGAACCAGTGCATGGCGTTGCCGGAGAGGACGGCGTCGACCGAGGCGTCCTCTAGAGGAATCGTTTCTGCGGAGCCCGCGAGCGCCCGTACGTCCGGCGCCGCGCGGTGCAGTTCGACCCGCATCGCCGGGTCGGGCTCGACGGCGACGACCTCACACCCGAGGGCGACCAGCGTGGCGCTCAGCTTGCCCGTACCGGCGCCGAGGTCGAGCACGCGCGGGCCGGGCGCCGGTTCGAGGGCCCAGCGCACCGCGGCCAGCGCGTAGTCCGGGCGGTGCTCGGCGTACGCGGCGGCGGCCGCACCGAACGAGGCGGCGTGGAGCGGGTGTTGGTCCTTGTCCATTCGATCAAGGTAACCGTACCGGGGCTGGCGGTGGTGGCTCGGGGTGGGTAGAGTGGTGCTTCATTATGAAGGACGTACATAAATCTCAGAGGCTGGCGGCGGACCCCGAGGGGTTCCTCTACGACAGCGGGGTCCGGGTGAGCATGGAGGCGTTCATGGTGGGGGAAGGCGTACTGGCGCTGGAGGCGGCCGCGGCCGTGCGGTCGGCCTCGCAGGCGGTGGACCGCCTGCGGTCGCAGGGCGCGGGCGGACGGGGGCTCAGCGCGGGGGCGCTCGACGTGCTGGCTCGGCTGAGCGCGGCGGGCGGGGAAGGTGCGGAGCGCGCAGAGGGTGCAGAAGGCGCAGGGGGGCTCAGTGTCGGGGAGCTGGCGCGGGCGGCCGGGGTGAGCTCGCGCAACGTCACCGGGCTGGTGGACACCCTGGAGCGGGACGGGCTGGTGCGGCGCGTCCAGGACCGGGAGGACCGCCGGTCGGTCCGCGTGCTGATCACCGGGGCCGGGCAGGAGTGGCTGGAGGCGTTCCGCGAGCCGACGCGGCGGGCGATGTCCGCCGTCTTCCACGGGTTCACCGAGGAGGACCTCGCGCGGTTCCGGCACCTGTGCCTGCGGCTGGTCGAGAATCAGCAGCGGATCGAGGGGGCGGTTCGCTAGGGCGTGTCTGACGATTCCCGCCGGGCGGTCGCCGCCGGGGCACGCACCTCGCCGGAGCGCATGCGGCGGACGAGGTCGGCGGCGGCTTCGGGCCAGTGGGGGTGCTCGAAGGCGAAGCCGGCCTCCAGGAGGCGGCCGGGGACGACGCGGCGGCTCTTGAGCAGCAGTTCGGTGTCCGAGCGGAGGGCGAAGGCGCCGAGTTCGGCCATCCAGCGGGTGGCCGGGAGGCCCACCGGCACGCCCCAGGCCCTGCGGACTCCCCGCATGAACTCGCCGTAGGGCAGGGGGCCGGGCGCGGCGAGGTTCACCGGGCCGCTGAGGTCCTCGCGGGCGGTGAGGAAGTCGAGGGAGCGGACGAGGTCCCGGCCGTGGATCCACGACATGTACTGGCCGCCGCCCGCGACCGGGCCGCCGAGCCCCAGCCGGGCCATGCGCAGGAGCAGGTCGAAGGCGCCGCCCCGCCCGGGGCTCATCACCATCGAGGTGCGCAGCGCGACCTTGCGGGTGTGGGGCGTGTCGGCCTGTTCCTGGGCCCGCTCCCAGGCTTCGGCGATCTCGACGCTGTAGGACCAGTAGCGGGGGACGCCCGGTTCGGTGCCGCCGATCAGGCCGGTGGCCTCGTCGTTGGGGGCGTCGAAGCGGTGGGCGTAGATGGTGGCGGTGCTCATCTGGAGCCAGAGCCGGGGCGGGCGGGCGGCCTTGGCGATGGCCTCGCCCACGGCCTGGGTGGAGTGGACGCGGGAGTCCATCATGGCCCGGAGGTTGTCCGGGGTGTAGCGGCAGTCGACGCTGCGGCCGGCGAGGTTGACCACGAGGTCGCTGCCGTCGACCGCCTCGGCCCAGGGGCCGAGGGTGCGGCCGTCCCAGTGGATCTCCCGGCCGTCGGCGCTGCCGGGCCGCCTGGTCAGGACGACGACCTCGTGGCCGGCGGCGGTCCACTCCTGTCGCAGGAGCCTGCCCACGTGCCCGGTGCCTCCGGGCAGCACGATCCTCATCGGGTTCCCCCTTCGCTGGTGCTGAGGGAGAGCCTAGGGCACATATGAACGTGTTCAAAAGTGGGGGTGGGGAGGTGGCGGGGGCTCTAGCGCAGCGGGCGCGGGGCCGTGCGCTCGTAGATCGTCCCGCCGGGGAGGTACCAGGAGACCTTCTTGCGGACGGCCGGGGACGGGTCCTCGGCCTGGGAGGTGCGCAGGGCGGCGAGGGCGCGGTCGTCGACGTGGGCGAACTTGCCCGCGAGCTCGGCGGCCCGCAGCCGGACCTGCGGATCGGGGTCGGTGGCCAGGTGGCGCAGGGCGGGGTCGAGGACGAGATCGGCGCCGGGGGCGCAGGTGTCGCCCTTGCAGCGGTCGCAGGCCAGGGCGTGGAAGGCGGAGATCCGGACCTTGGCGTCCGGGTCGTCGGCCATGGCGATGAGCAGGTCCATCGACTCGGTGTCGACCAGGTGGTCGAGGAGGCGGCAGCACCCCTCGCGGACGGCGGCGTCCGGGTGGGACAGGCCGGCGCGGATGGCGTCGAGGGCGTCGTCGCCGCGCTGCAGCAGCGCCCAGTAGGCGCCGACGGTGCGCTGGGGATCGCCCAGGTAGGCGACCAGGGAATCGGTGTCGGTGCGGGGGAATCCGAGCATGGCCCGAGTGTCGGGCGTAACTGCCGGGAGGGCAAAGGGATTTCGGGCTGATCGACCGGCCCGGAGAAGGGCGCGTCACGTTTCGTGAGGCTGCCCGGTCCTTCCGGCCGACGGTCCTTCCAGTCGACGGTCCGTCGACGGTCCTTCCGGCTGACAGAGGCCGGCCCAACGAGAAAGGCCGGGCCGACGCAGCTTGCGCTGTGTCGACCCGGCCTTCATCAGTAGCGGGGACAGGATTTGAACCTGCGACCTCTGGGTTATGAGCCCAGCGAGCTACCGAGCTGCTCCACCCCGCGTCGGTGAACCAGACTCTACGGCACCGAGGGGCGAAAGGGGAAATCGGTTCGTCGGCTACTCGCCGGCCCTGGCCTCGGCGAGGGTGTGGGCGACGAGGGCGTTGGCGTGCCCGTGGCCGAGGCCGTGCTCGGTCTTGAGCCAGGCGACCAGCTCGGAGTGCTTGGCCAGGGGCGAGGCGCGGAGGAGGTCCTTCCACTCCGCGATCGGGCGGCCGTACTTCTTCTCGATGGACGGGAAGTAGCTGGCGGGGCCCTTGGTCGGCGTGCTCATGAGCGGGTTCCTGCTTCCTGGGGATGCTTCTCGGTCGTTTCACAGGGGTAGACCGGGGCGCCCGGTGAAACTCATCGGTGGTGGGCGGATTCGGCGAAAAGATTTTTTCGACGGGGTGTGAGCGGCCCCGTCACGGGGGTGTCACAGCTTCGCGGAGCCGGTTGCCGGGGGTCGGGCGGGCCCGGGAGCGTGGGGGCAGACGGCGACGGGGAGGGGCGCGGGATGCGTACGGTGCGGATGGCGTCCGTGAGGACGCGGAGCGAAGTCGCCGGTGGTGCCTTCGCGCTGATGGTCGGTTCGGGGGCGGTCCTGGGCCTCACCCGGGCCGTCGACCCCTTCCTGGTCGTGTTCATCCCGCTCGTCATCGGCGTCGCCGCGTTCTGCGGGGCACCCCACACCTTCTGGCTGCGCGCCGACGACAGCGGCATCACCCTGGTCAAGCGACTGGTGCCGCGCCGCTACGCCTGGGTGGACGTGCACGGGCTGGCGATGGAGTTCGCCCAGGACGAGGACGGGGACGGCCGCCACCTCACCCTGCGGCTGCGCCTCACCGAACCGAAGGGCCGGTTCTGGGGCCCCTTCCTCTGCACCGTCCCGGTCACCGAGGAGGACACGCACTCGGGCGTGCCCCCGCTGGCGCTGGCCGAACTGTTCGCCGTCTTCGGGGAGCACCGACTGCCCGTCGAGAAGCCCGAGTTCGCCAACGAGGTGCTCCGGGTGCGCGGGCTCCCGAGGCTGCCGCCCTGGGCACCGTGGGTCGTACCGGCGGAGGGCCCGCCCGCGCCCGAGAAGGCGTACGCGGACGCGCCGGACATCGGGGCCGAGACCCGCGAGGTCGACGCACTGGCGAAGCGCGCCAGGACGCGGGTGCCCGTACGGCGGGAGTACCTGCTGCGCCGCGCCGCGCTGGCCGACCGGCGCTGCCTGGACGACGGGGGCGAGCGGGGGAGGTTCGGCGCGGTGGCGGCGGCGGAGGAACTGGTCGAGATCGACCAGGTCAGGGTCGAGGGTGACCCGCGCCCCTACGTCCGCCGGCAGTACCTGGTGTGGCGGGCCTCCGGCCGGTAGCCATGCTGCCGCGTCATTGGATGTGGATCGCGTCGGCCGGGAGCTCGAAGACGTGGGCGATGCCCTCGGCCGCGTTGCCGCGCTCGCCGACGCGGGTGAAGCCGAAGCCGGCGATGGTGGCCAGAGAGGCGGCGTTCTCGGCGCTGATCGTCGCCCGGACGGTGCGGACGCCGGGTTCGGCGGCCGCCCGCAGGAGCAGGGCACGCAGGGTGGCGCGGGCGTAGCCCCGGCGGCGGTGGGCGGGGGCGACGCAGTAGCCGACCTCGACCGTTCCGGTCCCGTCGGGCGGGCCGTGGAACCCGGCGTCGCCGACGACGGTTCCGTCCGGCTCGGACACCACGGCCCGGGTGATCCAGGGCGCGGCGGACGGGTCCCGGGCGAGCTGGTCGGCGCGGTAGGCGAACATCGAGCGGGCCCGCTCGGAGACGAAGTACACGTCGAGGGCGACCCCCGCTTCGGCGCTGCCGCCCGCGAGGTCGCCGTCGGCGAGGGCCCGTAGCGCCTTCTCGCCGAGCAGGACGAAGCGGACGGTCTTCGGGGTGGGGCCGGGTGTGGTGTTCATCGCGGGCGATGCTCCCCTCCGTGGGGGAGGGCTGTCCACCGATTTGCCGAGCGCGGTGACGGGTCGGTGCGTAGCCTGATCCGCGCCGATCGGGTGTCGGGCGGCCAGGACGGGTTACGGGTCACGGGTTGACGGGGCTGGGGGCGGCGGTCGTGTCGGATGCGGTGCTGAACATCGTGATCGGGCTGGTGACGAGCGTCGTCAGCGGCGGATCCGTATGGGCCTGGAAGCGGGTGAGCGGCGCCCGCGTCCTGCACCGGAGGCGGGCGCTGCTCGGCCTGAGCCCCGGGGTGCCGTGCGTGATCATCCTCAACCGGCACTGGCGGATGCCCGAGGTCACCGACCACGGCGATGTGCACGCGATCATCGAGCTGGCGATGCTCGCGGAGGAGGCCGGGAGCCCGTTCACCCTCGTCGCGGCCGACGCGGGGGAGTTCACCGGGGACCGTACGGAGCTCAGCATCGGCGGGCTCGGGTCCAACCGGCGCAACGTCGAGTACGTGGCCTCGCAGCTGCCGGGCGTGGAGGTCGATCCGGATGGCCACTTCACGGTGGACGGGCGGCGGTTCGTCCATGACCAGGGGCGTCAGGACCACGCCCTGGTCGCGAAGTTCACCCCGGCCCGGTCCACGAGGCCGGTCCTGGTCGTCATGGGCCAGTCGTCGATCGCGAACCGGGCGGCCGTGCACCTGCTCAAGCGCGACTACCGGCAGCTGACGAGGACGCTCGCGTCGCTGGACCGGTTCTGCCTGATGCTGCGGGTCGACTCGGCGGACACCTACGGCTACCAGGCGGTGGAGCTGGCCGCGGACCTGTCGGACGTCGCGTTCTAGACGGGCCGCCGCACAGGAAGTCGGCGGGGCCGACTTCCTGCGCGGGCGTGTCACTCGTCGGTGGTGCCGTCGGTGAGTTCGCGGACGATGTCCAGGTGGCCCGCGTGGCGGGCGTACTCCTGGAGCACGTGGAACAGGATCCAGCCCAGGGTGGGGCGCTCCGTGCCGTCCTCCGCGAAGCGGCCACCGGCCTCGGCGACGGCCGACAGCGGCGTCCCCGAGGCGACGGACCGGGTGTACTCACCGCCGGTGTGCAGGGCGGCGAGGAGCTCGGCGGCGGTCTCTTGCGGGGCGACGTACCAGCGGTCCTCCGGGCCGCGGTCGCCCCAGGGCGCCGGAACGGGCTCGCCGCGGAAGCCCCAGCGCAGCCAGCGCTGCTCCATGTGGACCAGGTGCTTGAGGAGTTCGAGCATCGTCCAGCCGGAGGGGAGGCGGCTCGTGCGCAACTGCTCGTCGGACAGGCCCTCGACCTTGGCCCCGATCGCGGAGCGGTAGTAGTCGAGGTAGTCCAGCAGCAGGGTGCCGGGGTCGGAGAGCCGCTGGTTCGGCTCGGGGAGGGGCGAGGAGGTCGTCATGGCGGAGAGTCTCCCAGGGCGTGTCACATTCGGCGCCGCTGCCCGGTCGTCCTTGCGGAAGGAAACGGGCGGGAGAAGGGATCGATCGTGAGGATGAAGACCGTCATCGTGTGCGCCTCCGTGTCGCACGGCAACACGCGCCGGGTCGCCGAGGCCATGGCTGCGGTACTGGACGCGAAGGTCGTCACCCCCGAGCAGGCCGACCCGGCGGAGCTGGCCGGCGCCGACCTGGTGGGGTTCGGCTCAGGCGTCTTCTACGGGCGGCTGCACGCCGGCCTGACCGGCGTCATCCGTGCGCTGCCTTCGCCCGGGCGCGGGCGGGCGTTCGTGTTCGCCACCAGCGGGCTCCCGGAGCTGCCGTTGGCGCCGTTCACCCGGCCCGCGGTCCGGCTCCTCGAAGCCAAGGGCTATGCGGTGGAAGGGACCTTCACCTGCCGGGCGCTCGACACCTGGCTCCCCTTCCGGCTCGTCGGCGGCCTCAACCGGCAGCACCCGAACACCGACGACCTGGCCGCCGCCAGGGCGTTCGCCGAGCGGCTGCGGACATCCTGACGGCGCGGGCGGGGCCCGTGCCTATGCTTCGGTCGTGCAGCAACTTACTGATGGTCAGCGGTCGTTGATCGCGGCGTTCCCGGCGGAGTTCGCGGGCGATGCCGAGGTCGTACTCGCGGTGATGCCCGCTTCGCGGTTCGCGCCGCCTGGTTCGTTCCCGGTGGTGGTGCAGGGAGAGCGGGTGTCGATCCCCGAGCGGATCTACAACGGCGAACCGGTCGCCGGGGCGGTGGAGTCGCTGTCGCGGCGGCAGAGGCAGCTGCTGCACTGCCTGTACTCGCGGCACCATGACGGCCGGGTGCGGCAGCGGCACCTCGCCGAGGTCGTCGGGTCTGCGGACCCGTGGGTCGTTCCGTACGTGGTGCGGCTGGCCGGGGAGTACGTCCTGGAGATCCTGGTCGACATCCGCAACGCCCTGCGCGACCTCGACGCGCCCGGCGTCGGTGCGTACGGGCAATTCATCGTGGACAACCCGGAGTTCTTCGCCCGGACGCAGCGGCGAGTGGTGAGCTACTGGAGCTGCTACTACCGCGAGGGCGTCCACGCGAGCTTCCGGGGTTACCCGGGCTGCACGGTGCTCGACCAGCTGCGGTCCGCCGCCGCTGAGAGCGCGGGCCGTCCGTGGCCGAGCCTGGCGCCGCGTGGCTGGGCCGGGGTGGACGGCTACTGCTAGGCCCTCTCTTTCGGATCTTGCCGGGTGCTTCGGCCGAGCCGAAGGCCGAGCTTCATTCGACCTGCGCAAAACTCAAAGTAAACCTTATGCCTTAAGCTCTCTCATGCCTGATGGGTTATGGAGAGGGGCGTGGCGATGAGGACGATCGGGCTGATCGGCGGGATGAGCTGGGAGTCGACGGCGGAGTACTACCGCTTGGTGAACGAGCTCACGCGGGAGCGCCTCGGCGGCCTCCACTCGGCGCGGTGCGTGCTCTACTCGGTGGACTTCGCGGAGATCGAACAGTTGCAGGTCCAGGACCGCTGGGCGGAGGCCGGCGAGATCCTGGCCGCGGCCGCGCGGGCGCTCGAAGCGGCCGGCGCGGACCTGGTGCTGATCTGCACCAACACCATGCACAAGGTCGCCGACCACGTCGAGGCGGCGGTCTCCGTCCCCCTGCTGCACCTGGCCGACGCCACCGCGCAGGCCGTGCGGGCGTCCGGCCTGCGGAGGGTCGGCCTGCTGGGGACCGCGTTCACCATGGAGCAGGACTTCTACCGGGGCCGCCTCGAGGCCGGTGGGCTCGACGTGCTCGTCCCCGACGCGGAGGGGCGCGCGATCGTTCACCGGGTGATCTACGAGGAACTCTGCCTGGGCATCGTGCGGGAGGAGTCGCGGGCCGCCTACCGGGAGGTCATCGCGGACCTGGTCGCCGGCGGTGCGGAAGGCGTCATCCTGGGCTGTACCGAGATCGAGTTGCTCATCGGTTCCGAGGACAGCCCCGTTCCGGTCTTCCCCACCGCTCGACTCCACGCCGAGGCCGCCGTGCGCGCGGCCCTGTCCGGCACGTGATCGCTGGGCCTCGGCCTCGCGAACGGTGTTGCGCGGCGCAGGAAGTCGATCCGGCCGACTTCCTGCGCCGGCCGCTTGGCCCTGTCGGCTACGAGCGGGTGCAGGTCGCGTCGGTGCGCGGCAGGCGGCCGGTGGCGAGGTAGGCGGTAACCGTGTCGTCCACGCAGGCGTTGCCGTAGATCCCGTACAGCCCGTGCTGGTTGGCGCCCTGGAGGGTCAGCAGGCGGGAGCCGGGCAGCATGCCGTGCAGGGCGACGGCGCCGCCGTAGGGGGTGCGGGGGTCGCCGGTGGCGGCGACGATCAGCGCCCGGGCGTCGTGGCGGACCTGGGTGGGCGCCTCGCGCGGGCGGTCCCAGAAGGCGCACGGGGTGATGTTGTCGAGCAGCGGGCCGAACAGCGGGCTGTCGGCGCGACTGCGCTCGATCTCGTGCCAGTAGTGCTCGGGGTCCTGGGACGCGGTGCCGTCCGCGCAGGCGATGGCCTGCATGGCGCTGCCGGCCGGTGAGCCCTGCGGGCTGTACAGGAACTGCAGCAGGGCGGTGGTCTGCGCGCTCGGGGTGACGGGCCGGCCCGCCGCGGCCTCGGCGAGCATCGCCGTCTGCTCGGCGAGGGAGGCCCGTTCCGGCTCGGAGTCGCCCTGGAGCCCGGCGAAGAACACCATCGGCACCCGGCTGTCGTCGAGTTGGAAGGCGTTGGCGCCGCTGCCGATGACGAGCGGGCGGTTCGCGGACGCCTGCACGGTGCGGAGGATTCCGGCGGTCACCTCCTCGCGGGTGCGGCCGAGCCCGTACGTGCTGTGGCGGGCCGCCGCCCAGTCCGCCCAGTCGGCGAACGCGTGCTCGAGTCCTGGCAGTTGGCTCGGGATGAGTGCGGGCCCGGCGCGGCGCGGGTCCAGCGCGCTGTCCAGGACCGTCCGGTCGAGGCGGCCGGGGAACATCTGGCCGTACACCGTGCCGAGGTAGGTGCCGTACGACAGGCCGAGGTAGGAGATCCGCCGCTCGCCGAGCGCGCCCCGGACCACGTCCAGGTCCCGGGCGGTGTTGCGGGTGCCCGCGTACGGCAGCAGGTCGCCGGCCGCCGAGCGGCACTTGGCCGCGAGGTCCCGCTGGAGGGTGACCTGGCGCTCGAAGCCCGCCCGGCCGGTGCCGGAGGACTGCACGCTGTAGCCGACGGGCCAGCCGCAGTCGATCTGGCCGCTGCGGCCGACGAAGCGGGGGTCCAGCCCGACGATGTCGAACCGGCCGGCGGTCTCCTTGAGGGCGGCGTGCACCCGAAGCGGTGAGGTGAGGGTCGGGCTGCCGGGGCCGCCGTCGTTGAGCAGCAGCGCGCCGATCCGGTGGCGGGTGTCGGTGGCCTTGATCCGGGAGAGCGCCAGGGTGACGGTGCGTCCGCCGGGGTTTCCGTAGTCGAGCGGCACGGTGACCTCCGTGCAGCGGGCGCCGGCCTGGTCGAGTGCGGCACCGTCCTGGTCGTTCGGGCCCAGGACGCAGCTGTGCCAGTTGAGTTGCTGCCCGTAGTAGCGGTCGAGCCCCCGGGAGTTGGATGCCGAGCCTTCCGAGCCTTCCGAGGCTCCCGGCGCTTCCGCGGCCTGCGCGGGCAGGGCCGCGACGGTGGCCCCCGTCAGACAGGCCGCGAGGGCGAGGCCCGCCGCGGCGGCGCGCCGGAGGGCGTGCGGCCGTCGGGCGGCGGGAGCGGAGCGGCTGCGCTGGGGGTCGGGCATGTGGCCTCCTCTGCGACGTGGGGTTCCGCCTCGGAGCGTCGGCCGAGGAGAACCTCTGTGATCAGCCTTTCCTTTTTCGTCCCAGGGCCGGACTCGCCGTGGTGGAGCACCTGGCCTCGGGACGAAGCGAAGCACCTGTGCCGTGAGGCCGTCACGGGGACGGCCTCACGGCACAGGTGCTTCAGGGTCAACGCCGAACCGGCGGTGGAAAGTGCCGATGCGCGGCAATGTCGGCTAGAACTCACCTGCTACGCCCAGGTCTTGGCGCATCGCGTGCCGCATGGTCTTGATCAGTGCCCACAGCTCGTCCTGCGCCTCGGCGGCGGCTTGCAGGGTCTCCCCGGGACGCGCGTCGCCCTGTTCCAGCCGCTTGACGATCCCGTACACGCGGGTGAGCGCCTGGTTCGCGGTGTCGCCCGGGGCGATCACGGAATCGGGCGCGACCATCAGGGTCTCGGACCAGTGGTTGCGGTGCGCGTCCTTGGCCTCCTCCAGCGCCCGGGTGTCGTCCTCCCCGGGTGTCCCGTCGCGCAGCACGTGCAGGTGCCGGTTGAGCGCGGTCGCGAACTGGCGTGCGTCGCGGTAGAGCCGGGTGTAGCAGCCACGCCGCAGGGCGAGGTTCTCGCGGCCCTCCTGGAACGCCTCGTTGAGCTCCAACTCGCGCCGCTTGGCCCGTTCGGCGCCCCGCTGGGTCAGCAGCGCGGCCCCGAGGGTCCCCGCCACGCCGGTCACTGCGATCGCTACTGCCGCTATGTCCACCCGGTAACCCTAGGGCGCGGGCGGGGGAGCCTTGCAGACCGCTTCGAAGCACAGGAAGTCGGACGGGCCGACTTCCTGTGCTGAAGGAGGGCTCCCTGCTGGACGGGATCGTGGCTCAACTGAGCCAGCGGGACTCACTCCTGATCGATGGCCTCCAAAGCCTCGGACAGTCGCTGCAGGGCCGACATCGCCTGCTGGAACCCGTCGATGCCCAGTTCCTGGGCGAGCCGTTCCGCCAGGGCGCGATGGCCGGGGAGGATCCGGGCCACGGCTTCCCGGCCCGCCGTGGTCGGTGCCATCAGCTTGGCGCGGGCGTGGGCGGGGTTCGGCCGGTACTCCGCCAGGCCCTTGTCGACCAGCAGGTCGGCGATGCGTTGGACGCTCTGCCGGGTGATGCCCATCGCCCGGGCGATCTCGACGACCGGCAACGGCTCGCGCAGCACCGCCCCGAGCACCTGCCACCACGCGGCGGTCAGGCCGACCGGTCGGGCCAGCTTCTCGGAGACCTCCAGGAACTGCCCGTTGAGACGGAAGACGGTCGGCGCCGTCCCGGACAGCAGCGCGGCCGGGTCCGTCGGGAGTGCATCGTTCACCGCGGACCAGCCGCCATCAGCACCGGGAACGCGGTGGGGTCGGACAGGGCGAACAGCCGGTACCAGGCGTCGAGAACAGCGGGTTCGTAGACGTCGAGCATCGCGAGGACCTCGCGGGCGAACTCCACCGGCGCGGTCGGACCCGCAGTGATCAGGTTCCGGTCGGTGACGGCGGCGGCCTCCTGGTAGTGGTCGCCACCCGCGTACCCGGAAGCCGCCAGGTACTGCGCGGCCCCGCTGGTGTGGTCGCGCTCGTCGAGCACGCCTTCACGGGCAAGGCCGAAGGTCGCCCCGCAGATCGCCGCCACCGGCACGTCGGCTTCCAGGAACACCCTGGCCGCCCTGGCGAAGGCCGCATTGCCACCGGGCAGGTTCCAGGTGGCCGCCCCCGGCAGGATCAGCATCGCGGAGTCGGCGGGATCCAGCTCGCTCAGCACCATGTCCGGGAGGATCCGCACCCCGCCGGCGGTGGTCACCGGCTCCGGACTCTCCGCCACGGTCGCGATCCGGTAGCGGCCCGGAGTGTGCTGGTAGGCGTCATCGCGGATGTGGGCGATGGCGTGTCCCACCTCCCAGTCGGCCAGAGCGTCGTATACGGCAACGTGAACTGTCTTGGTCTCCATGGACAGTATGCTGTCAATTCGGCAGCACGCTGTCAAGTGTTCGCTGTGAGGAATCTCTTTGGCCGGCGGCAGAGCTGAGGCGCGCCGCCAGCGATCCACAGGTTTCGGCAGCTACTCCTGAGCGAGGGCCGGCACGGTGTTGCGGCTAGAACTCACCTGCCATGCCCGGGGCTTGGCGCATCGCGTGTCGCATGGTCTTGATCGGCGCCCACAGCTCGTCCTGTGCTTCGGCGGCGGCTTGCAGGGTCTCCCCGGGATGGGCGTCGCCCTGTTTCAGGCGCTTGACGATTCCGTACTGGTTCGGGGTGTCGCCCAAGGCGATCACGGAATCGGGGACCGCGTTGGCGGCGGGTTGGCCCGTCCGATCTCCTGCGCTGGCGAGGGGCCATGGTTGGTGTGGCCGCGCGTGGCTTCGCCCGCGCGGCCACAGGGCGTTCGCTGGGGTGGGGGTTTGGGTGGGAGGGGTTGTGTGGGAAGTCGGTGGGGTCGACTTCCTGTGCTGGTGGCGGTGTGGGTCGGGTTGGGGTTGTGGCGCGGGGGCGGGGGGGGGGGCCCCCCCCCGGGCGCCCCCCCCCGCCGGGGCGGGGGGGTTGGGTGGGGGGTGTGGGGGGGGGGTTGGGGGGGGGGGGGGGGGGGGGGGGGGGGGGGGGGGTGTGGGGGGGGGGGGGGGGGGGGGGGGGGGGGGGGGGGGCGCGGGGGGGGGGGGGGGGGGGGGGGGGGGGGGGGGGGGGGGGGGCCGGGGGGGGCGGCGCCCCGCGCGGCCGCAAGGCCCTGCCCGGGGGTGCTGCGGGCCGGGTGGCTGGTTCGGGTTCCTGCGCGGGTGTGGAGGTGGAGCAGATTCGCCCGTCCGGCTTCCTACGCTGGTGAGGGGCCATGGTTGGTGTGGCCGGGTGGGAGGGGGTTGCGTAGGAAGTCGGCGGGTTCGACTTCCTGTGCTGGTGGGGGCGGCGGTGTGGGTTGTAGCGCGGCCGCAAAGTCCTTCCCGGGGCGGGGGTCCTGCGGGGTGGGTGGTTGGTTCGAGTTCCTGTGTGGGTGTGGAGGTGAAGCAGCGTCGCCCGTCCGGCTTCCTGCGCTGGCGAGGTGGCCACAGGGCGCTGGCTGGGGTGGGGGTTTGGGTGGGAGGGGTTGCGTGGGAAGTCGGCGGGTTCGACTTCCTGTGCTGGTGGCGGCGTGGGTCGGGGTTGTGGCGCGGCCGCAAAGCCCTGCCCGGGATGGGGGTGTTGCGGGATGGGTGGCTGTGTGGAGGTGGAGCAGAGTCGCCCGTCCGAACGAGACGAGATGGGTGCGCCCCCTCGCTCGGGTCGAGTGAGGGGGCGGCAGGGTCAGCGGTTCATCAGGGAGTTGAGGTCGCCGTACGGGATGGCGTCGGTGAGGGAGGTGTAGGTGCCGGTGGTGGCCAGTTCTGCTGCCGCTCGGAGGGCCACCGCGTACGCGGCTTCGGCGACGCCGGAGCCGAGGCTGACGCGGGCGACGCCCAGCTTCGACAGTTCCGGTACGGAAGGGGCGCCCGGGCCCGCGAGGATGTTCACCGGGGCGGGGATTCCGGCGGTGAGGGCTGCGATGACGTCCGGGTCGGTGACCCCGGGGACGAAGATGCCGCTGGCGCCGGCGTCGAGGTAGGCGCGGGCGCGGTCGAGCGTCTCCTGGAGGCGGGTTTCCTCGGGGCCGATGGCGCGGAGGTAGGTGTCCAGGCGGGCGTTGATGAAGAGGGGGAGGCCGGCGGCGTCGGCTGCGGAGCGGGCGGCGGCGAGGCGCTCGCACTGGTCGGCGACCGGGCGCAGGGCGGGGAGATCCGGGTGGGCGTCCTCGATGTTGATGCCGACGGCTCCGGCGGCGATCACCCCGGTGACCGTCTCGGCTACCTCGGCGGGGGTGGCGCCGAACCCGCTCTCGATGTCGGCGGTGACCGGGAGGGAAACGGCGTTCACCACGCGGGCGATCAGCGCGATGGCCTGGTCCCGGTCGAGGTGGTCGCCGTCTGCGGCGCCGAGCCCCCAGGCGACACCGGCGCTGGTGGTGGCGATGGCGCGGGCCCCCGCTGATTCGACCAGGCGGGCGCTGGCGGCGTCCCAGGCGTTGGCGAGGGCCAGGGGGGTGGTGGGGGTGTGGAGGGCGTGGAACAGGTTGGCACTGTCGTGCTGCTGCGTGGTCATGGTCGGTATTGGAGCAGTGGGAGGGGGATGGTGTCTGGCGGATTTACGACAGAACCGTTGGGCCCCCTCGCTCGGAGAGAGCGAGGGGGTACGGGGAGTCCGGTCAGACGTGGTGGTCGAGTTGGCCGGCCTTGGTGGCGTCGAGGAGGGTGGCGAAGGCGGCGGAGGTGGTGCCGATGATGAGGTGGCCTTCGTCGGACTCACGGAGTTCGACGGCGCCGCCGGTCGTGCGAACCTCCACACAGTTCTCGACGTTGCCGCTATAGGAGGACTTCTGCCATTCGGTGTCGGTCATGCCGGACCCTTTCAAAGGTTTCGAGCGATCTTGCGAATCAGGGTGCGAGTGTCATCCTCGCTCAGCGCCGACGCTTCGGTGCGTTCGAAGAGAGCCCGGTAGCTGGTCAGTTCGCTGATCGCATCGAGGTATTCGGGACCTTGGGAGGACTCCCGCTCGACGGTGTCGAGTTCGGGGACCGCGCCGAACGCGTACGAGAGGTTCTCTGCGGGGCCGGGGAAGGTGTCGATGTCGAATGGCACGACCCGGATGGTCATCCAGGGCAACTCGGAATCCTTGAGCAGGGAGGCGAGCTGTTCCTTGAGGACGGGCGTGCCGCCGAACCTCGTCCACAGCACTGACTCGTAGATGAAGCACGTCAGCGGCTTCGGGTTGCGATGCAACTCGGCCTTGCGCTGCATCCTGAACGCGGTGCGGGTTTCGAGCTCGTGCTGAGGCAGTGGAGGAAAGACGCGTCCGAAGACGGCAGAGGCGTAGGCGAGGGTTTGGCAGGGGCCAGGCATGTGAGTGAGAAGCCACAGCGTGAGCCCACGAGCGGTCTTCTCGAACTCCGCGTTCTCGAGAACGCCGTCCGGGACGGTGCCTCGGTATTCCTCCCACCAGCCTTTGGAACGATCCCGGATCACGGCCTCCAACGCCTCGATCAAGGGTGGATTCAGGCACTTGCAAGCTGCTGCAAAGGACTGGAGCCGGTCGACGTTGACACTGGTTCTTCCGTTCTCCATCTGCGTGACCTGGGGGCCGCTCACTCCCAGCATGCGCGCGAGTTGACTGCCGCTGAGTCCGGCTTGCTCGCGCATCTTCCGCAGCTCGGCGCCCAGGCGGCGCTGGCGAAGGGTTGGGTTCTGACGACCAGGCATGTAGTCAGTCTGCCTCGCGGATGCTCGGCGGGCCATCCGTCCCTCGGGAGGGGGAACTTTCCAGAGAACGACCTAAGATTAAGTGGACCCTGGGGTATGGTCGATCTCACATCGATCCGATGGATCGTCAACTGTGGTTGTCTTCACGCCACTTGATCGCACTCGGGAGAAGTCCCATGCGTCACCTCAACATGCCTTCCTTCGCCCTCGCCCGGCAGTCGCTGCACGACACCATGTCCCGCGTCGGCTGGCCCCCGTCCGTCATCTTCGACGCCGAGTTGGCGCTCTGCGAGCTGCTCGCCAACGCCTGGAGGCACGGCGAAACCCCCGCGCCGATCGTCCAGATCATCTCGATCGACCACCTCCTCCGGGTCTCCGTCTCGGACGAGAGTTCGGTGATCCCGGCAGCGAAGGCCCCCGACCTCCTCGCCGAGTCCGGGCGAGGTCTCCAGCTCGTCGAAGGGCTCACCGATCGCTGGGGCGTGGACCCCCAAAAGCGCGGCAAGAGCGTGTGGTTCGAGCTGCGGGCCGCCTCGTGAATCCCCGGCGTCGCTACCCCATGAAGCCCGGCGACCCCCGCCTCCGCGCCTTCACGGACGACCACGTCCGCTCGCTCCTCGGTGAACTCCACGAGCGCGGCAAGAAGTTCGGCCTCGTCTGGCCGTCCTCCAGCACCGACAAGACCATGGACGGGCAGGTGCTCGTCTGCTTCAACACCGCCCCCCTCTCCACCCTCCTGAACCTCCTCACCCTGCTCCTCGACGCCGATCGCGAGCACACGTGCGATTCCTGATCACCGCCGCCTTCGCCGTCCTCCTCGTCCTCGCCTTCGCGACCGTCGCCCTGGGCGTCATCACGGCCCTCCGCGCCACCCCGCCCGACGAGGACGCCTGACCGCCAGCCCCCGCCGCCCCGCGTGCCGGGGGCTGCGGCACGATGGAGGGCATGGCACAGCGGCGATACGAGTACGCACCGGCGAACACTCTCCTCGGGCTTCTGCAAAGAGGTAGGGGACAGGGTGCGCTCATCGCTGCCGAGGATGCCGGGGCGGCGGCCGAGCTTGTGTACGCGTGCATCCGCTACGAGTGGCGATGGGATCCGCAGCTCGACGACCGGGCCCTCTACCTCGCACGCCTGATCCGGGACCTGGAGCTGCCGCTCGGCCCGGTGACCGACATGCTGGCCGGGGACGAGGGCACCCGCGACCGGGCCGCCAGCGTGCTGGAGCTGCTGGATGGGTCTCCTCGGCCCGACCCGGAGCGGGTGGGCGAGTGCTCGGAGCAGGATGTCCCCGCCTTGATCGCCGAACTGGAACGCCTCTGGGTGGAGCAGCAGTGGTGCGGCCCTGCCGCGCTGGCGCGGAGGCTCTCGCCGTCCGAGGAAGGGGCGGCCTCGCTCCTGCGGCGGTTCTGGTTGTGCACCCCGCATTCGTACGAGCGGGTCGCCTATCTGGAGGCGCTGCTCGCTATGAAGGCCCCGGGGACGGCGGAGGCGGCGGTCGAGTCGCTCTGGGACTGTGAGGCGGGCGCCCGCCTGTTCGGGATCTGGCATGCTCCGGACCGGCCCGACGTGCTGCGACGAATCGCGTACCTGCGGGACGATCCGATGGAGGAGCCGGTTGTCCGGGAGGCTGCCGTTTCGGTGTTGCGCGGCACCTCCGGGCCCCTATTGTGATCCCCGGCCGATAGGCCGCCAACTGCCTTGGGGGGCACATGGGTGAGTGGGACGGTTTCCTGACGGACGACTACGCAGCCGTGGAGGAGACCAGCGCCGCCGTCGCGTACACGGAGACCGAGGTCGTAGTGGTGGAAGAGGTCCACTTCACGGAGGTCACCGAGGTCACCGAGGTCACGGAGGTCTCGTTCGAGAGCTACCTCTCCGTGTCGGAGACCGAGACCGCCGTCGGGTCGTACGAGTCCCACGCCGACAGCACCGACCACACCTCCGACGACGGCGATCCCGGGTACGACGTCTGGTCCTGATCCGGCGAAGCCTCGAACCCTGGAGGTGCCGTGCCGCCCTCGATCACCCTGGACGCCGAACGCCGGATCGCGGCGTCGCCGGAGCAGGCCCGCGCCGCCGTGGTGGCGGTGCTGCACCGGTCCGGGTTCCAGCTGACCGCCGACCTCGCGACCGTCATCGAGGCCCAGCGCGGCTCCGCCGTGCGGGTGGTGATGACGGTTCCGGACCAGGTGCCGATGCTGGCGCGGGTGAACGTGCTGCCCGACGCCGGCCCGCGGGCCGCGCTGGTTCGGGTGCACTTCTCGGACCGGGCCGTGTCCACCGCGATGGTCGGCGTGCAGGAGCCCTTCCAGCAGGCGTTCCTGTCGACCCTCGCCGCCTTCGACACGGCGCTCGCGGGCCTCGCCCCGGGGACGGCCGTCGGCGCCTTCCCCGCTCCTCGGCTGTGGTTGAAGCAGCCCGGTTCGGACGTCGCGGAGCGCGGCCATGCCGCCGGTCAGCGCATCGTCGAGGGGGCGGTCTCGACCGCCGCGGCGGTCTCCGGCCGCTTGGGTGGGCAGAGGAGCGGCGGACTGGCGGGCTGGGCGGGCATCACCCACGTCCGGTTCGCCTCGTCGGCGGGCGTGGCGGTACTCGACCTGCCCGCGGTCGGCGCGCTGCTGGCGATCCCCGCGCTGATCAGCTCCGAGCAGGCGTCGGCGGGCAGAGAACCGTCGCTGCCGGACGCGCTGAGGACGAAGGTGTTCGACCTCGCCGCGCTGATCGAGACGGGGATTCCCCAGGGCGCCTACGGTGTCCAGACCGTGGAGGTCCCGGGCGAGCACCGGCTGACCTTCCAGTTCCTGCACCAGCAGGCGGCGATCCGCTCCCAGCTGCCCATCCGCACGCTCTGCGTCTGCCGGGACTGCAAGCACCCCAAGGTCGTCAACCTGGACCTGAAGCGGCTGCAGACGAGGAACCGCCGGATCAAGATGCTGGTGTCCGTGCTCGGCGTGACCGCCGGGCGCGACAACATCAACCCCTTCCAGGTCTTCAGCACCGTGTTCCGCCAGGCGAAACTGGACCCCGACTTCATCTGCACGCGTTGCGAGAGCACCGAGGCGTACGAGCGCCCGGTCACCTTCTGCCCCGGATGCGGGGACCAGCGCGCGGAGGCGGTGCTGACCACCTGCGGCAAGTGCCAGCACGACTTCCGCAGCATCGTCCAGGGCGCGCGCATCTGGGACGCCGTGCCGCCGGCGCCGGCGGTGCCTCCGATGCCGGTGATGCCGCCGATGCCCGCCGCGCCGCCCGCGCTGCCGCCCGTCCACGGGTTCGGCCCGCCGCCCGTCCCGTACGCGGCCTCGGCCGCAGCCGTGCCCCTTCCGCAGCCGGTGCCGATGCTTTCCCAGCCCTGGACCGCCCCACCACAGGTCAACCCGTACGCCCAGCCCGCACCCGCACCCGCACCCGCTCCCGCCCCCGGGCGGCACTGCGCGATCTGCGGCCGCCCGGCCGACGTGCTGTGGAGCGTCCACGTCCCGCGCGACGGGGCCTGGCAGCAGCTCGGGGTCTGCGCGAGCACCCCGGCCTGTTCCCCGCCACCCGGCGCCGCGCCCGTGCGGGTCTGAAGAGGAGACACGAAGATGTCCGAGGAGATCGACGACTACGACCACTACGCCCCGCCCGACACCCTTCTCGGCCTGCTCCAGCGCGGCCGGGGCGAGGGCGCGATCAGGGCAGCCGCAGATCCGGCAGGCGCCGCCGACCTCGTCTACGGCTGCATCCGCCGCGAGTGGCGCTGGGATCGACAGTCGGACCACCGCGCGCTCTACCAAGCGCGTCTGCTCCGTGACCTGGAGCTGCCGCCCGGTCCGGTGATCGAGCTGCTGGCGGCGGACGAGGACACCAGCGAACGGGCGACCTACGTGCTGGAGCTGCTGGCGGCCGCAGGCTCGGCGGAGGCCCTGGAGGCGCTGCCCGACGGCCTCCCCGAGGAGGAGGAGAGCAGGCCGCCGCGCCGGTTGAAGCGGCCGGACCCGTTCCCGGACAGGGACAGCGCGAGCCTGCTCGATCTGCTGCGTGATCCGCAGGCGTCCGCAGGGACCAAAGGGACGGCCCTGTTCGCGCTGTCGCTCCGCCCGCCCGAGCCCGCACTGATCCCGCTGGTGCCGGACCTCGGTGCCGCCGACGACACGTTCCACCTGCCGTACCTGAGCCGGGCGGTCGAGCCGCTGGCCGAGCGGGCCGTCCCCGCCGCCCGGGTGTGGGCGGCCTCGGAGCGGGATTGGCTCGCCGGCCTGGGGCTCGGCGTGCTGGCCGCTCACGGTGACGGGAGCGACGTGCCGAGGCTGATCGCGGGCCTGGAGCGGGACTGGGCGGACCGGGCCTGGTGCGGCTCGGAAAGGGTCGCGTCCGGTCTGGCGCGCTTCGGGCCGGCGGCGGCGGACGCCGTTCCGGTGCTGCGCCGCTTCTGGCTCTGCTCCCCGCACTCGTACGAGCGGACGGCGTACCTGGAGGCGTTGGGGGCGATCGGGGCCTCGGGCGCGGCCGAGGCGTACGTCGAGTCCCTCTGGGACTGCGAGGTCGCCACCCGCCTGCTCGGGATCGCGAACGCCCCCGACCGGCCTCACGTGCGGGAGCGGCTGGCCTACCTCCGGGACGACCCGATGGAGGAGCCCGACGTCCGTGAGGCCGCCGCCGAGCGACTCGGGGCGGGTCGAGGAGGTTAGAGTGGGCGCGTGAACGTGTGAGTGATGGCCCGGACCCCATGAGGCGGTTCGGGCCACACTTGTTTCCAGGCATTCCGCCCTGTGACCTGCCCGTTCGCCGGCCCACCCGATCAGTACCAGAGTCTCCGGAGGCCCGCCTTGAGCGATCAGCCGTTCGCGCATCTGCACGTCCACACCGAGTACTCGATGCTGGACGGTGCCGCCCGGCTGAAGCAGATGTTCAAGGAGGTCGAGCGCCTCGGGCAGACGCACGTGGCGATGACGGACCACGGCAACATGTACGGCGCCGCCGAGTTCCACCGGCAGGCCACCGACGCCGGGATCACCCCGGTCATCGGCATCGAGGCGTACGTCGCGCCGGAGTCGCGCTCGAACACCAAGCGCATCCTGTGGGGCCAGCCGCACCAGAAGCGGGACGACGTCTCCGCCTCGGGCGCGTACACCCACAAGACGATCTGGGCCCGGAACAAGGAGGGCCTGCACAACCTGTTCAAGCTGACCTCGCGCTCGTACGCGGAGGGCTGGCTGGTGAAGTGGCCGCGGATGGACAAGGAGCTGATCTCCGAGCTGTCCGGCGGCCTGATGGCGACCACCGGCTGCCCGTCCGGCGAGGTGCAGACGCGCCTGCGCCTCGGCCAGTTCGAGGAGGCGCTCAAGTCCGCCGCCGACTACCAGGACATCTTCGGCCGGGAGAACTACTTCCTGGAGCTGATGGACCACGGCCTGGACATCGAGAAGCGGGTCCGCGACGGGCTGCTGGAGATCAGCAGGAAGCTGAGCATCCCGCCGGTGGTCACCAACGACTCGCACTACACCACCGAGGCGGACGCGGGCGCGCACGACCTCCTCCTGTGCGTGCAGACCGGCAAGAACCTCTCGGACCCGGACCGCTTCCGGTTCGACGGCACCGGCTACTACATCAAGTCGGCCGCCGAGATGTACGCGCTGGACTCCTCGGACGCCTGGCAGGAGGGCTGCCGCAACAGCCAGCTGCTGGTGGCCGACCGGGTCGACACCGAGGGCATGTTCAAGTTCAGGAACCTGATGCCCCGCTTCCCGATCCCGGAGGGTTTCGAGTCCGAGGCGGAGTTCTTCCGGTCCAAGGTCTGGGAGGGCATGGACTGGCGCTTCCCGGGCGGGTACGACGAGGAGCACAGGAAGCTCGCCGAGTACGAGATGGACACCATCGTCCAGATGGGGTTCCCGGCGTACTTCCTCGTGGTCGCCGACTTCATCATGTGGGCGAAGGGCCAGGGCATCGCGGTGGGCCCGGGCCGCGGTTCGGCGGCGGGGTCGCTGGTCGCGTACGCGATGGGCATCACCGACCTGGACCCGATCCCGCACGGGCTGATCTTCGAGCGGTTCCTCAACCCCGAGCGCATCTCCATGCCCGATGTCGACATCGACTTCGACGAGCGCCGGCGCGCGGACGTGATCCGCTACGTGACGGAGAAGTGGGGTTCCGACAAGGTCGCCATGATCGTCACGTACGGCACCATCAAGGCGAAGGCCGCGATCAAGGACTCCTCGCGCGTCCTCGGCTACCCGTACGCGATGGGCGACCGCATCACGAAGGCGATGCCGCCGGACGTGATGGGCAAGGGCATCCCGCTCTCCGGGATCACGGACTCCTCGCACCCGCGCTACAGCGAGGCGGGCGAGATCCGGGGGCTGTACGAGAACGACCCGGACGTCCGGAAGGTCATCGACACCGCGCGCGGCATCGAGGGCCTGATCCGCCAGCCCGGTGTGCACGCGGCCGGTGTGATCATGTCCTCCGAGCCGCTGACCGACCACATCCCGGTCTGGACCCGGCACACCGACGGTGTGACCATCACGCAGTTCGACTATCCGACTTGTGAGGGCCTCGGCCTCCTCAAGATGGACTTCCTCGGCCTGCGCAACCTGACGATCATGGACGACGCCGTCAAGGCGATCGAGAGGAACAAGGGCCGGAAGATCGAGCTGCTCGAGCTGCCGCTCGACGACAAGCCCACCTACGAACTCCTCGCCCGCGGCGACACCCTCGGCGTCTTCCAGCTCGACGGCGGGCCCATGCGGTCGCTGCTGCGGCTGATGAAGCCCGACAACTTCGAGGACATCTCCGCCGTCCTCGCGCTGTACCGGCCGGGCCCGATGGGCGTCAACTCCCATACGAACTACGCCCTCCGCAAGAACGGCCAGCAGGAGATCACCCCGATCCACCCGGAGCTGGAGAAGCCCCTGGAGGAGGTGCTGCGGCCCACCTACGGCCTGATCGTCTACCAGGAGCAGGTGCAGAAGGCCGCGCAGATCCTCGCCGGCTACTCGCTCGGCCAGGCCGACCTGCTGCGCCGCGCCATGGGCAAGAAGAAGAAGGAGATCCTGGAGGCGGAGTTCGTCCCCTTCCGGAAGGGCTGCCGCGAGCGCGGGTACTCGGACGCGGCGATCCAGGCGGTCTGGGACGTCCTCGTCCCCTTCTCCGGCTACGCGTTCAACAAGGCGCACACCGCCGGGTACGGGCTGGTCTCGTACTGGACGGCGTACCTCAAGGCCAACTACCCGGCCGAGTACATGTCCGGCCTGCTGACCTCCGTCAAGGACGACAAGGACAAGTCGGCGGTCTACCTCAACGAGTGCCGCAAGATGGGCATCCAGGTGCTGCCGCCGGACGTCAACGAGTCGGATTCGGACTTCACCCCGCACGGTGACACGACCATTCGCTTCGGGTTGACGGCCATCCGCAACGTCGGCGGCCCGGTCGTCGAGTCGATGATCCGCACCCGCAGGACGAAGGGGAAGTTCTCCTCCTTCCCCGACTTCCTGGACAAGGTGGAGTCGGTGGTCTGCAACAAGCGGACCGTCGAATCCCTCATCAAGGCCGGGGCGTTCGACTCCCTCGGCCACACCCGCAAGGGCCTCAGCGCGCAGTTCGAGCCGATGATCGACAACGTCGTCGGCGTGAAGCGCAAGGAGGCCGAGGGGCAGTTCGACCTCTTCGGCGGCGACGCCACCGAGGACGAGCCGAGCTTCGGGCTGGACGTGGTCTTCTCCGAGGAGGAGTGGGACAAGTCCTTCCTGCTCACCCAGGAGCGGGAGATGCTCGGCCTGTACGTCTCCTCGCACCCGCTGCACGGCATCGAGCACGTGCTCGCCGACAAGGCGGACTGCGCCGTCGCCGACCTCGCGGACCGGCCGGACGGGACGATCGTCACCATCGGCGGCATCATCTCGGGCCTCCAGCGGAAGATGACCAAGCAGGGCAACGCCTGGGCCATCGCCACGGTGGAGGACCTGGCGGGCTCCATCGACTGCATGTTCTTCCCGGCGAGCTACCAGCTGGTCTCCTCCCAACTCGTCGAGGACGCCGTGGTGTTCGTGCGCGGCAAGCTCGACAAGCGCGAGGACGTGCCGCGGCTGATGGGCATGGAGCTGTCCGCCCCCGACCTGTCGAACGCGCACGCCGAGGCGCCGATCGTCATCAACATCCCCACCGGCAAGGTCACGCCGCCGCTGGTGGCCCGGCTCGGCGAGGTGCTGGCCCACCACAAGGGGTCGACGGAGGTGCGGCTGCGGCTGGAGGGCCGCACCAAGACGACGGTGCTGCGGCTGGACCGGCACCGGGTGAAGTCGGACCCGGCGCTGTTCGGGGACCTCAAGCAGCTGCTGGGGCCGAGCTGCCTGGCGAACTCGGGTAACTAGGGCCGGTCCGGGCTGGGTCTAGACCCCGTCGCTGGTCAGGCCCGGCGGCACGGAGGTGTGCAGGGCCGAGACGAAGGCCGAGATGGCCGGGTGGCTGCCCGCGCCCGCGCGGAAGGCGGCGCGGGTGCGGCGGTACATCGGCAGGCGGGTGAGGACGACGCCGGGGGGCTGCTGCGCCGTGCCCAGGTGGGGGACGAGGGCGACGCCCTGGCCCGCGCCGACCAGGGCCAGCACGGTGGTGAAGTCGTCGATCTGGTGGCGTACGCGCGGGGCGAAGCCCGCCGCCTCGCAGGCGCGCACGGCCATGGTGTGGCAGAGCGTGCCGGGCGGGGACAGGATCCACGGCGCCGAGCGCTGCCCGGCGACCGTGCCGGGGGCGCGGGCGGCCAGGTACATGGGCTCGGTGAAGACGGGCCTGGTCACCGCCAGGCCCGGCTCCGGGTCGGCGGGGACGAGGTCGTACTCGTGGACCAGCGCCACGTCCAGCTCGCCCGCGCGCAGCGCCGCGCCGACGCCCGCCGGGTCGACCTCGGTGACCATCGGCTCCACGTCCGGGTGCCAGGCGGCCAGGTGGCCGAGCACCCCGGGGATGATCGCCCGGGCCGCCGAGGGGTAGGTGCCGATCCGCAGCGGACCGGCCAACCCCTTTTTGGCGTGGGCGAGTTCGGCTCCCGCCTGCTCCAGCAGGGCGAGCACCGACTCGGCGTGCCGGACGAGCCCGACCGCCGCCGGGGTGAGCGTCACGCGGCGGCCGGTGCGCTCCAGCAGGGGCACGCCGGCCTCCTTCTCCAGGACGGACAGCTGCTGGGACACCGCCGAAGGGCTGAAGGACAGCGCCTCGGCGACGGCGGCGATGGTGCCGAGGTGGGCCAGTTCGCGCAGCAGGCGCAGGCGTCGTACGTCGAGCATCGGCTCAGCTTACGAGAACCGTCGGAAACGTGAACTGGACCCGGGCGATCGACTGACCCGAGGATCGTGGTCATGGACCTCAAGGGCATCTACGTCCCCCTGATCACCCCCTTCGCCGCCGACGGCACCGTCTGCCTCGACTCGCTGCGGAAGCTGGCCGGCGAGCTGCTGGAGGCCGGCGCCGCCGGGCTCGTCGCGCTCGGCACCACCGGCGAGCCCGCCGCCCTGACCGCCGACGAGCGCCAGGCCGTGATCGACGTCGCCGCCGACGCCTGCGCCGCGTTCGGCGCCCAGCTGATCGTCGGCGCGAGCGGCGGCGACACCCGCGCCACCGCCGAGGCGCTGGTGGCGCTCGGCGCCCGCGCCCCGCGGGCCGCGGCCGCGCTGGTGACCGCCCCGGCGTTCGTCCGCCCCGGCGAGGCGGGCACCGTCGCCCACTTCCGGGCGCTGGCCGCGGCCAGTCCGCTGCCGCTGATCGTCTACCACATCCCGTACCGCACCGGGCAGCAGCTCTCCACCGCCGCCCTGCGCGAACTCGCCGCCATCGACGGGGTGGTGGGCGTCAAGTACGCCACCGGGGGCCTCGACCAGACGGCGGCCGAGCTGCTCGCCGACACCCCCGAGGGCTTCGCCGTGCTGACCGGTGAGGACGTCTACCTCGCGCCGATGCTGGCGGTCGGCGCGGCCGGCGGCATCCTGGCCTCCGCGCACCTGGCCACCGCGCGGTTCGTCGAGCTGGACGCCGCCTGGCGGGCCGGGGAGGTCGGGCGGGCACGCGACCTCGGGCACCGGCTCACGGCGCTGGCCCTGGCCGCGTTCACCGCGCCGAACCCGTCGGTGACCAAGGGCGTGCTGCACGCCCAGGGACGCATCCCCACCCCGGACGTACGGCTGCCGCTGCTGCCGGCCGGGCGGGCGGAGGTGGACGCGGCGCTGGCACTCGTGAATGGTCTGGACCACTAGGTTCCGGCCTGGCGGGGCCGGCACCGTTCCAGCCAGGCGTTCACCCGGGCGTTCACAGCGTGGAATAGCAGGTCGCCCCAGCCCCGTGGCAAGGCATGATGGGCGGAGGTCGGCTGTAGGCAGCACATTCAGAGGAGAGTCGGAATGAAGATCGGCATCGTCGGGGCCACCGGTCAGGTCGGCGGAGTGGTCCGCGAGATCCTGGCGGAGCGCAACTTCCCCGTGGAGCAGCTGCGCCTGTTCGCCTCGGCCCGCTCGGCCGGGCGCACCCTGCCCTGGCAGGGCACCGAGGTCACCGTCGAGGACGCGGCCACGGCCGACTACAGCGGCCTGGACATCGTGATCTTCTCCGCCGGCGGCTCCACCTCCAAGGCCCTCGCCCCCAAGGCCGCCGCGGCCGGCGCCGTCGTCATCGACAACTCCTCCGCCTGGCGCCGCGACCCCGAGGTGCCGCTGGTCGTCTCCGAGGTCAACCCCGAGGCCATCGCCGACCGGCCCAAGGGCATCATCGCCAACCCCAACTGCACCACCATGGCGGCCATGCCCGTGCTGCGCCCGCTGCACGAGGAGGCCGGCCTCGCCGCGCTCGTCGTCTCCACCTACCAGGCCGTCTCCGGCAGCGGCGTGGCCGGCGTCGCCGAGCTGGCCGGCCAGGCCGCCAAGGTCGTGGACGGCGCCGCCGCCCTCGCCCACGACGGCGGGGCCGTCGAGTTCCCCGAGCCCCAGGTCTACAAGCGCCCCATCGCCTTCAACGTGCTGCCGCTGGCCGGCTCCATCGTCGAGGACGGCTCCAACGAGACCGACGAGGAGCAGAAGCTCCGCCACGAGAGCCGCAAGATCCTCGGCATCCCCGAGCTGAAGGTCGCCGGCACCTGCGTGCGCGTGCCCGTCTTCTCCGGCCACTCCCTGCAGATCAACGCCCGCTTCGAGCGCCCGATCAGCCCCGAGCGCGCCGCCGAGCTGCTCGCCGGCGCCCCCGGCGTCGAGCTCTCCGAGATCCCCACCCCGCTCCAGGCCGCCGGCAAGGACCCGAGCTATGTCGGCCGCATCCGCGCCGACGAGACCGTCGAGCACGGCCTGTCGCTGTTCGTCTCCAACGACAACCTGCGCAAGGGCGCCGCCCTCAACGCCGTCCAGCTGGCCGAACTCGTCGCCGCCGAGCTCAAGGGCTGACGAGTGCAAGGAATGACGAGCTCGACGGCTGCTGGGCTCAACGGCTGACGGCCGAACGCGCACAGCGTGACGCGAAGGCGGGCCCCTCGTTCTACCGGGGCCCGCCTTCGCGCGTCTTTGCGACTCGTTGGGGCGGCTGTTGCGGTACCGGGACATCCCCAAAGGTTCGGCCCGCGAACCTTTGGGAAAAGGTGACCCAACGATCGGGCGGCCACGGGGACCCCTCACCCCACACACGCCCGGTGCCGGGCAACCGCCCACCCCTGACAAGAACCCCCGAGGGCGAGCGGAAAGAAGGTGCGCGGATGGACCGCTGTGTCGTCCTGGTGGATGCCGGATACCTGCTGGGCGCCGCCGCCAGCCTCCTCGCCGGAGACCCTTCCCGGTCCAAGGTCACCGTCGACCACACCGCCCTGATCACCGCCCTGCGCGAACGCGCCGAGGCCGAGACGGGCCTGCCGCTGCTGCGCATCTACTGGTTCGACGCCGCCCCCGACCGGCGCCCGATGCCCGAGCACCGCCGGCTGCGCGTGCTGCCCCGCGTGACCGTACGGCTCGGGGCGCTCACCCGGGCCGAGGGACGCTGGGTGCAGAAGGGCGTGGACGCGGCGATGCACGCCGAGCTGTCCGAACTCGCCCGCAACCGGGCCTGCGCCGACGTCGTGCTGATCACCGGCGACGGGGACCTGCTGCCTGGGATGATGACGGCCAAGGAGCACGGCGTCGCCGTCCACCTGTGGGCGCTCCAGGCCGCCGACGGGGACTTCAACCAGTCCGAGGACCTGGTCGGCGAGGCCGACGAGCGGCGCGTCCTCGACCGGGAGTGGATCGAAGCCTCCTTCTCGCTGCGCGAGACCACCACCGGCTACCCCGCACCGGGCTCGGGCGCGGCCCGGCACGAGATCGCCAAGATCCTCGCCGCGCCGCCCGCCGGCCCGCTGCCCGCCGTGGCGCCGCCCGTCGTCACCCCGGCCGCCGCAGCTGCGGCCGCTGCCGCCGGTGCGGTGGGCGCCGTGGGTGCCGTCGCGCCGGAGGCGCCCGCCGCCGGAGGGCAGCCGCAGCCCGCCGCGGCCACCCTGCGGGTCGTGCCGACGCCCAAGGACCTCGCCGGACGGGCCTCCGCCGTCAGTCCCGTCAGCCCCGTCACCCCGATCACGGCGGCCAACGGGCACGCCCACGCCAACGGGCACGCCAACGGGCATGCGAACGGACACGCCAACGGACACGCCGCCGGCGGGCCCGTCCTGCGGTGGTCCTCCGACCGGGGCTGGGTCGACCGGCCCGCCCCGGAGCCGTCCGTCTGCGCCGGGGACGGCCTGCCCACCCTCGCCCAGCTGACCACCGCCGAACAGCGCTGGGCCGACCGCGAGGAGGACATCACCACCATCGGCGGCGACGCCCACGAGGTCGGGCAGGTCTTCGCCCGGCGCTGGAGCGACCGCCTCGGCGACGTCGAGAAACTCACCGTCCTGTGGCCCGACTACCCCCGCATCCCGCACCGGGTCGATGGCGAGCTGCTGCGCTACGCCGCCCGCTTCGGGCTGCTCGCGCACAAGGACGACCAGATCGACGAACACGACCGCTACGCGATCAGGGCCGGGTTCTGGAAGGAATTGGCCGCCCGGGTGCCCGGCGGGTCGATGGTCGTCGACGACTGACGAGCCCTGGCCGAGCTGCGGGGTCCGCGGCGAGCGGGCCCCGTTGTCCGGTTCGCCCGTACGAGCGCGTAGAGTCTTCGGACGTGAACGAGACGGCCGGGCGAGCACCCCAGGACACCCCGCCGTGCGTCGTCGTACGCGACCTCGTCCGGACGTATCGCAGCGGCCGCGGCGCCGCCGCCCGCGAGATCCGGGCCAACGACGGGATCAGCCTCACCGTCCGCCAGGGCGAGGTCTTCGGGCTGCTCGGGCCCAACGGCGCCGGCAAGTCCACCCTGGTCCGCCAGCTCACCGGACTGCTGCGCCCCGACTCCGGCACGGTCGAACTGCTCGGCCACGACGTCGTCCGCCACCCCGAGCGGGCCGCCCGGCTGCTCGGCTACCTCGGGCAGGAGTCCACGGCGCTCGACGAGCTGACCGTCACGCTCGCCGCCGAGACCACCGGACGGCTGCGCGGGCTCTCCCGGGCCCGGGCCAGGGCGACGACGGCCGAGGTGCTGACCGAGCTCGGGCTGGAGGCGATCGCCACGCGGCCCCTCGCCAAGCTCTCCGGCGGGCAGCGCCGCCTCGCCTGCTTCGCGGCCGCCCTGGTGGGGGAGCGTCCGCTGCTCGTCCTCGACGAGCCGACCACCGGCATGGACCCGGTGGCGCGCCGCGCCGTCTGGTCGGCCGTCGACCGGCGGCGGGCCGAGCACGGCACGACCGTGCTGCTCGTCACCCACAACGTCATCGAGGCGGAGACCGTCCTGGACCGCGTCGCCGTCGTGGACGAGGGCCGGGTCATCGCCTGCGACACCCCGGGCGGGCTCAAGGCGCTCGTCGACGGCGACGTCCGGCTCGACCTGGTCTGGCGCGACGAGGCCCCCCTCGGCGTGCCGGCCGTCGCCGAGCTCGCCGACCGGGCCGAGCGCACCGGCCGCCGCTGGACCGTACGGACCACCCCCGAGCAGGCCCGCGAACTGGTCGCCGCCGTCACCACCGGCCCGGCCTTCGCCGCCCTCGACGACTTCACCCTCGCCACCCCGAGCCTCGAGGACGCCTACCTCAAGCTCGGCGGCCGCCACGGAGGACTGGCCAAGTGACCCTGCTCTCGGTGCCGCCGCAGGCCGACCGGCGGGCGGCCACCCCCGCCCCGCTGGCCCCCGCCGCCCGGCTGCTGCCCGCGCTCGCCGCCGTCTACCGGGCGCAGCTGGCGCGGGCGAAGGTGGCGCGGATCCCGCTGCTGTTCGTCGCCACCTTCCAGTCGCTCGGCATCCTGGTGATGATGCGCGGCGTGGTGGACGCCGGGCAGACCTCGGAGGCGCGGTCGGTGGTCGCCGGCTCCAGCGTGCTGGTCGTCGCGTTCGTGGCGCTCAACCTGCTGGCGCAGTACTTCGGGCGGCTGCGGGCCAGCGGCGGACTGGACCACTACGGGACGCTGCCGGTGCCCGCCGCCTCCGTGGTGCTGGGCGCGGCCGCGGCGTACGCCTCCTTCACCCTGCCCGGGACGGTGGTGACGGCGGCGGTGGGCGCGGTCATGTTCGGGCTGCCGCTGGGGCAGCTGTGGGTGCTGCTGCTCGTCGTCCCGCTGGCGGGCGCGGCCCTGGCCGGGCTGGGCGCGGCCTGCGGGCTGCTGGCGCCCCGGCAGGAGATCGCCACCATGCTCGGCCAGCTCGGCATGTCGGCGGCGCTGCTGCTGGGCGTGCTGCCCGTCGACCACCTGCCGCAGCCGGTGCTGTGGCTGCGGGACCTGCTGCCGTCCACGTACGGGGTCGAGGCGTTCGCGCGGACCTTCACGGCCGACCCGGACTGGGCGATGGTCGCGGCGGACCTCGGGGTCTGCGCCGGGGTGGGCGTGGTGTCGCTGGCCCTCGCCACCTGGGCGTACCGGCGGGCCGTCTCGCGCTGAGGGATCGCTGACAGATCTTGGGGGGATCTTGGGGAGGGCTCCGCGGCCGTTCCGACGACCGGCGTGAAACGATGGGGCGTGTGACCGTACCGAACACACCTCCGGATCGCTCCCCCGCCGACGTGCGGGCCGTGCCGGACGCCGCCCCCGATCCGTTCGCGCCGCCGACGGCGGACCTGGAGGGGGCGACGGCGCCGGTGTCGCCGATGCCGCCGCTCGGTCTGGGGAAGGCCGAGCCGGTGCTCTCGCCGGGGGAGCGGCTGCGCGACGAGCTGCGGATCGGGGCCTCGGCGGTGCTGGTCTGCCTGGTGGTCGGTGTGGCCATGGCCGTGCTGTGGGCCTGGCTGGCACCCAAGGTGCCGCTGGTCGTGGACGGCGACCGCATCCTCTACGCGGACCCGGAGGGCGAGCAGCGGGCCGGGGCCGACGCCGTGTTCGTGCTGATCGGCCTGGGCGCGGGCCTGCTCACCGCGCTCGGTGCCTTCCTGCTGACCCGTCGGCGGGGCGGCGGGATCTCCGTCGCGGTCGGGCTGGCCGTGGGCGGGCTGCTCGGTTCGCTGGGCGCCTGGCGGCTGGGGCGGTGGCTCGGGCCGAGCAAGGACCTGATCGGCGAGGCCCGCAAGGCGGGCAACGGCGGGCACTTCGACGCGAGCATCGACCTGGGCGCGCTGGGCGCGCTGCTGGTGTGGCCGATGACGGCGATGGTGGTGCTGCTCGCACTGTCGGCGGCGTTCGGCAAGCGCGAGGAGGACCCGCCGCCGTACTGGGGGATCCCGGCGGGGAGCCTTCCGGAGGCGCCGGAGGGCGAGGGCCACCTGCCGGAACACGGTGGGGACGGCAAGGCGCTCTGAGGTTCGGCGAGAGCGGGAGGCGGACGGTTCGGTACGGGCCGTAGGCCTCCCGTTCCGTGTTTTCCGGGGCGTTTACTACGGATGTAGTGACACTACATCCGTAGTTCCAGCGCCCCGGGGATGCGGGACTACGGCAGTAGTGCCACTACGGAAGTAGTTCCTCAGCGCGCGATGGGCGCCGTGGTCGCCTTCGTGAGGGCGATGAGGTCCCCCGGGGCGAGCTCGACCTCCAGGCCCCGGCGCCCGGCCGAGACGTAGATCGTCGGGTGCCCGAGCGCGCCCGCGTCGACGACCGTGCGCAGCGGGCGGCGCTGGCCGAGGGGGGAGATGCCGCCCAGGACGTAGCCGCTGCTGCGTTCGGCGGCGGCCGGGTCGGCCATGGCGGCGCGCTTGCCGCCGACGGCCGCGGCCAGCGCCTTGAGGTCGAGCTGTCCGGCGACGGGGACCACGCCGACCGTCAGGGCGCCGTCGACGTCGGCGACCAGGGTCTTGAACACCCGCTCCGGGGCGACGCCGAGGGCCTCGGCCGCCTCGCCGCCGTAGGAGGCGGCGGCCGGGTCGTGCTCGTACGCGTGCACCGTGAACGCGACGGCGGCGCTCTCCAGGGCGACGGTCGCGGGGGTGCCCTGGCCGCCCTTCTTCGTCTTCTTGGCCATCACGTGTCCTTGTACGTGTCCTGGATGGGCTCAGCGGGCTCAGCGGGTTAAGCGGGCTCAGCCGGCTCAGTTGGGGCTGAAGGACTGCCGGGTCAGGTCGACGGCCGGCAGCGAGGGCAGCCAGCTGAGGACGGCGGACTCGCGGCGCAGCAGGTCGAGTTCCAGGCGCAGCCGCTGGGCGGTCTCGGGGCAGGCGAGCAGCCGCTGCTTGACCGGGGTCTCGAACACCGAGGCGGCGGCGACCAGGTAGGAGAGCACCTGCGGGTCGTCCGGGAGCTCCTGGCGCCCGACGGTGGTGGCCTCGCGGGCGCCCGCCAGCCGCGTCTGGTACACCCGGAACGCCCGCTCGACCTCGGCCGCGAGGGCGCCGGAGCCGGCGCCGGGGCGTTCCTCGACCGGCGTGGTCTCGCCGGTCAGGTACGGCCCGGAGGCGTCCACGGAGCGCAGCTCGAAGCGGGTGGTGCCGGTGACGAGCAGTTCGTACCGGCCGTCCGCCTGCTTCTCGGCGGTGGTGACGTCGGCGACGCAGCCGATGTGGAAGAGCGCCTCCAGAGGGTTCCCGGTGGCGGTGCCGAGGCCGTCCAGCGGCCCGGCGGGGCCGTCCTCGGGGCGCACCGGGGCGGTCTCGCGGCCGTCCTTGATGGCGACCACGCCGAAGCGGCGCGGCTCGTCCTCGGGCTGTTCGAGCAGATCGGCGACGAGACGGCGGTAGCGCTCCTCGAAGACGTTCAGGGGCATCACCAGGCCCGGGTAGAGCACGGTGTTCAGCGGGAAGAGCGGCAGCCGTTCTGTCACGGCGGACAGCGTAGTTCCCCGGGGCCCGGGCGTGTCGCACAGGCCCCGGGGGCACGGCTGAAGACCCGCGCGAAGACCCGCGCGAAGACCCGCGCGAAGCCCGTGTGAAGGCCCGCGCGAACACCCGCCCTAGCCGCGCTGGAGCATCCTGGTGGCGCCGGTGACGAAGGTGGACGCGAGCAGCCAGCCGACCACGACCAGGCCGGCGGAGAGCCACTGGTCGATCCCGCCGGGGTTCCAGGCGCCCTGGTTGAGGTCGACGATCGGCAGCAACTCGTTGAGCGTGTAGAGCACCGGGTTCCAGTGCGGGCGCTCGTCGGCCTTGAGGGGTTCCAGCGGGTGGGCGTTGAACCAGAGGCTGCCCAGCGCCCAGGCGAGCAGCAGCCACAGGCCCGCCCGGCCGGGGCGGAAGCCGTAGCCGACGGTGACGTCCTGCACGAGGCCCCAGACGCGGGCGGGCAGCGCCAGGGTGGCGCGGCGGCTGCGCTGCTTGGCGTAGAGCACCTCGCGGGCGTCGTCGTCGGCCCCGTCGCGGCGCAGGGCGGCGGCCAGCTGCTCGTAGGACTCCGGCTGGAAGTCCACCGAGGAGCCCTCCAGCCAGGCGATCCGCTCCTGGATGGTGAACTGCTCGGCCGGGCGCAGCACCTCGTAGACGAAGCCCGTCAGGCCCAGGTGCTTGCCGCGCGGCCAGGCGGTCGGGGTGTCGACCAGGTTGCCGACGCGGGCGCGGGAGAGGGAGACGGTGCCGGTGGGGCGCTTGCGGCAGGTGAAGCGCAGCTCGGGGGTGTGGATGCGCCGCAGCGACAGTTCGTCGCCCTCCTCCAGGTGGAACTCGCCGGAGATCAGGCAGGCGCCCTCGAAGCGGCTGTCGGAGAGCCGCACGCGGCCGTAGGCGCGGAACGGGGTGGTGGGCCCGTCGGGCGCGGCGGTCTCGCCGTAGCCGGAGCCGTAGTAGCTGCGGGACCCGAACCAGCCGCCGTCGGCGGAGGAGGTCAGGTAGACGGTGTGGCCGACGGTGACGCGCACGGCGTTGAGGCAGGTGCGGTTCTGCGGGGCGGCGCGCAGCTGGGCGCCGCGCAGCGAGAGCCGGCCGCCGATGCGGGCGGTGCGGATGCTCAGCTCGCCGTCGACCTCCATCCGTTCGGCCTCGAAGTCCTGGTGGATGGTGATCCCGTCGGCGGAGATCGCCCGGCCGTAGCGGTCGCCGCCGACCTTGGCCAGGTTGAGCAGCAGGTCGGTGCCGATCTTCGCGTCGGTGAGGCGTATGCCCTCGGGGACGCGGGAGCGGGCGAGGTGGAGGTCCCCGGTGGTGGTCAGCCGGGAGGCTTCCAGGCGGGGTATCAGGCAGTCGACGAGACGCAGGGTGCTGGCCTCGGCCTCGGAGACCAGCAGCTTGTGGTCGAAGCGGCAGCCGTACAGCTCCACGTAGTGGGCTATCCGGCCGCCGGCGAGGTTGAGCGGGCCGGTGACGAGCAGGCCGTTCATCCGCAGCGAGGCGACCCGGCCGGGCACGGCCTCCGGGCCGGCCAGCAGCAGGCGGGCGAGCACCTCGGCGCGGACGATCCGTTCGGGGCCCCAGACGGCGTCGCCGAAGGGGTCGTCGGTGTCCGCGTCGCCGAACCGGCGGTCGAAGACGTTGCCCTGCCGGAACGCCTCCCACAGCTCCCGCTCGGTGTCCGTCCAGTGGTCCGGAACACTCTGCACTGAGATTTCCCCCGCCCCCTTGTTGTCTCGCTCTTCGTATCACGGACTGAAATGCGGCGACCAGCGGTTCCGGTCACTCCTTACACTGGTTGGCGTGATCTCTCGAATCGACCTCCGCGGCTCGCTCGACGACCCGCGTGACCTGCTGCCCCGTGCCGAGTTCGACGTCGCGGCCGCCCTGGAGACCGTGCGGCCGATCGCCGAGGACGTACGCCATCGCGGGGTCGCGGCGCTGATCGAAGTCACCGAGCGGTTCGACGGGGTGCGGCTGGAGTCCACCCGGGTGCCGGCGGAGCAGCTGGCCGAGGCGCTGGAGACGCTGGACCCCAAGGTGCGGGCCGCCCTGGAGGAGTCGATCCGCCGGGCGCGGACCGTGCACTCCGAGCAGCGCCGCACCGGGCACACCACGCAGGTGGTGCCGGGCGGGACGGTCACCCAGCGGTGGGTGCCCGTCGAGCGGGTCGGCCTGTACGTGCCGGGCGGGCTCGCCGTCTACCCGTCCTCCGTGGTGATGAACGTGGTGCCGGCCCAGGAGGCGGGCGTACGCGGCATCGCCGTGACCTCCCCGCCGCAGAAGGAGTTCGGAGGCCGCGTCCACCCGGCGATCCTGGCGGCCTGCGCGCTGCTCGGCGTGGAGGAGGTGTACGCGGTCGGCGGCGCCCAGGCCGTGGCGATGTTCGCCCTGGGCACCGAGGAGTGCAAGCCGGTCAACGTGGTCACCGGCCCCGGCAACATCTACGTGGCCGCCGCCAAGCGCTACTTCGCCGGCCGGATCGGCATCGACTCCGAGGCCGGGCCGACGGAGATCGCCGTCCTCGCCGACGACAGCGCGCTGGCCTCCGACGTGGCCGCCGACCTGATCAGCCAGGCCGAGCACGGCCCGACCTCCGGCTCGGTGCTGGTCACCGACTCCCCGGCGCTGGCCGACGCGGTGGAGGCCGAGCTCGCCCAGCAGGTCGCCCGGACCAAGCACAGCGAGCGCGTCGCCGAGGCGCTGGGCGGCCGGCAGTCCGGCATCATCCTGGTCGACGACCTGGACCAGGGCCTCGCCGTCGTCAACGCGTACGCGGCCGAGCACCTGGAGATCCAGACCCGCGACCCGCACGCCGTGGCCGCCCGGGTGGTCAACGCCGGCGCGATCTTCATCGGGCGCTGGACGCCCGTCTCCCTGGGCGACTACGCGGCCGGCTCCAACCACGTGCTGCCCACCGGCGGCTGCGCCTGCCACTCCTCCGGGCTGTCGGTGCAGACCTACCTGCGCAGCGTGCAGGTCGTCGAGTACGACCGCGAGGCGCTGGCGGACGTCGCCGCGCACGTGGTCAACCTGGCGAACGCCGAGGACCTGCCCGGGCACGGGGACGCGATCAAGGCACGTTTCGATTGGACGGTTCCCGGCTCGTGAGCACCGAGACCCCTGTAACCCGCATCGACGACCTCCCCATCCGGGACGAGCTTCGGGGCCAGTCCCCTTACGGCGCACCGCAGTTGGACGTTCCCGTGCAGCTCAACACCAACGAGAACCCCTACCCGCTGCCCGAGGAGCTCGTCGCCCGCATCGCCGAGCGCGTCGCCGAGGCCGCCCGGGGGCTCAACCGCTACCCCGACCGGGACGCGGTCGAGCTGCGCGAGGGCCTCGCCGCGTACCTGACCCGCACGACCGGCTTCGCCGTCGCCCGCGAGCAGGTGTGGGCCGCCAACGGCTCCAACGAGGTGCTGCAGCAGTTGCTCCAGACCTTCGGCGGGCCCGGCCGCAGCGCGCTCGGCTTCGAGCCCTCGTACTCGATGCACGCGCTGATCTCCCGGGGCACCGGCACCGAGTGGATCTCCGGGCCGCGCAACGAGGACTTCACGATCGACGTGGAGGCCGCCGAGGCGGCGATCGCTGAGCGGCGGCCGAACGTGGTGTTCATCTGCTCGCCGAACAATCCGACCGGCACGGCCGTCTCCGCCGAGACGGTGCTGCGGCTGTACGAGGCCGCGCAGGCCGCCCGGCCCAGCCTGGTCGTCGTCGACGAGGCGTACGTCGAGTTCTCGCACCGCGCCTCGCTGCTGCCGCTCATCGAGGGCCGCCCGAACCTGGTCGTCAGCCGCACCATGTCCAAGGCGTTCGGCGCCGCCGGGCTGCGCCTGGGCTACCTCGCCGCCGACGCCGCCGTGGTCGACGCCGTCCAGCTGGTGCGCCTGCCCTACCACCTGTCCGCCGTCACCCAGGCCACCGCGCTGGCCTGCCTGGAGCACACCGACACCCTCCTCGGGTACGTCGGCCGGCTCAAGGAGGAGCGCGACCGGCTGGTCGACGCCCTGCGCGGGATGGGCCTGGAGGTCACCGACTCGGACGCCAACTTCGTCCAGTTCGGCCGCTTCACCGACACCCACGCCGTCTGGCAGGCGATCCTCGACCGGGGTGTCCTCGTCCGCGACAACGGCGTCCCCGGGTGGCTGCGCGTCACCGCGGGCACGCCCGCCGAGAACGACGCCTTCCTGGACGCCGTCCGCAATGTGATCAAGGAGCTCTAACCCGTATGTCCCCCCTGTCACGCATCGGACGCGTCGAGCGCACCACCAAGGAGACCTCCGTCCTCGTCGAGATCAACCTCGACGGCACCGGCCGGACCGACATCTCCACCGGCGTCGGCTTCTACGACCACATGCTCGACCAGCTCGGCCGCCACGGTCTGTTCGACCTCACCGTCAAGACCGACGGCGACCTGCACATCGACACCCACCACACCATCGAGGACACCGCCCTCGCCCTCGGCGCCGCCTTCAAGCAGGCCCTCGGCGACAAGGTCGGCATCTACCGCTTCGGCAACTGCACGGTGCCGCTGGACGAGTCCCTCGCCCAGGTCACCGTCGACCTCTCCGGCCGCCCGTACCTGGTGCACACCGAGCCCGAGGGCATCGCCCCGATGATCGGCTCGTACGACACCACGATGACCCGGCACATCCTGGAGTCCTTCGTCGCCCAGGCGCAGATCGCCCTGCACGTCCACGTGCCCTACGGGCGCAACGCGCACCACATCGTCGAGTGCCAGTTCAAGGCGCTCGCCCGGGCCCTGCGCTACGCCTCCGAGCGCGACCCGCGCGCGGCCGGCATCCTCCCCTCGACCAAGGGTGCGCTGTGAACAACACCGCGATGATCCTCATCTTCGTCGGCCTCTTCCTGGCCGGCGGGGTGATCTCCTTCTGGAAGCAGAAGATCCCCAAGGGCGTCATCCTGGTGCTCGCCTTCGGCTCCGCGATGTGCCTGGCCTCGGGCCTGCTGCGGCTGTAGCGCTGTTGTTGAGACCGGCTGTGTTGTTGAGACCGGCCGTGTCGTAGAGACCGGCTGTAGAGAGACTGGACACCTGAACATGGGCAAGAACGTCGTCGTCCTCGACTACGGCTCCGGCAACCTCCGCTCCGCGCAGCGCGCCCTGGAGCGCACCGGGGCGAACGTCACCGTCAGCTCCGACTACGACACCGCCATGGCCGCGGACGGCCTGCTCGTCCCCGGCGTCGGCGCCTTCGAGGCGTGCATGCGCGGCCTCAAGTCGGTGCGCGGGGACTGGATCATCGGCCGCCGGCTCGCCGGAGGCCGCCCGGTCATGGGCATCTGCGTGGGCATGCAGATCCTCTTCGAGAAGGGTGTGGAGCACGGCGTCGAGACGCCCGGCTGCGACGAGTGGCCCGGCACCGTCGAGCCGCTGGACGCCCCCGTCGTGCCGCACATGGGCTGGAACACCGTGGACACGCCCGAGGGCACCCGGATGTTCGCGGGCCTCGACGCGGACACCCGCTTCTACTTCGTGCACTCCTACGCGGTGCGGCACTGGGAGCTCGAGGTCCACAGCGCGCGGATCAACCCGCCGCTGGTCACCTGGGCCACGCACGGGCAGCCGTTCGTCGCCGCCGTCGAGAACGGCCCGCTGTGGGCCACCCAGTTCCACCCCGAGAAGTCCGGCGACGCCGGCGCCGCCCTGCTGACCAACTGGGTCGACACCCTCTGACCTCCCGCCTCCCGCCTTCTGAGAGTTGTGTAACTGATGAGCCGTCTTGAGCTGCTGCCCGCCGTCGACGTCCGCGACGGCCAGGCCGTCCGCCTGGTCAAGGGCGCCTCGGGCACCGAGACCTCCTTCGGCGAGCCGCTGGCCGCCGCCCTCGCCTGGCAGAACGCCGGCGCCGAGTGGCTGCACCTCGTCGACCTGGACGCCGCCTTCGGCACCGGCTCCAACTACGAGATGCTGCGCGACGTCACCGCCGCGCTGGACATCAAGGTCGAACTGTCCGGCGGCATCCGCGACGACGAGTCCCTCGCCCGCGCCCTCGCCACCGGCTGCACCCGCGTCAACCTCGGCACCGCCGCCCTGGAGGCCCCCGAGTGGGTCGCCAAGGCCATCGCCGAGCACGGCGACAAGATCGCCGTCGGCCTGGACGTCGTCGGCACCACCCTGCGCGGCCGCGGGTGGACCCGCGACGGCGGCCAGCTCTTCGACGTGCTGGCCCGCCTGGACGCCGAGGGCTGCGCCCGCTACGTCGTCACCGACGTCAACCGGGACGGCACCCTGACCGGCCCCAACCTGCAGCTGCTGAGCGACGTCTGCGCCGCCACCGACCGCCCCGTCGTCGCCTCCGGCGGCGTCTCCTCCCTGGACGACCTGCGCGCCATCGCCGGCCTGACCGGCGTGGGAGTCGAGGGCGCCATCGTCGGCAAGGCACTCTACGAGCAGAAGTTCACCCTCGAAGAGGCGCTGGAGGCGGTCTCGGGATGACGGAACGTCAGGTTGTGCGCGGCCGGGTCGGCGGGACCTCCTCCCTGGAGAGCGAGATCGGCTCGGTGCAGGCGATCGCCGTGGGCGACCAGGTGTTCGTGGGCGGAGCCCGTCCCGTCGTGGGGGAGACCCTCTACGGCGAGGGCGACCCGTACGAGCAGGCCCGGGTGGCGTTCGGCATCGGGCTCGACGCCCTGGCCGCGTACGGCCTGACCGCGGACGACGTCGTCCGCACCCGGATGTACCTCACCCACGCCCGGGACCTGGACGCGGTGGGCCGCGCCCACCGGGAGCTCTTCGGCGAGGTGAACCCCGTCGCCACCCTGCTGGTGGTGCAGGGGCTGCCCGACGCCCGGGTGCTGGTGCAGGTCGAACTCGACGCCCATCGCGCCGGGTTGGGGCAATCCCTGGAACCGCTGGAACCGCTGGAACCGCTGGAACCGCACTCTCTGGAATCGCTGGAAGGTTCGTCGTCGTGACCCTCGCCGTACGTGTCATCCCCTGCCTGGACGTGGACGCCGGGCGGGTGGTCAAGGGCGTCAACTTCCAGAACCTGCGCGACGCCGGGGACCCGGTCGAGATGGCCAAGCTCTACGACGCCGAGGGCGCCGACGAGTTGACCTTCCTCGACATCACCGCCTCCTCCGGCGACCGCGAGACCACGTACGACGTGGTCCGCCGCACCGCCGAGCAGGTGTTCATCCCGCTCACCGTCGGCGGCGGCATCCGCGCCGTCGAGGACGTGAACAAGCTGCTGCGCGCCGGCGCCGACAAGGTCGGGGTCAACACCGCGGCCATCGCCCGGCCGGAGCTCATCCGCGAGATCGCCCAGCGCTTCGGGCGGCAGGTGCTGGTGCTGTCGGTGGACGCCCGGCGCTGCCCGCCCGGCACGGAAACCGCCTCGGGCTACGAGGTGACCACGCACGGCGGGCGCCAGGGCACCGGGCTGGACGCCGTCGAATGGGCGGGCCGCGCAGCCGAGTTGGGCGCCGGGGAGATCCTGCTCAACTCCATGGACGCGGACGGCACCAAGGACGGCTACGACCTGGACATGATCCGGGCCGTCCGCAAGGCCGTCTCCGTGCCGGTCATCGCCTCCGGCGGGGCGGGCAAGCTCGCGGACTTCGCCCCGGCCGTCGAGGCGGGGGCCGACGCGGTGCTCGCGGCCAGCGTCTTCCACTTCGGGGACCTGCGCATCGGCGAGGTCAAGGACGCGCTGCGGGAGGCCGGGCACCCGGTGCGGTGACGCCGTCCCGAAGGGGCCCGCCGGTTCTCACCGGCGGGCCCCTTTCGCTTCCGCTACTGCCGGGGCTCGCCCTTGATCAGGGCGAAGGGCGCGCCGTTCGGGTCCGCCAGCCAGGCGAGGCGGCCCACGTTCTCCACGTCCGAGGCCGGCATCAGCACCGAGGCGCCGGCCGCCGTCGCCTTGGCGATCGTCGCGTCCACGTCCGCGGCGGCGAAGTACGGAGTCCAGGCGGAGGGCTGCTCGGGGGACATCGTCGGGGCGATCCCGCCGAAGCTCGTCTGCTCCTGGTCGCCCTGGGAGGTGGAGATCACCCGGTAACTCATGCCCGGGGACGGCTCGAAGTGCTCCTGGCGCCAGCTGAACAGCCGCTGGTAGAAGGCGAATCCACCGTCCTGGTCGGCGGTGTGCAGCTCGGCCCAGACCAGGGTGTCGTCCTCCGACACCACGTCCAGCCCCTTGGAGTTCCCCGCCTGCCAGATCGCGAACTCGGCGCCCTGCGGGTCGGTCAGCGCCGCGAAGCGGCCCTCCTGCATCACGTCCATCACGGGGACACGGACCTTGGCACCGGCCTGCTCGGCGGCCTTGACGGTGGCGTCCGCGTCCGCCGTCGCGAAGTACGTCGTCCAGGCGGAGCCGGCGCCCGCGTCGAGGTGGCCGAGCGCGCCGACACGCTTGCCGTTCAGCAGGAAGAAGCCGTAGCCCCCGGTCTCCGGCACCTCCTGGAACGCCCAGCCGAAGACGGCGTCGTAGAAGGCGGCGGTGGCGGGGATGTCCGGGCTGCCCAGGTCGATCCAGCACGGGGAGCCGAGGGGGAAGTCGGTGGTGATCACGTTGCTGAGCCCTTCGAAAGGGGTCGATGCGGCCACCGCCGAGTCTGCACCCGCCCACCGACATCCGCAGCCGGGCCGGGCGCCCGGGAGAGGGCCCGGCTTTACGGGAACCTACGATTCCGGGATCACCAGGGCCCATATCCTCCCAGTTCCCAAGGCTGGGGCGCCCTTCTGCTGAGGATTGAACAATTGACCGCACGGGTCAAAGGATTCCGGCGCCGCGGACGCCCGCCTAGGTTGGGCCCTGCCAGTCAGGCACACGACAACAGGGGGAATCACATGCGCATCCGCATCGCCGTCGCGGCCCTCGCCGGCGCCGCCGCGCTCGCCGTACCGCTGCTGCCCACCACCGCCCAGGCATCGGCGGCACCCGCACCCGACCGGCTCACCTTCGCCCAGGCCGCCGCGCGCAGCGCCGGACAGACCCCCGGGCTCACCGCCGGCTACGTCCGCTTCCGCAGCCTCTACGGCCCCACGCCCGGCCAGTGTCTCGACGCCGACGCCACCAACGGCGGCAACGGAACCAAGGTCCAGGTCTGGGGCTGCAACGGCACCACCCAGCAGGAGTGGTACTCCTGGGACGACTACAGCCTGGAGAGCGCCCGCTTCCCCGGCATGTGCCTCGACGCCGACACCAACGGCGGCGGCAACAACGGCACCCGGCTCCAGCTGTGGCAGTGCAACGGCACCAGCCAGCAGAAGTGGTTCCTGCGCGCCAACGACCTGGCCATCTACAACCAGCGCTTCAACAACAACCTGAACATCGTCGTCGACCGCGACACCAACACCCCCGGCGACGGCGCCCAGGTGCAGCTGTGGCAGAAGAACTTCCAGTCCCAGCAGTGGTGGCAGGTCACCGGCGCCTGACACCTTTCCGACTCGCCGCCGCCCGCCGCCCCACCGGCGGGCGGCGGCGCCCATTCACCGCGTGGCCGGCACGCCGACCTGCACGACGCCGTACCTGCTGCTCGTCCGCCAGCGCTCCCCGGAGGCCTCCAGCCAGGCCACCACCGCCGCGTCCAGGTCGAAATTCTTTGGGGCCGCGCCTCGGCATGCCGCGGCGCGGCCCCAAAGTTGTGTTTCCCTTGTTGGTCTCTTTGTGATTTCTTCCCTTCCCCTTCTCGGGTCAGCGGGGCGGGAGGGGGAGGGCGTGGGTGAGGGCTTCGAGGGCGTCCGGGGGGCCGTCGATGGTGAGGGTGGTCCGGGGGCCGCGGCCGTAGAGGTAGAGGATGAGTTCGCCGGGGGCGCCGGTGAGGTGGACGGCGGGGGTGCCGGTGGGGCCGGTGGTGACGGTGCGGCCGTCGGGGTGGTGGAGGTGGAGGCGGACGGGGGTGCGGTGGGCGGCTTCGAAGCGGGCGAGGAGGGGCAGGCGGCGCCAGAGTGCCTCGGTGCGGCCGGGTGGGACGGGGGCGGCGGCGGTGGGGTCCCAGGTGGCGGCGGCGCGCTGGACGTCCTCGGCGTGGACGAAGTACTCGACGGTGTTGGCCGCCTCGTCCGCCCCGGGGAGGGCGAAGAGGGAGTAGACGGGCGGTCCGGAACGGAAGAGGCGCAGCAGTTCCTCGTAGGGCCGCTCCGCGTACGCGTCCTGGACGCGGCGCGTCCAGCCGGCGAGTGCGCCGACGCGGATGCCCGCCGCGGCGTCGAACCGGCGTTCGCGCATGACGAGGTGGGCGGCGAGGTCGCGGGTGGTCCAGCCGGCACACAGGGTGGGGGCGTCGGGGCCTGCGGCGGCGAGCAGTTCGGTCAGGCGGTGGCGCTCGGCGAGGGCGTGGTTCGACATGCGGGACACCTTAGAGCGGCCGGCGCACGGGGGGCGGCGTCGCGTCCCCCGGGCTCTCGCCGCCCCCCATGCGCCGGCCGCCCTTACGGATGCAGCGGGGCGGCGATCTTGGGGCCGCCCTGCTTCTCGGAGAGGGTGAGGGCGCAGGAGTAATCCCGCCAGCCGGCCTGGTAGTTGGCGCCGGTGGGGCCGAACTGCCGCTCGTGGTACTTCTTTCCGTCGGTCTGCCGGGCCATCGCCGCGGTCTGGGCGTCGTAGCAGCCGTTGCGGATGGCCAGGGCGATGGGGACCTCGCCGCTGAGGCCGTCGGGGAGCTTGAGGTCGGCGATCACCTCGCCGTCGTGGTCGCCGGTGCACGGCCGTTCCTCGATCTTGGTGATGACGGGGCTCAGCTGCGGGTGGTCGAAGCAGGCGCCGACCGGGAGGAAGACGTACGGCGGCTTGGGCGTGGGGGTGGGTGCAGGCGTCGGGGTGGGAGTGGGTGTGGGGGTGGCGGTCGGCGGGGGAGGGGCGGCCGCCGGCTTCTTCTCGTCCTCGGGCCACAGCAGCACGGTGCCGACCACCGCGAGCAGCAGGACGAGGACGGCCGAGACGGTGAGGACCAGGCCCCGGCCCGGCCTGGTGTCGGGGGGCGGGGGCTGCTGCTCGGAGGTCATGGCCATGAGGATGGCCCAAACCGGAGCCCCCCGGCAGGTGGTTGGGCGAACTCGTCGACGAGCCCCGACGGCCGGGCTGACACAATGGCATCATGCGCACCACACCAGCCGCCCCGGGCACCACCGCCCTGGACCCCGAGATCGCCGCGCGCCTCAAGCGCACCGAGGACGGTCTGCTGCCCGCCGTCGCCCAGCAGTTCGACACCGGCGAGGTGCTGATGCTCGGCTGGATGGACGACGAGGCCCTGCACCGCACCCTGACCACCGGCCGCTGCACCTACTGGAGCCGCAGCCGCAGCGAGTACTGGGTCAAGGGCGACACCTCCGGCCACGTCCAGGCGGTCAAGTCCGTGGCCCTGGACTGCGACGGCGACACCCTCCTCGTCAAGGTCGACCAGTCCGGCGCGGCCTGCCACACCGGCGACCGCACCTGCTTCGACGCCGACGTCCTGCTTCCGCTGTCCTGAACCGTCCCGCAACCCGAAACCTCAGAAGGTACCGCCCAGCATGGATCTCGAAGCCTTCCGCAAGCTCGCCGTCGACACCCGGGTCATCCCGGTCACCCGCAGGCTCCTCGCGGACGGCCTCACCCCGATCGGCCTCTACCGCAGCCTCGCCGCCGAGCGCCCCGGCACCTTCCTGCTGGAGTCCGCCGAGCAGGGCCGCAGCTGGTCGCGCTACTCCTTCGTCGGCGTGCGCAGCGCCGCCACCCTCACCGTCGGCCCGGACGGCGACGCGCGCTGGCTCGGCACCCCGCCGGTCGGCATCCCCACCACCGGCGACCCGCTGGAGGTGCTGCGCGCCGCCCTCACGGCCCTGCACACCCCGCGACACACGGACGACGGCCTGCCCCCGCTGACCGGCGGCCTGGTCGGCTACCTCGGCTACGACATCGTCCGCCGCCTGGAGAAGCTGCCCGACCTCAACCCGGACGACCTGGGCCTGCCCGAGCTGACGATGCTGCTCGCCACCGACCTCGCCGTCCTGGACCACGCCGACGGCACCGTCCTGCTGATCGCCAACGCCGTCAACCACAACGACCTGGCCAGCGGCGTCGAGGAGGCCCACGCCGACGCCGTCGCCCGGCTCGACGCGATGGAGGCGGACCTCTTCAAGCCCGTCGACCCGGGCCTGGCCACGTTCACCCCGGCCGGCCCCGGCGAGGTGCACTCGCCCTTCGGCGGCGAGCCGTACCGGGCGGCCGTGGAGGAGATCAAGGAGCGCATCCGCGCCGGCGAGGCCTTCCAGGTGGTGCCCTCGCAGCGCTTCGAGGCCCCCTGCCCGGCCTCCGCGCTGGACGTCTACCGGGTTCTGCGCACCACCAACCCCAGCCCGTACATGTACCTGTTCCGCTTCCCCGGCCCGGACGGCACGGCCGAGGGCGGCTTCGACGTGGTCGGCTCCAGCCCGGAGGCGCTCGTCAAGGTCACCGAGGGCGAGGCGATGGTGCACCCGATCGCCGGCACCCGCCACCGCGGCGCCACCCCGCAGGAGGACGCGGCGCTCGCCGCCGAGCTGCTCGCCGACCCCAAGGAGCGCGCCGAGCACCTGATGCTCGTCGACCTGGGCCGCAACGACCTGGGCCGGGTCTGCGAGCCGGGCAGCGTCGAGGTCGTCGACTTCATGCAGATCGAGCGCTACAGCCACGTGATGCACATCGTCTCGACGGTCACCGGCAAGGTCGCCCCGGGCCGTACGGCCTTCGACGTGCTGACCGCCTGCTTCCCCGCCGGCACCCTCTCCGGCGCGCCCAAGCCCCGGGCGATGCGCATCATCGAGGAGCTGGAGCCGACCAGGCGGGGCCTGTACGGCGGCTGCGTCGGCTACCTGGACTTCGCCGGGGACTCCGACACCGCGATCGCCATCCGCACCGCCGTGCTGCGCGACGGCACCGCCTACGTGCAGGCCGGCGCGGGCGTCGTCGCCGACTCGGACCCGCACGGCGAGGACACCGAGTGCCGCAACAAGGCCGCCGCCGTGCTGCGCGCCGTCGCCACCGCCAATACGCTGCGGACGCCGGAGCTGTAAGTCGTACGAGGGAGGCGGCCGGGATGGGCGAGGTGCCGCACGACGAACGGCGGTGGGAGTTCGTGCTCGCCGCCGCCGTCCGGATCAGGGACGGCCTCGGCGGCCACGGCCGGGTGCTCTCCCAGGTCCTGATCGACCTCCCGGCCGCGCCCGGCCCGGTCGCCCCCGACCTGGTGGTGATCGCGCCCGGCGCCGTGCACAACGCCCGGGGCCGGTACACGGCCGCCGACGTGCGGGCCGTCCTGGAGCTCTCCGGCCCGGGCCAGGCGGAGGCCGGACGGGTGTACGCGCACAGCGGCGTGCCGCTGTACGTGGTGGTCGACCCGGTGGGTGCGGCGTGCACGGTGCACACCGCGCCCTCGCCCGAAGGGGTGTACCACGAGGCCGAACGGGTGCCGTTCGGCAACGACCTGTTCCTGCCGCTCGGCGAGCGGACGCTCGTGCTGGAGACCGAGGACTTCCCGAGGACGAAGCCCACCCCGGGTACGGCCTGAGGCGTGAGCCGGGGGATAGTGGACGGGTGACCGACCAGAGCCCCGCCCCCGCCTCCGCCGCCACGACCGCCGAGAGGAACGCCGGCCGCCGCACGCTCGCCGTGATGCTGCTGCTGACCGTCCTGAGCGCCGTCCTGGTGCTGACCGCGGCCGGCAGGGTCTGGGCCGAGGGCAGGGCGGGCAGCCTGGAGGTCTCCGTCACCGGCTCCGCGATCTCCGAACTGCCCGGCGGGCTGGCCCTGGTGGGCCTGGCCGCGGCCGTCGCCGTGTTCGCGGTGCGCGGCGCCGGACGGCTGGCGGTCGGCGCGCTCACCCTGCTGGCCGGGCTCGGCGCCGCCGCGGCGGCCGTCGCCGGGGCCGGGGACACCGACGCGCTGGACACCGAGGCCGCTCGCAAGCTCGCCCTGGCCGGCTCCACCGCCACCGAGGTCACCCACGGCGCCTGGCCCTGGCTCGCCGTCGTCGGGGGCCTGCTGCTCGCCGCCGCCGGGCTGCTCACCCTCCGCTACGGCCGGGGCTGGCCCGCCATGGGCAGCCGCTACGAGGCGCCCACCCGCAAGGGCCCGGCGAAGGCCGACACGCCCGCCGACCTGTGGAAGGCCCTGGACCGGGGCGAGGACCCGACGGCCGTCTGACCGGACCCGACCGGCGTCCGACCGGCGTCCGACCGGACCCGACCGGCGTCCGGGCGGGCCCGACCGCCGTCCGAGCTGGGCGCGTGTGACGCGATAGACCCGCCACCCGCTTTGGGCCCCCGCTGTGTGGACCGGCACAATGGAACCCGTCAACCCGCCGGCGGCCCCGCAGGCCCGGCCGGGCCCCGAGAGCCAAGGAGCATCACCGATGGCAGCAGCTGCACACGGCCACAACCCCGCCGCCTGGACCGGCGTGGTCATCACCTTCATCGGCTTCGGCGTCGCGGGTGTCGCCATGATCCTGCCGTCCGTGCTGCTGGTCTGGGCCGGCCTGGCGGTCGTCCTGCTCGGCGGGGTCGTCGGCAAGGCCATGTCGATGGCCGGCATGGGCAAGCAGCCCAGCACCAACGTCTACAGGTCGACCGACGAGCAGCACGCGGCCCAGGCGGCCCGCACCGCCGCCGCCGTCACCGCCTGACACGCGGACCGCACGCGGACTTTTCGCACGACTGAACGGCGGGCGCGGCGCGCCCGCCGTTTCGTTCCGTCCGGGCCCGGCGCGGGCAGAATCGGGGCGTGAACGCCGCCCCCACCGCCTCCGCCCCGCCGCCCGTGCTGCGCCGGTTGGGCCCGCCGCTGGCCGCGCTGGCGGCGGTGGCCGTCCCGACCGCGTACATCGCGTCGGTGGACCCCAACAGCCCCGGGCACTACCCGGACTGCCCCTTCCTCGCGGCCACCGGCTGGTGGTGCCCCGGCTGCGGGGGCCTGCGCTGCGTCCACGCGCTGACCCACGGGGACCTCACCACCGCGCTCCACGACAACGCCCTCGCCGTCCTGCTGTTCGCCGTGCTGGCCGTGCTGTGGCTGCGCTGGGCCTGGGCGGCGCTGACGGGCGGGCCGCCGCCGAGGGCGGCCGTGGGGGCCCGCCGATGGGCGCTGATCGCCCTGCTGGTGCTGGTGTTCACGGCGGTCCGCAACCTGCCGGTGGGCGCCGGACTGGCCCCGCCACTGATCTGAGTGGTCCGGGTGCCGTCCGGTTGCTGCCAGTCCACTTGTTGCCAGACAGGCCCCCGCAGCGCCCGGAATCCGGCGAACGCGCAGATGGGAGCCCCCGCACCGGGCGTCCGCTCCGCGAGACGCGCGCCGGGCTGATGCTCCCCGCGCCCCCTCGGGCCGATACCATCGAACGTGCCGGTGGGTCCTGCCCGAGACCGGCTCCCGCTGGCGAACCGACAGAAACGATGGGGGCTCCCGAGTGAGTGTGCTCGACACGATCATCGAAGGGGTCCGTGAGGACCTCGCCGAGCGACAGGCCCGGGTCTCCCTGGACGAGCTCAAGGAGCGGGCCGCCAAGGCCCGGGACGCCAAGGACGGCGTCGCCGCGCTCAAGGGCGACGGGGTCCGGGTGATCTGCGAGGTGAAGCGCTCCAGCCCGTCCAAGGGCGCCCTCGCCTCGATCGCCGACCCGGCCGCCCTGGCGGCCGACTACGCGGCCGGCGGCGCCGCCGCGATCAGCGTCCTGACCGAGCAGCGCCGCTTCGGCGGCTCGCTCGCCGACCTGGACGCCGTCCGCGCCGCGGTGGACACCCCGTTGTTGCGCAAGGACTTCATCGTTACCGCGTACCAGCTGTGGGAGGCCCGCGCCCACGGCGCCGACCTCGCGCTGCTGATCGTCGCCGCCCTCGAGCAGCCGGCCCTGGTGTCGCTGATCGAGCGCGCCGAGTCGATCGGCCTCACCCCGCTGGTCGAGGTGCACGACGAGGAGGAGATCGCGCGCGCCGTGGACGCCGGCGCCCGGATCATCGGCGTCAACGCGCGCAACCTCAAGACGCTGGAGGTCGACCGCAACACCTTCGGCAACGTCGTCCACGCCATCCCGGACGGCATCGTCAAGATCGCCGAGTCCGGCGTGCGCGGCCCGCTGGACGTCATCTCCTACGCCAACCTGGGCGCCGACGCGGTGCTGGTCGGCGAGTCCCTGGTGACGGGCAAGGACCCGCGCGCCGCCGTCGCCGACCTGGTCGCCGCGGGCGCCCACCCGGCCGTCCGGCACAAGGACTGAAGCCGCCCCGATGAAGATCGCCACCCGTCTCGCCCCCGGCTGCCGCCCCCGCGGCTGCCGCGCGCCCGCGCGCCGGGTGCTGGGGCGGCGGGTGCGCTACGTGATCGGCTGCGAGCCCGGGCAGGTGCCGGGGCGGCGATGGCGCGTGACACACGGCTGAGCCCAGCCGAGACGACGTCACCGTCATCCGACCCCCTAGGGAATCCACCATGTCCGAGAAGGACCACGAGAAGGACTACCTGCCCGGCGCCCAGGTGCCGGACGCCCGCGGCTACTTCGGCGCGTACGGCGGGCGCTTCATCCCCGAGGCGCTCGTCGCCGCCGTGGAACAGGTCGCCGAGGAGTACGAGAAGGCCAAGAACGACCCGGCCTTCATCGCCGAGCTCGACGGCCTGCTGAAGGACTACACCGGCCGCCCGAGCCCGCTGACCGACGTGCACCGCTTCTCCGCCGAGGCGGGCGGCGCGCGCATCCTGCTCAAGCGCGAGGACCTCAACCACACCGGCTCGCACAAGATCAACAACGTGCTGGGCCAGGCGCTGCTCACCCGGCGCATGGGCAAGACCCGCATCATCGCCGAGACCGGCGCCGGCCAGCACGGCGTGGCCACCGCCACCGCCTGCGCCCTGTTCGGCTTCGACTGCACCATCTACATGGGCGAGGTGGACACCGAGCGCCAGGCGCTCAACGTCGCCCGGATGCGGATGCTCGGCGCCGAGGTCGTGGCCGTCAAGTCCGGCAGCCGCACCCTCAAGGACGCCATCAACGAGGCGTTCCGCGACTGGGTCGCCAACGTCGACTCCACCCACTACCTCTTCGGCACCGTCGCCGGGCCGCACCCCTTCCCGATGATGGTCCGCGACTTCCACCGCGTCATCGGCGTCGAGGCGCGTCAGCAGGTCCTCGACCGCACCGGGCGGCTGCCCGACGCCGTCGTCGCCTGCGTCGGCGGCGGTTCCAACGCGATGGGCATCTTCCACGAGTTCATCCCCGACGCCGGCGTGCGGCTGATCGGCTGCGAGGCCGCCGGCGAGGGCGCCGAGACCCCCAAGCACGCCGCCACCCTCACCAAGGGCGACCCGGGCGTGCTGCACGGCTCCCGCACCTACGTCCTCCAGGACGAGGACGGGCAGACCATCGAGTCGCACTCCATCTCGGCGGGCCTGGACTACCCCGGCGTCGGCCCCGAGCACGCCTGGCTCAAGGACACCGGCCGGGCCGAGTACCGCCCGGTGACCGACGACGCCGCCATGCAGGCCCTGCGGCTGCTCTCCCGCACCGAGGGCATCATCCCGGCCATCGAGAGCGCCCATGCGCTGGCCGGCGCCCTGGAGCTCGGCCGCGAACTCGGGCCGGAGGCCACCATCCTGGTCTCCCTCTCCGGGCGCGGCGACAAGGACATGCACACCGCGGCCGAGTACTTCGGCCTGTACGACGAGCAGGCCGGCGACGCGGCCGACGGGGGTAAGTGACCATGGCTTCCAAGCTCAGCGCGGCACTGGCCGCCGCCAAGGCCGACAACCGCGCCGCCATGATCGGCTACCTGCCGGCCGGCTTCCCGACCGTGGACGGCGGCATCCGGGCGATCAAGGCGCTGCTCGAGGGCGGCTGCGACGTCGTCGAGGTCGGCCTGCCGCACTCCGACCCGGTCCTGGACGGCGCCGTCATCCAGACCGCCGACGACATCGCCCTGCGCGGCGGCGTGAGGATCAAGGACGTGCTGCGCACCGTCCGCGAGGTCGCCGAGGCGCACCCCGAGGCGGCGGTGCTGGTCATGACGTACTGGAACCCGGTCGACCGCTACGGCGTGGCGCGCTTCGCCGCCGACCTGGCCGCCGCGGGCGGCGCGGGCTGCATCCTGCCGGACCTGCCGGTGGAGGAGTCCGAGGAGTGGCGCAAGGCGGCGGGCGAGCATGGGCTGGACACCGTGTTCGTGGTCGCCCCCAGCAGCAAGGACGCGCGCCTGGCGGAGGTCACGGCGGCGGGCAGCGGCTTCGTGTACGCGGCCGCGGTCATGGGCGTCACCGGCACCCGCAGCGCGGTCGGCTCGCTGGCCGAGGACCTGGTCGCCCGCACCCGGGCCGTCACCGACCTGCCGGTCTGCGTGGGCCTGGGCGTCTCCGACGCCGTGCAGGCCGCCGAGGTCGCCCGGTTCGCGGACGGCGTGATCGTCGGCTCGGCCTTCGTGAAGCGGATCCTCGCGGCGGACGGGGACGAGGCCGCGGCGCTCGACTCCGTCCGGGCCCTGGCCGGCGAGCTGGCCGCCGGGGTGCGCCGGAGCTGAATCCCCCGAGTTCGAAACGGCCCGCCGCTTCCCCGTGAAGCGGCGGGCCGTCGGCGTTGTGACACGCCGTCGTCAAGGCGGGCGGGGGCCCCGAACGGGTGAAGAGCGGCGGGGACACGCATCAGGCGGGGTTGACCGGCGTTGAGTGGAGGGACGAGTGCACGAACGACGGGCGTGAGGCCCGGTGGGCGAGCGGAAGGGGCGAGCCGGTGGCGGGTTGGCATCGGGCCGTGATGCTGCGGGCGGCCGCCGCCGCGCTGGCCCTCGGGGCGGCGGTCGGGGCGCACACCGAAGTGGGGAACGCACTGGCCAAGCGGGCCGCCGAACGGGCCGAGCGGGACGCGGTGGCCTGCGCCGAGGCGGCCCGCTGGGACGCCGCGGACCGGGCCGCGCACCCGCACCACGAGAGCCGCGCCGACCTGCTGGACACCGTGCGGCCCTCCTCCTGCCGCTAGGGCGGACCAGCAGGCACGAGGCGAACGGGTGTTCGCGGAATTCGGACGCATCGTCATGAACCGTCACCCGTACGGCGGAATTCCCGAAAACGGAGGAACCGCCCTTCATCCCTTACGGTTCACCAGCACGTGAACGAGTTTCCCGAGGGGGGTTCCCTGATGGCCGGCCCGGCAGCAGAGCGCGACGACGCGGCACCCCCGCCGGCCGCGCGGTGGCGGGCGGACCAGGAGTGGAGCCGCTGGCTCGGCCTCGCCGTCCGGCTGGGCCTCGCCGTCGTCTGGGGCTGGGCCGGACTGGCCAAGATCTCCGACCCGGCCGAGGCCGCCCAGGCCGTACGGGCCTTCGAGATCCTGCCCGAGGGCCTGGTCAAGCCGGTCGGCTACGGCCTGCCCTTCCTGGAGCTGGCCCTCGCCCTGCTGCTGGTGATCGGCCTGGGCGTGCGGATCGTCGCGGCCGTCTCCGCGGTGCTGCTGCTCGCCTTCATCGCCGGGATCGCCTCCGCCTGGGCCCGCGGCATCTCGATCGACTGCGGCTGCTTCGGCGGCGGCGGACACGTCGACGAGTCCCAGACGAAGTACCTCCAGGAGATCCTGCGCGACACCGGCTTCCTGCTCCTCGCCGGGTGGCTGCTGTGGCGGCCCCGCACCCGGCTCTCCGCGGACGGCTGGCTGGCGAGCTGACCGGCGCCCGCACGACCCCACCTCCCCGCCCCACCCGACGAAGGCCCTCCCGACCGTGGATGTCAAGGCAATGAGCGACAAGAACCAAGAAGGCAAGCGCACCGCCCGCGAGCGGATGCAGGAGCAGCGGGTGGCCGAGGAGGCCGCGGCGAAGCGCAGGAAGAAGCTGATCGTCGGCGGCGCCGTCCTCGCCGTCATCGCCGCCGCCGTGATCACCGGCGTGGTGGTGCAGAACCAGCGCTCCAAGCCCGAGACCCCGACCGCCGCCCCGGCCGGCACGATCGGCGACAAGAACCTCGTCATCCCTGTCGGCGCGAGCAACGCGCCCGCCGTCCTCACCGTCTACGAGGACCCGCGTTGCCCCGCCTGCGGCATCTTCGAGCGCGAATTCTCCTCCACCATCGACCAGTTGGAGGACGCCGGGAAGATCTACACCAACTACCACCTGGTCTCGTTCATCGACCGGGCCGTCCCCGGCAAGGGCTCCAAGATCGGCGCCAACGCGCTCGCCTGCGCCCAGGACGCCGGGCACTTCCGCGACTTCCACGACGTGGTCTACCGCAACCAGCCGGACGAGACCAACGACGCCTTCGGCGACAAGGCCGTCCTCCTGAGCCTCGCCAAGCAGGTCAACGGGCTGGACACCCCGGAGTTCCAGGCCTGCGTCAACGACCGGAAGTACGGCGGATGGGTGTCCTCCGTCCAGCAGGACTTCGACAAGTCCAGCTACAAGTCGACCCCGACCGTGCTGCTCAACGGCCAGCCGATCTACCCCAAGAACGGCAACGACGAGATCACCCCGGCGAACCTGGCGAAGTGGGTGGACGCCGCCAACCAGGGCAAGCAGCTCGGCACGCCCGGCTCGCACGGCCAGACCCCGGCGCCCACCAGCGCCACCACCGAGGCCAACAACCCCTCCCCGACCGCCGGCTGACCACGAGGACCTTCCTCGCGCCGACCGGACCGCGCCGCCGTCCCCTCCCCGTCCGGAGGGGGCGGCGGCGCCTGTTGTTCGAGTTCTGTGACCCCTGGGGTGTCCGGCACGGCCCGGGGACCCTGTAGCGTCGGAACCGCCATGGATATCGCCTACATTCCCAGCCCGTCGCGGGGCGTCCTCTACCTCGGACCGATCCCGCTGCGCGCCTACGCCTTCTGCATCATCCTCGGTGTCGTCGCCGCCGTCTGGCTCGGCAGCAAGCGCTGGGTCGCCCGGGGCGGTGGCAAGCACACCGTCGGTGACATCGCCGTCTGGGCCGTGCCGTTCGGCCTGGTCGGCGGCCGGCTCTACCACGTGATCACCGACGGTGGCCGGCTGTACTTCGCCGAGGGGAAGAACCCCTGGGACGCCCTCAAGATCTGGGAGGGCGGCCTCGGCATCTGGGGCGCCATCGCGCTGGGCGCGGTCGGCGCCTGGATCGGCGCCCGCCGCCGGGGTGTCCCGCTGCCCGCGTACGCCGACGCCATCGCGCCGGGCATCGCGCTCGCGCAGGCGCTGGGCCGCTGGGGCAACTACTTCAACCAGGAGCTGTACGGGAAGTCGACCACGCTGCCCTGGGGCCTGGAGATCGACAAGACCCTCCCGAGCGGCGAGGTCGTCAAGGGCGTCTTCCACCCGACCTTCCTGTACGAGTCGCTCTGGTGCGTCGGCGTCGCGCTGCTGGTGATCTGGGCGGACAGGCGCTGGAAGCTCGGCCACGGGCGGGCGTTCGCGCTGTACGTGGCCGCGTACACGGTGGGCCGCTTCTGGACGGAGTGGCTGCGGATCGACGAGGCGCACGTCTACCTCGGGCTGCGGCTCAACGACTGGGTCTCGATCGCGGTGTTCCTGGGCGCGGTGGCGTACCTGGTGATCGTGGGCAGGAAGCGCCCCGGCCGGGAGGACCCGGCGAGCATCGACCCGGCGGCGAACGCGGAGGCGGCGGCTGCGGCGGCCGTGAAGGCTGCGGAGAAGACGGCCGAGAAGAGCGCCGAGAAGAGCAGCGATAAGAGCACCGAGAAGGCTTCCGGGGACAAGGGCAAGGGCGAGGAAAAGGCTGAGGACAAGCCCCTCGAGAAGACCGAGAAGGCCGAGAAGGCCGAGAAGGCCGTCGAGAACCCGATCTGACCTGGGAGTTCCCCGCAACCGAGGCCACCCTTCGCAAGGAATGCGAAGGGTGGCCTCACTGCTGTTCGGACAGCCTTACTTTGCTGGAAGTGCCCAGGTCAGAGGGGCTACGGTCACCTCGGACGAATCGAAGACGGAGGGGAAACACCGTGAGCGCGACCACCTTGGAGACCGAGGCCGGACAGCACCCCCGGATACCCGCGGCCGACCACCACCGGGACGTCAACGGGGGCTGGCTGCGGCCGGCGGTGTTCGGTGCCGTGGACGGACTGGTGTCGAACTTCGCGCTGATGACCGGTGTGGTCGGCGGCGCGGCCTCCAACGGCACGGTGATCCTGACGGGCCTGGCGGGCCTGGTGGCGGGCGCCTGCTCGATGGCGGCGGGGGAGTACACCTCGGTGGCCTCCCAGAGCGAGCTGGTGCAGGCGGAGATCGAGGCCGAGCGGCTGGAGCTGAGCCGCAACCCGCAGGGGGAGCTGGCCGAGCTGGCGCAGGTGTACATCGCGCGCGGGGTGGAGCCGGAGCTGGCCCACGAGGTGGCGCGGCAGCTGTCCGCCGACCCGGAGTCGGCGCTGGAGGTGCACGCCCGCGAGGAGCTGGGCATCGACCCCAACGACCTGCCCTCGCCGCTGGTCGCCGCCTCCTCCTCCTTCCTGTGCTTCGCGCTCGGCGCGCTGCTGCCGCTGCTGCCGTACCTGCTCGGCGCGACCACCCTGCTGCCCGCGCTGGCGCTGGCCGCGCTGGGCCTGTTCGCCTGCGGCGCGGTGGTGGCCCGGGTGACGGCGCGCAGCTGGTGGTTCAGCGGGACGCGGCAGCTGGTGCTGGGCGCGGCCGCCGCCGGGGTCACGTACCTGCTCGGATGGCTCATCGGCGGGCACGTGGGATGATCCGGATCTCTGCATGACTATGCCGGGCAGTGCGTGACGTTCCACACACGGGCGTCGCGAAGCGCCCGGCATAGTCTCACCATCCGGGCTGCTGGGCCGGTGATTCGCAACCGTCGCGAGCCCCCGGGGATGGATTCGCAGGCGCTCTTGATCCACTCCGGTTGCGTTCCGGTTTCACCCCTGTTTCAGGCGGTGCACCGTTGGGCACAATCGTCGAGGCGTGCACTGTGGCACGTCCTCTTCGCACTCTCCCTGACCTGCGCGTCCGTCCGCCATGTGGACGGGATATTCCGCTTCTCGGGATCGTGGGCATCATGTAACCAGCACATGTAACCAGCACGACACCGCACCATCGCATCAGGGCCAACGTCGTCCCTACTTGCACCAACTTGTTGAAAGACGACGACGGGAGAGCCGATGCTGTCTGCATCCATGCACTCCGCCAACGAGCACCGGGACGGCGCCGCGCGCCAGCCCTACGCGCTCGTGCCGGATGCGCGACCTGCTGCTCAGGGCCTGTACGACCCGCGAAACGAGCACGACGCCTGTGGCGTCGGTTTCGTCGCCACGCTGACCGGCACCGCCGACCACACCGTCGTCGAGCAGGCGCTGACCGTCCTGCGCAACCTGGAGCACCGCGGCGCCACCGGCGCCGAGCCCGACTCCGGCGACGGCGCGGGCATCCTCACCCAGATCCCGGACGCCTTCCTGCGCGAGAAGGCCGGCTTCGAGCTCCCCGCGGCCGGCTCCTACGCCGTCGGCATCGCCTTCCTGCCCGACGAGGACGCGGCCGACGCCGCCGCCGTCGCGAAGATCGAGGCCATCGCGGCAGAGGAGGACCTCACCGTCCTCGGCTGGCGCGACGTCCCGGTCACCCCGGACCTGCTCGGCAGCACCGCCCGAAGCGTGATGCCCCGCTTCCGGCAGGTCTTCCTCGGCAAGGACGGGCTGGCCGGCATCGAGCTGGACCGCGTCGCCTTCGTCGTCCGCAAGCGGGCCGAGCGCGAGGCCGGGGTGTACTTCCCCTCGCTGTCCGCGCGCACCATCGTCTACAAGGGCATGCTGACCACCGGCCAGCTGGAGCCCTTCTTCCCCGACCTGTCGGACCGCACCTACGCCTCCGCCATCGGCCTGGTGCACTCGCGGTTCTCCACCAACACCTTCCCGAGCTGGCCGCTCGCCCACCCGTACCGGTTCGTCGCCCACAACGGCGAGATCAACACGGTCAAGGGCAACCGCAACTGGATGAGCGCCCGCGAGTCGCAGCTGGCGACGGACCTGATCCCGGGCGACCTCAGCCGGATCTTCCCGATCTGCACCCCGGACCACTCCGACTCCGCCTCCTTCGACGAGGTCCTGGAGCTGCTCCACCTCGGCGGCCGCTCGCTGCCGCACTCGGTGCTGATGATGATCCCGGAGGCGTGGGAGAACCACGCCACCATGGACCCGGCCCGCCGCGCCTTCTACCAGTACCACTCCAACCTGATGGAGCCCTGGGACGGCCCGGCCTGCGTCACCTTCACCGACGGCACCCAGGTCGGCGCCGTCCTCGACCGCAACGGTCTGCGCCCCGCCCGCTACTGGATCACCGAGGACGGCCTCGTCGTCCTCTCCTCCGAGGTCGGCGTGCTCGACCTCGACCAGGAGAAGATCACCAAGAAGGGCCGCCTCCAGCCCGGCCGGATGTTCCTCGTCGACACCGCCGAGGGCCGCATCGTCGAGGACGAGGAGATCAAGTCCGCCCTCGCCGCCGAGCACCCGTACGCGGAGTGGGTCGACGGCGGGCAGATCCAGCTCGCCAAGCTCCCCGAGCGCGAGCACATCGCCCACACCCACGCCTCCGTCACCCGCCGCCAGCAGACCTTCGGCTACACCGAGGAGGAGCTGCGCGTCATCCTCGCGCCGATGGCCCGCACCGGCGGTGAGGCCCTCGGCTCGATGGGCACCGACTCGCCGATCGCCGCACTCAGCGAGAAGCCGCGCCTGCTGTTCGACTACTTCGTGCAGCTCTTCGCGCAGGTCACCAACCCGCCGCTGGACGCCATCCGCGAGGAGCTCGTCACCTCGCTGCTGTCCAACCTCGGCCCCGAGGGCAACCTGCTGGCCGCCGAGGCCGCCGCCTGCCGCTCCGTCGGCATCACCTTCCCGGTGATCGACAACGACGAGCTGGCCAAGCTCGTCCACATCAACCACGACGGCGACCAGCCCGGCCTCAAGGCCGTCACCCTGTCCGGCCTGTACCGGGTCGCCTCCGGCGGCGAGGGCCTGGCCTCCCGCCTGGCCGAGATCGCCGCCGAGGCGGACGCCGCCATCGCCGACGGCGCCCGGATCATCGTGCTCTCCGACCGGCACTCCGACGCCGAGCACGCCCCGATCCCCTCGCTGCTGCTCACCTCCGCCGTCCACCACCACCTCATCCGCACCAAGCAGCGCACCCAGGTGTCGCTGCTGGTCGAGGCCGGTGACGTCCGCGAGGTGCACCACGTCGCGCTGCTGATCGGCTACGGCGCCGGCGCGGTCAACCCGTACCTGGCGATGGAGTCCGTCGAGGACCTCGTCGCCCAGGGGGTGTTCATCGAGGGCGTCGAGCCCGAGAAGGCCATCAAGAACCTGATCAAGGCGCTCGGCAAGGGCGTGCTCAAGGTGATGTCCAAGATGGGCATCTCCACCGTCGCCTCCTACCGCGGCGCCCAGGTCTTCGAGGCCATCGGCCTCTCCCAGGACCTCGTCGACGGCTACTTCGCCGGCACCACCACCAAGCTCGGCGGCATCGGCCTGGAGGAGATCGCCCGCGAGACCGCCGCCCGCCACGCCAAGGCGTACCCGGCCTCCGGCATCCCCGCCGCGCACCGCGCGCTGGACATCGGCGGCGAGTACCAGTGGCGCCGCGAGGGCGAGCCGCACCTGTTCGACCCGGACACCGTCTTCCGGCTCCAGCACTCCACCCGCAACCGCCGGTACGACATCTTCAAGCAGTACACCGACCGGGTCAACGAGCAGTCCGAGCGCCTGATGACGCTGCGCGGCCTGTTCCAGCTGGACGGCCTCGGCCGCGCGCCGATCCCCGTCGAGGAGGTCGAGCCGGTCTCCGAGATCGTCAAGCGCTTCTCCACCGGCGCCATGTCCTACGGCTCCATCTCCCGCGAGGCCCACGAGACCCTCGCCGTCGCGATGAACCGCCTCGGCGGCAAGTCCAACACCGGCGAGGGCGGCGAGGACCCGGACCGCCTGTACGACCCCGAGCGCCGCTCGGCGATCAAGCAGGTCGCCTCCGGCCGCTTCGGCGTCACCTCCGAGTACCTCGTCAACGCCGACGACATCCAGATCAAGATGGCCCAGGGCGCCAAGCCCGGTGAGGGCGGCCAGCTGCCCGGCCACAAGGTCTACCCGTGGGTCGCCGCGACGCGGCACTCCACCCCGGGCGTCGGCCTGATCTCCCCGCCGCCGCACCACGACATCTACTCCATCGAGGACCTCGCCCAGCTCATCCACGACCTCAAGAACGCCAACCCGGCGGCCCGCATCCACGTGAAGCTGGTCTCCGAGGTCGGCGTCGGCACGGTCGCGGCGGGTGTCTCCAAGGCCCACGCCGACGTCGTCCTCGTCTCCGGGCACGACGGCGGCACCGGCGCCTCCCCGCTCACCTCGCTCAAGCACGCGGGCGGCCCCTGGGAGCTCGGCCTCGCCGAGACCCAGCAGACCCTGCTGCTCAACGGGCTGCGCGACCGCATCGTCGTCCAGACCGACGGCCAGCTCAAGACCGGCCGCGACGTGGTCATCGCCGCGCTGCTCGGCGCCGAGGAGTTCGGCTTCGCCACCGCGCCGCTCGTCGTCTCCGGCTGCATCATGATGCGCGTCTGCCACCTGGACACCTGCCCCGTCGGCGTCGCCACCCAGAACCCGGTGCTGCGCGAGCGCTTCTCCGGCAAGCCCGAGTTCGTCGTCAACTTCTTCGAGTTCATCGCCGAGGAGGTCCGGGAGATCCTGGCCTCCCTGGGCTTCCGCTCGATCGAGGAGGCCGTCGGCCACGCCGAGCACATCGACGCCCGCTCCGCGATCGACCACTGGAAGGCCGCCGGCCTCGACCTGGCCCCGCTCTTCCACGTGCCGGCCCTGCCCGAGGGCGCCGCCCGCCACCGCACCACCAGCCAGGACCACTCGCTCGACAAGGCCCTGGACAACCAGCTCATCGAGCTCGCCGAGGACGCCCTGGAGCGCGGCGAGGCCGTGCGCATCCAGCTGCCCATCCGCAACGTCAACCGCACGGTCGGCACCATGCTCGGCCACCAGGTCACCAAGCGGTACCGGGGCGAGGGCCTGCCGGAGGGGACCATCGACGTCACCTTCACCGGCTCCGCCGGGCAGTCCTTCGGCGCCTTCCTGCCGCGCGGCATCACCCTGCGCCTGGAGGGCGACGCCAACGACTACGTCGGCAAGGGCCTCTCCGGCGGCGTGGTGATCGTGCGCCCGGCCCGCGAGGCCGCGGCCATCGGCAACGACGCCCAGAACCACGTCATCGCCGGCAACACCATCGGCTACGGCGCCACCTCGGGCCGGATCCACCTGCGCGGCAAGGCCGGTGAGCGCTTCGCCGTCCGCAACTCCGGCGCCACCCTCGTCGTCGAGGGCGTCGGCGACCACGGCCTGGAGTACATGACCGGCGGCCGGGTCGTCGTCCTCGGCGAGACCGGACGCAACCTCGCGGCCGGCATGTCCGGCGGCATCGCGTACGTCCTCGACCTGCGCCCCGCCAACGTCAACGAGGGCCAGGTGGGCATCGAGGCCCCCACCGCCGCCGACCGTGACTGGCTGCGCGAGACCGTGCAGCAGCACTACGAGGAGACCGGCTCCACCGTCGCCGCCGAACTCCTGGCCGACTGGGGCGGCGGGGTCTCCCGCTTCTCCAAGATCATGCCGACCGACTACAAGGCCGTGCTCGCCGCCAAGGAGGCCGCCGAGCGTGACGGCCTCTCCGAGGCCGAGACCACCGCGAAGATGATGGAGGCGGCAAATGGCTGACCCCAAGGGCTTCCTGACCACGCCCAAGCAGCTGGCCGAGCGCCGCCCGGTCGACGTCCGGCTCAAGGACTGGAACGAGGTCTACGTCGAGCGCAGCCTCCTGCCGATCATCACCAAGCAGGCCGGCCGCTGCATGGACTGCGGCATCCCGTTCTGCCACAACGGCTGCCCGCTGGGGAACCTCATCCCCGAGTGGAACGACCTCGCCTACCGCGAGGACTTCACCGGGGCCATCGAGCGCCTCCACGCCACCAACAACTTCCCGGAGTTCACCGGGCGGCTGTGCCCGGCGCCCTGCGAGTCCGCGTGCGTCCTCGGCATCAACCAGGACGCGGTGACCATCAAGAACGTCGAGGTCACCATCATCGACAAGGCGTGGGACCGCGGCGGGGTCACCCCGCAGGTGCCCGAGCGCCTCTCCGGCAAGACCGTCGCCGTCGTCGGCTCCGGCCCGGCCGGCCTGGCCGCCGCCCAGCAGCTCACCCGGGCCGGGCACACCGTGGTCGTGTACGAGCGAGCCGACCGCATCGGCGGGCTGCTGCGCTACGGCATCCCCGAGTTCAAGATGGAGAAGCGGCACATCAACCGCCGCGTCGAGCAGATGCGCGCCGAGGGCACCCGCTTCCGTACCGGCGTGCACGTCGGCGAGGACATCACCGGGCAGCAGCTGCGCGAGCGCTTCGACGCCGTCGTCGTCGCCGCCGGCGCCACCACCGCCCGCGACCTGCCGGTGCCCGGGCGCGAACTCAAGGGCGTCCACCAGGCCATGGAGTACCTGCCGCTGGCCAACAAGGTGCAGGAGGGCGACTTCGTCGAGTCCCCGATCAGCGCCAAGGGCAAGCACGTCGTGGTCATCGGCGGCGGCGACACCGGCGCGGACTGCGTCGGCACCGCCCACCGCCAGGGCGCCGCCTCCGTCACCCAGCTGGAGATCATGCCCCGGCCGGGCGAGGACCGCCCCGGCAACCAGCCCTGGCCCACCATGCCGATGACGTACAAGGTCACCTCCGCGCACGAGGAGGGCGGCGAGCGGATCTACTCCGTCTCCACCACCCACTTCTCCGGCGACGAGGACGGCAACGTCCAGGAGCTCCACCTCGTCGAGGTCGAGTTCAAGGACGGCCGCTTCGAGCAGGTGCCCGGCACCGAGCGGGCCGTCCCCGCGCAGCTCGTCACCCTGGCCATGGGCTTCACCGGCACGGACGTGCGGAACGGCCTGGTGGAGCAGCTGGGAGTGGACCTCGACGCGCGCGGTAATATTGGCCGCGACGGCCGGTTCGCCACCAATGTCGATGGCGTGTACGTCTGCGGAGACGCCGGCCGTGGCCAGTCGCTGATCGTCTGGGCCATCGCGGAGGGCCGCTCGGCCGCCGCGGCGGTGGACAAGTACCTCGGCGGCAAGACCCCGCTTCCCGCGCCGATCCGGCCCACCGACCGCCCCCTGGTGGTCTGAGACCGCCCCTCGGTGGTCTGACGGGCCCCGGACGCTCCGACCGGCCCACCCCCCGAACCCCCGGCGCCGCATCGCCGGGAGCTCAACCCGCTGCCCCCGTCAGAGTCGCCGGGCCAACGCGGTCTCCTGGCGCCTGCCCTCTTCCCCGACCAGTTGGAGGGCGGGCGCCGACGCGTTCCCTGGTTCTCTTGGTGTTCCTGTGGTGTTCGCCGTACCCGAATGTGCCCCAACTCTCAGGGAACTTTCAGCGGTTGGCGCTACCGTGGACACCTTTCCTACGTGACTCGGCCAGTCGGCGCCGAACGGGCTGTCGTTCGTCGGTGCCAGGTGGCAGACTGCCGCCGACGGCCGGGGGGCTGCGCGAGTGCGGAGGTTGAGTTCGATGGGCACCACTCAGGCAGGCGGAGGCGCGACCGTACGGCGCCTGTTGCTCGGCACCCAGCTGCGCAAACTCCGCGAGGCCAGAGGAGTCAGCCGCGAGGAGGCCGGGTACTCGATCCGGGCCTCCGAATCCAAGATCAGCAGGATGGAACTCGGCCGCGTCGGCTTCAAGGAACGCGACGTCGCCGACCTGCTCACCCTGTACGGCGTCGAGGCCGAGCACGAGCGCGCCACCGTCCTCGGACTCGTGCGCGACGCCAACGCCACCTCCTGGTGGCACGAGTACGGCGACGTGCTGCCCGCCTGGTTCCAGAACTACGTCGGGCTGGAAGAGGCCGTCTCCGAGATCCAGAGCTACGAGGTCCAGTTCGTCCACGGCCTCCTCCAGACCGCCGAGTACGCCCGCGCCGTCATCACCGCCGGCGGCCACGTCACCGAGGCCGAGGAGATCGAGCGCCGCGTCGAACTGCGGCTCAAGCGCCAGGCCCTGCTCACCTGCGACCACGCGCCCCGGCTCGTCGCCGTCCTCGACGAGGCCGCGCTGCGCCGGCCCTGGGGCGGGCCCGAGCTGATGTGCACCCAGATCGAGCGCCTCCTCGACCTCGCCGACCTGCCCAACGTCCGCCTCCAGGTGATGCCCTTCGGCTCGGCCGGGCTCAGCGCCGAGGTCGGCGCGTTCACCCTCCTCGGCTTCGCCGAACCCGACCTCGCCGACGTCGTCTACCTGGAGCAGTTCACCACCGCGCTCTACCTCGACAAGCCCGCCGAGGTCGCCGAGTACCGGCACGCCATGGGCAACCTGCTCGCCGACAGCCTCAGCCCCGAGGTCAGCCGGGACCTGCTGCACACGGTGCGCAAGGAGCTGTGACGGGGGTTTGCTTGTCAGGGCGCCGTCAGGTGGCTGCCAGGCCGCTGTCGGGCCGTTCTCGGGCCGTTCTCAGGCCGCGGTGCGGGCCTCGCGGCGGTAGCCGCCCGGGGCCTGGCCGAACTCCCGCTTGAACGCCTTCGCGAAGGCGTACTCCGAGCCGTACCCCGTCTGCGCCGCCACCGCCGTCAGCGGCGCCTCCGACTCGCGCAGCAGCCGGGCGGCGGTGGTCATCCGCCAGCGGGTCAGGTACGACATGGGCGGCTCGCCCACCATCGAGGTGAACCGGCGGGCGAAGGCCGCCCGGGACAGACCCGCCCGGCCCGCCAGCGACTCCACCGTCCACGGCACGGCCGGGGACTCGTGGATCGCCGACAGCGCCGGGGCCACCGCCGCGTCCCGCAGCGCGGCCGCCCAGCCGGCGGCCGAAGCGGCGGGCTGGTCCTCGATCCAGGCGCGCAGGATGTACAGCAGCAGCGCGTCGATCAGGGCCGGGACGATGCCCGTCGAACCGATCCTCGGATTCTCCAGCTCGGCGCCCAACAGCTGGACGGCGGCGGCGAGTTGGGGGTGACGGCCGTGCCGGGTCTCCAGGTGGATCAGGGCCGGGAGCTGGCCGACCATCGGGTGCGGGCGGCCCTGGTCCAGGTGGTAGTTGCCGCACAGCAGGCTGGCGCGGGCGCCGCCACCGCCTTCGAGGCCACCGATACCCCTGGTGCCGACGCTCACGGTGCCGATCGGCAGGCCCGCATCCACCGGGCAGGACAGGGCGTCCACCGGCGGGGAGTCCGGGTGGTCCGCCAGGACGTGGCCGCCGCCGTCGCGCAGGAACACCACGTCGCCCGGGCTGAGCGCCACCGGCGCGAAGCCGGCCCCGGGAGCCGGGAGGAGCCAGCAGGTGCCGTACAGCACCACGTGGAACCCGGCCCCCAGCACCGGGGGCAGGCGCATGGCCCACGGCGCGCGGCCCTCGGTACGGACGGAGGACGGGTGCGCCGTCCGCATCGAGGCCAGCGCCTCGCTCAGGATGTCCACGGCCCGGCCCCCTTGTTCTCGGCTATTCGACGGTCAGGACGACCTTGCCCTGGACGGTACCCGAGCCGACCAGCTCGTGGGCCCGCCCGGCCTCGGCCAGGGGGAAGGTCGCGGACACGTGCGGGCGGATCGCGCCGCTGTCGACCAGCGCGGCGACGGCCTCCAGGGCGGCGTAGTCCGGCTCGACGGAGACGCCCGCGAAGCGCCGGCCGGCCGCCTCGACCTCGGCGGCGAGCTCCTGGTTCCAGTGCTCCATGATGCTCACCAGCACGCCGCCGGGCTTGAGCACCTCGAGGGAGCGGGTGCCCGAGGAGGAGGAGTCGAAGACGACGTCCACGTCCTTCACCGCCTCGGTGTAGTCCGTGGCGCGGTAGTCGATCACCTCGTCGGCGCCCAGCTCCCGCAGGAAGGCGTGCTTGGGCTCGCTGGCCAGCGCGATCACGTACGCGCCACGGGACTTGGCGATCTGCACGGCGAAGTGGCCGACGCCGCCCGCCGCGCGGTGGACCAGCACCCGGTCGCCCTCGCCGATGCCCGCCAGGTCCACCAGGCCCTGCCAGGCGGTCAGCACGGCCAGCGGCAGCGCGGCGGCCTGCACATGGTCCAACGAGGCGGGCTTACGGGCCAGTTGGCGAGAGGGCGCGGCCACGTACTCGGCGTACCCGCCGGCCGCCCGCGGGAAGAACGGCATCCCGTACACCTCCTCGCCCACCCGGTACCGCGCCCCCGGCCCGGCCTCCTCGACCACCCCCGACACGTCCCACCCCACCGTGAACTCCGGCTCCCCCAGCAGCGGAAACGCCCCCGACCGCACCGCCACGTCCACCGGATTCACCCCGGCCGCCCTCACCCGCACCAGCACCTCGCCGCTCAACGGCTTCGGCCGCTCCACCTCGGCGACCTCCAGCACCTCGGGCCCGCCGAACTCCTTCTGCACGATGGCACGCATCGCGTCCCTCCCTCGTCTCGTCGTTTCGTCCTTCGCGATGGATCCAACGGTAGGGAGGGAAGACGAGCCGATGAATATCCTCCAGTCTCCGAAAGATGTCCTGTCGTCTCGCCCCACGAGCGTCCCGGACACGGCGAGGCGCCGCCAGGTCGGGGACCTGGCGGCGCCTCGGGTGCTGTGACTAGAACACCGGCTGGCCGGCGCGGACGAGGCGCCAGGAGTTGGTGAAGAAGTCGGCGGGGTCGATGACGCCCTTGGCCTTGACCCAGGCGATCATGGTGTTGCGGATCTCGTCGGAGTTCGACCAGACCAGCTGGGCCTTCGCCACGTGGGGGAAGTTGCCGCCGCCGTTGGCGCGGTAGTTGTTGACCGCGAGGACGAACTGGGCGGCCGGGTCGATCGGCTTGCCCTGGAACGACAGGTTGACGATCCGCGAGCCCTTGGGCTGGGCGACGTCGATGTCGTAGCTCAGGCCGTAGACCGAGTCGTAGTTGTAGTCCGGGGTGGACTCGGCGCCGGTCAGGGCGTCCTTGTCGACCGGGGCGCCCACGGCGAGCTGGTTGTAGTACTTCGCCGAGAACTCCAGGTAGTCCTTGAGCTGGGCGCCCGTCAGGATGCGGGCCTCCATGGTGTTCTCGTAGATGTACAGGCCCGCCGCGTCGCGCAGCTTGACCTGGCCCGAGGGGATCACCGCGGTGCGGTTGAACGGCGCGGCCTGGGCCAGCACCGGCAGGTTGGCGTACTGCCCGCCCGCCAGGGCCGCCTTCACCGCGTCGGCCTGGACCTTGCCGATGAGGTCGATGATCGGGGTCGCCTTGAAGCGCGACTCCGCGATCGACAGCTCGATCTTGCTGGTGCCGATGTTCTGGTTGACGTACGCCACGACCTTCTTGTGCTGGCCGACGAGCGCGTCGGTGATCTCCGGGTTCTCCGGCACCGTGTTGGAGTTCAGCACCCGGGAGGAGACCGAGGAGACCTTCCAGTGACCGCCGACGAACTCCACGTCGAAGTCGAAGCAGCTCAGGCGCTGGCCCCAGCACAGCGGCTCGGACAGGACGACCGTCTTGCCGGTCTTCTTGTTGACGATCAGGCGCTGCGCCACCTCCTTGTGGGTGTGGCCGACGAGCACCGCGTCGATGTCCGCGACGGTCTCGGCCATCTCGCCGGAGGCGTCCTCGGGCCAGGGCAGCTGGTCGCCGTAGGTGGTGGCCTCGTCGATGCCGGAGTGGGCGGAGACGACGATGACGTCCGCGCCGGCGGCCTTCATCCGGGGCACGTACTTGGCGGCGGTCTCGACGATGCCGGGGAAGATCATTTTGCCGCTGACGTTGGCCTTGTCCCAGATCGCGATGCCCGGGTTGGTCAGGCCGAGGATGCCGACGCGCAGCGGCTTGTCCTCGTCCAGCCAGATCTCCTTGATCACGTACGGCTTGAAGGCCGGCTTCTCGTTCTTCGCGTGCAGGGCGTTGGCGCCCAGCAGCGGGAACTCGCACTGGTCCTCGAACGCCTTCACGGTCGGGATGCCGTAGTTGAACTCGTGGTTGCCCAGCGCGGCGGCGTCGTAGCCCATGAGGTTCATGGCGACGGCCATCGGGTGGTCCGGCACGGTGTCCGCGTCGGTGGCGATCGGCTCGACCCGGGCGTAGTAGTACGTCAGCTGGGTGCCCTGGATGATGTCACCGGAGTCGATGAGCAGACAGCGGTCCCAGCCCTTCTCCTCGCGGACCTGGTTGGCCAGGGTCGAGATCTTGGCGAGGCCGACCGCGTTGTGGGCCTTGTCGACGTACTCGGCGTCGGTGAAGTAGTCCCAGTTGAGCACCCGGCCGTGGAGGTCGGTGGTGCCCATGACGGTGAAGGACTGCTTGCGGCCCTGGTGCTTCTTGTCGTCCTTGGCGCCCTTGGCCGCCGTGCTCGGCTCGGCGGCCGCGGCGGGAGCGGCGGCGGCGACGACGGCCCCGCCGGCCAGGGCGGCGCCGGCGGCGGTGGCGGCGGACCGGGTGACGAAGTCACGGCGGTTGAGGGACATGGATGAATCTCCCGGGTGGGACCGACGGTGAACGAACCGTCAACTGATGTGCCGATGAAAGTGATCGTGGTGCGCCCACGCGCGTTGACGCGCGTAGAAAAGGGGCGCGGGTGGAAGTCTGCCGTGTGGGCCGGGCCGAGGGATAGCCCCCGGACGTTTCCAGCAGGTGAGATCTTGGCGACTCGTTCGTGACGGGGCTGGGCGGGGGTGGCGGTGCTATCGGCCACCCCCACCCCGCCCCGTCGCCGTGAAGCAGTACGCCGGCAGGGCGTCAGCGCAGCTCGGCCGAGAGCCGCGCCACCGCCCGTCCCAGCGCGGCCGCCGGGTCCGGCGCGGCCGGGTCCGCCCACGGGTGCCAGGTGCGCGCCCGCAGGTAGCCGTCCACCGCCACCGGCAGGCGGTGACGCACGATCCGCCGCACCTCCGGGCCCGGCCGCGCCGCCCGCAGGGAGGCCAGCAGCTCGGGCACCCCCGCCGAGTCGGGCAGGGGGACACCGGCCAGGTGGGCGGCCAGGGCCTCCAGTTCGGGGTCCGCGGCGGGCCTGCGGGGCTGCGGGGCCTTCGGCGGGGCAGGGGCTTCTTCCGAGGCAGGGGCCTTCGTCGGGCCCGGGCCGGGCTGCTCCTTGGGCCCCGGGGTCAGCAGCGCGCCCGCCCCGTACAGGCCCACCACCACCCCCGGCCACCACGAGCCGCCCAGCCCCACGGCGTGCAGCCCCACGCCGGCCACCCCGCACCCGCAGCCGACCAGGTTCCGCATCGACTCGGCGTACGCGACGACCCGCCGGAGCAGCGGGTTACTGATAGCCACGGATCTCCTCGAACACGCCGTCCAGCGAACCCCCGCCGTCGAACAGCTTGCCGCCGCTCACGTCCGCGATCCCCTGCAGCTGGCTCACCGCCGCCTCGCCGAACTTGATCGGGAAGATCGGGATCGACTTCTCCGCCGCCGGCAGCGCGTCGTGGAACTTGCGGAAGTCCCCGTCCGTGGCGCCCTCGTTGCTCTCCCCGTCCGTCATCAGCACGATCGAGGTGAACCGGTCGTCGTGCGACTCCGCCTGCTGCTGCTCGATCACCTTGTACGCCTGCTCCAGCGAGTCGTACAGCGCCGTCCCTCCCTCGGCCTGCAACGACTGCACGTCCGCGTTGATCGCCGCCAGCTCCGTCTCCGGGCCCGGCGAGCTCCCCGAGGCCGGCACCACGTGCGACTTCGTCCACTTCACCTTCGAGGCGAAGGAGAGCAGCGACACCTGCTCACGGTTGCGGAAGCGCCGCAGCCCCCGGGTGTCGTCCGCGCCCGTCAGCCGGCCCAGCGCCGTCTTCAGCGAGTCCAGGCGCTGCCCCATCATCGAACCCGAGGTGTCCAGCACGTACACCGTCCGCGACGGGCGGCGCAGGTCGTTCTGGTACGAGGCCAGCAGGCCGTCCGCCACCGCCCGGGTGCCCGGGAACGGCAGCTCCTTGCGACGGTCCGTCGGCAGGCCCGCCGCCGGGGCCGCGCCCGCCGTCACCGGGCGGCGCAGCGTCGTCTCGGAGATCCGCTTCTGCACGTCCTCCTTGAGCAGGTAGGCCGTCAGCCGCTTGAACGCGTCGTGCTGCGCGTCGCCCGAGGAGGACAGCAGCGACAGCGGGTAGTCCGCCGACACCACGCCGTCCACCGGGCGCACCACCGTCAACTGCCGGTCCGCGGGAAGGGTCTTGTTCATCGACAGCAGCACGGATTCGTAGTTCACCAGCGCGCCGATCCGGCCCGGCTCAGCCTTCGCGTACGCCTGCGCCAGCCAGCCCGAGGAGCCGGAGGTCATCTTCTGGCCGGTGAAGAACTGCTTCAGCTGCGGCGTCGCCTTCTGGACGTCCGCCTCCGTCAGCGCCGCCCCCGCGCCCGAGAACGCCGAGGCCACCGCCACCAGCGTCGAGAAGCCCGAGTTGGAGCGCGACGGGTCCGACATGCCGTACGCCAGCTTGCCGCCCGCCGCCGCGTCGCCGATCTGTGCCCAGGTGACCTTCGAGCCGTCCCCCCAGCCGAGGTCGGCCAGCACCGAGGAGCGCACCCCGATCGCCACCGGCGAGACCATCACCGGGGTCTCGGTGAGCACCTTGCTCTTGCCGGCCTGGTCCAGGCGCAGGTACTGGTTCGACGGGAACCACACCGCGTCGTACTTGCCGTCCGTCCGGCCCGAGGACACCGCGTCCGCGCCGTCCAGCGTGCCCGTCCACTCGAACTTCACGGAGACGCCGGTCGCCTTCTGCGCCTCGTCCAGCACCGGCTGCAGGTCCTGCAGCTCGCTGCCGGCCAGCACCCGCAGCGTCCCCGGGGCGGCGGAGGACGGGAAGGGCGCCGCGGACGTCGGGTTCGTGCTCGGGTTCGGGCTCGGCTTCGGCGAGGACGTGCAGGACGTCACCGTCGCCGCGGCCGTCACCAACGATGCGAGCAGGACGGCGAGTCGGCCGCCCCGGGTGGTGCTCAACCTCACTTGGGACCCCCCTTGGCCACGTTCGTCAACTTCCTCAGGAACTCCAGCGAAGGCACCGGTGCCTGCCCGATGTTCGCCGACTTGAGGTCCGGCGCGAGCTGCGGCTGCCGGCCCTTCGTCTCCTGGCCGAACACCTCCGGGCGCTTCTGCGGGCGGAAGCCGTACTTCGCCTCCAGGCTCACCAGGGCGTCGTCGTCCCGCAGCAGGGACGCGAGCTTGCGGCCGGCCTCGGTCCTGCCCACCAGCGTGTGGTCGGAGTGCACCGTGGTGTCCGGGTACAGCACGACGGTGTCGTTCAACGGCGCGCCCTGGAGCTGCAACTGGGCCACCTGCGACTCGTAGCCGAAGACCAGGGGCCTGCCCACGTTCGCGGTGAAGTTGCGGAACACCTCGTCGGTGCTGCTCTTCAGGGAGCCCTGGGGGCCCACCGCCGCGTTCATCACCTTCGCCACCTTCGTCACCGCGGCGTCGTCCGACACCACCTGGTGGTCGTTCGCCGCCCAGGACAGCAGGGCCAGGAACATCGCGCCCGAGGACGAGGTCTCCGGGTCGGTGGTCGTGACCAGCACCTGGCCCCTCAGGTCCGGATTGTTCTCCGCACCCGCCATCGACTCCCAGCGCTTGCCCTCGCCGAGGGCCTTCACGTACGCGTCCATCTTGAACTTCCACACGCCGTCGGGCGTTTCGTCCTTCTCGGCCAGGCCGCCGTTCTTCAGGACCTGCGCCGCCGCGGGGTGCGTCAGGATCACCACCGGCGAGTAGAACGGCACCACCGGCGAATCCTGGAGCTTCCAGGCGCGCTTGACGGCGTCCGCCGGCTCGCCGCTCGCCGGGAAGGCGAAGTCCAGCTTCTCCGGGGAGGCCGACGCCTGGTCGGCCATCGTCCAGGAGCCCGTCGAGTCGGCGTTCACGACGAGGCCCTGCTTCGCCAACTCGTCCTTCACCGCCTGGTCCTCGAAGAACGCCCGCTTCTCCGAACCGATCAGGCCGGTGATCGTGACCTTGTCCGCCGCCGTGTTCGTCTTCGGGTTCGGGTTCGGATCGTCCGGGATCAACGCGTAGGCCACTATGCCCAGCAGGGCCACGGCCGTCGCGATCCCGAGCACTCGTTTCACCATCTGTGCCGCATCCCCCTCGTCCCCCCTGCCAAGTCCGGGTCGTCACCCGGGGGTGACGAGCGTCTCGCCGGGTGCCGAGCGGCAGCCGAAGCTGCGGTGAACCGGGGGTGAACACCCCTTCACGGAATCGCATCGGCCGCGGCGGGTCGAACAGCATCCGAACCACCCTTCGAGCGAGTCCCGGAGCCGGCCTCGCACACCGGTCCGAGGATGTGTCAGATTGTTCAACTCGCCTTCTGGAAACGGTCATCCCGCAGCCCGGGCCCGCGTCGTGGTTACGCGCCGGTAATGCCTAGTCTCAGCACTATGCGCCGAGCAAAAATCGTCTGTACCCTCGGGCCCGCCACCGACTCGTACGACCAGATCAAGGCCCTGGTCGACGCCGGGATGGACATCGCCCGATTCAACCTCAGCCACGGCACCCACGCCGAGCACGAGGAACGCTACCGTCGGGTCCGCAAGGCCGCCGACGAGACCGGCCGGAGCATCGGCGTCCTCGCCGACCTCCAGGGCCCCAAGATCCGCCTCGACACCTTCGCCCACGGCCCCGTACTCCTCGAACGCGGCGACGAGTTCACCATCTCCACCGACAACGGCGTCGTGGGGGACAAGGACATCTGCGGCACCACCTACCCCGGCCTCGCCGGCGACGTCACCCGCGGCGAACGCATCCTCGTCGACGACGGACGCGTCACCCTCGAGGTCGTCGAGGTCGACGGACCGCGCGTGCGGTGCCTCGTCGTCGAAGGCGGCCTCGTCTCCGACCACAAGGGCCTCAACCTCCCCGGCGTCGACGTCTCCGTCCCCGCACTCAGCGACAAGGACGTCGCCGACCTGCGATGGGCGCTGCGCACCGGGGCCGACGTCGTCGCGCTCTCCTTCGTCCGCAGCGGACGCGACATCGAGGACGTCCACCGGATCATGGCCGAGGAGGGGCGCTTCGTGCCCGTCATCGCCAAGATCGAGAAGCCGCAGGCGGTCGAGAACATCGAGTCCGTCGTCGCGGCCTTCGACGGCATCATGGTGGCGCGCGGGGATCTGGGCGTGGAGATGCCCCTCGAACAGATCCCGCTCGTCCAGAAGCGCGCCGTCAAGCTCGCCAAGCGCAACGCCAAGCCGGTCATCGTCGCCACCCAGATGCTCGACTCGATGATCAACGCCTCCCGGCCCACCCGCGCCGAGACCTCGGACGTCGCCAACGCGGTGCTGGACGGCACCGACGCGGTGATGCTCTCCGGGGAGACCTCGGTGGGCAAGTACCCCGTCGAGACCGTCAAGACCATGGCCCGCATCATCGAGGCCGCGGAGAACGACGTCCTCTCCGCGGGCCTGCCCCCGCTCACCGCCGGCACCAAGCCCCGCACCCAGGGCGGCGCCGTCGCCCGCGCGGCCGCCGAGATCGGCGACTTCCTGCACGCCAAGTACCTCATCGCCTTCACCCAGTCCGGCGACACCGCCCGCCGCCTCACCCGCTACCGCTCACCCATCCCCGTCCTCGCCTTCACCTACGAACCGGCCGTCCGCAGCCAACTCGCCCTCACCTGGGGCGTGGAGACCTTCCTCGGCCCCTTCGCCCCCACCACCGACCAGATGGTCGAACAGGTCGACGCGGCGCTGTTGTCCCTCGGCCGCTGCCAGAAGGGCGACATCGTCGTCATCACCGCCGGCTCCCCACCCGGCCTCGCCGGCTCCACCAACTTCGTCCGCGTCCACCACGTGGGCACCCTGGACGCCTGACCGGCATTCGAGCGATCGTTCGCGGGCGGCACCCCTCGTTCGGGGGGATGTCGCCCGTTTCGCGCCCGAAACGGGTCGTGGGCGGGTAGCGGGTTCATAACATCCGTGTTATGGCTTGGGGTGAGGCGGAGCTGGAACCCGAGGTTCGGGACTGGATCTACGGTCGACGAGGAGTGGGTCTGATGACAGAACGTGCGTCCTGGCGAGCAGTGCGAGAAGAGATCATGAACCGGCCCGGGGCCGGGGCGGCCTATGAGGCTGCCCGGATTCGCTTCGAGCTGGGGGAGGCCGTGCGGTTGCGTCGAGAGGTTCTCGGGATGACCCAGGCCCAGTTGGCTGCGGCCACGGGTATGCAGCAGCCTGCCATCGCCCGGTTCGAGGCGGGTGGGACGATGCCCACCATCGTGGTGCTGGAGAGGTTCGCCGAGGCGCTCGGGATGAAACTCACCGTCGAGCTGGAGCCGCTGGACAGGGCGAGCTGAGAGAGGGTGCCGGGTGCGGGATTCGAACCCGCAAGCCCTTTCGGGCAGATGTGTTTGAGACATCCGTGTATGCCGTTCCACCAACCCGGCGAGGTCAGTCCCGACAGAGCATACCGGCTGTGTGTGGTCGGCCGCTGCTAGGTACCCTCGATTACTGCAGCACCCCCGCCGGAACTAGGAGCCCCGTGAGCACCGCCGACGAGCAGGCACAGCCGCTTGAGACCGAATCGCCCCAGATCACCCGGATCGTGATCGCCGAGGATGAGGCGTTGATCCGTCTCGACCTCAAGGAGATGCTCGAGGAGGAGGGGTACACGGTCGTCGGGGAAGCGGGCGACGGGGAGACGGCGGTGAAGCTCGTGGAGGAGCTGCGGCCGGATCTGGCGATCTTCGATGTGAAGATGCCGGTGCTGGACGGGCTCTCGGCCGCCGAGCAGATCCACGACAAGCACCTGGCGCCGGTGCTGATGCTGACGGCGTTCTCGCAGCGGGAGCTGGTGGACCGGGCGCGGGACGCCGGGGCGATGGCGTACATCGTGAAGCCGTTCTCCAAGTCGGACCTCGTGCCGGCGATCGAGATGGCGGTGTCGCGGTACACCGAGATGCGGGCGCTGGAGAAGGAGATCGGGGATCTCACCCAGCGGCTGGAGACCCGGAAGCTGGTGGACCGGGCGAAGGGTGTGCTGCAGACGAAGTTCGGGCTGAGCGAGCCCGCCGCGTTCCGGTGGATCCAGAAGACCTCGATGGACCGGCGGATGACGATGGCGGCGGTGGCCGAGGCGGTCATCGAGGAGGGCGAGGCCCAGGACCGCAAGAAGGCCGAGGAGGCCGAGAAGGCGGAGTAGTAAGAGGGACGAGAGGGGCCCGGCAGAGGGATCTGCCGGGCCCTTTGTCGTACGTACGGGGGGTCAGTCCTCGCCGAGGTACGCCTTGCGGACGGACTCGTCGTGGAGGAGGTCGGCGCCCGTGCCGGAGAGGACGATGCGGCCGGTCTCCATGACGTAGCCGCGGTCGGAGAGGGACAGGGCCGCCTGGGCGTTCTGTTCGACGAGGAGGATGGTGGTCCCGCTCGCCTTGAGTTCGACGATGGTGGCCATGATCTTCTGCATCATGAGCGGGGAGAGCCCCATGGAGGGCTCGTCGAGCATGAGCAGCTTGGGGCGGCTCATCAGGGCGCGGCCCATGGCGAGCATCTGCTGTTCGCCGCCGGAGAGGGTGCCGGCGGCCTGCTTGCGGCGTTCTCCGAGGATGGGGAAGAGGGTGTAGGCGCGGTCGACGTCGGCGGTGATGCCGGGGGTGTCGGTGCGCAGGAAGGCGCCGAGGAGGAGGTTCTCCTCGATGGTCATGCGGGGGAAGATGTGCCGGCCTTCGGGGGAGTGGGCGAGGCCGAGGGAGACGATCTTGTGGGCGGGGACGGTGGAGAGCTCCTGGCCGTCGAAGGTGATGTGTCCGGCGGTGGGCTTGAGGAGGCCGGAGAGGGTGCGCAGGGTGGTGGTCTTGCCGGCGCCGTTGGTGCCGATGAGGGTGGTGACCTCGCCCTGTTCGACGGTGAAGCTGATGCCCTTGACGGCCTCGATCTTGCCGTAGGAGACGCGGAGGTCCTGGACTTCGAGGAGTGTGCTCACTTGTCGGTCTCCGTAACGGTGTCCGTGACAGTGTCCGTAACTGCCTCGTCGATCGGGGCGCCGAGGTAGGCGGTGATGACGCGTTCGTCGTTCTGGACGGTGTCGCGGTCGCCTTCGACGATCTTCTGGCCCTGGACGAGGACGGCGGTGCGGTCGCACAGGTTGAAGATGAAGCGCATGTCGTGCTCGATGACGAGGATCGAGACGCCGCGGTCGCGGATGGCGAAGACGAGTTCCTCGGCGGCCCTGGTCTCCTGGGGGTTCATGCCGGCGGTGGGCTCGTCGAGGAGCAGCAGGCCGGGGTCGGAGGCGAGGGCGCGGGCGATCTCGAGCTTGCGCTGTTCGCCGTAGGGGAGGTTGCGGGCGAGGTGGTCGGCCTTGTCGGCGAGGCCGGTGAAGGCGAGGAGTTCCATGGCCTTCTCGCGGCTCTCGGCTTCGGCGCGGTGGTAGCGGGGGCCGCGGAGGATGGCGGAGAAGATGCCTTCCTTGGTGCGGCTGTGGCGGCCGACGAGGACGTTCTCCAGGACGGTCATGTTGGCGAAGAGCCGGATGTTCTGGAAGGTGCGGGCGATGCCGGCCTGGGTGACGAGGTGGGGCTTGGGCGGCAGGAGGGTGCCGCGGTAGCGGACGGCGCCCTCGGTGGGGACGTACAGGCCGGTGAGGCAGTTGAAGAAGGTGGTCTTGCCGGCGCCGTTGGGGCCGATGAGGCCGATGATCTCGCCCTCGCCGACGGTGAGGGAGACGTCGTTGACGGCGGTGAGGCCGCCGAAGCGCATGGTGACGCCGGTGACGTCGAGCAGGGGGGTGGCGGTGGTGGTCATGGGGTGGGTCACGCCCCTGCCTTGGTGAGTGCGGTGGTGTCGTCGCCGGTGGCCTGGGTGGGGATGGCGGCTTCGTGGAACTCGAGTTGGCGTCGCCGGTTGGGGATGAGGCCCTCGGGGCGCACGCGCATGAGGACGATGAGGGCGGCGCCGAACGCGAGGAGCTGGTAGTCGGAGAGGAATTCCAGCTTCTTGGGGATGAGGAAGAGGAGGGTGGCGCCGACGAGGGGTCCGCTGATGGTGCCCATGCCGCCGAGGATGACGGCGGCGAGGAGGAAGGCGGAGTTGGGCGGGAGGGCCTCGGCGAAGGTGTACTGGTCGGGGGTGACGGTGTAGCTGACGTGCGCCTGGACGGTGCCGGCGACGCCGGCGAGGCAGGCGCCGAGGGCGAAGGCGAGGAGCTTGAGGCGGAAGCCGTTGATGCCCATGGCCTCGGCGGCGGTCTCGTCCTCGCGGATGGCGACCCAGGCGCGGCCGATGCGGGAGTCGCCGACCCGGGCGAAGACGAGCACGACGAGGGCGGTGACGAGGAGCATCAGCAGGTAGTAGTTGGAGAAGCGGCCGAGTTCGATGCCGGCGACCTCGTGGGTCTTGCCGAGGTTGAACCCGAAGATCTCCAGGTCGGGGATGCGAGGGATGCCGTTGGAGCCGTTGGTGACGTTGGGTCCGGTGGTCCCGTTGAGGCTCTGCATGGTGATGCGGAAGATCTCGCCGAAGCCGAGGGTGACGATGGCGAGGTAGTCGCCGCGCAGCCGCAGGGTGGGGGCGCCGATGAGGACGCCGAAGACCATGGACGCGGCGGCGCCGGTGAGCATCGCTCCCCAGAAGGGGAACTGGACGTGGATGGGCGAGGCGGGGGAGCCGGAGACCAGGGCGGCCGCGTAGGCGCCGACGCCGAGGAAGGCGACGTACCCGAGGTCGAGCAGGCCCGCGAGGCCGACGACGATGTTGAGGCCGAGGGCGACGGTGGCGAAGATCAGGATGTTGGTGGCGACGGAGGTGTACTGGTCGCTGCTCTGGGTGAACGGGAAGCTGGCGGCGGCGGCGAAGGCGGCGCCGGTGGTGACGGGGCGGTGCTTGACCGTCAGGGCGCGCAGCCGGGCGAGGAGGCCGGACTTGCCGAGCGCGGCGACGAAGGCCGGGGCGAGCAGCAGGTAGCCGACGAAGAGTTCGCCGTACTCGGTGTCGATGCCGAAGGTGATGGCGAACAGGCCCAGGCCGAAGGCGACGACGATGAGCAGGATCTCGGCCCAGGAGGGGAGTTCGCGGGCGGCGGGCAGGGGCCGTTCGACGGTGCCCAGGCGCAGCCAGGAGTTGGCGAGGTGGCCGAGCTGGAGGAGCAGGACGGCGCCGGTGGCGATGGCGACGCCGCCGGCGAGGGCGGTCATGACGGGCGCGACGGGCTTGTCGTCGGGGATGGCGTGGGTGGCGACCCAGACGAGGGGGGCTGCGGGGACGAGCAGGAAGAGCCGCTTGTCGATGATGCGCAGCGGGACGTTCGTGCGCCGGTCGAGGGGCAGGCCCAGGGCGCCGGCGATGGTGATCAGGCCGCCGGCGGCGAGGACCCAGCCGCCGGGTTCGAGGTTGGCGAGGCCCCCGAGTTCGGTGGAGATGGAGGCGACGGAGTAGACGCTGACGGCGAGGGCGCCGGTGGCGGCGAAGAGGACGGCGTTGTGGCCGCGGGTGGGTGCGGCCCAGCGCAGTCCGGGCAGGCCCTGCGTGCCGAGGAGGAGGACGAGGGTGAGGAGGCCGGCGGCGAGGGCGAGCCACTGGAGGCCGGCGGGGGAGCCGGTGTAGGTGAGGTCGCCGGGGTAGTCGCTGGTCCAGGTCCAGGAGAGGGCGGCGGAGGCGGCGGTGAGGAGGGCGCCGAGGCCCGTGAGGGCGGTGGCGGCCTTGGCCGGCAGGGGGATGATCCGGCTGGTCTCGGTGGTGGTCACGCTGATCACGCCCTGTCCGCGACGCGCTCGCCGAGCAGGCCCTGGGGCCGGACGAGGAGGACGACGATGAGGAGTACGAAGGCCCAGACGTCCTTCCAGACGCCGCCGCCGAAGAGGTGCATGCCGGGGATGTCCTGGACGTAGCCGGAGGCGAGGGCTTCGGCGACGCCGAGGGTGAGGCCGCCGAGCATGGCTCCGTAGATGTTGCCGATGCCGCCGAGGACGGCGGCGGTGAAGGCCTTGAGTCCGAGGAGGAAGCCCATGCGGAAGTCGACCTGGCCGGTGCGCAGTCCGTAGGCGACGGCGGCGACGGCGGCGAACGCGGCGCCGATGGCGAAGGCCATGACGATGATGCGGTCGGTGTCGATGCCCATGAGCTTGGCGGTGTCGGGGTCCTGGCTGGTGGCCTGCATGGCGCGGCCGGAGCGGGTGCGGTTGACGAACCAGCCGAGGGCGAGCATGCACAGGGGCGCGGCGATGATGAGGAAGAGGTCGCTGCGCTGGACGGTGACGGAGCCGAGGGTGAAGGGGTCGCCGGGGATCTTGGGGAAGACGCGGGCCTTCTTGGCGTCCGGGTAGAAGGAGAAGACGAGTTGCTGCAGGAAGATGGACAGCCCGATGGCGGTGATGAGGGGGGCCAGCCGGGGGGCGCTGCGCAGGGGCCGGTAGGCGAAGCGCTCGGCGGCGACGGCGGTGAGGGTGGAGACCAGGATGCCGGCGATGAGCATCAGCGGGATGGCCAGCCAGAGGGTGGTGCCGCCGGGGAGGGAGAGGTAGGCGGTCAGGGCGCCGAAGCCGCCGACCATGACGATCTCGCCGTGGGCGAAGTTGATGAGCTGGACGATGCCGTAGACCATCGTGTAGCCGATCGCGACGAGGCCGTAGAGGGCGCCGAGGATCAGGCCGTTGGCCAGCTGCTGCGGTAGGTCGTGCACCGCTGGGCCTCCGTAGTGCGTTCGGGGGTGTCCGCGTGGGTGGTGGATGTGGGGGCGCGCGGGGGCACTCGTGGGGCCCCCGCGCGCTCTGTCTTTCGGGTGCTTCAGGTACTTCGGGTGCTTCAGGTGCTGGCGGGCCGTTCGGCCCGGGTGTTGGTCAGCCCTTGAAGGTGCCGGACTTCTCGACGGCCCACTTGCCGTCCTTGACCGTGTAGACGGTCAGCTGCTTGTTGGTGGTGTCGCCGAACTCGTCGAAGGAGACCTTGCCGGTCACACCGTCGAAGGAGACGCCCTGGACGGCGTCGCGGACGAGCTCGCGGGCCTTGCTGTCGCCGAGCTTGCCGTCGGCCTTGACCTTCTTGACGCCCTGGATGATGGCCCAGGCGCTGTCGTAGGAGTAGCCGCCGTAGGTCTCGTAGGCGTCCTTGTAGCCGGCCGCCTTGTAGTCGTCGATGAACTGCTTGGCGGTGGGCAGGGATTCGACGGGCAGGCCGACGGCGGTGGCGAGGTCGCCCTGGCCCTTGGGGTTGAGCTTGATGAAGTCGCCGCTCTGGATGCCGTCGCCGCCCATGAGGGGGACGGTCACGCCGGCGTCCTTGAGCTGGAGGGAGAGCGGGCCGGCGGCGGGGTACTCGCCGCCGTAGTAGACGGCGTCGGCGCCGGAGCTCTTGACCTGGGTGACGATGGCGGCGAAGTCGCGGTCGTCGGGGTTGACGTGCTGCTCGCCGACGATCTTGCCGCCGAGCTTGGTGAACTCGCCCTTGAAGGTGGCGGCGAGGCCGGCGCCGTAGGTCTTCTGGTCGTCGATGAGGAAGACCTTGGACTTCTTGGCGTCGGTGAAGAGGTACTGGGCGGCGAAGGGGCCCTGGACGGCGTCGGTGGTGGCGGTGCGGAAGTAGGACTTGAAGGGGCGCTTCTTCTCGCCGCTGGCCCACTTCTCGCCCTGGCTGAGGGCGACGCCGGTGTTGGCGGGGGAGATCTCGACGAGGTTCTTGTCGTCGAAGATCTGCTGCATCGACTGGGCGACGCTGGAGTTGAGGGGGCCGACGACGCCGAGGACCTTGTCGTCGGCGGTGAGCTGGGTGGCGTTCTGCTGGCCGGGGGCGGGCTTGCCCGTGTCGTCGAGGGCCTTGATCTCGAACTTGACGCCGGGGACCTCGTTGGTGGAGTTCGCCTTCTTGACGGCGAGCTCGACGGAGTTCTTGATGCCGAGGCCGAGGGCCGAGAGGTCGCCGGTGAGGGGGGCGTCGACGCCGATGACGACGGTGGTGGTGGCGGCGTTGTTGTCCTTGCCGCCGGCGTTGTCCTTCTTCTCGCCCCGGGAGCCGCACGCGCTGAGGCTGAGGGCGCCGATGACGGCAATGCTCACGACAACTGCTGCACGATGACGCACGAGGGTCCCCTTCGGTTCGGGAGGCGCCGCGCCTGACTGGCGGGTGCCGGGATGCGCGGAGGGCAGAGCCCAGATCGATTGGCGCGGTGACTGGCCGTGACTCTAGATGGCCGTCAGGGGACTCGGGCAGTGCTGCGGGAATGCTGTGATTCTCTTGTTATGAGCACACGGAGCATTTTTCTCAGCATGTGGACTTCTCGGCCTGATCGATCCGAAACGGCCGGGTGTTTCCGCGCTGGTGGAGGGATGTAAGGCCCGTAAACATGGGGTGCAGCTGGCAGCGTCGATAATCGGACACGGGTGTTCGGTGTGCTGGTTTCGACCGTGCACGTCCGTATTCCGGACAACGGGAAAGCGGAGGGGGAGTTCCGGGTCGCTTTCCGGCCTCGGAACTGCGGGTTACGCGGACGTCCTACTTGTTACGTAGCGTTACGGGCGCGCGAACCGTTCGGACGCGAAACCGCCCCCTCGTCCAGACCAACGCCTGCCCAGGGGCGGGTGTGGTCAAACAAGGGGGCGGTCAAGGGACTTGACTTCGTCTTGGCTGAACTCGCGTCAGCGGTGGGGACGTTGTGTGCGGAAGGGGTGCGTCCTGCGGGGCCGTCCTCTACGGTCCTACAGGTCGCGCAGCATGCAGGTCAGGCGGCAGCTGGTGATCCGCTTGCCGGTGTCGTCCGTGATCGCGATCTCGTACGTCGCCGCCGTGCGGCCCTTGAACACCGCCGTGGCGACGCCGGTGACCAGTCCGGAGGTGGCCGAGCGGTGGTGGGTGGCGTTGAGGTCCACGCCCACCGCGTACCGGCCGGGGCCGGCGTGCAGCATCGCGCCGATCGAGCCCAGCGTCTCGGCCAGCGCGGCCGAGGCGCCGCCGTGCAACAGCCCGTATGGCTGCTGGTTGCCCTCCACCGGCATGGTGCCGACCACGCGGTCGCCGGACGCCTCGACGATGCGGATGCCGAGCTTCTCGCCGAGGTGGCCGCCGGAGAACGTCTGCGGGCTCACGCCGAGCTTGGCGAAGTGGTCGAGCACGTCCTGCGGGACGTTCAGGACGGGCGCGGTGGCGGGCGCGGTGTCGGGCGCGGTGTCGCGGGTCGCGTCGGTCATGGGGGGCTCCTGCCGCTGGGGATCACATCATCGTGCTGCCTGTGATCGTACGACCGGCCTACTCGGCGGTAGCAGCCCTCCCGCGCACCTGGCGTGCCGCTCGTGCCCTGCTGGGGCGGCGGCGCGGGCCGTTGACGCGGCGCCCCTTTTGTCGGTGCCGGGCCATAGGATCGGTGGCCGGTAGTGGAATCGGCAGGAACGGACGTTGACGTGGCTACGCAGAGTACGGACAAGGGCGCGGCGGGTGGCGGCGAGGCCGGCCGGCGGCCCCGGCTGATGCTGCTCGACGGGCACTCGATGGCCTACCGGGCCTTCTACGCACTGCCCGTGGAGAACTTCAACACCTCCACCGGCCAGCCCACCAACGCGGTCTACGGCTTCGCCTCGATGCTCGCCAACACCGTCCGCGAGGAGCAGCCCACCCACCTCGCGGTCGCCTTCGACGTCTCCCGGCAGACGTTCCGCTCCGCCGAGTTCCCCGACTACAAGGCCAACCGCGCCAAGACGCCGGACGAGTTCCGCAGCCAGATCGGCCTCATCGGCGAACTGCTCGACGCCATGAACATCCCCCGGCTCACCGTCGACGGCTTCGAGGCCGACGACATCATCGCCACCCTCGCCACCGCCGCCGAGGCGTCCGGCTTCGAGGTCCAGATCGTCACCGGCGACCGGGACTCGCTCCAGCTGGTCACCGACCAGGTCACCGTCCTCTACCCGACCAAGGGCGTCTCCGAGCTCACCCGCTACACCCCGGAGAAGGTCGCCGAGAAGTACGGCGTCACCCCGAACCAGTACCCGGACCTCGCCGCCCTGCGCGGCGACCCGTCCGACAACCTGCCCGGCATCCCCGGCGTCGGTGAGAAGACCGCCGCCAAGTGGGTCAACCAGTTCGGCTCCTTCGAGGAACTCGTCGCCCGCGCCGACGAGGTGAAGGGCAAGATCGGCGAGAAGCTGCGCGACAACCTCGACTCCGTCAAGCGCAACCGGATGCTCACCGAACTCGTCCGCGACGTCGAACTCCCGCTCGGCGTCGACGACCTGGAGCGCAAGGCGTTCGACAAGGCCGCCGTCGGCACGCTGATGGAGTCCCTGGAGTTCCGCAACGCCAACTTCCGCGACCGCGTCTTCGGCGTCGACCCCACCGGCGCCGAGAACGAGGAGGTCGAGCTCGCCCCCGGCGTCGAGGTCGACGGCGAACTCCTCACCGACCCCGGCACCCTGGCCTCCTGGCTGCGCGAGCACGGCACCGACGGCAAGACCACCGTCGCCCTCGCCGCCGTCTACACCTGGGCCCTCGGCAGCGGCGAGGTCACCGAAGTCGCCCTCGCCGCAGGCGAGTCGGCTGCCTGGTTCGACCCGGCGCAGCTCGCCGAGGAGGACGAGCGCGCCTTCGCCGCCTGGCTCGCCGACCCGGCCGCCCCCAAGGCCCTGCACATCGCCAAGCAGGTCATGCGCGCCTTCGCCGAGCGGGGCTGGACGATCGAGGGCGTCGTCGCCGACACGGCCCTGGCCGCGTACCTCGAGAAGCCCGGCCGGCGCACCTTCACCCTGGAGGCGCTCGCCGAGGAGTACCTCGCCCGCTCCCTCGCCCCGGCCCCCGCCGCCGAGAGCGGCCAGCTCACCTTCGACGCCCCCGAGGAGGACGAGAGCGCCGCCGCCCAGGCCCTCATGCTCCAGGCCCGCGCCGTCCTCGACCTCGCCGCGATGTTCGACACCCGCCTCGCCGAGGTCGGCGCCACCGAGCTGCTGCGCGACATGGAACTGCCCATCGCCGCCCTGCTCGCCCGCATGGAGCGCTACGGCATCGCCGCCGACCGCGACTGGCTCACCACGATCGAGGCGCAGTTCGCCGCCGAGATCCAGCGCTGCGTCGAGGAGGCCCACGCCGCCGCCGGCCACGAGTTCAACCTCGGCTCGCCCAAGCAGCTCCAGGAGATCCTCTTCGGCGAACTCGCCCTCCCCAAGACCAAGAAGATCAAGACCGGCTACACCACCGACGCCGACGCCCTGACCTGGCTCGCCACCCAGACCGACAACGAACTGCCGGTCATCCTGCTGCGCCACCGCGACCAGGCCAAGCTGCGCACCACCGTCGAGGGCCTGCTCAAGACCGTCTCGCCGCAGGGGCGCATCCACACCACCTTCAACCAGATGGTCGCCGCCACCGGCCGCCTCTCCTCGCAGGACCCGAACCTGCAGAACATCCCGGTCCGTACGGAGGAGGGGCGGGCGATCCGCCGCGCCTTCGTCGTCGGGTCCGGCTACGAGTCGCTGCTCACCGCCGACTACTCGCAGATCGAACTGCGCATCATGGCGCACCTGTCCGAGGACGAGGCGCTCATCGAGGCCTTCGCCTCCGGCGAGGACCTGCACACCACCGTCGCCTCCCAGGTCTTCGAGGTGCCGGGCGCCGCCGTGGACGCCGAGATGCGCCGCAAGATCAAGGCCATGTCGTACGGCCTCGCGTACGGGCTCTCCGCGTATGGGCTCTCGCAGCAGCTCGGCATCAAGCCGGCCGAGGCGCAGGGCCTGATGGACACCTACTTCGAGCGCTTCGGCGGCGTGCGCGACTACCTGCACCGGGTGGTCGAGGAGGCCCGGGCGACGGGGTACACCGAGACCCTGCTCGGGCGCCGCCGCTACCTGCCGGACCTCAACAGCGACAACCGCCAGCGCCGCGAGATGGCGGAGCGGATGGCGCTCAACGCGCCCATCCAGGGCTCGGCCGCCGACATCGTCAAGATCGCCATGCTGCGGGTGGACGAGGCGCTGCGGGCCGCCGGCCTGGGCTCGCGGATGCTGCTGCAGGTGCACGACGAAATCGTGCTGGAGCTGGCCCCGGGCGAGCGCGAGCCCGTCGAGGCGATCGTGCGCGAGCAGATGGCGGGGGCGTACCCGCTGCGGGCGCCGCTGGACGTGTCGGTCGGCGTGGGGGCGAACTGGGAGGCCGCCGCGCACTGAGGTTCCTCTTCGGTGACGGCGGCGGGCCCGGGCGCTTCGGTGCCCGGGCCCGCAGCCGTCGTGCTCAGCCGTCGTGCTCAGCCGGGGTGCGGGGTGGGCCGGGGGGTAGGAAGGCAACGGCCCGGTGCCGGAAGCTCGTCGGGGGATCGGGGCGTCACTCTCAGGTGGACGGCGGCGAGCAGCAGGCACAGCGCGGCCGACGTCGACCAGAGCGCCGTCGTGCCGGCGTGGGCGAGGAGTTGGGTGCCGAGGACGGGGGCGAGGGTGGCGGCGATGCCCCAGCTGGTGCCGAAGACGGCCAGGTAGCGGCCGGCGGCGCCGGGGGGTGCGAGGTCGGCGACCAGGGCGTAGGCACGGCCGATGACCAGCAGGTCGCCGAGGCTCATCACGGCGGCGGCGGCGATCAGGGCGGGCAGGGAGCGCGCGAGCGCGTAGCCGGTGAGCCCGGCGGCGAGGAGCAGGTGGGCCAGGGCGAGGGCGGCGGGCGTCGACAGCCTCTCGATCGCGGGCAGCCGGGTCAGGGGCTGGGCGAGGACGGTGGTGGCCGCGGCGGCGGTGAACAGCAGCCCGGCGTCGGCGGCGGGGCGGCCCTCGCGGGCTAGCGCGAGGGGCAGGGACATCACCGTCTGCTGGTTGATCAGGGCGTAGGCGGTGCCGGTGGCCAGGACGCTGACCAGCCGCGGGTCGCGCAGCGGCCGGATGGGCGGCGCCGTTTCGGCGGGCGGGGAGGCGGGGCGGTCCCGGGGGAGGGCGAGCCGGATCAGCAGGGCGCAGGCCAGGCAGGTGGCGGCGTCGGCGAGGAAGAGCAGCCGCAGGTCCCAGCGGCCGAGCAGCGCCGCGAGCAGTCCGGCGCCCATGGCCCCGGCGGCGATGGCCGCGCTGAACAGGCTGAACGCGCGTACGCGGTGCTGCGGCGGTACGGCTTCGCTGACGAGGGCCTGGCTCGGCGGCTCGTACAGCTCGAAGGCGAGCCCGAGCAGCACCGCGGCCGCGACCGCTGAGGGGAGTGAGCGGGAGGCGGCGATCGCCGCCTGGGCGAGGGCGCAGCCGCAGAGGCCGAGCACGATCGTGGAGCGGCGGCCGATCCGGTCGGCGAGGCGTCCGCCGGCCAGCCGGGAGGGGATGGTGGCCAGGCCGAAGGCGGCCGTGACCAGTCCGGCGGTGGTGAGGCTCGCGCCGTGGTCGGTGCGGATCAGGGCGGTGAGGAAGGGAAGGGAGAAGGCTCCGAGCCGGTTGACGACCCGGGCGAGGAGGAGCAGGCGGACGGTGCGGGGCAATGCCTCGGGGCGGGGCACGGGCGGCCACTCTCTCACGTCACTGGTGAATGGGCTAATGTCAGTGATGGACTGCGGTGATGAGCACCGTAGGCGAGCGAGGGGTAACTGGTCAAGTGTTGTTCGACAGTCACATGCGGGCGCTTCTCGACGCCTCCATCGCCCTCGTCAACGGACTCACCGACGGCGAGGCGCGCGGCCGCGCCTACCTCGCCCCCGAGGGCGCCGAACGCGTGGGCGCCGTCCGGGCCGTCCTCAACGCCGGAGCCGACCTCGGCCCCGAGGCCGCCGACCACCTCGCCGCGACCGCCCGCGCCCTGCGCACCATCTTCGAAGCCGTCGCCGAGGACCGCCTCGACGAGGCCGTGCCCGTGCTCAACGCGATCCTCCAGGACAGCGGCGCCCGCCCGCAGTTGGACCGGGCGCCGGGCGAACCGTGGCAGGTCCACTTCCACGGCGCCGACGACTCGTACGCCGTCGGCTGGCGAGCCGGCTGCGCCACGGGCCTGGCCATGGCCATCGGCGGCGACTACGCCGGCCGCCTCGGCGTCTGCGCGGCGCCGCGCTGCGACCGCGTCTACGTGGACACCTCCCGCAACGCCGGCCGCCAGTTCTGCTCCACGGCCTGCCAGAACCGCGTCAAGGCCGCCGCCTTCCGCGCCCGCCGGGCCGGATAGGGGGCGTGTTCCGATGAGCAGGGCTTAGCATCGGCGGGTGATCATCTGGCTCAACGGTACTCATGGCGCGGGCAAGACGACGACCAGCGCGCTCGTGCGGCAACTGATCCCGGACTCACGGGTGTTCGACGCCGAGAAGGTCGGCGAGACGCTCATGGACATCACGCCGGGCCTGCCCGAGACGGACAACTTCCAGCACTGGCCGCCGTGGCGCTCGCTCGTGGTCGAGACCGCGCGCCGGGTGCTCGAGTACACCGGCGGCACGCTGGTCGTCCCCATGACCGTCCTGGTCGAGGAGTACTGGCGCGAGATCAGCGACGGCCTGGCGCAACACGCCATCCCGGTACGGCACTTCGTCCTCCACGCGGACCGGGCGACCTTGCGCGGGCGCATCGCGGGGGACGTCGTGGTCGGCCCCGACTCCCCGTTCCGGCTCCGCCATCTGGAGCCGTACGCGGAGGCGGCGCGCACCTGGCTGCACGCCGAGGCCGAGGTCGTGGACACCACGCACCTGGCGCCCGCCGAGGTGGCGCGGCGGATCGCGGAGGCTCTCAGGGGCTGAGGGTCTCCCGCTCGGCGTTGGCGACGACGGTGGTCATGGTCTCCAGGAAGCGATGGACCGTCTCCAGTTCGGCTGGGTCGAACTCGCCCATGGCGGCGACCAGTTCGGCGATCAGGCCGCCGAAGAAGCCCTGGCCGAGGTCCATCGCCCGCTGCTCGACGGTGAGGCGAACGCGGCGGCGGTCCTCGGGGTCGCGGTCGCGGCGGACGAGGGCGAGGCGTTCCAGGCGGTCGACCAGGGCCGTGGTGCCGGCGGAGTTGAGGTGCAGCGCCTCGCCGAGGCGCCCGGGGGTGACGACCCGGCCCGCGCGGGCGGCGTCCAGGAGGTGGATCAGGGCGCGCAGGTCGGTGGGGTGGAGGGCGTTGCGGGAGGCGAACTCGGCGCCGAACAGGTCGAGTTCGACGGTGAGTGTGCGCATCAGGTGGACCAGCCGCATCGGGTCCGTCGGCTCGGGGTGTGCTGGGGCTTCGGGCACCCTGTTCTCCGTTTCCGGGCACGCGTGTGCCACTATTCTCTCGCTGAGCGAGATACTTGCTCCGCGAGTGATTCCATCATGCCCTGATGCTTCGCTGTGGAGGCCCACCGTGCCGGTTCCATCCTCCTTCCCCGCCTCCTCCGTTCCCGCCCCCTCCTTCCTCGCCGCCTACGACGCCCTGCTCGCCCGCTGGCCCGTCCCGGTCGAGGCGATCGACGTCCGCACCGCCCACGGCAGCACCCGGATCAACGCCTGCGGCCCGCGCGACGGCCGCCCGCTCGTCCTGCTCCACGGCGGCGGCGCCACCTCCGCGATGTGGTTCGCCAACGCCGGCGCCTGGGCCCGGGCCGGCCACCGCGTCCTCGCCGTCGACCTCATCGGCGACCCCGGGCGCAGCGTCCACGACGGCGACCGGCTCGCCGGCGTCCCCGGGCTGCTCGGCTGGCTGGACGCCGTGCTCGATCAACTCGAGGTCCCCGGAGCCGACTTCTGCGGCCACTCCTACGGCGCCTGGATCGCCCTCACCTACGCCCTGCACGCGCCCGCCCGCGTCCGGCGGCTCGCCCTGCTCGACCCCACCCAGTGCTTCGCCGGCTTCCGCCCCGGCTACCTGCTGCACGCCCTGCCGCTCTTTCTCCCCGGCCGCACCCCCGACCGGGCCCGTACCTTCCTGGACTGGGAGTGCGGCGGCGCCGACCGCCTCGACCCCGACTGGCGCGAGCTGTACGCCCTCGGGTACGCCGACTTCCCCGCCTCCCGCGTCGTCACCGGCCCCCGCCCGGCCGCGGCCCGCCTCACCGCCCCCGTACTCGCCCTGTTCGCCGAACACGGCCGCGCCCACGACTCCCGCCGCGTCGCCGAAGCGGCCCGCGCCACCCTGCCGGAGGCCACCGTCGCCGTCGTGCCGGGTGCGACGCACCACAACCTGCCGATGGCCGCGGCGGCGGAGGTCAACGAGCGCGTGGCCGCCTTCCTGGCGGAGGGCCGCTAGGATCGGCGCGTTCGTTGCGCGGGGGAGGGGAGCTGCGGTGGGGGAGAAGGGCGAACTCGGCGCTGTGTGGCGGGGTTTGAGGCACAGGAAGTCGGCGGGCCCGACTTCCTGTGCCGGACGGCCCGGACGGACCGGTGGCTCATAGGGCGATCGGACGGTACGCGAGGGCCCGGTCGACGATCTGCTCGGCTGACGTCAGTTCCGATCGCAGGTCCACGGCACGGAGTACGGCGTGGGGCTCCGACAGCGGGACGGCAGGACGGCGGCGGATGCTCAGGCGGGGCCCAGCGCCTTTCCGTAGACCGCGGAGGTGCGGCGGACCGTCATGCCGACCCGCTGGTAGAGGGAGAGCGCGCCGGTCTCCGAGTGGGTCCACAGCGTGCAGGTGCGGTGGCCGCGGCGGTGGAAGGCGCGGAAGGACTCCTGGAGGAGCATGCGGGCGATGCCGCGGTTGCGGTGGTCCTTGCGGACCGCGACGCGTTCGACGTAGCCCTCGTCCGTGCCCGGGACGTCGAGGGACAGGACGGCGCCGACCATCTCGTCCCCGGCGAACGCCACCGGGGAGAACTCCGGGGCGAAGGTGTCGAGTTCGACGGTGTGCCGGGCCCACTCCTCGTACGGCTTGCGGCGCTTCTGCCACTCGTCGAACGCGTCCTCGGTGAGCCGGTACGCGGCCCGCTCGTCGCCGGGCCGGAAGCTGCGCAGGGTGATCCCGGGCGGCGGGGCCGGCACCACCGGCTCCTCGCGCAGCGCGATCTCCAGCAGCCACTGGGCGACGAACGGCTCGTACCCGCGCGAGCGCAGCAGTTCCACCGCCGCCCGGTCGCCGTCCGACACCGTCTGGCTGAGCCGCTCGCCGCCCGCCCGGCGCGCCCGGGCCTCCGCCCAGTCGAGGAGGGCGCCGCCCAGGCCCCTGCCCCGGTGTCCGGGGTGCACGTCCACCTCGCTGCGCCGCCCGCCGTGCACCCAGGCCCGCCCGGCGAGGCGCCCGGCCGCGTCGTGCACCAGCAGCGTGTCGACGGCCGGGTCGAGCCCGGGCAGGGTGAGGTCGGCGGCGATGCGGTCGGGCTCGGTCTCGGGGTGGCCCAGGACGGCGCGCTCGCAGGCGGCCACCAGGTCGTGGATCGCGCGGGCGTCGGCGACGGTCGCCGCCCGCGAGCGGTAGGGGGGCGGGAGAGGAGAGGGGGAGGACGGATCAGCCATGATCCGACTCTCCGCCACCCGGCCGCGCCCTGTCGACCGGAATGCGCGATCGAGACGGTCGGTCAGATGACCGATGTGCGTTCCCTCGGGCCGCTGGAAGTCTCTGACGGTCCAGGCGTGGCGCGCCGCCGACAGCGGCCAGATCCTCACCTCCGAGAGCCTGACCCACGCCGCCGAGTCCACCGCCCCCAGGACGTGCCCCGCGGCAACGACGTCACCAGCCCGTCCGCCCCGCGCGTCGACTCCGAGCCCGACGGCGTCGGACTCACCGTCCGCGGCGGCGACTTCTACGACATCCAGGGCAATCACCACCGGAACAACATCATCCACCACATCACCGACCACTACGGCTGAAGCCCGGCGGCGGCCAGTGGTGGCCCAGTGGGATCGTGGGAAATTGGCCCGTTCGCCGGGCCAATTTCCCACTACCGTAGGCGCCATGACAACCAGATCCACCGCCCCCGACCAGCCCGTGACCCTCGCCGACGCCCCCACGCGCCAGGCCCGCAACTCCGCCGCCTTCTGGGCCGCCACGGGCCTCGGCCGGGGGCACGAGGTCATCCGGCGCCGAGGATTCCTCGCGGTCGAGGGCGACGAGCGCACCGGCACCCGCATCCTCGTCCAGGAACCCGACCTGGCCGCCGACGAACTCGCCGAGCTCACCGACCTCGTCCGCCGCGCCGCCGGCCCCGTCACCGCCGAGGACCCGTACAGCTCCACCGACCTGGGCCACCTGCCCATGCGCAACTGGCAGATGCCGATCATGCTGCGCCGCCCCGCGCCCGTCGCCGCCCCCGCCCTGGACGTCATCCGCGCCCGGAAGCCCGAGGACCTCGAGGCCGCCGAACGGATCGTGATCGACAGCTTCGACCTGGACGGCTTCCAGCCCCACCGCGGCGGCGAACTCTTCCCGCAGGCGCTCGTCGAACAGCCCGGCGTCGACGTCTTCCTCGCCTCGATCGACGGCGCCCCGGCAGGCGCCTGCATCAGCGTCGTCGCCGACGGCATCGGCAGCCACTACTGGGTCGGCACCTCCTCCGCCTTCCGCTCCCGCGGCGCCGGCCGCGCCGTCATGCTCGGCGCCCTCGCCCACATGGCCGACCACCCCGCGACCCTCACCGCCTCCAAGCTCGGCCGCCCCCTCTACGAGTCCCTGGGCTACCAGCTCGCCTCCCCCTCCACCTGGTGGGCCTCCCTGAGCTGACGCGGCCCGGCAACAGAGGTGACAGGACGCCCCGCTGCTGGTAGGTCATACGACCATGGATCCGGCAGTGGGAGTGGTTCTGGGCGCCCTGATCGGGGCGGGCGGCACGGTCATCACCACGGCCGCGGCGGCGCGAACAGCCCGGGCGACCATCAGGGCGCAGGGGGAAGTGCAGAAGGGCCAGTGGCTGGACGACAACCGCCGCGAGGCCTACACCGAGTTCCTCGGAGCGGCCACCGACCTCCACGGAAGCTGGTGGCGGCTGGCCGAGGCGATGGCCGACAGCACCTGCGGCGAGGAGGACCGCCAGAGCATCGTCAGCCGGAACTACGAGCTGTGGAAGGCACTGCAACGGGCCCACGCCCTCGTCCGGATCATGGGCCCCCAAGGCGTCGCCGAGCACGCCGAGGCCGTCTTCGGGACCCTGACCGACATGGACAACGCGGGCGCGAGCTGGCACGGCAAAGCCCGCAGGGGCGAAGCGGAGGCCGCCGAGCAGCGCCGGCAGGCCTTCCTCATCGCCCACGCCGCCTACGACGTGACCGCCTTCACCACAGCCGCGAGCAGCGCCCTCAGCGGCTAGACACGCCCCGGGCGCAGGAAGTCGGCGGGGCCGACTTCCTGCGCACCTGTCGGTCCGGCTACCCGGCTACCGCTATGGAGCGTCGTTCGGAGTGCCGGCCCGTCCGCCTCGGCCACGCGCCGGGCGGTCCAGGAGGACCATCGCCGCGCCGAAGGCCGACACGCCCGTGAGCAGCGCGGCGGCGAGCATGACGACCGCCCACTGCCCGACGGAGTCGGCCCGGGGGCCGAGCCCGAGGAGCCGCCAGAGGGGGTCCCGCAGGGCCAGCGCGACCGGCAGGGCCGACGCGGCCGCGGTGGCCGCGATCCGGGCGGCCCGGCGCGCCCCCGACACGGGGCCGGGCGCGGCGATCCGCAGGACGCCGTTGCAGATCATCAGGAAGGCGAAGGTGCCTCCGGCGAAGACCGCGGCCTCCACCGCGAAGAGCAGGGCCCCGGGCCAGCCCTCGCCGGAGGCGAGCCCGGCGGCGACCAGGAGGCCGGCGGCGAGGGCCGCCGTCGCGGCGAGCGCGGTGAAGCGGCCGCGGACGAAGCCGGGTACGCCGCCGAGGCCGGTCAGCCGGGCGAGCCCTTGGCCCACTCGCGGGTGACGGTGGGTGAGCAGGGCGACCAGGGGAGCCACGTCGTCCAGCCAGTCCCCGTCCGGGCGCGCCGTCGCCGGGAGCAGCCCGGCCGCCCGGCGGTGCAGGAACAGGCAGAGTGCCGTCACGGCGGTGAGCACCGCCAGGGACGCGATCAGCCAGGGGGTGCCGCCGTTCCAGAGTCCGCGGTCCGCCCGCACGGCCACTGCCGCCCAGTCGGTGGCGAGCGTGGCGCCGACGAGCAGCGTGCCGACCAGGGCGGTCCGCAGCAGCTGCCCGACCCGGTGGCACGGTAGCGGCCGGTCGCGGCGGCACAGCGGCATCCGGCCCGCGCCGAGCGCTCCGAGCAGCGGGACGAAGAAGAGCGTGAAGGTCACCACCGCGTCGTACGGGTCGTCCTGCCAGGGGCTGCCCGCCCGTACCGCGCGCACCTGGGTCGTCAGGTAGGCGAACGCGGTGAAGGCGGTGCCGGCGGCCGTGGACGTCCACAGCGCCGTGGCCGCGGCGGACCGGGCCGGGTGCCCGACGGGCAGTTGACGGTGCGTCATCGTGTCTCCCATGGCGCAGATAGTACACACTGCGTAGTACGTGGCGCGTAGTTCACGTCGCGTAGTATGGTGCGCCGTCAGGACCGGAGGAGGGAACATGCAAGCCAACGACGCCCAGACGCTGGTGCTCTGCGCACTGGCCGACGGGCCTCTGCACGGATACGCCGTCAACACGGCGATCGAGGAGCTGACCGGGGAGCGGCTCGGGCCCGGCAGCCTGTACGGGGCACTGGCCAGACTGGAGTCGAAACGGCTCGTCGAGGCGCTCGACGGGCAGGGCCGCCAGCGCCCGGTCCAGCTGACACCTCTGGGCCGCGAGGTCCTGGAACGCGAACTGCGCGCCATGGCCCGGGTCGCGAACGCGGGGCTGCGGAGCCTGGGGGTGAACCCGGCGTGAGCCTGGTCGCCCGGAGCCTGGTCAGGCTCTACCCGGACGCCTTCCGAGAGCGCTGGGGATCGATGGTGGAGGACGAGGCGCGGGGCGCGGGCTGGAAGTCCTGGCCCAACCTGATCGCGGGCATCGCGGACATGTGGCTGCACCCGGCCCACTGGCCCGCCGACTCCCCGGCCCAGCGCCAGCGGAGGGTGGCCACCATGGGCATCACCGTCGCCCTCACCGCCTGGTTCCTCAGCCACCTGGCCGCCGAACAGGCCGGCCCGCTGCCCGCCGACGGCGTCCGGGAGTGGGTCACGCACGGCTGCACCACCCTGTTGCTGCTCGGCATCGCCCTCGTCGCCCCGCGCCCCCGGCCCACGTTCAACGCCGCGCTCACCCTGCTCGGCTGGGCCGTACGCCGCCTCGCCGCACCGACGGCCCTCGGCACCGCCGCCGTCGTCCTGGTGCACGGCGGTCTCGACGCCGACGCCTCGCCGCCCACCCTGCGCACCGCCGTGCTCGCCGCCTGGTGGACCGCCCTGGGCCTCGGCGCGATCCAGATCCCCCGCATCTTCACCGGCGTCGGCGCGGACGCCGTCGTGCCGCCGGGCACCGGCCGCCTGCGCGCCGGCGTCCGGACCCTCGCCGCCGCCAGCGCCACCGGCGGCGCGACCATCCTCGGCCTCTCGGTCACCAGCGGCGGGTTCCACCCGCTGGGCGCCGCGATCGGTGCGGGCCTGCTGGCGCTGACGGCGGTGTGCGCGGGCACCCTGCGCGACCTGCGCGACCTCCCGCCCGCCCCGTCGAGCAGCACGGCACGCCCCTGACGTTCCCCGGCCTCGGCCCGCCGGGTCCGGCGGGCCGCCCCTTAATTTCGACCTGGACGGTGCCCATGCCCGATCTGCTCCGCGCCCTCTACACCCGCCGCCTGCGACGCGGGGTCATGGCGGGCCCGCTGCCCCGGCACGTCGGGCTGATCATGGACGGCAACCGCCGCTGGGCGCGGCAGATGGGCATGGCCGGCCCCGGCGCCGGCCACAAGGCGGGCGCCGAACACGTCGAGGAGGTGCTCTCCTGGTGCGAGGCGCTGGGCATCGAGCACGTCACCGTGTTCGTGTGCTCGACCGAGAACCTCCAGCGCAGGGAAGACGCCGAAGTCGCCCACCTGATGCGGCTGATCGAGCAGGTCGTCCTCGACCGCCTCCTCCGCCCCGACCCCCGCTGGCAGGTCCACCTCGCCGGAACCGCCGACGCGCTGCCCGACAGCACCGCCCACGCCCTCAAGGAAGCCGTCGAGGCCACCCGGACCTGCACCACCGGCGCCCACGTCACCCTGGCCATCGGCTACGGCGGCCGCCAAGAGGTCGTCGACGCGGTACGCGACCTCATGCACGCGCGAGCCGAAACCGGCGCGTCACTGACCGAGGTCGCCGACACCCTGACCGTCGACGACATCACCCCTCACCTCTACACCGCCGGCCGGCCCGACCCCGACCTCGTCATCCGCACCAGCGGAGAGCAACGGCTCTCCAACTTCCTGCTCTGGCAGAGCGCCTACTCGGAGCTGTACTTCTGCGAGGCGTTCTGGCCCGCCTTCCGCGAAGTCGACTTCCTGCGCGCCGTCCGCAGCTTCGCCGCCAGGCAACGGCGCTACGGCGGCTGAGTGCGGGAAGTCGGCGGGACCGACTTCCCGCGCTACGGGGTTGTCGCGCGGGTGCGGCACTGGGTGAGGGCGTAGGTGAGGCGGGGGTCGGGGGAGGGCTGGGTGAGGAGGAGTTCGCCGGCGGCGACGAGGGTGGTCCAGTAGCGGGTGGGGTCGCCGGTGCGGGCGAGGGGGCGGGCGGCGGTGAGGGAGAGGTAGGCGGTGGTGAGGTTGCCGGTGGTGAACCAGCGTGCCAGGCCGTGCTGGTGTCCGGCGCGGATGCCGCCGAGGGCGTCGATGGCGGTGAGGAAGAGTTCGATGATCGCGAGTTCGCGGTCGTCGAGCTGTTTGGGGATGTCGAAGATGCCGAGGGCTTCGAGGAGTTCGCCGGTGTCGGCTTCGGAGCCCGGGCGGGGGCTGGCGAGGAGGGCGTCGTAGCAGTCGTCGAGGCGGCGGTTGGCTTCGGCGGCGGGGATGGCGAGGGCCGCGCAGACGGCGCGGGCCGAGCGCAGGGGTTGGCGGGTGCGTCGGGCGAGGTTGGCGTAGACCTCGGCGGGGGTGGAGCCGGTGTCGAAGAGATGCCGTGCAGTGAGGGCGAGTCGCATGACGGTGTCGCCCCTCAGGCAGCGGGGGCGATGGTCGCCCAGACAAACTTCCCGATGCCACCGACCCGGGGGCAGCACCCCCAGCGCTCGGAGAGCTCGTTGACGAGGAACAGCCCACGCCCGCACTCGTCGTCGGGGTTCGACGGCCGGAGGGTGGGGCGACCGGAGCTGGCGTCGTGCACTTCGAGCCGGAGGAGGTCCCCGGTGAGGGAGATACGGATCTCGATGCGGCGGTCATCGGGGGCGTCGGAGTGCTGGACCGCGTTGGCGAACAGCTCGCCGAGCAGGAGCTCGGCAACATCGCGGTAGCAGTTACCGGAGGGGGGCCCGGACAGGTAAGCCCGGAGCAAGCACCGGGCCTGGGGCGTGGATTCGACACAGGAGTCGAGGCGGGCGGCGAACTCGCGGGGGCGGCAGCAGGTTTTGAGCATGGCGAAGTTCCTCAGGGGCAGGTGGGGGAGCGCGGGGTAGCGCGCGAATCGCGCCATGCGCAGCGTCACTCCGATCCGTAGCGCTACGACTACCCGGGGTGCTCACTTTCCTCTAGGCTTCGGAGCTGTTCAACTTGTCGCCATTGTTTGATTGGTGGGGTGAACCGCCGTGAACAAGCGGGAACTTGATCCGCAGGCATCCCCTGCGGCTGAGTTCGGGGCATTCCTTCGTGAGTTTCGCGAGCAGCGAGGCTGGATCCAGGAACAGCTTGCAGAGCTGGCCGGTTGCACGTCGTCCCACATCTCCGCTCTCGAAAATGGTCGCAGAAGACCAACTCAACGAATGTCGACAGCACTTGACAGGGCGTTCGGCACATCGCAGGCGGGCACGTTCAAGCAGCGGGCAAGTGGTGTCAAGCACAGCGCCCTGCTGGAAGGGTTCGGTGAGTTCGTCACCCAAGAGCGTCGGGCTGTCGAACTGAGGCTCTTCGAGGTGGGAATCGTGCCGGGGCTTCTGCAGACGAGGGATTACGCAACCGCCATCGCGGCGGGCGCTGTGCGTCGGAGGGCCATCACCAAGGAGCAGGCTGATGAGCGGGTGCGTGTCCTCATAAACCGCCAGGTTGGCGTCTACCGGGAGCCGCCGCCGATGATTCACGTGGTCATGGACGAGAGCTGCATTCGCCGGATCGTGGGCGGGGCTGCGGTGATGGCGGCGCAGCTGGACCATCTCGTCGGCTTCGCCGGCGAGCCCAACGTGAGGCTCCAGGTCGCCCCGTTCCTGCTCGGCGAGGACAGGGCGTTCGACCTTCCGGTGTCCATTCTGACGCTGCCGGATCGATCGCTGATCTCGTATGCCGAGAGTGCGCACCAGGGACGTTTGGAGCGGGACAGCGGCGCGGTGACGGCCGAGTTGGCGGCCTACTATCAGCTTCAAACGCATGCTCTATCACAGGCGGACTCGGTGGCGATGATCCGCGAGGTACGGAGGCAACTATGACCCTCGACTGGTTCAAGTCCAGCTACAGCAGCAACGGTGGACAGTGCATCGAGGTATCCAACAGCGTGCCCGGTGTCGTCCCCGTTCGTGACTCCAAGGACCCTGAGGGTCCCGCCCTGGCCTTCCCCGCCAACGCGTGGCAGGCGTTCGTGACCGCTGTACAGGCCGGCGAGTTCGGCGCCATCTGACGAAGGACGCGACTTGCTTGAGACCCCGCTGCTCACCGATGAGCAGCGGGGCCTTCTGCGCTGCTACATCCTCCAGACGAACGTCTCCGAGCTCGTCGTCCAACGTCGAGCTCCTATCCTCCTGCGCATGAGCAACAGCGCGGAGAAGTCCCGGTCAACGCCGCTCCACTCAGTGTCCGTCGCCGGGGTGGTGGTGCGGGAGGACGGCCGCGTGTCGGCGATTCGGCGGGCTGACAACGGGACTTGGGAGCCGCCGGGTGGCGTCCTGGAGCTGGACGAGTCCGTCGAGGACGGGGTGTGCCGCGAGGTCTACGAGGAGACCGGGATCAAGGTCGGCGTCGAGCGGCTGACCGGCGTCTACAAGAACGTGAGTCGGGGGATCGTCGCCCTCGTCTTTCGTTGCCGGCCGGAGAGCGAGGCGATGCGCCTCTCGGAGGAGTCGGTCGAGGTCGCCTGGCTCACGCCGGACGAGGTCTCCGATCGAATGGCCGAGGTCTACGCCGTACGTGTCCTGGACGGGCTACGGGATGACGCCGCGCCAAGCGTCCGAACACATGACGGCAGGCACCTGCTGTGACAACGGCGGCTGTTCGAGGCCCCGCTGCTACTTCCTCGCGTTGGTGCGGCGGGTGGGTTCGGCTGTTGTCGGGTCTTCGGGCCAGGGGTGGCGGGGGTAGCGGCCCCTGAGATCTGCGCGGACGGCTTTGTAGCCGGTGTGCCAGAAGGAGGCGAGGTCGCTGGTCACTGCTGTGGGGCGGCCGGCGGGGGAGAGGAGGTGGATGGTCAGCGGGACGCGGCCGTTGGCGAGGGTGGGGGTGGTGGTCCAGCCGAAGAGTTCCTGCAACTTCACGGCCAGGACCGGGGGGTTGGTGGTGTAGTCGAGGCGGATCTTGGAGCCGGTGGGGACGGTGATGCGCTCGGGGGCCAGTTCGTCCAGGCGGCCTGCTTCTCCGGTGGTCCAGGGGAGGAGGCGTTGGAGCGCCGACGTCGTGTCTATGCGGGTGAGGTCGGAGCGGCGGCGGGCGCGGGAGAGTTCGGGTTCTAGCCACTCGTCGGCTCGGGCCAGGAGGGCGGCGTCGGAGACGTCGGGCCAGGGGGCGCCGAGGGTGGTGTGGAGGAATGCCAGGCGCTCGCGGAGGTTGCTGGGGAAGGTCAGGAGGGTGCTGACGCCTTCGCGGGTGAGGCCGTCGAGGAGGGCCTCGCGGATCTGGGCCGGGTCGGGGCGGTTGAGCGGGGAGGAGGAGAGTTCGACGGCGCCCAGGGAGTCGACCTGACGGGAGACGACGTCCCCGCGCCGGGGGTCCCATTGGACTTCGGCGCGCTGCGTGAGGAGGGGTGCTCCGGCGAGGCGGGCGGTGTCCTCGTCGAGTGCGGCCGCGTGGCGGATGCGGGCGGACGGCGATCCCGCCGGGCGGTCGGCGACGGCCACGGCGAGCCAGGGGAGGGCACCGAGCCGGGTGTCCGGGGGGAGTTCGGCGGCGGTGCCGGAGGCCATGAGGTAGGGGCTGCGCTCGCCGGGGGCGGGCTTGTCGACGCGGGCGCGGGCGATGCGTTCGGGGAAGGCGAGGGCGACGACCAGTCCGGCGGCGGTGGGGTCGGGGAGAGAGGTGGCCGGCTCGTCGGAGGTGGCGCGGAGAAGGCGGCGGACTTCGTCGCGCCAGCGGCCCGCGTAGGGGTCGTTGGAGGAGCGGACCGTACGCCAGACCGCCCCGAGGTCGTCGCCCAGCGCACGCGGGGGTTCCTCGGAGAGGAGCGCGACGACTTCGGCGGCGCGGCGGGATCCGACGGCGGGGGCCCCGTCGAGCAGGGCCCGGGCGAGGCGGGGGTGCAGCCCCGTACGGGCGAGGCGGACGCCGCGCGCGGTGGCACGCCCGTCCGGGGTGACGGCGCCGAGGGCGAGCAGGGTCTGCCGGGCGGCGGCCATGGCTCCGGCGGGCGGGGCGTCGGGCAGGGCGAGGCCGGCGGCGTCGGGGTCGCCCCAGCAGGCGGCCTGGAGGGCGAAGGGGGTGAGGTCGGCGAGGGCGATCTCGGGGGTGGGGAAGCGGGCGGCGCGGGCGTCCTCGGCCTCGTGCCAGCAGCGGTAGACCGCGCCGGGGGCCTCGCGGCCGGCGCGGCCGGCGCGTTGGCGGGCGGCGGCGAGGGAGGCGCGGACGGTGACGAGGGAGGAGAGGCCGCGGGCGTGGTCGGTGCGGGGTTCGCGGGCGAGGCCCGCGTCGACGACGACCCGTACGCCCGGGACGGTGAGGGAGGACTCGGCGACGGCGGTGGAGAGGACGACCCGGCGGGAGGCCGACGGGGCGAGGGCGGCGTCCTGGACGGACTGCGGGGCGCGGCCGTGGAGTTGGAGGACGTCGTAGGGGAGGTCGGACAACTGCCCGGCCACGCGGGCGATCTCGCCGACGCCGGGGAGGAAGCAGAGCACGTCGCCGGAGCATTCGCCCAACGCCCGCCGCACCACCGAGGCGACGTGGTCGAGCAGCGCGTAGTCCACCCGCGTCCCGTGCGCGGGCCGCACCGCCCGCGTGGGCGGTGCCCACACCACGTCCACCGGGTGGGACACCCCGTGCGCCTCCACCACCGGTGCCCCGCCGAGGAGTTCGGCCCAGGCGGCGGTGTCGGAGGTGGCCGAGGCGCAGACGAGCCGCAGTTCGGGCCGCAGCGCCGCCCGTACGTCGAGGAGGAAGGCGAGCGCGGTGTCGGCGTCGAGGTGGCGTTCGTGGTACTCGTCGAGGACGACGACGTCGACGCCCGGCAACTCCTGGTCCCGTTGGAGCCGTTGCAGCAGCACGCCCGTCGTGACCACCTCGATGACGGTCGAGGGCCCGACCTTACGGTCCCCGCGCACGGTGTACCCGACCTCGCGCCCGACGGAGGAGCCGAGCAGCCAGGCCATCCGCCGGGCGGCGGCCCGGACGGCGAGGCGGCGCGGTTCGGCGACCAGTACCCGCCGTACGGGCCCGCCGGAGAGCAGCCCCGCCAGGGCCAGCGGTACGAGCGTGGTCTTGCCCGTCCCGGGCGGCGCCGCGAGCACGGCGACGCCGCGCGAGTCCAGCGCCTCGTGCAGCGCGGGCAGGGCGTCGCGGACGGGCAGTGAGCGCCACGCAGGGTTCACGGACGCTCCGCCACGAAGATCGCCGTCCCCGGGAGGAGCCGCCCGCGCAGCGGGGACCAGCCGCCCCACTCCTGCTCCAGCCCCTCGGGCCACTCGGGCTCGACGAGGTCGACCAGCCGGAACCCGGCGCCGACGAGCTCCCGCACCCGGTCCCCGACGGTTCGGTGGTGCTCGACGTAGCTGGCGCGCCCCTGCTCGTCCTCCTCCACGTACGGGGTGCGGTCGAAGTAGGAGGAGAGCACCGTGAGCCCCTCGACCCCCGGCTCGTCGGGGAACGCCCAGCGGATCGGGTGGGTCACCGAGAACACCCACCGCCCGCCGGGCCGCAGCACCCGGTGCACCTCGCGCATCAGGGCGGCGGTGTCGGCGCTGAAGGGCACGGCCCCGTACGCGGAGCAGGCGATGTCGAAGGACTCCGAGGCGAACGGCAGCACCGCCGCGTCGGCCTGGACCACCGCGACGGGCGTGACGCCCCGCGCGAGGTCGATGCGCAGGGAGTGCTGGAGCTGGCGGTGGGAGATGTCGAGGGCGACGGGCCGGGCGCCCTGGGCGCGCAGCCACCGCGAGCACTGGGCGGCGCCGGCGCCGATCTCCAGGACGTCCTTGCCCTCGACGGGGCCCAGCAGGTGCGCGGAGGATTCGTCGAGGCCCTCGGGGCACCAGGTGAAGCGGTCGTCGCCGAGGAACTCCCCGTGCTCGTCCTGGTATTCGTCGGCGTTGCGGTCCCACCAGTGCCGGCTCGCACGGCTGCTCTCACCGGCTCCGGCCTGCCGCCGTACCGCGTCGTCGCCGTCGTCGTCAAGATCACGGAACTCGGACGGGAGTTCGGGCTGGGGGGTGGTGGCCACGGTGATAATGCCCATCGCGTAGGGTGTGGTCTGCGGAAGCGCCGCTGCCGCGACCCGGCCCGTGAGGGTCGGAGTCCTGGTGGTGGCATCCGGGGAAAGGGCCCCTCCAGGGCGTCGCCGCAAGGTGCGCCATCGGAGGATATGGCCTGATCCGTACCGGGCTCCACCGTCTTGCCGACCTTCGGCATTGACCGTGCCCGGCCGTCCCCGTATGCTACAAGTTGCGCTGCGGGCCTGCGCGCCTCGGACGGAGCAGGTCGCGCTCGCATTCTGTCGAAGACCCCACGGTCGCAAGACGGACGCCGGTTCTCGCTATGGCGAAGACCCCGGTGTGCCGTTTTCTTGGCTGTCCGGCTTTCGGTGGGAGCGATACGGGCCCTCCGCGTGGCATTACCTACGACTTCATGTCCGTACCGGAGCCCTTTTCCTAATGACGAGCCCCACCGACTCCTCCCTCAGCACCACCCCGCAGGTCGCGGTCAACGACATCGGCGACGCGGAGGCGTTCCTCGCCGCCATCGACGAGACCATCAAGTACTTCAACGATGGCGACATCGTCGAGGGCGTCATCGTGAAGGTCGACCGTGACGAGGTCCTCCTCGACATCGGTTACAAGACCGAGGGCGTCATCCCGTCCCGCGAGCTCTCGATCAAGCACGACGTTGACCCGCACGAGGTCGTCGCCGTCGGTGACAACATCGAGGCCCTGGTTCTCCAGAAGGAGGACAAGGAGGGTCGTCTCATCCTGTCCAAGAAGCGCGCTCAGTACGAGCGTGCCTGGGGCACGATCGAGAAGATCAAGGAAGAGGACGGCATCGTCACCGGTACCGTCATCGAGGTCGTCAAGGGTGGTCTCATCCTCGACATCGGCCTCCGTGGCTTCCTGCCGGCCTCGCTCGTCGAGATGCGCCGCGTCCGCGACCTCCAGCCCTACGTGGGCAAGGAGCTCGAGGCCAAGATCATCGAGCTGGACAAGAACCGCAACAACGTGGTCCTGTCCCGCCGTGCCTGGCTGGAGCAGACCCAGAGCGAGGTCCGCCAGACCTTCCTCACCACCCTGCAGAAGGGCCAGGTGCGCTCCGGCGTCGTCTCCTCGATCGTCAACTTCGGTGCCTTCGTGGACCTGGGTGGCGTCGACGGCCTCGTGCACGTCTCCGAGCTGTCCTGGAAGCACATCGACCACCCGTCCGAGGTTGTCGAGGTCGGCCAGGAGGTCACCGTCGAGGTTCTCGACGTCGACATGGACCGCGAGCGTGTCTCCCTGTCGCTGAAGGCGACCCAGGAGGACCCGTGGCAGCAGTTCGCCCGTACCCACCAGATCGGCCAGGTCGTTCCGGGTAAGGTCACCAAGCTGGTTCCGTTCGGTGCGTTCGTCCGCGTGGACGAGGGCATCGAGGGTCTGGTCCACATCTCCGAGCTGGCCGAGCGCCACGTCGAGATCCCGGAGCAGGTCGTCCAGGTCGGCGACGAGATCTTCGTCAAGGTCATCGACATCGACCTCGAGCGTCGTCGCATCAGCCTGTCGCTCAAGCAGGCCAACGAGGCCCTGGGTGCCAACCCGGCCGAGGTCGAGTTCGACCCGACCCTGTACGGCATGGCCGCCTCGTACGACGACCAGGGCAACTACATCTACCCGGAGGGCTTCGACCCCGAGGCGAACGACTGGCTGTCCGGCTTCGAGAAGCAGCGTGAGGAGTGGGAGCGCCAGTACGCCGAGGCGCAGACCCGCTTCGAGCAGCACCAGGCCCAGGTCATCAAGAGCCGCGAGGCCGACGCCCAGGCCGCTGAGGAGGGTGGCGACGCCGTCGCCGCCGCCGCGGGTGGCTCGTACTCGTCCTCCAGCGACGAGGGTGCCGGCGCCCTGGCCTCCGACGAGGCCCTGGCCGCCCTGCGCGAGAAGCTGGCCGGCGGCCAGAGCTGAGGCTCTCGCTTCCCGCTCGCTGACAGCGTCTGCTGATAGCTAGGGGAGGGGCCCCATTCGGACTTCGGTCCGAGTGGGGCCCCTTTTCGTTTTCCCGGTTTTCGTTTTCCCGGTTTTCTTATGTGTGGTTTATGTGAAGGAAAGTGTGACATGAGGCTCATCGCCCTTCTCTAGGTCGGGAGTTCGGTTCCACCTACATTGAGGTGAACTGCCCGAAAGGCTCCTCATGCGCAACCCCTCCTCCGCCGCCCCCGCCGCCGTGGTCGGCGCCGTGGTCGGCGGCCGCCTCGCGGCGATCGGCCGGTTCTGCTTCCGCCACCGCCGCTGGGTGCTCGGCTTCTGGGCCGTCGTCCTGGTCGCCGGCGTGCTGATCGGCGGCCGGGTGTTCGAGGGGTCGGTGGCCGGGGCCTCCTCCGCCAGCTCCGAGGCCGACCGGGGCGCCGCCGTCACCGCCGCGGCCGACCCGTCCGAGGGCACCGTCACCGCGGTCGTGGACGGCAAGCAGGCCGGCAAGCCGCTGAGCGACCCCGCCGTGCGCGCGGCCGTGGAGAAGGCGACCGCCGAGATCACGGGCCTGCCCGGCGTCTCCTCCGCACTCGACGCGTACGGGACCGGGCCGGCCCCCGCCGCCCTGCGCTCCGCCGACGGCGCGGCCGGCCTGCTGACCGTACGGATGGCGGACGGCGCCACCACCGCGCAGACCGACGCCGTCACCGCGCGGCTGGCGGCGCTGGACGGCGCGGGCGGCGCGCACGTGACCGTCGGCGGGGACCTGGTGCTCCAGCAGGAGGTCAAGAAGCAGACCGAGCGGGACACCCGCTTCGGCGAGATGGTGACCCTGCCGCTGACCCTGGTCGTGATGGTGCTCGTCTTCGGCGGCCTCGCGGCGGCCTCGCTGCCGGTGATCGGGGCGGTCGCCTCGGTGGGCGGGGCCCTGCTGGCGATGTTCGGGTTCAGCCGGATCATGGACATCGACACCAGCGTGCTGCCGATCGCCACCGTGCTCGGGCTCGGGCTCTCCATCGACTACGCGCTGCTCATGGTGAATCGTTTCCGCGAGGAACGGGGCCACGGCGCGGGCATCGCCGCCGCCGTCGAGCGGACCGCCGCGACCGCCGGACGGACCGTCGCCTTCTCCGGACTGACCGTGGCCGTGGCGCTCTCCGGCCTGTTCGTCTTCACCAGCCCGGTGCTCGGGGCGGTGGCCGCGGCGGGCGTCAGCGTCGTCGTGATCGCCGTGGCCGCCGCGCTGACCCTCATCCCCGCGCTGCTCGGCTTCGCCGGCTCCAGGATCAAGGCCCCGGCCAAGCCCGTCTCGGACGAGGGCTTCTTCAGCCGGACGGTGCGGCGGGTGAGCAAGCGGGCCGTGCCCGTCTCGCTTGCCTGCGTCGCGCTGCTGATGGCGGCCGGGGCGCCGTTCTTCCACGCCGAGATGCGCAGCTCCGGCGCCGCGGTGCTGCCCGCCTCCTCGGCGGGGCGGCAGGTCGCCGAGACCGTCGACCAGCGCTTTCCGCAGGCGGCCGCCGCGCCGATCACCGTGGTGGTCGAAGGCGGGGCGCAGGCGGCCCAGGCGTACGCGGACGACGTGGTCGCCGAGCTGCCCGGGGTCAGCGGGGTGCGGGCGGTGACGCCGGTGAGCGACTCGGTGTCGACCGTGGACGTGCTGGTGCCCGGGGATCCGCAGGGCGCCGGAGCCAAGCGGGTGGTGGACGAGCTGCGGGAGCACCGGGGCGGGCTGACCACGTACGTCACCGGCGGCGCGGCCTCGGTGGTGGACTTCCAGGACGAGCTGTCCTCGCGCGGCCCCTGGGCGCTGGGGCTGGTCGCGGCCGGGACGCTGGTGCTGCTCTTCCTGATGACGGGCTCGGTGGTGATGCCCGTCAAGGCCCTGCTGATGAACCTGCTCTCGCTGGGCGCCTCGCTCGGCGCGCTGACGCTGGTGTTCCAGGACGGCTGGTTCAGCGGGCTGCTCGGGTTCAGCCCGACGGGCGGGCTGGAGACGTTCATCCCGGTGCTGGTGTTCGCCTTCGCGTTCGGGCTTTCGATGGACTACGAGGTGTTCCTGCTCGCCCGGATCAAGGAACTGCACGCGCGCGGCTACGGCTGCCGGCGCGCGGTGGAGCTGGGGCTGCAACGCAGCGGTCGGATCATCACCTCGGCGGCCCTGCTGATGGTGATCGTCTTCGCGGGCTTCGCGGCCGGGGACATGCTGATGGTCAAGCAGATGGGCATCGCCCTGGCCGTGGCCGTGGCGGTGGACGCCACCCTGGTGCGCTCCCTGCTGGTGCCGGCGGCGATGACGTTCTTCGGCGAGTTCAACTGGTGGGCCCCGGCCCCGCTGCGGCGACTGCACCGGCGCTTCGGGCTGAGCGAGCACGTGGAGCTGCCGGAGCTGGGGGGCGAGGGCGGGGCGGCGGCGATTCCGGCGCAGCGTCCGGCGAAGGACCTGGTGGAGGTCTGAGGAGGCGGCGGGCACTACCCGAGTAGTGGCACTACTGGAGTAGTGCCACTACTCGGGTAGTGCCGCCGTCACCCGTACGGGTGCACTACGTGCGTAGTGCCACTACGCACGTAGTGGCACTACTGCGGTAGTTCCAGCGCCCGAACAGCGGCGAACAGTTCGGCCGCGCAGTCCTCGATCGAGCGGTGGGCGGTGTCGAGGACGAGGTGGTCGCGGTCCCAGGGCTCGTACGGGCGGGTGGTGACGGCCGTCCAGTCCGGGAGCACGAGGCCGGGGACGTCGACGGTGCGCTGCTCGGCGCGGCGGCGGTGCTCGGCCGGGTCGGAGCAGACCGTCTCGGCCTCCAGGCAGCGTGCCCCGGCCCGTGCGGCGACGGCGCGCCAGGCGTCGCGGGTGACGGCGAGCGGGTTGACGGACTCGGCGACCACGGTCAGGCCTTGGCGCAGGTGTTCCCCGGCCAGGGCGTGGGCGACGACGTAGCCGACCGGGCCGAGGGGTGCGGCGAGTTCTCCGGAGTCCAGCAGGGCCTGCTCGATGGTGTCGACCCGCAGGTGGACGGCGCCGGTGCGGCGGGCGAGGGCGCGGGCCAGGGTGGTCTTTCCGGTGGCGGGCAGGCCGCCGAGGACGATGAGCACGCGGTCCATCCTGCCGCAGGGCCCGGCGCGCGGAACAGGCGGTTACGGGCAGGCTGCCCGGAGCAGGGCGAGGCGGCTGGCGGTGCGGTCCAGGTCGCGCTGGAGCGGGGAGCCGGGGTCCAGGCCCGTCATCGGGTCGGCGCCGATCAGGACGAGCCGGAGGTCGCGGTCGCAGCAGACGTCCACCAGGTTGGCGAAGCGCTGGCGGCCGTCCGGACCAACCTCGGCGAGCGGCGGGACGCCGTCCAGGACGAGGGTGGGGAAGCGGTCGGCGAGAGCGAGGTAGTCGGGGACGGAGGTGCGGCCCTCGCACAGCGCCTCGAAGGAGAACCAGACCAGGCCCTCGCGTACGGCCCGGGCGGGCAGCTCGCGCAGGTGGGCCCGTACGGGGGTGGCCTCCTCGGGGGCGGGCGGGGTCAGCCCGGCGGCCGGTTCCTGGCCGGGGCGCAGGACGGCGCCGGTGGTGAAGCGCGGGGCGGGTGCCTCGGGGTGGGGTCCTGCCGGGGCGAGGCGGCGGAAGTCGACCGGGCCGGCGACGTCGAGGACGTCCATCCGCTCCTCGATGAGCTCGATGGTCGGCTCGAAGAGGTGGTGGTGGATCGGGTCGGGCAGCAGGCCCGCGGGCGGGTAGTTGGACGTGGTGATCAGGGTGATCCGGCGTTCCAGCAGGGTGCGCAGCAGGCGGGCCATGAGCATCGCGTCGCCGGCGTCGTGGGCGTGGAACTCGTCGAAGACCAGGAGCCGGCAGTCGCCGAGCAGGTCGTCCACGGCGCGGTCGACGGCGGAGGCGTCCGGGGCCGTGGCGCCCGGGGAGCCGTGGTGGGCGACGCCCTCGTGGAGGCGGCGGAAGAAGTCGTGGAAGTGCAGCCGGCGCTTGCGCGGGGTGGGCAGGCCGTCGAGGAAGGTGTCGACGAGCCAGCTCTTGCCGCGCCCGACCGGCCCCCACAGGTAGAGGTGGCGCGGCGGGCGGCGCAGGCGCCAGGCGGGGCGGGCCAGTTCGCCCGCGAGGCGGGCGAGCCGCTCGGCGGCGGCCTGCTGGGCCGGGGCGAGGGTGAACCCGCGCCGCTCGGCGGCGCGGCGGAAGTGCTCGCGCATGGCCTGGTGCTGCCGTTCTGCCCGGTCCGTCACGTCGCTGGACCTTAGCAGGGGGTGGAAGCGCCGGTTCCGCCGGGTGTTGATCTTGAGTGAGGGGGCAGGTGGCTCGGACGGGCGGCTCAGGACAGGCGGCCGAGGAGGGTGATCATCTCGCGCAGGCGCTCCTGGTCGGCGGGGCTGAGCCGGGCCTCGATGGCGGTGGCGAGCTGGTGCTCGCGGCGGGAGCGCTGGTCGAGGAGGGCGGTGTGCCCGGCCTCGGTGGCGGCGATCAGCTGCTTGCGGCCGTCGGTGGGGTGGGGCTGCTGGACGACGAGTCCGGCCTCGGTCATCAGGGCGACGGTGCGGGCCATCGACTGGTGGCGCACCCGCTGGCGGTCGGCGAGTTCGGCGACGGTGTACGGGCGCTCGTCGCGGACCAGCCGGCCGAGGACGGCGGCCTGGTTCTGCGGCAGCTCGTCGCTGTCGCGCAGGGAGCGGACCAGGGTGCCGAGGCAGGCGCGGAGGTCGGCGGCGAGGTCCAGGGTGTCCGGGTGGGGGGTCGCGTCGTCGGGCATGGCTCCAGTCTAGCCAATAGATATGCAGCGAAGCTGTACAGCATTGCTGTATGGTTTGGAGCATGCGAATCACCAAGTTCGGACACGCGTGCGTCCGCATCGAGCACGCCGGCACCACCGTCGTCGTCGACCCCGGCGCGTTCAGCGACCCGTCCGCATTCGCGGGCGCCGACGCCGTCCTCATCACCCACGAGCACTTCGACCACTTCGAGGAGTCCCGGCTGCGCGCCGCCCTGGACGCCGACCCGGCGCTGCGGGTGTGGACCAACACCGCCGTCGCCGCGCAGCTGGAGGGCGTGGCGCGGCGCGTCACCGTCGTCGGCGAGGGCGACGCCTTCGAGCTCGGGGCCATCGGCGTCTCCGTGCACGGCGAGTGGCACGCCGAGATCCACCCCGACATCCCCCGGGTGCGCAACACCGGCTTCCTCTTCGACGGCCGGCTCTTCCACCCCGGAGACTCCTTCACCCTGCCGCCGCACACCGTCGACACCCTGCTGCTGCCGATCGCGGCGCCGTGGACCAAGGCGGCCGAGGTCGTCGACTACGTCCGCGAGGCGGGCCCGCGCCGGGCGGTGCCGGTGCACGAGGCGGTGCTCAGCCCGCTGGGCTTCGCCGTGCAGACCCGGCTGGTCGGGCCGGAGGGCCCGGGCGCGGGGGCGGAGCTGACGGTCCTGGGGGAGGGGGAGAGCCTGGAGCTGGGCTGACCGCCGATCCACGGCGCCGGTAGCCTGGCGCCATGCTGAAGATCGGACTGACGGGTGGCATCGGCGCGGGCAAGAGCGAGGTGTCGCGGCTGTTCGCCGCCCGGGGCGCGGTGATCGTCGACTCCGACGTCATCGCCCGCGAGGTGGTCGAGCCGGGGACGGACGGCCTGGCGGCCGTGGTCGCCGAGTTCGGCCCGCAGGTGCTGCGGGAGGACGGCGCGCTCGACCGCCCGGCGCTCGGGGCGGTCGTCTTCGCCGACCCCGAGCGACTCAAGGCGCTCAACGCGATCGTCCACCCGCTGGTGCGAACCCGCTCCGCCGAGCTGGAGGCCTCCGCCGCTCCGGACGCCGTCGTCGTGCACGACGTGCCGCTGCTCGCGGAGAACGGGCTCGCGCCGCTGTACGACCTGGTGGTGGTGGTCGACGCCGAGGACGAGGTGCGGATCGACCGGCTGGTGCGGCTGCGCGGCATGACCGAGGAGGAGGCCCGGGCCCGGATGGCCGCGCAGGCCACCCGGGCCGACCGGCTGGCCGTCGCGGACCTGGTGATCGACAACAGCGGTCCGCTGGAGGGGCTGTCGGCGCGGGTCGACGAGGTGTGGGCGCAACTGGCCCAGCGGGCCCAGCGCGAGCAAGGTTAGGCGAGAGGTAGCCGGGCCCGGACGGCGAATCCGCCGTCCGGGGTCGGCCCGGCGTCCAGGGTGCCGCCGAGGTCGGCGGCGCGGGTGCGCATGCCGTCCAGCCCGTGCCCGCCCGAGGGCAGCGCCGCCGCGTCCGAAGTACCCCTGGAGGCGGTCGAGTTGACCACCGCCAGGCGCAGCCCGTCCGCCACGGCCTCCACGCTGACGGCGACCTCGGCGGCCGATGCGTGCTTGTGCGCGTTGGTCAGCGCCTCCTGGACGATCCGGTACGCCGCGTACTGCACGGCCGGTCCGGCCTCCGCCGTACCGGTGACGCTCAACTCCACGGCCAGGCCCGCCTGTCGGGACTCCTCCACCAGGGCTGGCAGCCCGCGCAGGGAGGGGCCGTCCTCCGACGGCGGGGTCAACACCCCGAGCAGTCCCCGCAGTTCGGTCAGCGCCTGCAACCCGAGGGTGCGGATCAGCCCGAGGGTCTCCCCGACGGCCTGCGGGTCCCGCGTCTGCGCGAGCTGGGCGCCGCCCGCGTGCAGGGTGATCAGCGACACCCGGTTGGACACCACGTCGTGCATCTCCCGGGCGAGCCGGGCCCGTTCGGCCGCCGCCGCCCGCTCCTCGGCGTGCAGCCGGGCCTCCTCCAGCAGCTGGTTGCGCTCCTCCAGCAGGCGGTTGCGTTCGGCCAGCAGCCGGTTGTGCTCGGCGAGCACGGAGACGGTGCGGGCGCGCTGGTGCGCGGTGAGGCCCAGGGTGATCGGGACGGCGCCGAAGACCAGCGGGTCCTCGATCAGGTTGGCGAGCTGGGAGATCCCGGCCAGGTCGTCGAGGTCGAACGGCCCGAGCAGCCGCACCACGGCGAGGGCCGCCAGGCCGTACGCCACCGGGCTGCGGCCGCGCAGGGCGGTGAGGGCGTAGAGCGCGAAGGCGAGCGGGAGTTGGCCACCGGCCAGGGTGAACACGGCGACGGCCTCCGGCCACCGGCGCCGCAGGACGAGCGCGAGCGCGCCGGCCGTCATCAGGGCGGCGTTGAGCGAGCGCGAGGTGGTCGGCCCTATGTCCGGATCGTGCGTGGCGAGCGGGACGAGCATCAGCAGCACCATCGCGGTGGGCGCCAGGACGGTGATCAGGGGCGGCAGTTGGCGCGGTAGCGGGGGCGGGAGGGTGAGATCGTCGGTGGACGGAGCGAGGGGCCGGCGCATGGGGGCATGCTTGCACAAGCCTTCGGCGGGGGATCCGGTGGCCGGGAAAGGGGTGGTCACCGGGCCGGGGGAGAGGGGAGCATGGCGGCATGAACGATCATGACTTTGCCATCGCCGGAGCCGGAGCCGGAGCCGAGGCCGGAACCGGAGCTGCTTCTGCCCCCGGAACCGGAGCGGGCCCCGGAGCCGAGCTGCTGGCGCAGTACGGCAAGCCCGAGCAGGAGGAGATCCTCGGCCCGGACCCGGACGCGTACGGCGTCGCCCACCTCGGGATGACGTTCCTGCCCAAGGAGATCCACTTCGGCGTCCGCGCCGAAGGCGGCCGACTCGTCGCCCACACCGGACTGCGCCCGGTGACGCTGACCGTGGGCGGCACCGACCTGGAGGCGATGGGTGTCGGCGGGGTGTGCGTGGCCCCGGCGAGGCGCGGCCAGGGCCTCGCCGGAACGGTCGTCACCGCCGCGCTCGACCACGCGCGCGGCCTCGGCGTCCGCTACGCGCTGCTGTTCTGCCGCCCGCAGAAGGTCGCCCTCTACCGGAGCCTGGGTTTCCGCGAGGTGGTGGAGGCCGTCACCGTCGAGCAGCCCGAGGGGCGGCTGGTGGAGATGCCGCTGCGCACCATGTGGGCGCCGCTGGCCCAGGGAGCCACCTGGCCGGAGGGGCCGGTGCGGCTTCGGTCGCTGCCGTTCTGACCGGCTGAGGAGCCCAGAGGAGCCAAGGGGAGCCAAGGGGAGCCGGGACAGGCCGGGGGGAGCCGGTGGCCTTCAGACGGTGGCCTTCGCCGCCGCCCGGGCCACCGCGGCTCCCGCCAGCGCGCGGATCGCCGAGTGCGCCCGCGTCCCGTCCCCCGCCAGCTCCGGCTGGAACAGCGTCGCGAGGAAGAACGGGTGCTCCGGCAGCTCCACGATGCGGACCTCGCCCGCCTCGTCCGTGCCGGTGATCCGCAGCCCGCCCGCGCGCAGCACGTCCAGGTACGCGGCGTTGAGCCCGTACGCGCAGTGGTAGCGCTCCTGGGAGCGGGTGGCGCCGAAGGCCCGCGAGGCGAGGCTGTCGGGGGTGATCTCGACGGCGCCCTCGTGGCCGACCAGCGAGCAGGCCAGTGGGGCGATCAGCCGCTCCTCGCGGTCGGGCTCCTGCTCGGCGTGGACGGCGTCGGTCAGGCCGCACACGTTGCGGGCGTACTCCAGCAGCGCGTGCTGGAACCCGGCGCAGGTGCCGAGGAAGGGGATGCCGTGCTCGCGGGCCGTGCGGATGGCGGCCAGGGCGCCGGCCTCGCTGGCGTACGGGCTGCCGGGCAGCAGCCAGATCGCGTCGAAGCCGTCGAGCGCGCCGGGTGCCTCGGCGTCCGGGGTGGGGATCCAGTAGGCGTCCAGGACGAGCTGGTCCTGTTCGGCGAGGGCGCCGAGCAGCCCGGGGATGCGGGCGTGGGAGCGGACGGCCGGGGAGCGGTCGCCGACCAGGGCGAGGCGAGGGGTGGTGTAGGTCATGCGGCTATCCTGACCCCGCACCAGGGATCAGCGCCAACGATGATTTCTTACGCTTCGATCAGATCGGTTGATGACCGCCGTGGACCCGCAGCAGCTGCGCACCTTCGTCACCGTCGTCCGCCTCGCCTCGTTCTCCGAGGCCGCCCGGGAGCTCGGCTACACCCAGTCCGCCGTCTCCCAGCAGATCGCCTCCCTGGAGGCGGACCTCGGCGCGCCCCTGCTGGTGCGCCGCCCCGTCGGCCCGACCCCCGCGGGGCAGCGGCTGCTGGAACACGCCGCGCCGCTGCTCGTACGGCTGGCGGCGGCGCGCGCCGACATCGCACGCCTGGCGGGCGCCTCGGGCGCCCGCCTGGTGGTCGGTGCGACCCCGCTGGCGGTCGGGGCGTCCCTGGGGCGCGCGCTCGGCGAGGTGCGCCGCGCGTATCCGAGGACGGAACCGGACGTACGGGTGCTCGGCCAGGACGTGCTGCCCGCCCAGGTCGCCACAGGGGAGGTCGACCTCGCACTGATCGACGGCCTCGCCGCGCCCAGCGACCCGCTGCCGTTGCCCGAGGTCGGCCCGCTCACCACCGTCGCCGTCGACGAGCGGCCGGTCGCCGTCGCCCTGCCCGCCGGGCACCCGCTGGCCGGGCGCCCGGGCCTCGCCCTCGCCGACCTGTCCACCGCCCGCTGGCTGGACGCCCCCGACCTGGCCCCCACGGGCACCCGGCTGCGGGCCGTCACCGGCGTGGACGGCTTCCGCGCCGCCACCCGCTACCGGGGCACCGACGTGCGCGGGCTGCTCGCCCTCGTCGCCGCCGGGCACGGCCTGGCACTGCTGCCCCGGCCCGTCCTGGAGGAGGCGCCCGGCGTGGTCGGCGTGCCGGTGACGGCGCCGCGCCTGGTGCACCGTACGGAACTCGTGCACGGCAGCCTCCCGGAGGGCCCGGCGGCGGTGCTGGCGGTCCACCTGGCGGCCCAGCCGGCGGGCGGCTGACGGACGGCTGACGGGCGGCTGGCGACCCGACCGAGGGCCGAACTGACGGACGGGCGAAGCCTGCTGTTGTGTACACGTGGACATGAGGCGTTCACGTCCGGGGCCTGACATCCGTCGCTCGCCCGGTGCTGTGATGGGGTGCAGTCGCCCGGCGCCACGGCCGGGCCGGTCCGGGAGAGCCGCCACCATGATGAACCGTCAGCGCTTCACCGTCGTCGCCTCGGCGACCGTCCTGGGCCTGGCCCTCGCCGGGCTCGCCGGCGGCACCGCGCAGGCCGCCCCCGCGAAGAGCAAGCCCACCAAGGGCTCGACGGTCGCGGCGAGTTGTTCGCGTGCGCGCCTCCCGCTGCCCGACGCGCGCTGCACCCCCGGTGCGTACAACCCGGACGTCACCCAGGCGACGATCGGCAAGACCATCTGCGTCTCCGGCTGGACGGCCACCGTGCGCCCGCCGGTGAGCTACACCAACAAGCTGAAGGCGCAGCAGATCGCCGAGTACGGCTACGCCGACACCAACCCCTCGGACTACGAGGAGGACCACCTCGTCCCGCTGGAGCTCGGCGGCGCCCCGCGCGACCCGCGCAACCTGTGGCCCGAGCCGCGTTACGGCAACGAGCCGGCGCAGAGCAAGGACTCCGTGGAGAACAAGCTCAAGAAGGCCGTGTGCAGCGGCCAGGTCAGCCTGAACTCGGCGCGCAGCGCCATCGCGAGCGACTGGACCACGGCGCTCAGCCGCCTGGGCCTGTAGGCAGCCTTCTGGGCGCCGCTGCGTGCTGAGCCGGTCGGTCCGTCCGGTCCCCTGTGCCGGACGGGCCGACCGGCCGTCTGTGCGGGGGAGTCCTGGGCCATGGCCTCGGCGAGGCCGGCCGTCGGCTGACGGCGCCTCAAGCTGGGCATGGCTGTTCCTTCCCCCGGGTGTGCGTGTCGACGGGGCGTCCGGGGCCTGTGGTGCGGGCCGGCCGGGGACGTCCAGTTCGACGGCGGTCGAAAACCTATGTCACCCGGAGGCTGGGAGCAAAGCGGGATTTCCACTGGTCGACGGATCGGCATATGCAGTTGCAGGGGCATGGTGTCGAAGATGTGTGTGAGACGTCAGGGGCGGGAGTGACCGGTGGTGCTGCCGGTGACGGTGCACCACGGTCAAGGGCGCGGAGGCTGGCGGCCGTTCATGCCCGGTGCGGGCGCGCGGGCACGGTCACCGGTCGGGCGTGGACCGTGCCCGACACCAAGGATTCGCCAGACCCGAGTCGTTACGCACGGGCGCCCGGCACCCCGAGCTGCTGCGCGAGCCAGGGCAGGGCCTGGGCGAACAGCGCCGAGCCCGTCTGCCAGGTGTGCCTGCCGCCCGCGACGCTGCCGGTGGTGGTGCGGATGCCGTCCCGGCGCGCGGCCGTGTCCAGCGCCTTCGCGGCCTCGATCTGGCCGTGCTCCTGGTCGCCCTGCCCGAAGTAGCCCGACACGCCCTGGTACTTGGGGTGGTGGGCCAGGACGGTGAGCGGGTCGTGCGCCGCCCAGGCACTCTCGTCGCCCCCGTACAGCTCCTGGACGGTGCGCTCCCTGTCGCCGATGTACGGGCCCTTGTCGCCGGAGAAGTCGCCGAAGTGCGCGAAGACGGTGGGGTGTTCGACGGCGAGGTCGAAGGCGCAGGTGCCGCCCATGGACCAGCCGGCCACGCCCCACTTGTGCGGGTCGGTGGCGGCGTTGAACGTCTTCTCGATGTACGGCGGCACGTCCTTGACGAGATGGCTCTCGGAGTTGCCGTGCGGGCCGTCCACGCACTCGGTGTCCACCTTGAAGCCGCCCGTCGCGTCGACGAACACCAGGATCGGGGCGAACCCGTTGTGCGTGGCGGCGTACGCGTCGGCCGTCCGGACGGCGTCCCCGGAGCGGACCCAGTTGTCGGGCGCCGCGAACTCGCCGCCGATCATCTCCAGGACGGGCAGCTTGGGCCTGGTCAGGCTGCGGAACCAGGCCGGGGGGAGGTAGACCAGCTCCTGGCGGTGGGCGAAGCCGCTGGCCGTGTCGGGGATGTCGACCTGGACGATGCGGCCGGTCTTCGTCCGGCCGTGGATCGAGGCGACCTGCGCCACGGTCACCTGGTCGGGCAGCGGCTGACCGGTCAGCTCGCCGACGGCGTCGTCCAGGGTCGGGTAGTAGCCGGTGGCCAGGTTCACGCTGTTCGCCGCGCAGAACAGCGCCAGCAGCGCGGCGGGCGGGGCCAGGGCGCGGCGCCACCAGCGGGCGCCGCGCCAGCCGAAACCGAGCACGGTGAACGCGGCGAGCGCCGCGCCGGTCCAGAGCCAGACGCCGAAGGGGATCGGGTCGGTGATCCCGGCGAAGGCGAGCACCCCGAGGGCGAGCGCGGCGGTGAGCGCCACGGCCGTACCCAGGGCGATCGGCCCCCACCTGAGGCGCCAGCGGCGGTCCCGGCGGGCGACGGTGGCCAGGAGGAGGGCCAGGGCGGCGGCCTGGACGGTCCAGGGGAACCAGCCGTCGAGCAGGGAGACGTTCATGCGGTGGGACGGTAGGGGCGGGAGATGAGAGGGCGGTGAAGGGCCGGGCGGAAGCTGATGAGTTCCTGGGAGAACGCTGAGGGGCGCCGGTTCCCGGCGGTCAGTCGTCCCAGTCGTAGTCGGGGCCGTCGTCGTCGAAGTCGTCCGCGTAGGAGAAGTCGTCGTCCCCGGTGGAGTAGTCGTGGCCCAGGTCCGGCACGGTGTCGGTGAGGGACAGGTCGATCCGCTCGAACTCCGGGAGCTCGGGGGCGCCCCCGTACGGCGCCGGGCCGGAGGTGGCGCCCCGAGGGGCGCTCGGCGGCTCGGTGGTAGGGGAACCGTCGAGCGAGGCGGCCAGGTCGGTCAGCGAGTCGGGGAACACGTACAGGTCCGGGTGGTGCGTCCACGGCCGGGCGGAGACGTGGCGCAGCCAGCCCGGCGCACCGAGGGCCTGCCCGAGGTTCTCGGCCTCCCGGTCGTGGCCGTGGGCCCGGAAGAGGGCACGGGCGGCCCGCCACGCCTTGCGGGCCCGGTGGCCGCGCTCCGCCTCGACCTCGGCCCTGCCGATGTTGCTCAGCGTCCGGGCCTGCCCGTACGCGTCGCCGAGGCCCTCGAAGAGGGCGAGGGCGCGCCGGTACAGGAAGAGGGCCTGCTCGGGTTCGTGACGCCCGAACGCCACGTTGCCGAGGTTGGCCGTCGAGCGGGCGAGGCCCGCTGCGTCGTCGAGGCTCCGGCGGATGCTCAGGGCCTCGGTGTGGCAACTCTCCGCCTCCTCGGGCTGGTTGTGGCCGAGACGGCTGTTGCCCAGATTGCTGAGGACGGCGGCCAGGGCGGCCGGTTCCCCGCTCCTGCGGAGGAGGTCCGCCGCCTGTTCGTAGTCCCTCATCGACCGGGCGTCCATGGGCGGCGCGCCCTCGGACTGCGGCAGGACCCGCAGGACGTCGGCGAGGACGGCACGGGCGGCGGCGCTCTCACCGGCGGCGCGGAAGGCGGTGACGGCTCGGCCGTAGCAGTCGAGGACGGCCCCGGTGTCCTTCTTCCCCTCGCGGCTGCGCCGGTGGCCGAGGCGCTGCCACAGGCGGCCGGCACGGGCGTGCTCCCGGGCGATGTCGGCGCAGTGGGCGGCGAACTGGTGGACGGCGTACCAGACGGAGGGGGCGGTGCGGGCGTCGGCGTCGAGCAGGGTGGCGACGCTGAGGGTGAGGGTGGAAGCGTCGTCGGGAAAGCCGGACTCGTAGGCGAGGCGGGCGGCCGCCGCGAGGGTGCGGGCGTCCTCGGCGCGGGTGCCGGCGCCGGTGTAGCCGGTGTAGTGGTCGAGGAGGCGCTGGACGGCCTCGCGGCGGGCGTCGTCGGTTTCCTTGTCCAGGGCGAGCTTGCGGGCGTAGTCGCGGCTGTGGGGCTGGTAGCGGTACGAGCCCCGGGACTTGGTGAGCAGGCGGGCGGCGGTGAGGGCCTCCAGCGCGGTGGCGGCCTCGGCGACGGTGAGGCGGGCGAGGGCGGCGGCCTCGCCGACACGCAGGTACGGGCCGAGGTGGAGGGAGGCGAGACGGAACAGCCGGGCGTGGGCGGGCGGCAGATGGCGGTAGACGAATCGGGTGACGTCGGCCGTCCTGCCGAGGCGCCCGAGGAGGGCGGGATCGGCGGCCAACTGGGCGGCGGCGAGATGGAGGGCCGACGGCTGCCGGTCGCAGGCCCGGGCGACGGCGCGGAGGGAATCGGGGTCGGCGGTGGGGAGCGCGGGCCGGAGAAGGGCGAGGGCGTCGTCCTCCTGGAGCCGGAGGAGGGGGACGGGACGGCCGGCGGTGCTGACGGCGAGGGTGTGGTTGCGCGGATGCCGGGCCGACAGGCGGTCCAACTGGTGGGCGTCGGCGCCGTCGAGGATGACGAGGACCGGCTGCCCGCGCCGGGCCAGGCCCGTCAGGACGTCGAGGTAGCGGTTGAGGGCCGCGAGCCCGGGGCCGGCGGCGGGCACGTCCTCGGGACGGACGCCCAGGGCGCGCAGGAGCGCGGCGAGGGAGTCGGCGAGGGGCAGCGCCGGGGAGTACTGGAGATCCAGGTAGAGGACGTGGCTGTACCAGCGCCGGGCGAGCGCCTCGCGCGCGACGCGGAAGGCGAGGGCCGTCCTGCCGCTGCCGGGCGGGCCGGTGATCGACGTGTGGAAGCTGCCGCGCTCCCACTCCGCGACGGACCGCCGCCAGGCACGGACGGCCTCGCGGGTCGGCCGGACGGGCTTGGCGGGGGCCTTGCGGGGGGTGAGGCCGCTGAGGACGGTCTCGAAGACGGCGGACCGGCCGACGAAGGGGGAGGGGTCCGGCGGCAGTGAGGTCAGGACGACGGGCGGGGTGGGAGGGAGGACGATGCTGCCCAGCCGCGTCGTGCTCTCGTCGGTCGCCACGCGTACGTTTCTAGCTCAACTGGGCTGTGGGGAAAGGGGTTTTGCCAAGGCATGAGCTAGACGAGTAGTTCCGATGTCGGTCAGTGATCGTAGGGGTTCGAGTCGGGTCCACCCCGCCGTCACTGAAATTCTTGCCCGCCGCCCTGGGGCCCGCCGTACCGACGGAGATGTCAGAGGCACCTAGTAGACCTTGGGCGACACGTACGCGAAGTGACGAGGAGCAAGGATGTCGTGGTCAGGGGTGGGCGTCGGACGGGAACCCGAGGACGTACGGGTGGTGCTGGCCGCCTTGTCCGAGGAGGCCAAGGACGGGTTGCGCTATGACGCGGTGCCCTGGGAGCGGTTCTCCCACTGGTACGGGACCGGCAGCGACGTGCCGGGCCTGCTGGAGACGATCCGGTTGGGCTCCGACGTGGATTCCGACACGGCACTCGGCACGCTGTGGAACCGGGTCTGCCACCAGGGCACTACGTCCGCCGTGGGCGCCCTGACGGTGCCGTTCCTGATCCGCCTCGCCCTCGCACATTCCCGTCACCGCGCCGGCCTCCTGGGGCTGGTCGGTTCGGTGGCGCGCGGGTCCAACTTCGGTGACACCTCGCGCGATGCCCTGCTGTGCGCGGACGGTCCCCGCGAGGCCGGCTACTACGAGCCGAGCGGCGGCCCGCTGACGTGGACCCTCCAGGCCGGCCGGGCTGCCGCAGCGGCGGACGCGGACATCCTGCTCCACCTGCTCGACGACCCTGAGCCCGCCGTCCGCCGCGCCGCCGCCTTCGCGCTGGCGATCGCCCACCCTGCCGGCCGGATACCGGACGGGCTGCACGCACGCCTGGCCGTCGAGGACGACCAGGCCGTGCGGGCCTGCCTCGTTCTCGCCATCGGCCAACTCGCCCGGGAGCAGCACGCCCCGGCCGCCGCTGAGCAGTTGCGGGCATGGTGGCGGGACACGACCCGGCCCGACGAGGTGCGGGTGAGTGCTGGCCTCGCCTGGCTCTGCCTCGTCGAGGACGACGTTCCGGACGAGCTTCACGAGCTCTTCGCCACTCTGGTCACCGACGAGCTCACGGCCCTCCTCACCCCGGTGCCCTGGCTGAGCAACGTGCACGACGAGTACGGCCTGCCGGAGTGCGTCCAGCAACTGTGCCACCCCGAGCTCCCCTCACGCCACAGCCTGGCCTTCAGGGCGGTGGGGGACGCGATCAGGGAGCACATCAGAACCCGAGCGAATTGACCCGCCACGACCTAACCCACCGTCCGTGCCCGTCCCGGGCGGTGGAGCGCCCACGCGCGCGCAACGGCGATCCGCAGGCACGAACAGCGGCTCGCACGTGTTCCCCTCCTCGGCGTTCAGTAGGCCGGTGGCGGCGACCTGGTCGAGCAGTTCCCTAGTCGGCTGGGCTTGCCTGTTTCGCTCCGGACATGCAGGGAGGGCGTCCAGCATTCGGGTTGTGACGACCGAAGAGCTGGACACCCTCCTGACCGCACTCTACGTGCAGATCGATGACCATCTGCCCCGAACGCGGTGGCTGGGCCGCCCGCCGCGACTGACGGACTCCGAGCTGGTCTGTCTGGCCGTGGCCCAGGCCCTGCTCGGCTTCCACTCCGAGGCCCGCTGGATCCGTTTTGCCCGCGCCCACCTGCGCGGCATGTGACCGGGGCTGCCCGACCGGTCCGGCTACAACAAGCGCCTGCGCGCCGCCCGGCCGCTGCTCCAGCAGGCCGTCCGAAACCTGGCCCGCGCGACCGACCTGTGGGCCGACCCGGTCTGGATCACTGACTCCACGCCCGTGGAATGCGGGCGTTCGCGTGACACCGCGCGCCGCTCGGCGTTGACCGGCTGGGCCGGCCACGGTTACAGCCGCTCGCACTCTCGCTGGTTCTGGGGCCTGAAACTGCACCTGATCTGCACGCCGGCCGGGCTGCCCGTCACCTGGGCCCTGGCCAGCCCGAAGGTCGACGAGCGCGAGGTCCTGGCCGCGCTCGTCGAGACCGAACCCGATCTCGTGCGGGGCTGCCACGGGGATAGGAGCAGTGCAGAGGCCGTCGATCAATCCCTTGTCGTTGGTGAGGGAGAACGTTACGCCCGCCGCACCGGTCTGGCGGCCTGTGTTGGTGAACCAGCCCGTCACCGGGCACCCGGTGTCCGTCTTGCACGTCCCGGTGAGCCGACTTCCGGAGTTGACGAAGTGTACGGCGGGAGCGGACGAGGAAGCGGCGTGGATAGCGGAGCGCCACAGGTTCGGCAGCCACTGGTGGGTCGAGCCATGCCAGATCACGACGGCGAGGACGGCCAAGGTCCAGAACCAGCCGGTTCCAATGCTGCTGCTCTCCGCCCGCTCGATCTTTGCCCGGGCACGCTTCCTCCCGCGCTCCCTCTCCTCGGGGGTGGCCTGCGGGTCATGCTCCTCGAGGATCGCGGTGGCACCGACCTTCAACAGGGCACGCCGGGTCGTGTTGGCGGTCAGGAAGTTCACCTTGCTCAACACTGCTCGGGGTACGGCGTCGACGAGGTCCGCGGCCTCCATGGCGTTGCCGCCGGTGACCTGCCTGATGGCTTGAACGACCTCGTACCTCCGCTCGCCGACGTCCTGGAGGAGGACGTCGTAGGAAGGCTGTCCCTCGGTGGTGGTGGCAGTGGCGGTGTGTGTCTTGGCCATGACCAGCGCCTCGGTCACCGAGGGCCGGTTACCGGGCTCCTTGTTGAGCAGCGCTGTGATCAGCGGTGCCAGGTGGCCGGCCCTGGCCGGGGCCGGGGGCTCGTGGAAGGCGACGGCGCGGAGCGTGCCGGTGACGGTGTCCCGCTGGAAGGGCGAGGTGCCCTCGGCCGTCTCGTAGAGCGTGGCGCCCAGGGAGAAGAGGTCGCTGGCCTCATTGCCCTGGTGACCGTCGGCACGTTCGGGGGCGATGTAGGCCATCGAGCCGATGATGCCGCCGTCCTGGGTGAGCTTGGTGTCGGCGTCGTTGACGGCGATGCCGAAGTCGGTGAGGAGGATGTTGCCGTCGTCGGCGAGCATGATGTTCGCGGGTTTCACGTCACGGTGGATGATTCCCGCGTCGTGGGCGGCACCGAGGGCATTGATGATGGCCTCGGCGACTTTCTGTGTTTCCGTGAGGGAGAGCGGGCCCGTCTTCAGACGCGTTTCCAGGGACCTGCCCTTGACCAGTCGCATGACGGTCCACGGGAGGGAGTCTTCGACGACGACGTCGAAGACGGCGACGATGTTCGGGTGATTGCGCAGTTTCGCGCCGTGCCGGGCCTCGCGCCGGGCCCGGATGAGGAGTTCACTCCAGTATTCGTCCGAGAGACCGGGACGGCGGAGTACTTCTTTGACGGCGACATCGACGCCGAGGTTCTGGTCATGGGCTTTCCACACGCGCCCCATCCCGCCGGCCGCAAGGAATTCGACCAGCCGGTACCGGCCACCTATGACCCGCATGGGGGTTGTGTGCGCGTGCGCGTCCAACGGGGAGCTCCCTCACCCTTCGTCGATGGTCTGCCGCCGCCAGCATGACCAGGGGAAGGGGAGGGCGACAGAACACGGCACCGGCCATCCCTGGCCGGTCGGTCCGGGAGGCAACCGGGCGTCCCCGTGTGCCACACGGGGACGCCCGGGAGAGCTGGTTCAGAGGTCGGTCGGGAAATCGCCCGCACGGATGCCGGAGACGAAGGACCGCCAGCCCTCGGGAGTGAACCCGAGGGCTGGCCCATGGGGGTCCTTGCTGTCTCGGACGGGGACGGCGCCGGTGGTCGTGGTGGCCATCTCGATGCAGTTGTCGTTCGGGTTACTGGCGGTTGCCTTCTTCCACTGCACGGGGAGGGCGGAGGCGACAGGGAAGTGGGTCACTTGTACGCGTCTCTCTTCTGTGTGATGAGGTTGCGCGACTCGTCGAGAGACAGGGCCGTGGCCATGACTTCGTCGAACGCCGCTCGATAGATGTCGACCTGATCCGGGTCCTCAACCCAGTCGCTGCTGAGCATCCCGCTGAGGAGGACCAGGTCGAGATCGCGTTGCCGAAATTCCAAGAGGGCAAAGGGCCCTGTCATTCCGGGGTGCGGTGGAGCCATGGCTGGCATGATCTGGATTTTGATGTTGGGAAGCCGACTGAACTGCAGCAGTTTGTCCAACTGATCGGCCATCACGCCTGGAGCGGCAGTCATGCTGAGGGCGGCTTCGTGGATCACGGCCCATAGCTTGAGCGGGTTGTCTGATCGGGTCAGGACCGATTGCCGGTTGATCCGGACTTCAACGCGCTCTTCGACGCTGGGCTTGTTTATCACGCCGCTGGAGATGATGGCGTGGGCGTATTGGCGGGTCTGTAGCAGGCCCGGGATGTACGCAGACTCGTACGACTTGTTGCTGACAGCCGTCTCTTCGAGGCGGATCAGGTCCGTGTAGAGCGGGTTCAACTGTTCGTAGCCCGCCATCCAGCCGGGACGTCGCTTGTCCCGCAGGATCTCGACGAGGACCTCCTTGAGCTCCTCGTCGCACTCGTAGAAGTCGAGCAACGAGCGGACCACATCGGGCTTCAGCTGGACGCGGGCGTTCTCGTACCTGCTGAGCTTCACCAGGTTCACGCCCTCGACCTGGGCGGCGACCTCTTCTGCCGACAGGCCCTTCACCTCGCGAAGCCGCTTCAACTCAGCAGCGATGCGCCGATACCGCACGGCTGGCACTGCGACTGCCATGTACGTAACCCCTCCGGAGTGCTTGGGGATCAGTGTGCATGCGAGTGGTGACGGTTCGCCACCACCAGCAGGCATGCAGGGGGCGTACCTTGCTCAGAAATCTGAAAACTTTCATCTTTCGAGTTCATGCCTTGCGATCAGTGATGGCAGTGCTCCATGCTGTGAGTAGCGAAGCGATGTCTATGCGTGACATGCGCGGCGTGCCGTCGCGCCACGCTCTCTGATGCTTCGTCTTGAATTTCGAGCCGCCGATTGGCCGTTCGGCCTTCTCCACTCATGTGCTTGGAAGGTGACTTCGCCATGTCCGAAACCCCCTCCACCTCCACCATCTGGCTCCCGCGTAGCCGTCGCTCGCCCGGCGAGGCCCGTAGCCGCCTCTCCTCCCTCCTCTCGTCCATCCCCGAGGGCGAGTGCTACCGCGACTCCGGGCTCCTCCTCGTCTCCGAGCTCGTTACCAACGCCGTCCTCCACGGCACGCCCGCCGGCTACTTGATCTACCTCTCCCTCGACCTCACTCCCGACCGGCTCCGCATCGAGGTCCACGACGCCCGCAGCGACCGCGAACCCGAATCCGACCCCTCCGCGCCCGGCCTCGACGGCGAGGCCGGGCGCGGCTTGCACCTCGTCAAGTCCCTCTCCTCCGCGTGGGGTTGCCGTCCGCGTCTCCCCATCGGCAAGATCGTCTGGTGCGAGGTCACCGCGTGAGGCCCGACCGCGAGATCCTCGTCGAGATCCCCGGCCTCAGACCCGCCGCCACCCACACCCTCAACGCCGAGACCCTCGAACACCTCTGGAACCGCGTCCAGTTCCTCCCCATGACCCGCCCCCAGCGCTTCCGCCTCGAGCACGCCCTCACTGGCCCCTGCGCCCCTCGCGACGTCCTCCGCCACCTCTCCGGCCACCCCCTCCTCGCCCTCCCCATCGGCGACCACGAGCTGTGCATCACCTGGGCGAACCTCCGCGACGGTGCCTCAGAGGCGCAGCGCTGACCTCCCGCCCCTGCGTGCTAGGTTTGAACGTGTTCAGACTCGCGCGCGCAGGGGGGATCATGCCGGCCGTACCCGCAAGCGCCCGGCTGCTGGCCGCCGCAGCCACCGCGGTCTTCGTGCTGCCGCTGCTCCTCGCCCTCGCGAGGTTCGGAGTCGCGTGGCCCTACCTCGTCCCGGCCGTCCAGCTGCTGAGCGCCGCCGGGTGCGCCGCGCCGATCTGCTTCCGGCGCCGTGACCACTTCCGCGTCGCCTGCGCCGCCGCCGGAGCCATTGTCGCGAGCCTGTGGACGCCGGTGCTGATCGTCGGTGGCCTGATCCTCCTGTTCACCGACTTCCGATGGGCGATCGCCTGCTTCGCCATGGTCGCCGCAGCCATCGCCGTACTCATCGCGGCCTTCCAACGCGCCAAGGGCGCCGAGTGCGGCCGCCCGGCCGTCGTCGTCGGATGGTCCGCCGCCGCGCTCGCGCTCACCGACTGGGCGTACGTCGCCCTCGGGTAGCGCCCGGATTCGGCTCGCGTCCGCGAGCCACCGGTAACCGTCACAACGCGCCGATCCGTCATGGGTGTTCGGCCCCTGCGCCCACGGGCCGGCGGCGTGGTCGCATGCGCCCGCACACCGCGCCCCGCCCGCCTGACCTGGGCTTGACACCCACCACGGGAGGGCGAGGATGGAAGTGAGGCCGCGCCGAACGGCACTGCGTGCGGGCCCCCGATACGCCCGTGACGGACTTCCGTCAGGGGGTGCGGCCCTCGTGGTTTCTCTCGCCGATGTCCGGTACGGCAGTACCGGCGACGACGTCCGCACGGTCCACGGGCGAGATGCCACCCAACGACGTGCGGGACCGGTACGGGGTCGGAGCAGGCCGCCGTGCGGCTACTGAGCGAGTGATCACGATGACCGATTTCCCGAACATCGACACCCCTGAACCGGTCGGCCCGATCTGGACCGGAGGCTTCGAAAGCACGGTGGTCAGCCATGCCGGGGTCGACTACACCCTGCTCTACCTGCCCGACAAGCACAACGACCTCCTCCAGCAGGCCGGACAGCCGCCGGTCTACTACTGGGTCCCGGACGGCGTCCGGCTGGCCGAGAAGCCCAACGGCGACCTCAAGTTCTACTTCCTGCACTTCGCCGGGGTGCAGACCGGCAGCACCACGGTCGGGGTCATCCCGGGCATGACCAGGGAGATCACCGGCGGCGCGCTGTCGTTCACCGTCACCTCCGCCCCGCCCGACGGCGTCCTCCAGCAGGCGCACGACCAGATCCTCGGCCAGTGGCAGGACAAGGGCGACCGCTACACGATGTACCGCTCCAGCGCCCCGAAGCCGACCCTCGGTGACCCCGCGTACCTGCGGCCGATGACGGTCGTCTCCAACAACGTGAGCGTCACCAACGCCAGCATGAACCCGGACGGTTCGCTGACGACGGGCGGCGGGACCGACCCGTTCTTCTGGAAGATGCAGGGGCAGGGGCCGGGCGCGACCGACCCGGTGGCGGAGAACAGCTTCACCTGCATGATGGGCTCCGTGGCGGCGGAGATCGTCGCGGCCGGCCTGAAGGCCAACCAGAGCATCATCTCCGTCGTCGAGAACCTCCAGGTGCCGCTCTGGGCCCCGATCACCAGCCTGACCATGACCTCCGACTGGAAGCGCGTCTTCGAGCACCTGTCGACGGCCGTCCAGGCCAAGTACTTCTGGGCGGAAGCCGACGTGAAGGCGACCTGGAACGACCTCCGGATGCAGGGCGCGATCAAGATCGACCTGGAGATCGACAGCACGCTCCCGGGGGCGGACGACCAGGAGAAGGTGGCCGACAAGTACGTCGAGATGCTCATCCCGCTGTGGATGGAGCAGGCGAAGCAGGTGATCTTCCAGCCGATGCCGACCATCCCCGACGCCCAGGCGCCCGCCGCCGGCAGCAGCGACTGCTTCGGCACCGGCTGGGGCCTCGGCCTCGGCGTCTCCCTCGACTACCGCAGCGACCAGGTCGAGATCGCCAACAGCTTCCAGTACCAGTCCGACCGCCGGTACCTGCAGCCGCACACCATCGGCGGCACGCTCGACGGGCTGGCGGGTGTCCTGGCCAACGACCCGAGCAAGCTGCGCCAGTACTTCGGCGAGCTGTACCTGGACGACTACGACCGCATGATCACCGTCGCCTGCAAGCCCGGCGTCAACTGGCCCGACCCGGCCAAGCAGTGGGTGGGCGACCCGGTCGACTACGTCAGCGTGCAGGTGGGGTACCCGAACACCAGCGGCGCGCTGGAGTGGAGCGGCACCACGTTCGGCAAGCCGGCGGACCCGTCCGCCGTCGTCCCGGAGCATCCGGCCGCGGGCCTGCCGGCGGGGGAGCCCGGAGCCTCCTCGCCCTCGGGCACGCCGAGCGCCTTCATCACCTTCGCCGACGGCACCACCTCCACCGCCTGGTTCGCCCGGATGACCCAGAAGCAGGCCATGGACGTCACCAACCCGCCGGACGGCTGGACGCCCGACAAGATGTTCGTCAGACGTTCGATCGTCTTCAACCCGGCCGCGTCCGACACCGACAGCCCGTACGTGCGCCAGCGCGTGGAGGTCGGCAAGGTCGACCTCGACCCGGGCGACAACGGGACGCTCACCAACGAACTGTCCCAGCCGGTCAAGTGCGATCACACCGGCGTCCTCACGGTCGGTCCGATCTCGCTGGGCGGGCACCTCGGCGGCAACTGGACCGCCGAGCTCGCACTCAAGCCCGAGGGCGCCCGGCTGGACGGCACCTCGCGCGAGTCGGACGTCGTGAGCTTCACCTTCAGCGCCACCGACCAGGCCCAGCCCCGGTACTGGACGATCTACACCGGACAGCCGGACTACCAGCCGAAGTTCAGCTACCAGGTGACCATCCTCCGTAACGCCGACATCGGCGACACGGCACCCCCCAACGACGGCTGGACCGGCCCGTGGATCACCGCGACCTCCGGCAACGGCCCGCTGGTCGCGATCCCCCCGCATCCCGGCGAGCCCGGCGTGACGGTCATCAACCCCGCCAAGTGAGCGAAGGGGGCCGGACGGTGGAACCGATCAGAGAAGCGGCCCTGAACCTGGGCCTCGCCGAACTCGCCAACACGTCACAGCCGGCGCCGGACCCGGCCGCCGCCCCCGATGTTCCCCCGGCCGACGTACCCCCGGCCCCCGTGCAGCCGTCGGACCTGCAGCCCGGTGGCCCGATGCAGCAGACGGGGGACGACGGCCAGCCCCCGAACGTCCTCCAGGACATCACGCGCGGCGACTACCGCTGGTACCTCCCGGTCTTCGAGGTGGTGGCACCGACACCCGCCAGCACGCCACCGGACCCGTACGGCTTCACCTACACCGCGACGGGCCACGACGCGAACCAGCAGCCGGTGATCGAGGCCACGATCACCGTGACCGTCCGAACGGCCCTGACCGACGACCAGCGCGCGGACATCCCCGACCCCGACCAGTGCGGACCGGTGCAACTGACGTCCCTGCAGGCCCTGCTGGTCATCCCGTACGCGGACGCCGACAGCGGAGGGCCGTCGTCCGTCACCCTCGCCGCCGCGCCGGCCGACCCCGTCGACGACACGTACACCCTGGTCTTCACCGTCGGTGGGGACCAGGCCAAGGCGGCCTACGGCAGCCTCGCCCTTCCGCAGTACCAGCCGACGCGGACCCAGCTGCAACTCACCCTCAACCACCTCGAGTACAGCCGGCCCGACACTCCGCCGGGCTCCGTCAACGAGGGGGTACTCCCACCCACCGACACCACGGGGTGGGTGTTCACCCCGCCGGTCGAAGGGGGCGAGCCGGGGCTGGAGGGCTGGTGGGCCCCCGTCGAGACCAGCAAGGAGCAGGACCTCGACGTCTTCGTGCCCTGCGCCGACTTCGGCACGCTCTACGTGGACGCCACGGACCCCGACCACCCGGTCGCGGTCGGCTGCCGGGACGCGATGGCCCTGGGGCAACTGCCGAAGGCGCTCTACGACCTGGTCACCGACCTGACCACACCCGACTACGCCGTGTACGACGCGCTCGGCCGCCCCGGCCTGTACGTGGTGCTGCCGCGCCGGTACCGGGTCGGACGGTCGGTGCCCGGGCAGCCCGGGGTGGTCGACTGGAGCCCCCTGGTGCAGTGGGTCCAGGTCTTCGACGCCACCCGCGACACCGCCCTCCCCTGCAAGCTCCAGGCGGAACTCCACCCCGACCTGACCCAGGCCCAGGTGATCGCCCTCACCGCCGCGCTCTCCGCCCGCACCGCCCACCCGACGGTGCTGCTGCCGACCGGGTTCGGCACCGGCACCACCGGGTTCGCCGCCCAGAGCTGGAACGTCTCCCAGAGCGCGAGGACCGTCGTCAAGGGCGACAGCATCATGGTCGACATCGAAGTCGACTACGCGGACGCCGTCGTCCTCAACGGCATGCTCGGCGCCGGCGCGTCCGAGGGCATGCTGGTCGGCAACGGGGCGTTCCCCCTGAGCGACGGCAGCAGCCTCGGTCCGGTCGAACTGCACATCGACGTGTCCCGCCTGACCGGGCCGTGGCCCGGCGGACCGGTCCTGGCCACGCCGGCGGACGGCACGAACGTCACGGTCACGAACCACGCGGAGAACGACGCCACCGTCACCCGCCTCTACGCCGTCCTGCCGGACGGCTCCGTCCAGACGCCGGCGCAGGGCCTCGCCCTCGTCGTGCGCAGCGGGGCGAGCGCCGACGTCGCGGCCGTGACCCCGAGCGGCGCGACGCTCGTCCCCGACCACACGCTGGCCGGCTCCACCGCGGCCGTCGTGGCCCAACAGCGGGTCTACCTCGAAGACCTGCACACCACGGTCAGCATCGTCACCGGCACCGCCCTGGCCACCGGCGGGATCACCGGCGTCGACGTGACGGCCCGTCTGGACGGAGACCCGCAGTCCTTCACGTTCACCATCGGACCGGGCGTCCCGCTCTACCAGTTCGACCTGGTCCAACCCCTGGTCGCGGACCGGCAGGCATCGACCGGCCTGCTGCACCTCGGCGCCACCGTGCACCGGTCGGGGCAGCCGGACACCACGACGGGTGACTGCCCCGTCGACCTCCACCACGGTGTGCTGATCCAGCTGTCGGACGTGCTGGCCGCCCGGTAGGCCCTGTCCGGCCCGGCCGGTCGCCTACGATGGCGATCATTCGACACACGGGGGACTGATGATGAGTCAATCACACGGGCGGTGGCAGGAGATCGGCACTCCCGGCGGCATCGAGGCGTACGTCCAGCGGCCCGAGGGCGCCGCGCGCGGAGCCGTCGTCGTCTGCGCCGAGCTCTACGGCGTCAACGCGTACATCCGCGGCAACTGCGCCGAGCTGGCCGCGCTCGGCTACGTCGCGATCGCGCCCGACTTCTACTGGCGCGACGCCCGCCGAACCGAACTCGGCTACTCCGCCGAGGAGCGCGAGGCGGGCCTGGTGCTGATGAAGGCGCTGGACCGCGACCAGTTGCTGGCCGACGCCGCCGAGGCGCTCGCGTTCGCCCGGGCCGAGGCCGGCGGGCGCGGGGTGGCCTTCCTCGGGCAGAGCATGGGCGGGCACATCGCGGTGCGCGCCGCCACCGAGCTGTCCTTCGAGCTGGCGGCGGTCTTCTACCCGGGCTGGCTGCTCAACTCCGGGATGCCACTGGCCGGTCCGGTGCCGCCGCTGGAGAACGCGGAACGGATCGCCGCGAACGGGGTGCACCTGCTCGGGTTCACCGGCGAGCTGGACCACATCCTGCCGCCGGCCGAGTGGCGGGCGGCCGAGGAACGCCTCACCCAGGCGAAGGTGGCACACGAGCTGGTCACGTACCCCGACGCCCGGCACGGCTTCGCCTGCTCGGACCGCCCCGCCGACCACCACCCCGCCGCTGCCGCCGACGCCTGGAAGCGGGTGCACGAGGCCCTGGCGGCGAAGCTGTAGCCCGGCTCCGGCCGCGCGAGGTCGCCCGGGCCGTCTCTCCCTGGCCTGGGCCTCGACTGGCAGGCCGTCGAGGAGTGGTGCGCCGACGAGTGAACGGCGGTGAGCAAATCGGAGTGACGGCGATCAACGGGCCCGCTACGGTGGCCCGCATGTCCTCGATCAAGAAGGTCCAGATCACCTTCGACTGCGAAGAGCCCCTGCTGGTCGCCCGTTTCTGGGCCGAGGCGCTGGGTTACGTCATCCCGGAGCCGCCGGAGGGGTTCGCCAGCTGGGAGGAGTTCGACGGGGCCCGCCCCGCCGACTTCCGCGGCCCGGCGTGGGGCGCGTGCGCGGACCCGACGGGGGAGGGCCCGCGGCTGTACTTCCAGCGCGTTCCCGAGGGCAAGGTCGTCAAGAACCGGGTGCACCTCGACGTGCGCGCCGGCACCGGGCTGGTCGGCGAGGAGCGCCTGGCCGCGCTCGAGGCGGAGGCCGTCCGGCTGATCGCCCTGGGCGCGGTGCGCGGGCAGCTGCTGCTCGCCGACGGCGTCAACGAGTCCTGCCAGAACATGCAGGACCTCGAGGGCAACGAGTTCTGCCTCGACTGACGGTGACCATCCCGTCGAAGCCGTGAGGCCGCCCGCTCAGGGCGCCTTCGGCAGCCGGATGACCGCCCTGCCGCGCGCCAGGTCCACCTCGGAGTGACGCGGCGGGGCGCCGTCCCCCTCCTCGTCGCGCAGCATCAGCACCGCCTGCCGCTCCTTGAGCTCGTGCTGCTTGCCCGCCGAGAAGTTCGCGTGCAACTGCTCGAACCCCGTCGCCGAGACCTGCCCCTGCCGCGCGCCCGTCCGCCACGGCAGCAGCCCGGCCCGGCCGGCGCGTAGCAGCACCTGGTCCACCACCGCGAGCGCGGTGAGCAGCAGGACCAGCCCGGGCAGCGTGACGAAGACGACCATCCCCATGCGGTCCAGTATCACCGCCCGCCCGCCAACGGGGAACCGTTGGCGGATTGTTGGGGCGCTGTTGGAGCGCCCTGCCAGCCTCGTGGCCGTTCCCGCGTGACCGGCCCCAGCAGCGAAAGTCCGGGGCCCGGCGCGCACCCAACGCCTGAGGCAGGACACGTGAACACCGCAATCCTTCGACTCCGCCGCGTCAGAGCGGCCCTGACCGTGGTCGCCATGATGCTGACCGGCCTGACGTTCTCCGTGGGGCAGGCGTCGGCCGACGTGAACCCCTTGGCGTTCCAGATCCAGAACAAGGCGACGGGCCTGTGCCTCCGGGCGGCGGTCAGCTGGGCGCCGGAACAGGTCGACGTCGTCCCCTGTGGCACCAGCGACGACCAGTACTTCGTCACCCTGAACCACGACTGGCTCGACACCGGCGCCGTCCCCAACGGCGGTTCCTGCCTGGCGACGGACACGCACGCCAACGTGCTGTCCGTCGCCTGCGGCGCCGACGGCTACCAGTTCCCCTGGAAGTACGGCTCCGCCACGGGCGACTGGACGACCATCAGCAGCCCCGTCGGCTGCTACCTCAAGCTCGTCAGCAACACGACCCCCGCCTGCATGCCGGGCTTTCAGGGCGACAACGCCCAGTGGCGCATGATCAAGCGGCACATCAGCCACCACAACGGCACCGAGGCGGGCAACGGCCGGGTGAAGTGGGCGGACTTCGACGGTGACGGCAAGGCCGACTACATCACCGTCGGCTCCAACGGCGCGATCAACGTCTGGCTGAACCGCGGCGGCGACACCGGTGGCGGCTGGCAGCCCCTCGGGCAGGTCGCAGCGGGCCTGACCGCCGACCCGAACCGCGTGCGCTTCGCGGACTTCGACGGTGACGGGGTGGCCGACTACATCTGCATCAACCCGGACGGCTCCGTGCAGGTCTACCTGAACCGCGGCGGTGACGGGCACGGCGGCTGGCAGCCCCTCGGGCAGGTGGCCTCGGGGATGACCACCGACCTGAGCCGCGTGCGCTTCGCCGACATCGACGGCGACGGGCGGGCCGACTACAACGTGATCGGCGCCAACGGCTCGATCAGCACCTACCTCAACCGCGGCGGCGACACCGGCGGCGGCTGGGCCAACTACGGCCAGATCGCCGCGGGCGGCCTGACCACCGACCCGAACCGGGTCCGCCTCGCCGACATCGACGGCGACGGCAAGGCCGACTACAGCGCCGTGGGTGCGAACGGCTCGATCGTCGCCTACCGCAACCTCGGCGGCGACACCGGCGGCGGCTGGGCCAACTACGGGCAGATCGCCGCGGGGACCGGGACCACCATCGACCCGAACGCCGTCGTCCTCGCCGACTTCACCGGTGACTTCAAGGCCGACTACCTCACCACCAACCCGAACAACTCGGTCAGCGCCTACCGCAACGACGGCGGCGACGGCCGCGGCGGCTGGACCAGCCTCGGCCAGGTGGCCGCCGGCGCCTGAGCCGCGCCACCACGGTGAGCGGGGGGCTTCGGTCCGTCAGCCGAAGCCCCCTGCCCTGGACCCGAACCCGCACTCGCACCCGTACCTGTACCTGTACCGACCGCCACCTCTCGTACGCCCCTGGGGGAACCTTGAAACGCGTCCTGCTGCTCGGCCTGAGCGCCGCGCTGGGCCTTGCCGGTGCGGCCACCGCACCGTTCGCACACGCCACGACGACTGCTGCCACCTCCGCTGCCACCGCCACCACGCCCGCCGCGCCCTCACTGCGCGTCATGCCGCTCGGCGACTCCATCACCGCGGGCGCCGGCAGCTCGACCTGGTCGTCGTACCGGGCCCCGCTGTGGAACCTGGTCGCCAGCCAGTCCCGTTACACCGTGCGCTACGTCGGCTCCCAGGCCGGCGGGCAACTGCCCGACCTCGCCCACGAGGGCCACTCCGGCTTCATGATCGACGACATCCGCGCCGGGATCGACCAGTGGCTCGCCGAGGCCCACCCGGACGTCGTCCTGCTGCACATCGGGGTCAACGACCTCGACCGCAGCACCGACCCGGCCCACGCGCCCGACCGCCTCAAGACCCTCGTCGACCGGATCTTCGCGGACCGGCCCGGCGTCGCGGTCGTCATGCAGGGCGTGATCCCGACCACCCGGGGCCTGCAGCTCTCGCCGTCCGCCTTCAACGACCGGGCCCGGCAGTTGCAGGCGGTCGAGGCCCAGGCCGGGAACAGCTTCCGGTACGTGGACCCGCCGGCCCTGATACCCGTCGAGACGGCCGACCGCTCCCACCCCGCCGAGATGGCCGACCGCCTCCACCCCAACGACGCCGGCTACCAGCGGATGGCGCAGGCGTTCTACGCGGGCCTCGACCAGGCGTACTCCGCCGGTGCGGCGCGGGCCTCCGTGGCGTCGAACACCGCCGGCGACTCGGGCGGGCTGGGCCCCGTCCGGTACGCGGACTTCGACGGCGACGGCAGGGCCGACTACGAGACGATCGGCCCCGACGGCTCGGTGCAGGTCTACCTCAACCGCGGCGGTGACGGGCACGGCGGCTGGCAGACCCTGGGCCAGGTCGCCGCGGGGACCACCACCGACGCCACCCGCGTCCGCCTCGCCGACTTCGACGGCGACGGCAGGGCCGACTACGAGACGATCGGCCCCGACGGCTCGGTGCACGTCTGGCTGAACAGGGGCGGTGACGGGCACGGCGGCTGGCAGGACTACGGCCAGGTCGCCCTCGGCCCCACCGCCGACGCCACCCGGGTGAAGCTCGCGGACTTCGACGGCGACGGCAGGGCCGACTACGCGGTCGTCAACGCGAACGGTTCGGTGCAGGTCTACCTCAACAGGGGCGGTGACGGGCACGGCGGCTGGCAGTTCCTGGGCCAGGTCGCCGCGGGGACCACCACCGATGCGGGCCGCGTCCGCCTCGCCGACTTCGACGGCGACGGCAGGGCCGACTACGCCGTCGTCGGCGCCAACGGCGCTGTCAACGTCTGGCTCAACCGCGGCGGCGACACCGGTGGCGGCTGGCTGACCCTCGGCCAGGTCGCCTCGGGGATGACGTCGGACCAGGACCTGGTCCAGTTCGCCGACTTCGACGGCGGCGGCAACGCGGACTACATCCTGACCGACACGCCGTCCAACGCCGCCCGCGTGTACGTCTGGAACGGCGGCGACGGCCACGGGAGCTGGAACGACCTCGGCCAGGTGGCCAGCGGAATCCGCACCGGCTGACCGGGCGCGCCCGCGCCGCCCGGGTTCTCAACCCCCGGGCGGCGGCGCGTTCAGCACCGGACGTCGCGGAGCCGTTCAAGGCCATCGAGGCCGTCGAGGCACTGCTGGAGCAGGGCCGGGATGTCGTGCTCCCGGCTGATCTCGGCCGCCTGCTCGAAGCAGGCGCGGGCGCGGGCCGGCCGGCCGAAGTGGGCGTGCGCCCGGCCGGTGATGATCAGGGAGTCGGCGATGCCGCTCACGTCCCCCAGACGGCGGCGCAGCGCCAGGGACTCGTCGAGGGCGGCGAAGGCGTCCTCCTGCCGGCCCAGGCCGCGCAGGCAGTCGCCGAGGTTGCCCAGCGTGATGGCGATGTGTGTCATGTTGCCCCGGGCCCGGCAGACTTCGAGGACGGCGCGGAAGTGCGTGTGGGCGGCTTCGAAGTCCTCGTGGTGCAGGTGCGCCTGGGCCAGGGCGGAGCGCACGCTCAGGCCGTCCTCCTGCTCCTCACCAGACTCCTGGTGGAGCTTCCAGGCGCTTTGCGCGTACGTCAGGGCCTGCTCGTACCGACCCTGCTGGCCGAGGGCCATGGAGAGGTATGCGAGGAGCGTGGCCCTGCAGGGGTCGTCGTCGTGCTCCTCGAAGACGGCGAGTGCGGCTTCGAGTGCCTCGATCGCCTCGTCGTTGCGGTAGGCCATGCCGTGGGAGGTGCCGAGGCGGCGCAGCGTCCACGCCTGGCCGAGCAGGTCGCGGTGCTTCCGGGCGGACTCCAGGGCGAGGTTCAGGCAGGCGTCCCATTCGCCCGTCCACCAGAAGGTGCTCGCGTACCCCATGAGCCAGATCGCCAGCCGCCAGGTGAGGTCGGGGCGGGAGGAGTCCACGGACCTGCGGATGACCTCCTTGAGGACGGGCAGCTCCTGCCGGCACCAGTCCAGGGCGTGCTGCGGGTCGCTGAAGGCGGGCACCGGTGCGGCGGGGGAGTCGGCCAGGCGCGGTGCCCCGCCGGGGTCGATGGCCGTCCCGGCCGCCTCCAGGGCGAGCGCGTACCAGACGCCCAGCCGCAGCGCGGCCGCCTCGCGGGCCCCGGCGGACTCCTCCTCGAGGGCGCGCCCGGCGGCGAACTCCCCGAGCAGGTCGTGGAAGCGGTAGCGCCACTGCTCGGGCGTCTCCAGCAGGTGGACGTCGGCGAGGAGTTCGAGCAGGTCGGCGGTCTGCTCCCGGGGGCGGTCCAGCAGGGCGGCGCAGGCGTCGACCCCCAGGGTGTGGCCCGCCCACAGGCCCAGCAGCCGGAAGGCCCGGGCGGCCTCGCGCTCCACCTCGTCCTCGCTGTCGCGGATGGCGAGGTAGCTGGTGGCGAAGGTGGTGTCGACGGCCAGCCGTCCGACTGACAGGGCGCGCAGCCGCCCGCGGCTGTCGTCCAGGCGCTCGGCCAGGGTGCCCGGGCTCCAGGCCGGTCGGGAGGAGAGCCGGGCGCCGGTGATCCGCAGGGCGAGCGGCAGGCCCGCGCAGGCGGCCAGCAGCCGCATCGCGCCGTCCGGGTCCTGCCGGATGCGCTCGGGGCCGCAGAGCTGGGACAGCAGGGCGCGCTGCTCCTCGACGTCGAGCGGGCCGAGGGAGATCCGGGCGCTCGCGGGGAGGTCGGGGAGGGTGTTGCGCGAGGTGACGATCACCGCGCTGCGGCAGCCGCCGGGCAGCAGGGGCTCCACCTGGGCGGCGTCGCGGGCGTTGTCGAGCACCAGCAGGACGCGGCGGTCGGCGAGGGCGGTGCGCAGCAGGGCGGCCCGGTCGTCGGTGTCCTCGGGCAGGGGCCGCGCCGGGGCGCCGGGGCCCGCCGGTCGCCGGTCCAGGGCGGCGAGGAGGACGGCGAGCAGTTCGTGCGGGTCGCGGGCGGGGGCGGCGCCGAAGCCGCGCAGGTCGGCGTGGAGCTGGCCGTCGGGGTAGTGGTGGCGGACGGCGTGGGCGGCCTGGACGGCGAGGGCGGTCTTGCCGATGCCGCCCATGCCGGAGATGACGGCGATCCGGGGGAGGGCGGGCTCGGCGGGCCCTGAGGGCCCTGAGCGCTCGGCGGGCTCGGCGGGCTGGCCCGGCTCGGCCGGCTCGGCCGTGAGGAGGTCGACGAGCGTGCGCAGCTCGGCCTGGCGGCCGGTGAAGTCTGGTACGGCGGAGGGAAGTTGGGCCTGGGGTCGGCCGGTTCCGGCGGGCTCCTCGGGGGCACCGTCCTCCTCGGGAGCACCGGCCTCCTCCCGCAGGACCAGCTCGTGGGCGTTCCGGACGGCGGCCCCGGGCTCGACGCCCAACTCCTCCACCAGCGCCCGGCGCAGCCGCTGGTGGACGGCGAGGGCCTCGGGGCGCTGCCCGAGGCGGTGCAGGGCGAGCATCAGCTGGGCGTGGAAGGCTTCGTGCAGCGGATGCTCGGCCGTCAGAGCGGTCAACTCGGGCACCAGGCCCTGGACCTGTCCCAGGCGCAGCTCCGCCTCGATGCGCCACTCCAGGGCCTGCAGGCGGGCCTCCTGCCACTGCCGGCGCGGGGTCTGCGCCGGCGGCAGATCGGGGAACTCCGCCAGCGGGACGCCGCGCCACAGGGCGAGGGCCGCCGCCGACTCGTGCCGTACGGCGTTCCAGTCCCCGCGCAGCAGCGCCTCCCGGGCGCGCCGGACGCCCAGGCCGAAGACCTGGGTGTCCAGTTCGCCCTCGGCGACCTCCAGGCGGTAGCCGAGCGGAGTGGAGCGCAGGCGCTCGCCGTGCTCGTCTCCCAGTTCGTCGCCCAGCTGCGTGCGCAGGCGGGCCAGCATGTTGTGCAGCGAGGCGTTCGCCGAGGCGGGCGGGGCGTCACCCCAGAGCGCGGCCTTGAGCCGGTCCGGCGGGACGGGCCGGCCGGGCTCCAGCAGGAGGACGGCGAGCAGGGTGCGGACCTTGGCGCCGCCGACGGTCCGCTCCTGGTCGCCGACGCGGACGAGGAGCGGGCCGAGCAGGCTGAAGTGCATGGTCAATCCCCCGGTCCGACGCACTGCGCCGGGTGTTCGAGCGCGCTGATCATGCACACCGTAGGGGACGGGGGGCCGGGGTGTTCAAGCGGATTAACCGATTCCGCGCCGCTCAGCGCCCTTCGGCGAGCTCCGTCAGCAGCTTCGCCGCCACCGTCGTGCCGTCCGTGCGGATCGTGGCCCCCACCTCGCGGGCCCGGCGGGCCGTGGCGGGTGCGAGGGCCGTGGCGAGGGCGGCGGAGAGCGAGGCGGTGGTCGGTGTCGGGCCCTGGTGGGCGGCGCCGATGCCGAGTTCGGCGACGCGGGCGGCCCAGTGGGGCTGGTCGACGATCTGCGGCACGATCACCTGCGGCGCGCCCGCGAGGGCGGCCTTCGCGGTGGTGCCCGCGCCGCCGTGGTGCACGACGGCGGCCACCCGGGCGAACAGGGCCCGGTGGTCGACCTCGCCGACGACGAGGCAGTCGTCCCGCTCGTCGACCGCCGCCAGGCCCGCCCAGCCGCTGCCGAGGAGCACGCGACGGCCCCGGGCCCGCACGGCCTCGACGGCGTCCCGGGCGAGGTCGGGCGCGGTGCGCATCGCCATGCTGCCGAAGCCGACGTACACCGGGGGCTCGCCGGCGGTCAGGAACGCCTCCAGCTCCGGCGGGAACGGGCGGTCGTCGGGCAGGAACCAGGCGCCCGTCTGGACGAGGTCGAAGTCCGTCGCGTCCTGCCACGGGCCCAGGACGGGGTCGGCGGCCAGCCACGGGCGCCCGGTGTACACGTGGTCGCGCACGTTCGGCACGGGCGGCAGGCCGATCGCCGCCCGGTGGGTGTTGAGCGCCTCCCCGTACAGGGCGTCCACGCGCTCGGCGTCGTGGCGCCACAGCACCCGGTTGTCCGTCTCGTCCGCCGGCGAGGGCCTTCCCGGCCGCCGCTGCGGGAGGAAACGCGGCGAGGGCAGCCCGAAGGGGTGGAAGCAGGCGAACACGTACGGGATGCCGAGCTTCTCTGCCACCGAGCGCACCCCGGCGGGCATCAGGCCCGTCGCCAGGACGGCGTCGCAGCCCTCGGCCGCCTCGGCGAGCACGCCGAAGCGCGCGGCCACCAGCTCGGCCGCGAGCCGGAACGGGTCGGGCGCGCCCGGGCCCGTCCCCGTCACCACGGAACGCACCGACGGGCCGCAGGGCACCATCGGCACGCCGACCCGCGCCAGCAGCGCCGCGAACTCCTCGTCCGGCGGCGCCGCCACCAGCGCCTCCGCCCCCAGCTCCCGCAGGCGCACCGCGAGGCCCGCCAGCGGTTCGACGTCCCCGCGCGACCCCCAGGTCGACAACAGCACACGCATGCTCTCGAATCACCCCAACTCGGCGAGTTCCGGCTCAGGTCGGCCATTTTGCGGCAGGGGGAGGGCCTTGCCGCAAGCCCGGGGGTGCGCTATAGCTTGGAAATGGAGGGGGAGGCGCTCAGGCTTCCTCAGGATCCGAAACGCTCCCGCAGGGCCGCCGGCCCGGCCGTGAACACCCCGTGCACCAGGGCCGTCGACTCCTCGCGGTGCGCGGCGTCGACGTCGAAGACGGCGCCCCACTCGACGAAGCTCGCCCCGAGCTCGGTGACCGGCGTGAGGCTGAGGGTCGCCCGGTACCCGTCCAGCGCGAAGGTGCCGTCCGGGAAGCCGTACGTCTGGCTGCGCCGCTCCGCGTCGTAGGCCAGCAGGGTCTCGCGCAGCACGACCCCGTTGAACTCGAACACCCGGACCGAGCCGATCGCGTTGCCGCGCAGCTCGTTGCCCGGCCGGCTGGGCGGCAGCCCGGGGTGCCACGTGCCGAGGCCGTGGAAGTCCCCGATCAGCGCCCAGACCTGCTCGGCCGGGGCCTGGACGACGGTGCTGACGTTCGTTCCTGCCATGGCGGGGCTCCGTGTTGACGATCCATCAGGTGGGTGTCCATCCTGGGGCGCATGCGGGCCCTGCGCCAGAAGGCGCAGGGTGGCGTCCGGAGCCGGGGGATACTGCCCGGATGATGTTCCTGACCTGGATCGCGGAAGTGGCGGACGAACCGCTGGAGCTGGACCCGGCCGACCGGGATCGGCGGTCATGGACGTGAGCGGCCGCCTGATCGCCGTGCCGTCCGGCCGTGTGACGCTGTCGGACCGCCGCACGCAACGCAGTTGGAGGGTCGAGGTCGCGCCGTACGAGCTGGCGTCCTGCCCCGTCACCCGGGAGCAGTACCAGGGCCTCGCGGGCGACCGGCGGCCCGCCGACAGTGTCTCCTGGCACGACGCGGTGCGGTACTGCAACCAACTCTCCCTCCAGGAGGGCCTCGTGCCCGCGTACCGCGTGGACGGCGAGGACGTGGAGTGGGAGCGCTCGGCGGACGGCTACCGCCTGCCCACCGAGGCCGAATGGGAGCACGCCTGCCGCGCCGGCACCGACGGGCCGCGCTACGGGCCGCTCGACGAGATCGCCTGGCACCGGGGGAACTCCGGCGAACGCCCGCACGAGGTCGGCGGGCTGGCGCCCAACGCGTTCGGCTTCCACGACCTGCTCGGCAACGTGTGGGAGTGGTGCTGGGACGTCTACGACGCCCAGGTGTACGGGAGTTACCGCGTGCTGCGCGGCGGCGGCTGGTTCGACGAGCACTGGAGCTGCCGCGCCTCCGTCCGTCGCCGCAGCCATCCGACGCTGCGGATCGACGACGTGGGGTTCCGGCTCGCCCGGTCGGTCGGCGCGGTAGGCCCGGGCGGCTCTGGTTCGGGAGCGAAATAACCGGTGGTGCCCACGGGTTCGGGTGGGAAGACTGCACGGGTGACGCTTGTTCCGCCCCTGGTCCCGCCCCCGCCCCCGCCGCCGGATCCGCGCTCCGGCTCGCTCGCGTTCGACTACTCGGGCATGCGGGCGCTGGTCGCCGGCCTGGTTCCGCCCGCGGAGGTGTCCGCGTCGGTGAGGAGCGCGCTGGAGACCGCCCGTGAGCTGATGGTGCACGCCTTCTACCGCTACGAGTTCGCCACCGTCGCCGTCCTGCACTTCCTGTACGGCCTGGAGCGTGCCTTCGCCGAGGCGCTGGGCGTCGAGGAGCCGCTGGACGGCCTGATCGCGCGGGCCCTCGCATCGGGGCTGGTCGCGCCGGAGCTCGCCGGTGAACTCGACCGCGGGCGGCGGGTGCGCGAGCGGATCGCGAGCGGCGCGGTCACCGGCTCCGACCTCCCCGCAGGCGGAGCGCTCAACCTGCTCCGGTCCGTCTTCGAGGCCGTCGCGCTGGTGACCGGGCCGCGCGAGGAGCCGAGGAAGGCGACTCGCGTGGAGCAACTCGAAGCCCACTGGGACGAGTTGCGCAGCGTGCCCTTCCCGCCGGGCTTCGCCGGGGTGGAGATCGCGGGCGTGGATCTGATCATGCTGGACATGAACGTCGCCGGGCTGGTCCACCGGGAGATGAACGGCGGCCTCGACGACGACCACGTGGCCTACCTGTGGCGGAGCATCGCCGACCTCGACACCGTCGTGCCGCTGATCGGGGAGGGCAACTGCGCCGCCTACTTCGCGCAGGTCCGGGCGAGTGCCGTGCTGGCGGTGGCGCCGTACGTCCCGCCCGCGTTCTGAACGCCGGTTCCGGCTCGGTGCCGTGGAACCGTCGGGCCGCCGGCGACGTTGGCGCGGGCATGGACGAGATCAGGTTGGGCCCGATGGCCGAGGGCGACCTCGCGCGGCTGGTCGTGCTGACGGGCGACCCGGAGGCGCTGGGGGAGTTCCAGTGGTTCGGCTGGAGCAGCCCGGGGAGGTTCCGGCGGGAGTGGGCGGAGGACGGGCTGCTCGGCGAGGAACGGCTCATGCTGGCGGTTCGTGCCGGTGCCGGTGCCGGTTCTGCCTCCGGTGTCGACTCGGGTACGGCCGGGGAGTTCATCGGGTTCGTCGCCGCCCGGCGCGCCGGTGCGCGGGCGGTCTCGCGCCACTGGAACATCGGGGTGCAGCTGCTGCCCGCGGCGCGCGGGCGGGGGATCGGGACGCGGGCCCAACAGCTGCTCGTGGAGTACCTGTTCGCCCACTCGCCGGTGATGCGCCTGGAGGCGGACACCGAGACGGGCAACCTCGCCGAGCAGCGGGCCCTGGAGAAGTGCGGCTTCCTCCGGGAGGGCGTGCAGCGGGCCGCGGTGTTCCGGGCGGGCGAGTGGCGCGACGTCGTCCGCTACGGGCTGCTGCGCACCGATCCGCGGCCGGGGCTCTGAGCGTGCCGCCCTTGCCCTTGGCCCCTGCCGATCGGCAGGGGCCAAGGGCGTTTTCGCAGCTCAGGATGTGCTGATCGGGACATGTGCGAATGGGCGCGAGCCGTCAATCTTGGAGGCACTTGAGCGGAGGCCGACGGGGCCTTCGCGGGAGGGGGTCTTCGTCATGCAGCGTCTCGTTCGGTCGTTCCGCCGGTCGTTCCGCCGGCCGTTCCGTCGGTCGTTCCGCCGGTCGTTTCGGCAGTGGTTCCTGGCGTGGTGGGGCCCGGCCGTGTCCGTCGTACGGTGCGCGGCGGCGCCGTGCTCGGCTCGGTGTTCGGCGCGGTGCCGCTCAGGTGGTGCCGAACCACTCCTGCGCGAGGCCGTTCAGGGTGGTCGCCGAGGGCTTCAACTCCCGCAGGTACCACGGCAGGTGGCTGTACACGTGCAGCAGGGTGTACGCCATCACCAGCCGTGGGTCGACTCCGCGCCCGTAGCCGTCGAGGAGGTGTCCGAGGAGCGCCGGGTCGGCGCGGGTGGTGAACAGGCCGACGGCGACCAGGTCGTAGGCCGGGTCGCCGATCATGGCGGGCTCGAAGTCGAACAGTCCGGTCAGGCGCCAGCCGTCGGCCGGGTCGGTCAGCAGGTGCTCGCGCATGAACTCGGTGTGCAGCAGGGCGCGGCCCGGGGCCCGGGGGAGGGGCACGGCGGCCAGGAAGTCCGGGATCTGCTCCAGCCACGCCTCCGACAGCCCGCGCTCGCGCTGCCGCCGCACGGCGCCGGCGCGCTGGCGGTCCAGGAACGCGGACCAGTCACCGGGCCCGAGCACGTCCGCGAGCGGCTGCGGGTCGAGCCCGTGCAGGACGGCCAGCGCCTGCCCGCACTCGCGGGCGATCCGCACCCGCTCGCCCTGCGGGACGCGCGGCCACGCCGTGGCCAGGCCCTCGCCGGCCAGGCGGGACATCAGCACGTAGCGCCACCCGTTGACGTACTCCCCGGCGGCGTGCACCTCGGGGGTCGGGACCGGCAGGGCGCCCCGCAGGTGGCCGAGCACCCGCTCCTCGACGACCCCGTCCCGCGCACTCGTCGGCGGGAACAGCTTCAGCACCTGCGCCCCGCCGACCGCGTACACCGGCACCGAGCCCTCGGCGAACCGCTCCAGCGGCGCCCCGCCGAGCCCCAGCCGCGCGCACAGGTCCTCGGCCCCGGCCCGCAGCACCGCCTCGTCGTCCGCGAGGGCGTCCCACTGCTCTTCCGTCTCCACCACCGGCAACATCCCAGCACCGTAAGCACGGCAACCCCCGCCCGGCAAAAGGGTTTTCCCCACTCCCGTCCGGAGGGGCGGCTGCGCCAGGATGACGGTATGACGGATGAAACGATCACTGCCCGCACCATCGCCGACCGTCACCTCGACCAGGTGGCCGCGCACGACCCGCTGGAGGCCGCCTGGCTGGGCCTGCACCCAGGCGACGACCGGCAGCCGGACCGCTCCCCGGAGGGGTTGGAGGCGCTCGCCGACATCGCCCGGGGCACCCTGGCCGCGCTGGACGCCGCTCCCGCCGGCGAAGACCCCGCCGACCGGTCCTGCGCGCGGCTGCTCCGCGAGCGCCTCACCGCCGAACTGGCCCTGCACGACTCGGGCGAGAACTTCCGCCAACTGCGCAACATCGGCGCCCACGTCCACCACGTGCGGGAGATCTTCACCTACATGCCCACCGCCACCGAGGACGACTGGGCGGCGGTGGCCGGGCGGCTGCGCAACCTGCCCGCCGCGCTCGACGGGTACCGCGCGACGCTCACCGAGGGGATGGCCCGCCGGCTGTTCGCCGCGCCGCGCCAGGCGGCCACGGTCGTCGACCAGCTCACCGCCTGGACCGGCGAAGGCGCCGGTAGCCCGGGTACGGGCGGCGCAGGATGGTTCGCCGACTTCGTCGCCCCCGGCCCCGAGCCGCTGCGCGGGGAACTGGACGCCGCCGCCCTCCGGGCCACCGCCGCCGTCGCCGGGTTCCGCGACTGGCTGCGCGACACGTACGCGCCCGCCACCGTCGGCACCCCGGACGGCGTCGGACGGGAGCGCTACCGGCTCGCCGCGCGCTACAACAGCGGAGCGGACCTCGACCTCGACGAGGCGTACGCCTGGGCCTGGAGCGAGTTCCACCGCCTCGCCGCCGACCTGCACACCGAGGCCGAACGCGTACTGCCCGGGGCCGGGGCCCGGGAGGCCATGGACCACCTGGAACGGCACGGCCACGCCGTCCAGGGCGAGGAGGCGATCCGCGACTGGCTGCAGCAGCTCATGGACGAGGCGATCGCCGCCCTCGACGGCACCCACTTCGACATCGCCGGCCCCCTGCGCCGGGTGGAGTCCAGGATCGCGCCGGCCGGCAGCGCCGGGGCGCCGTACTACAACGGCCCCAGCCTGGACTTCAGCCGCCCGGGCCGCACCTTCCTGCCCACCCTCGGCCGGACGTCCTTCCCGACCTGGCAGCTCGTCACCACCTGGTACCACGAGGGCGTCCCCGGCCACCACCTGCAGCTCGCCCAGTGGGTGGCCGTCGCCGACCGGCTCAGCCGCTACCAGAGCACGCTCGGCACGGTCAGCGCCAACATCGAGGGCTGGGCCCTGTACGCCGAGCGCCTCATGGACGACCTGGGCTTCCTCACCGAGCCCGCCCACCGCCTCGGCTTCCTCGACCAGCAGATGCTGCGCACCATCCGGGTGATCGTCGACATCGGCATGCACCTGGGCCTGTCCGTCCCGGCCGACGCCGGCTTCCACCCCGGCGAGCGCTGGACCCCCGGGCTCGCCACGGAGTTCATGGCCACGTACAACGGCAGCCCCGCCGCACTGCGGGAGAGCGAGATCGTCCGCTACCTCGGCTGGCCCGGCCAGGCCATCGGCTACAAGCTCGGCGAACGCGTCTGGCTGGAGGGCCGTGAGGCCGCCCGCAGGCGGCAGGGCGCCGCGTTCGACCTCAAGACCTGGCACATGAAGGCGCTGTCCCTGGGCTCGCTCGGGCTCGACGACCTGGCCGAGCAGCTCGCCGCGCTGTAGGCACGAGCGGCGCGGTCAGCGGGCGCCGCAGGGGGTGACGTCCGGGGTGGTGGGTTCGGGGCCGGTGGCCGGGTCGCGGGTGAGGAGGTAGCGGGCACCGGGACCGGCCTCGGCGGCGCGGTCGCCGAGGTTGTAGAGGGCGCAGCGGGTGAGGGAGAGGCAGCCGCAGCCGATGCAGCCGGTGAGCTTGGACTTGAGGCGTTCGAGTTCGGCGATCTGCTCGTCGATGCGGTTCTGCCAGGAGGCGGCGACCGCGTCCCATTCGGCGCCGCTGGGGGCGGGCCGCTCGGGGAGGCGGTCGAGGGCGGTGCGGGCCTCGTCGAGGGAGAGGCCCACGCGCTGGGCGGCGCGGACGAAGGCGATGCGGCGCAGGGTGGCGCGGGTGTAGCGGCGCTGGCCGCCGGTGGTGCGGGTGGCCTCGATGAGCCCGAGGCTCTCGTAGTAGCGCAGCGCGGAGGCGGCCAGGCCGCTGCGTTTTCCGAGCTGCCCGATGGTGAGCAGGTCGCTGTGCCGGGGGCCGGGGGTCTCGCTCATGGGTACTCACTGTAGCCGCTTGACCTCAAGTTCGCTTGAGGTTGCACGATCAGTGGCATGACGACGCAGACGGCGACGAACACGGCAACGAAGACGGCGACGAACACGGCGACGAACGCAGCGAAGGAGGCCCGTTTCGAGGACATCCCGAAGCTGATGTCCCTGATGACCGGCGACGAGAAGCACGACCCCGCCGCCACCTCCACCCTGGACGCGCTCTGGGTGCTGTACGACCGGGTGCTCCGGGTCTCCCCGGCCACGGCCGGGGCGCAGGGCCGCGACCGGTTCCTCCTCTCCAAGGGCCACGGCCCGATGGCCTACTACGCGGTGCTCGCGGCCAAGGGCTTCCTCGACCCCGAGGTGCTGCCGAGCTTCGGCGGCTACGACTCCCCGCTCGGCTACCACCCGGACCGGATGCTGCTCCCCGGGGTGGAGATCTCCTCCGGTTCGCTCGGCCAGGGCCTGCCGCTGGCGGTCGGCACGGCGCTGGGCCTGCGGGCGCAGGGGCTGGCGGACCCGGCGGTGTGGGTGCTGATCGGCGACGCCGAGTTCGACGAGGGCTCCAACCACGAGGCGGTCGCCTTCGCCGGTGCGTACGGCCTGGAGCGGCTGCACGCGGTGGTGATCGACAACTCCTCGGCCACGCACGGCTGGCAGGGCGGCATCGCCCAGCGCTTCGCCGCCGCCGGCTGGTCGGCCGAGACGGTGGACGGCCGCGACCACGAGGCCCTGCACCGCGCCTTCACCGTCGAACACCCGGGCCGCCCGCACGTCGTGGTCGCCCGCGTCGAGCCCAAGAGCTCCTGAGCCTGAGAGCTCCTGAGCCCAAGAACTCCTGAGCCCGAGAAGCCCACAACAACCCACAACAACCCGCAGCAACCCGCAGCCGGACACCCCCGAAAGGCCCCACCCGTGGACACCATGCGCGAACGCTTCATCGACGTCACCACCCACCTGCTCGACGAGGACCCCCGCCTGGCCCTCGTGCTGGCCGACATCTCCGCGGCCTCCTTCGAGCCGGCCCGGGAGCGTCACCCCGACCGGGTGGTCAACGTCGGCATCCGTGAGCAGCTGCTGATCGGCGCGGCGGGCGGCCTGGCCCTGACCGGGATGCGCCCGATCGCCCACACCTTCGCCAGCTTCCTGGTGGAACGCCCCTTCGAGCAGGTCAAGTTGAGCCTGGTCCACCAGGGCGTCGGCGCCGTGCTGGTGAGCGCGGGCGGCTCCTACGACAACCCGGCGGCCGGCCGCACCCACATGTCCCCGGGGGACGTGGCGCTGCTGGACACCCTGCCGGACTGGACGGTCCACGTCCCCGGGCATCCGGACGAGGCCGAGCGCCTGCTGCGCCACGCCTACGCGGACGGCGACCGCAACGTCTACGTCCGCCTCTCCAACCAGCAGAACGCCACCGCGCTCGCGGTGGAGCCCGGCCGCTTCACCACCGTCCGCACCGCCCGGAAGGCCGGCGCCGTGGTGATCGCCGTCGGTCCGATGCTGGACGCGGTGCTCGCCGCCACCGAGGGCCTGGACGCGACGGTGCTGTACGCGGCGACGGTGCGCCCCTTCGACACGGCGGCCCTGCGCGCGGCGGTCGGCGAGCGCCCGGACGTGGTGCTGGTGGAGCCGTACCTGGAGGGCACCTCGGCGCACGCCGTGCACGAGGCCCTGGCCGACCGCGCGCACCGGGTGCTGGCCCTTGGCGTGCCGCGCGCCGAGCACCGCCACTACGGCTCGATGGCGGAGCACCTGGCCGCGTACGGCCTGGACAGGGCCTCCCTGCGCGAGCGGATCGGCACCTACCTCTGGTGATCGCAGCGGACGATCGCCACCGCCTCCGCCCCCAGCCGCACGGCGGAACCCGCCGGTTCACAGGCCCCGAAGGCCGCCACCACCTCCCGCCCCGCACTCCCCAGCGGCAGCGGCGCCTCCGCCGCCCCGAGGTTGACCGCCACCCGGTACGGCCCCCGGTGCACCACCACCCACCCCGCCCCCGGGCCGATCTCCGAGAACGAGACCCGCACCGCCCCCAGGTCCGGGTCGCCCAGCTCCGGGCGCTCCCGCCGCAGCCGGATCAACGTCCGGTACCAGTCGAGCAGTTCGGTGTGCGGGGCGCGGTGCGGCTCGGTCCAGTCGAGGACGGAGCGCAGCACGGTGGCGGGCTCCTGCGGGTCGGGCACGGCCTCGGCGGCCCAGCCGTGCTCGGCGAACTCCCGCCGCCGCCCCTGCCGGACGGCTTCGGCGAGGCCCGGGTCGGTGTGGTCGGTGAAGTACTGCCAGGGCGTGGCCGCGCCCCACTCCTCGCCCATGAACAGCATCGGGGTGAACGGCGAGGTGAGCACCAGCGCGGCGCCGCAGGCGAGCCGGCCGGCGGAGAGGGTGGTGGAGAGGCGGTCGCCGAGGGCGCGGTTGCCGATCTGGTCGTGGGTCTGGAGGTAGCCGAGCAGCCGGTGTCCTTCGCCGAGCGGGGTGAAGGGCCGCCCGTGGCCGCGGCCCCGGAAGGTGGACCAGGTGCCGTCGTGGAAGTACCCGCGCCCCAGGGTCTTGGCGAGGGCGGCGAGCGGCGCGCGCGCGAAGTCGCCGTAGTAGCCCTGGGATTCGCCGGTGAGCGCGCAGTGCAGGGCGTGGTGGAAGTCGTCGCTCCACTGGGCGGTGAGGCCCTGCCCGCCGGCCTCGCGCGGGGCGGTGGTGCGCGGGGTGTTGAGGTCGGACTCGGCGATCAGGAACAGCGGCCGGTTGGTGGTCACCGCCAACTTCTCGACCTCGGCGGCCAGTTCCTCCAGGAAGTGGACGGCCCGGTCGTCGGCGAGGGCGTGCACGGCGTCCAGGCGCAGCCCGTCGAGGCGGTAGTCGCGCAGCCAGGCCAGCGCGCTGCCGATCAGGTAGGCGCGGACTTCGTCGGAGCCGGGGGCGTCGAGGTTGACGGCCGATCCCCAGGGGGTGTGGTGCCGGTCGGTGAAGTACGGGCCGTACGCGGGAAGGTGGTTGCCGGAGGGGCCGAGGTGGTTGTGGACCACGTCGAGGATCACGCCGAGCCCGCGGCCGTGCGCCGCGTCGACGAAGCGCTTGAGCCCGGCGGGCCCGCCGTAGGGCTCGTGCACGGCCCACAGCGACACCCCGTCGTAGCCCCAGCCGTGCTGGCCGGGGAAGGGGCAGACGGGCATCAGCTCGACGAAGTCGACGCCCAACTCGACCAGGTGGTCGAGGTGTTCGGCGGCGGCGTCGAAGGTGCCGCGCGCGGTGAAGGTGCCGACGTGCAGCTCGTACACCACCGAGCCGGGCAGCGCCCGACCGCGCCAGCCGGTGGCGGTCCAGCGGTGCGCGGCGTGGTCGACGGCCCGGCTGGGCCCGTCCGGCCCGTGCGGCTGCCGGGGCGAGCGCGGGTCGGGCAGGGGCGGGCCGCCGTCGAGCCGGAAGGCGTAGTCGCCCTCGGGCGCCTCTCCCGACCACCACCCCTCCCGGCCCGTGCAGCGGGCCAACTCGTGCTCGAAGCCCTCGACTTCGACCGTCACCCGGTCGGCAGCCGCGGGCGCCCACACCTCGTAGACCGCCATGCTCAGCCCCTTCGTCCCTCGCGAGTCAGCAGCGCCACCGGGTACACCGCCAGCAGGTCCGCGACGGGCACCGGCCCCGCCGGGAAGCCGCGCTGCGTCAACTCCTCCGTCCACGGCCCGCCGTCCGGCAGGTCGAGGACGGCGTCGCCCCAGCCGCCGGAGCGCTCCAGCCCGTACGGGAGCCGGGTGACGGCGGTGACCACGCCATCGCCCCGGGCGAACGCCAGGAGGTGCGCGGGCGCGGCCAGCGCCCGGTACGGCCCGAGCGCCCGGGACCGCCGCAGGTGCAGGGCGGTGGTGGTCAGGTGCAGCTTCTCCCGGGCGAGGTCGCCGGGGCGCGCGGCGGCGGAGTCGGTGAGCCGCACGGCGAGCGCGCCGAGGTCGACGACGCCCCGGTTGTCCGGGTCGACGAGGGTGTACAGCGGCTCCTCGCCGCCCTGGTAGAGGTCGGGCACGCCCGGGACGGTCAGGTGCAGCAGCGCGGCGCCGAGCGTGTTGGCCCGGGCGTACGGGGCGAGGGCGCGCACCCGCTCCTCGATCCGGCCCAGCAGCGCGGGCGAGTCGTACACCGCGCGGGCCCGCTCCTCCAGCGCCCGCTCGTACGGCTCGCGGGGCGCAGTCCAGGAGGTGTGCACCTTGGCCTCGCGCGCCGCCTTGAGCAGCGCGGCGACCAGCCGCTCCGGCCCGATCGGCCAGGCGGCCACCAGGGTGTGCCACAGCACCCAGTCGGCGTCCCGGTCCCAGAAGTCCGGGCCTGCGGCCTCGGACCACTCCGACACCGAGGCGGCCCACTCCTGCGGCAGCTCCGCCAGCACCGCCAGCCGGGCCCGGGCGTCGGCGCTGCGCTTGGTGTCGTGCGTGGACAGCACCGTCATGCCGCCCGGCCAGGCCCCCTCCAGGTACCGGCACCAGGCGTGGAACGCCTCCGGCGTGACCCCCGGCCGCCCGGGCTCGCCGCCGACCTCGTTCAGGCCCGGCAGCGCGTTCCACCGGTAGAAGGCCGTGTCCTCCACGCCCTTGGCGGCCACGGCGGCGGCCGTCTGCGCGAAGCGCACGCAGAACTCGTCCTCGTCCGGCCCGCGCCCCAGCAGTCCGAGCGCCAGCGCCGCCACCAGCCGTTCGGTCGGGTCCCCGGCCGCGTCCAGCCAGGACTGCAGGTGCCGGTCCCCGCCCGCCTCCCCGGGCCGCACGTACGGCCGGTACACCGGGTACGCGGTGAGCAGCGCCCGCAGCGCCGCGTGCAGCTGCCAGGGCGCGTGGTCGGCGTACGCGGGGTCGGCGGCGCCGATGCGCAGGGCGATCCGCACCAGCCGGTCGACCTCGGCGGCCAGCTCGCCCTGCGGCGCGGTCATCTCCGCCCGCCCGCGCCGCGCGGCCGCCGCCGCGTCACCGGCCACCCCCTCCGAGGACGGGGGCAGCCCGGTGAACTCCCGGTACGCCGCCGCCAGCCGCCGCGCGCCCGCCCCGTCCAGCAGCACCCCGTCGATGCGCCGCAGCGCGTCGTACCCGGTGGTGCCCGCCACCGGCCAGTCGGCGGGCAGGTGCTCCTCGCCGGTGAGGATCTTCTCGACGACCACGTACGCCCCGCCGGTGGCCTCCGCGAGCCGGCGCAGGTACCCGCGCGGGTCGGCGAGGCCGTCCGGGTGGTCGATCCGGAAGCCGTCCAGGACGCCCTCGCGGTGCAGCCGCAGCAGCACGGCGTGGGTGGCGGCGAACACCTCCGGGTCCTCGACGCGCACCGCGATCAGCTCGTTGACGGTGAAGAACCGCCGGTAGTTGAGCTCGGTGCGGGCCAGGCGCCAGTGGGCGAGCCGGTACCACTGCCGGGCGAGCAGCTCCGCCGGCGCAAGCCCCGAAGTCCCGGGGCGCAGCGGCAGCTCGTGCCCGTGGTAGCGCAGCACCTCGCCGTCGACGACCAGCTGGTCGAGCACGGCGCCGAGCCGGTCGCCGAGCACGGGCAGCAGCACCCGACCGCGCCCGGGGGCGTCGGCGGGCCCGCTCTGCGCCGTCCAGTCGATGTCGAACCAGCGCGCGTACGGAGAGTCGGGCCCCTCGCGCAGCACCTCCCACAGCGGCCGGTTGAGCCGCTCGGGCACGGGCACGGCCATGTGGTTGGGCACCACGTCGGCGATCAGCCGCAGGCCGTGCCGGTGCGCCTCGGCGGCGAGGGCGCGCAGGGCCGCCTCACCGCCGAGCTGCTCGCTGATCCGGGTGTGGTCGACGGTGTCGTAGCCGTGGGTGGAGCCGGGGGCGGCCTCCAGCAGCGGGGACAGGTGCAGGTGGGAGACGCCGAGGGCGGCCAGGTAGGGGACGGCGGCGGTGGCGTCGCGCAGGGTGAAGCCGGGCTGGAGCTGGAGCCGGTAGCTGGCGGTCGGAAAGTCGGTCGGAAAGTCGGTCGGAAGGGCGGTGGGATGGGCGGTCGGAAAGGCGGCCGGAGCAGCGGCGGGAGCCATGGGGACGTCGTCCGGGCGGGCCTGGGCGGGCTCGGCGTCGGAGGTCATGCCTCCATAGGTACCCGTCCGGGCCCGCGGCCAAGACCCGCTGATGGCCCGAACAGGTGACCGCCGGATTCCCACATGACCGCTACGCCGGGCGCTGCAGCACCATCAGCGACCGGTCGGTCAGCCACAGCGTGTCCCCGGCCTTGACCGTCGCCCCCGTGCCCGGCGCCGGCAGCGAGGGCTGCGCCGTGTCGACCACCACCTGCCACTCCTGCCCGTGGTCGGCCGGCACGGTGAACTCCAGCGGCTCGAAGTGCGCGTTGAACATCAGCAGGAACGAGTCGTCGACGATCCGCCCGCCCCGCCGGTCCGGCTCCGAGATGGCGTACCCGTTGAGGAACACCGTCAGCGACTTGGCGTAGCCGACGCCCCAGTTGCGCTTGGTCATCTCCTCCCCGGCCGGGGTGAACCAGGCGATGTCGGTCAGATCGTCGTACCCACCCGAAGCGGAGACCGCCTGACCCGACGCCCCCTGACCCGACGCCCCCTGACCCGACACCCCCTGGCCCGACACCGCCCGGCCCGACACCGGCCGCCCGTGGAAGAAGCGCCGCCGCCGGAACACCGGGTGGTCGCGGCGCAGCCAGATCATCCCCTGGGTGAACTCCAGCAGCCGCGACGCGGGCCCGTCCGTCTCCGGCCAGTGCACCCAGCTCAGCTCGCCGTCCTGGCAGTAGGTGTTGTTGTTGCCCAGCTGGGTGCGGCCCAGCTCGTCCCCGTGGGAGAGCATCGGCACGCCCTGGGAGAGCATCAGGGTGGCGATGAAGTTGCGCTGCTGGCGCGCCCGCAGCTCCTCCACCGCCGGGTCCTCGCTGGGGCCCTCGACGCCGCAGTTCCAGGAGCGGTTGAAGGACTCGCCGTCCCGGTTGTCCTCGCCGTTGGCCTCGTTGTGCTTCTCGTTGTACGAGACCAGGTCGCGCAGGGTGAAACCGTCGTGGCAGGTCACGAAGTTGATGGAGGCGATGGGCCGGCGGCCGTCGTCCTGGTAGAGGTCGGAGGAGCCGGTGAGCCGGGAGCCGAACTCGGCGAGCGTGGCGTTCTCGCCGCGCCACAGGTCGCGCACGGTGTCCCGGTACATGCCGTTCCACTCCGTCCACAGCGGAGGGAAGTTGCCGACCTGGTAGCCGCCCTCGCCGAGGTCCCAGGGCTCGGCGATCAGCTTGGCCTGGGAGACCACCGGGTCCTGCTGGACGAGGTCGAAGAAGGAGGAGAGCCGGTCGACCTCGTGGAACTGCCGGGCCAGGGTGGCGGCGAGGTCGAAGCGGAAGCCGTCCACGTGCATCTCGGTGACCCAGTAGCGCAGCGAGTCCATGATCAGCTGGAGCACGTGCGGGCTGCGCATCAGCAGGCTGTTGCCGGTGCCGGTGGTGTCCTCGTAGAAGCGCTGGTCGCGGGCGAGGCGGTAGTAGGACACGTTGTCCAGGCCGCGCAGGGACAGCGTCGGGCCCAGGTGGTTGCCCTCGGCGGTGTGGTTGTAGACCACGTCGAGGATCACCTCGATCCCGGCCGCGTGCAGCGCCTTCACCATCGACTTGAACTCCTGCACCTGCTGGCCCCGGTCGCCGGTGGAGGAGTAGGAGGAGTGCGGGGCGAAGAAGCCGACGGTGTTGTAGCCCCAGTAGTTGGCCAGGCCCAGGTCCCGCAGCCGGTGGTCCCGGACGAACTGGTGCACCGGCATCAGCTCGATCGCGGTGACGCCCAGTTTCGCCAGGTGCTCGATCACCGCCGGGTGCGCCAGGCCCGCGTACGTGCCCCGGATCTCCTCGGGGATGCCCGGGTGCAGCCGGGTCAGGCCCTTCACGTGGGCCTCGTAGATGACGGTGCGGTGGTAGTCGGTGCGCGGCGGGCGGTCGGTGCCCCAGTCGAAGTACGGGTTGATCACCACCGAGTGCATGGTGTGCGGGGCCGAGTCGAGGTCGTTGCGGCGCTCGGGCGCGCCGAAGTGGTAGCCGTAGACGGACTCGTCCCAGTCGACGGTGCCGCTCATCGCCTTGGCGTACGGGTCCAGCAGCAGCTTGGAGGCGTTGTGCCGCAGGCCCAGGCCCGGGTTGTACGGGCCGTGCACGCGGAAGCCGTAGCGCCGGCCCGGCTGGATGCCCGGCAGGTAGGCGTGGCGGACGAAGGCGTCCGTCTCGCGCAGTTCGACGGCGGTCTCGGAGCCGTCCTCCTCGAGCAGGCACAGCTCGATCCGGTCGGCGCTCTCGGAGAACACCGCGAAGTTGGTGCCGGCCCCGTCGTAGGTGGCGCCGAGGGGGTAGGGCTTGCCCGGCCAGACCTGCATGAGTCCTCGACTTCTCTAGACGACAGACGTGACGGCGAACCAGACGGCATACTCCCCGAGCCTCCCCCCGGCGGCCGGGACACACGGCCCGGGTTCGCCCGAACGGGTGTCCGGCCGGTATTCGTCCGAAGAGAAGCCCAGGTGATGCGCGCGAGCCCCCTCGCCCATCCGGCTGCGGGCCGCTCGCGCCGGGCAGTACCCTTGATCGTCCGGCCGCGCCGGCTGGTGGCGATCCGTCAGCGATCCGCCAACGGCCCCTCGCCGCCGCCGGGTCCAGCGACGAATCAGCAATCCAGTGAGGTGGCGCATGGTGTTCCCCGCCGGCGGCCGTGGCTCCGGGCCGGGAGGCCCCGACCGGGGCGGCGCCCGCAGCGAGGCCCCGACGGTGGTCATGCGCCCCACCCTGACCGGCCGCCCGCTGGTGCCCGCCCAGGGCGGGCCCGTCGAGATACCCGCCCTCGCCTGGTCCGCCGCCGAATGGGAGGACGCCTACCAGCGCGTACGCCTCTCCGGCCGCGCCTACGTCTGGCTCAACCTCGTCGAACAGCGGCTGCGCTCCCTCGTCGACGAGGTGCTGCACCCCATCTACGCCCCCGCCCACGGCGAGGACTGGGTCACCGCCGCCGCCGGCCCCGCCGGCGAGGAGTGGGCCCACCGCGCCGGCGCCGTACGGGAGGTCAGCCGCCGCAAGGGCTACCTGCTCGACCCGGCCGACGACGACCCGCTGGTCTTCCTCACCCTGCCGCAGCTGCGCGAACTGATGGTCCAGCACTGGCCCTGCTTCGAGCCGTTCCTCGCCGACCGGCGCGAGATCGAACTCGCCCTGGACGAACTGGAGGTGGCCCGCCACGTCGTCTCCCGCAACCGCGTCCTGACCGGCACCGTCCTCGCCCAGACCGAACGCGCCGCCGCCCGCCTGCTCGCCGTCCTCGACGGCGGCGCCGGGGGCGTGCCCGCCGACGTCGTGGAGTCCCTCGTCGCCGGGCGCTACGCGGACGTCGTCGCCGTCCACGCCGACCGCGTACGGCTCCAGCGCGACCTTCCCGTCGAGGATCTCCTCGACGGCGCCCGCCGCCTGGACGCCCTCGGCATCGGCCTCGGCATGCTCTGCCAGAACTACACCGGCAAGCGCCTCGTCCGCCTGGCCGGGGACGGCTGCCGCGTCCGGCTGCTCTTCCTCAACCCCGCCAGCAGCGCCGTCCGCCGCCGCGAGCGCGAACTCGGCCTCGGGCGGGGCGAGTTGTCGCGCTCCATCGAGATGAACATCATGCACGTGCGCCGGGTGCGGGCCCGGCTGCGCGACCAGGGCGGCTTCGAGATCCGCGTCTTCGACGAGACCCCGCGCTTCACCGCCTACCTCGTCGAGGGCCCCCGCCCCACCGGCCCCGTCGCCGGGCGCCGCCAGAGCCGCGACCTCGGCGTCATCCAGCACTACCTGCGCCGCGCCCGGGGCATGGAGTCCCCGGCGCTCGTCCTGCGCGGCGGCGCGGGCCAGCAGACCGGCGGCACCGAACCGGGCCTGCTGGAGGTCTACCGCGAGGAGTTCGAGGGCGCCTGGGACGACTCCCGTCCCGTCTCCTGAAACCCGCTGGCCGGCCCCGGCCCGCCCCTGGAACACTGCGGGCCGTGAACAGGGAGAACAGCCACCCCGCCTGGAGCCTGGAACCCGCCGGCCCCAAGGACCTCGACCCCATCGCCGACCTCAAGGACCAGGTCATGCGCGCCGACCTGGAACGCCTCGGCCGCTGGGACCCGGACCGCTCCCGCCGCCGCGTCCGCGGCTCCTTCTCCGTCGGCCACACCTCGGTGATCCTGGTCGACGGCGCCTTCGCCGGCACCGTCACCGTCAGCCCCGACGACCACGGCGGGCGCCACCTGGAGATGTTCTACCTCTCCCCGCACCTCCAGGGCCGGGGCCTGGGCGGCGCCGTCCTGCGCCACCTCCTCGCCGAGGCCGACGCCGCCGCCGAGCCCGTCCGCCTCACCGTCCTGCGGGGCAGCGCCGCCCAGCGGCTGTACGAGCGCCACGGCTTCGCCGTCGAACACCAGGACCCGGTCGACGTCCACCTCCTGCGGCCCGTGCCCGCCGCCACCCCGGCTGACCTGCGATAACGATTCCCCCAAGGAAACTGGCCAGCGATGACGTCCGGATGGTAGACATGCCCTCCGTGACGATCATGGGGGATGACGGCGCCGCACTGCGCCTCGAAGACGTGCACCGTACCTACGGCACCGGCCCGGAGGCCGTCCGGGCGCTCAGGGGGGTGGACGTCACCTTCGACCGGGGGACCTTCACCGCCGTCATGGGCCCCTCCGGCTCCGGCAAGAGCACCCTGCTCCAGTGCGCCGCCGGCCTCGACCGGCCCGACCGGGGGCGCGTCCTCCTCGACGGCACCGACCTCTCCGGGCTCGGCGAGACCGCGCTCACCGTCCTGCGGCGGCAGAGACTCGGCTTCGTCTTCCAGGCGTTCAACCTCGTCGGCTCGCTCACCGCCGAACAGAACGTCGGCCTGCCGCTGCGCCTGGCCGGACGCCGGCCCGACCGCGACGAGGTCCGCCGCGCCCTCGCCTCCGTCGGCCTCGAGGCCCGCGCCGCCCACCTGCCCTCCCAGCTCTCCGGCGGCCAGCAGCAGCGCGTCGCCATCGCCCGCGCCCTCATCACCCGCCCCAGGATGCTCTTCGCCGACGAACCCACCGGCGCCCTCGACAGCACCAGCAGCCGCGAGGTGCTCACCCTGCTGCGCGACCTCGTCGACCGGGACGGCCAGAGCACCGTCATGGTCACCCACGACCCCGTCGCCGCCTCCTACGCCGACCGCGTCCTCTTCCTCGCCGACGGCACCGTCGTCGGCGACCTCGAACGCCCCAGCGCCCAGCAGGTCGCCGAGCGGATGACCGCCCTGGAGACCTCCGGGACCGCGGCGACGGCGGAGAGCGCGGCATGAGCTCCTTCACCACCCTGCTGCCCGTCGCCGCCGCCGGACTGCGCCGCCGCAAGACCGCCTTCGCCGGCTCCTACGTCGCCCTGACCTTCGGCGTCACCCTCGTCGCCACCACCGGCAGCCTCCTCGCCGACACCGCCGGCGACGACTCCCCGCTCGGCGCGCCCTCCCTCCACAAGGTGCTGCTCTTCACCTCCGCGATGGCCGCCTTCGTCGCCGTCTTCGTCGTCGCCGGGACCTTCGCCTTCGCCGTCGCCCAGCGCCGCCAGGAGATCGCGATGCTGCGCGCCGTCGGCGCCACCCCGCGCCAGATCGTCTGGCTGATCACCGGCGAGGCGTCCGTCGTCGCCCTCGCCGCCGCCCTCACCGGCTGCCTGCTCTCCCTGCCCGGCGCCCCCGCCCTCGCCGCCTGGCTCGTCGACCGCGGCGCCGCCCCCGAAGGGTTCACCGCCCACCCGGCCGTCGGCCCGATGCTGCTCGCCGCCGCCACCGGACTCGCCGTCGCCCTCCTCGGAGCCGTCACCGCCGCCGTACGGGCCGGACGGGTACGCGCCGCCGAAGCCCTCGCCGACGCGGCCGTCGACCGCACCGTCATGACCCCGCTGCGCTGGGCCGCCGCCATCGGCCACCTGATCGCCCTCGCCGGCGCCGTCGGCTACTACCTCGCCGCGCCCACCATGGCCCCCACCCCCGGCGACCAGGCCGGCGACCCCCAACTCGCCTCCCAGTGGGTCATGGGCGCCGACCTGCTCACCATCACCGCCCTCGCCCTCCTCGCCCCCGTCCTCGTCCCCCCGCTCGTGCGGCTGCTCACCGCACCCCTCACCCGCGCCGTAGCCGCCGCCCCCCTGCTCGCCCGGCAGAACGCGCTCACCGCCGTCCGCCGCACCGTCTCCACCGCCACCCCCGCCTTCCTCGCCATCGCGCTCACCGGCACCGCCGTCGGCTCCACCGCCGCCTTCGCCGACGCCATGACCGCCCAGAACCGCGCCACCACCGCCGCCCGGTACGTGCTGCGCCCCGGCGAACAGCCGCTGCCCGCCGACGCCCTCCACCGGCTCACCGCCGCCCGGCCCGGCCTCGCCGCCACCGCCACCACCCCCGTCGTCGTCACGGGCCTCGGCGCCGAACCCGCCGCCTTCGACGACCACGGCGAGGACTCGCCCGCCACCGTCCCCACCGCCGCCACCGTCGTCGACGGCGACCTCGCCGGCGCCTGGCACCTGCCCGTCGACCAGGGCTCCTCCGCCGAACTGCACGGCGCAGCCTTCGCCGCCTCCACCGACCAGGCCCGCGGCCACGGCTGGCACCTCGGCGACCAGGTCGGCCTCCGCCTCCCCGACGGCACCGTCACCCACCTGCGCCTCGCCCTCGTCTACCGCACCCAGCTCGGCCTCGACGAGATCCTCCTCGGCGGCGACACCCTCACCCCCCACCTCGCCGGCGCCCGCCCCACCGCCGTCCACCTCGGCGACCGGCCCGCCGACCTCCTCGGCGGCACCCTCACCGACTCCCGCGCCCCCGGCCCCGACCCCGGCGCCCACTACGCCTGGATCGCCACCAGCACCATCCTCGGCCCGGCCCTGCTGTACGCGCTCATCGCCATCGTCAACACCATGGTCATGAGCGTCGCCGACCGCCGCCGCGACTTCGACGTCCTGCGCCTCGCCGGAACGGTCCGCCGCCAGGTGCTCGCCACCGTCGCCCTCGAGTCCGCCCTCGTCGTCGCCACCGCCGCGGTCCTCGCCCTGGCCGTCACCACCCTCACCCAGTGGGCCACCACCACCCTCCTCAACCACCGCATCCTCACCGGCCAGGCCACCATCCCCCTCCACCTCCCCTGGCCCGCCCTCACCCTCACCGCCGCCACCTGCCTCACCCTCGCCCTCCTCGCCGCCCTCCTCCCCACCCACCTCACCCTCACCCGCCCCACCCCCGCCCGCTGACCCGCACACCGCCCGGGGCGGGCGGACGAAGTGGCGGAGCCTCAGAATCCCCGGGGATCGAGGACGAGCCGCACACCCGCCCCTGGCGGTTCCCACCCCGCACCACCCTCGCCCCCACGCCCTGGCAGGCCCTCACCTCCTGGTGCCCGCTCGGCGTGCGAGCGGGCACCGGGGCGTCTCAGTTCGGCGCCTGCTCGTCGTACGAGCGGGCGCCGAACTCGACCCCCTCGAAGGGCGTCGACAGAAGGAAGATCAGGAACCCGTCGGTCCCCAGGACCGCCCAGCGGTGCAGCATCGCCGGCAGCGCGTCGAGGTCGGTGTCGGCGAGTTCGGCATCGAAGTGCTCGACCTGGTTCTCGGGCAACGACCCACGGATCTCCCGGATCGTCCGCAACCGGCGGGGAGAACGGGCGTCCACGCTCGGCTCCTTGACTCGGGTCCGAGGACCAGCCTAGGGCCACCCGACTGCCCCGGGGGTCGGGTTGTCGGTGGGGCGGGCGATGATAGGGGCTGTTTCGTGGAGCCGGACGGAAGGACACACCCTTATGAGCTGGTGGCAGCAGCCACTGGTCGGCTTCGACCTTGAGACCACGGGCACCGACCCGGCCGTGGACCGCATCGTCTCGGCCGCGCTCGTGGACACGGTCGGGGCCGTCCGGGTGGGCGGCGCCAACTGGCTGCTCGACCCGGGCGTGCCGATCCCCGCCGAGGCCGAGGCGATCCACGGGATCGGGGACGACGTCGCGCGCCGCAAGGGCCGGCCGGCCAAGGAGGCCGTGGAGGAGATAGCCGCCGCGCTGTGCGAGCGGGTGGCGGCCGGGCGGCCGGTGGTGGCGTTCAACGCGCCGTTCGACCTGTCGCTGCTCGACGCCGAGCTGCGCCGCCACGGGCTGCCCTCGCTCGCGCAGCGCCTCGGCGGGCCGGTCGGGCCGGTGCTCGACGCGCTGGTCATCGACCGGGCCGTGGACAAGTACCGCAAGGGCTCCCGCACCCTGCAGCGCGTCTGCGAGGTGTACGGCGTCGAGCTGACGGACGCCCACGAGGCGGGCAGCGACGCGCTGGCCGCCGTCCGCGTCGCCGTGGCGCTCGCCGAGCGCTACCCGGCCGAGGTGGGCGGGCTCAGCCTGGAGCAGCTGCACCGGCGCCAGATCGGCTGGTACCGGGAGTGGGCGGAGAGCCTGCAGGCGTGGCTGCGCCGCGGCAAGGACCCCGAGGCGGAGGTCGACGCGCGCTGGCCGGCCCGGTGACCGTCACCGGCCGCCCCGAGCGCACTACGGATGTAGTGACACTACATCCGTAGTGCAACCCGTCTAAGCCCCGGACAGCAGCCGACGCCGGGCCTGCTCGAACTCCGTGGCGTCCAGCTCCCCGTCCCGGTGCTGCTGGCTGAGCCTGTCCAGCCGCACCGCCAGCGAGGGGCCGGCGTCCCGTACCGGGACCGGCGCCGGGGGCAGGGGTTCGCCGATCTGGGCGGCGCCGGGTTCGGCGGGGTCGTAGCGGACGGCCATCCGGTCGCCGATGCGGGGCTGGGCGAGGGCGGGGTAGAAGCGGATCTGGGAGCAGAGGTGTTCGGCGCCGTCGAGGGCGGGGTAGCGGACGGTGATCAGCAGTTCCGGGTCCCCGCGGTGGGTGCGCTCGGTGGGTTCGGCCACGGTGACGACGCCGGTGCTGCTGGCCCCGCGCGCGGCGATCGTCAGGCCGAGCGCGCGGGCGGCGACGAACTCCCGCCGTTCCCGCCGCAGCCGGCGTTCGCCGAGGGCGGTGGTGAGCAGGGTGATCACGAGGAGGACGCCGAGGGCGGGGAGCACCTCGGGCGGCATGCCGGTGCCGAGGGAGGCGCCGAGGAAGCCGAGCAGCACGGCGCCGAGGATGATCGCGGTGGTCGGCAGCCGGTTCGGGGTGTTGCGGCCGAGGCCGGCGGCGAGGTTCGCGGCCGTGGTCAGGCCGAGCACCCAGAGGAGGAGGGAGCCCGCGCCGTAGCCCAGGGTGCCGAGCCAGTCCTGGCAGCCGGTGGTGGGCTCGCAGGTGGCGGGTCCGAGGAAACTGCTGGTCATGGGCTCGAGCAGCAGTCCGCCGCCCAGGCACATGGCCGCGCAGCCCACCAGGCCGACGATACGACCAGCACTCAATCGCGGTCCGCCGTAGGGGACTTGGTCCTCGGGCAGGCTCATTGCGGTCATGCCTCGGATGCTAACCGTGACCCCCTCGGCGGTCGGGGACGCCGCAGCGTCCTGCGGCCGTCCATCGCGGGAACGGGGGGTTAACACTCAACCTGCCTAGGACGCCGGGAAGTCGAAGGTGTACCCCTGGGCGACGAGCCAGGGCAGCAGCTGCTTGAGCGCGGCCACGCTCTGGCTGCGGTCGCCGCCGCCGTCGTGCATGAGGATCACGCCGCCGGGCTTGAGCTGGTGCTGCACGGTGGAGACGATCGCGGCGACCCCGGGGCGGGACCAGTCGCGCGGGTCGACGGACCAGCCGAGGGAGGACATGCCCAGGCTCGCGGTGATCTGCTCGTTGTCGGCGTTGAAGCCGCCGCCGGGGGCGCGGAACCAGCCGACCCTGGTGCCGGGCCCGCCCGCCTGGACGATCATGTCGCGGGCGGCGGTGATCTCGTAGGCGGCCTTGTCGTGGGGGAGCTTCGCGAAGGGCTGCGGGTGGTGGACGCTGTGGTCGCAGAGCCGGTGCCCCTCGGCCAGGACGCGCTTGACCAGGGCGGGGTTGGCGGCGGCGTTCTGCCCGATCTGGCAGAAGGTGGCCTTGGCGCCGTACTGGGCGAGCAGGTCGAGGATCTGGCCGGTGGCCGGTCCGGGGCCGTCGTCGAAGGTGAGGGCGACGGTGCGGCCCCCGGAGGCGGTGGAACCGATCACGGTGGCGGCCCCGCCGTGCCCGGGCGGCGGCGCGTGCTCCCCGGTGGGGGAGCCGGTCGCGGAGGAGGCCGGGGAGGAGGTCGCGGAGCCGGTCGCGGAGGAGGCCGGGGCGCTCGGGGTGTTGTGGGTCGCGGAGGCCCGGGGAGCCGGGGTGGTCGCGGCGGCGGAGGCGGAGGACGGGGCCGCCGGCGGCGCGCCGTCCGCTCCCGGGGAGGGCGCGATGGTCGCGACCGGGCCGCCGCTCGGGGACTGTGCGGCACCCGTGCTTCCGCCGGTGCCCGTCGGCTGGAGGGCCCCGCTGGCGGTGCCGCAGGCGGCCAGGCCCAGGGTCGCCGCCACCGCGACGCACCCGGCGACCAGCCGGCGGCGGGCCCGGCCGCGCGCGGGAGACGGAGAGGCGGAGGAGGTCCTGTACATGGCGGCGGCTCCTGAGGTGCGAGGGCGGGTGCCGATCCCTTGGTCAGGATGGTTGTGTGACAGGACGCCGATCGTACGTTCCCCGGTTGCCTCCCGGACCGAAGCGACGTAGGAGCCTTCTCACACCCGCCCGGCTCGCCCCTCCCCGTCAGAACGGGTACCAGCGCACCCCGGTGGCCCCGTCCCGCAGCGAGTCGACCCGGCGCCGGAACTCCGCGAGGGCGGCCGGGTTGCTCGCCGCCTGCTGGGCGACCCAGGAGGCGCTGGCCGTCTCGCGGGCCCCGCGCAGCACGGTGAAGCCGGGCCACTCCCGCACGTCCCAGCCGTACGCCGCGGTGAACTCCGCGTACTCCTCCCCGGGCACCCCGTACCGGTCGTGGGCGAGTGCGAGGACGACGAGGTCGTGCTCGCGCAGGTCGTCCGCGACGAACTCCAGGTCGAGCAGGACGGGCCCCTCCGGGCCGACGTGGACGTTGCGCGGCAGGGCGTCCCCGTGGATGACGCCGGGGTGCAGCCGGGGGGCGAGGTCCTCCAGCGCGGCCTCGAAGGCGGCGCGGCGGTGGCGCAGGAAGGCGACGTCCGCCGGGTCGACGTGGCCCTCGGCGGAGGCCAGCCAGCGTTCGACGGGGGCGAGCAGGTCGCGCCGGCCGAGCGGGACGGGCGGCAGCGGCAGCCGGTGCAGGGCGCGCAGCAGCGGCGCGAGGTCCACCGGCCGGGCCGGGCGGACGGCGGGGGCCAGGCGGTGCCAGAAGGTGACGGGGTGCCCGTGGGCGAGCTGGGGTTCGGGCGCCACGGCGTCGTACGGGCGCACGACGGGGACGCCCTGGGCGGCGAGCCAGTGGGCGACGGTCAGTTCGCGGTGCGCCCGGTCGTACAGTTCGGGGCCGCGGCCGACCTTGGCGACCACGGCCGGGTCGCCGAGGTCGAAGACGGCGTTCTCGCCGAGCGCGAGCAGCCGGGCGTCGCCGGGGCCGGGCAGGCCCGCGCTCTCGCAGGCGTGGGCGAGCAGCAGCCGGGCGCGCCCTTCGTCGAAGGGGATCATGGCTGGCTCCGTTCCGCGGGCGTTCATCCGGAGGGCCCCGGACGGTGATCATCATGACGCACGGACGCCGGGCCCCGCGCGCTGCGGGACCCGGCGTCCGGAACCGTCGAAGGTGATCAGACCCCGACCTTGCGGTGCCGTCCGGCCTCGGGAGCCTCGGCCGTCCCGAGGGCCGTCCCGAGGACGGTCCCGAGGGGAGCGGCGGCGGCCGGGGCGGGCTCGCCGTGCTCGAGGTTCGGCAGCCAGTTCAGCCAGCGCGGCAGGTACCAGTTGCGCTCGCCCAGCAGGCTCATCACCGAGGGCAGCAGCACCGCGCGGATCACGGTGGCGTCGATCAGCACCGCGACGGCCAGGCCGACGCCCATCTGCTTCATCGCCTGCATGGACAGGGTGCCGAAGACCGCGAACACCGCGACCATGATCACCGCGGCGCTGGTGACCACGCCGGCCGTGGAGCGGATGCCGTGGGCGATGGCGGCGCCGGTGGCCATCCCGCGGTCGCGGCCCTCCTTGATCCGGGAGACCACGAAGACGTGGTAGTCCATCGAGAGGCCGAAGAGGATCACGAAGAGGAACAGCGGCACCCAGGACTCGATCGCGCCGACCCCCGAGGTGCCCAGCAGCGAGGCGCCCACCCCGTGCTGGAAGACCAGGGTCAGCACCCCGTACGCGGCGCCCACCGAGAGCAGGTTGAGCGCGACGGCGGTGACGGCGACGGCCAGGGAGCGGAAGGAGGTGAGCATCAGCACGAAGGCGAAGGCGACCACGAAGGCGAAGACCAGCGGCATCGAGCCGGTCATCTGCTCGTTGAAGTCGTGGGAGCCGGCGGTGCGTCCGGTGACGGGCGCCTCGGTGCCGGGCACCTTGAGGACGGTGGCGGGCACCAGGTCCTCGCGCAGGGTGCGCAGCGCCTCGTTGCTGACGGAGTCGTTGCCGGTGCCGTTGAGCGGGATCTCGACCAGGGCGATGTTCTTCTCGGCGTGGACGACGACGTCGATCGGGCCGTGCATCCGGCCGCTGGCCAGGGCCTTGGCCTTGAGGTCGGCGATGGCGGCGGTCATCGCGGGGGAGGAGACGTCGGTGGCCTTGATGACCACGGTGGCGGGGGCGGGGCTGCCGGGGAAGGCGGCCTCGATCTTCTGTGAGGCGGCCACCAGCTGGTTGCCGGCGGGCAGTTGCTGCTGGAAGGTCAGGTTGGCGGTGTGCATGGTGAGCAGCGGCGCGGCCAGGCCCAGCAGGACGGCCCCGGCGAGGACGGTGGCGGCCAGCGGGCGGCGCAGCACCGGCGTCAGTACGGCGTTCCAGAAGCGGCCGCCGTTCTGCGCGGCCTCGGGGCGGCGCAGCTTGGAGATCAGCGGCACCCGGCCCTTGTCGACGCGGTCGCCGAGCATGGACAGCAGCGCGGGCAGCACGGTGAGCGAGCCGAGCACGGCGGTGACGACGACGACGATGGTGGCGTAGGCCATGGCCTGGAAGTCGGCGATCCCGGTGAGGAACATGCCCGCCATGGCGACCACGACGGTGACGCCGGAGACGAGGACGGCCCGGCCGCTGGTGGCGGCGGCGATGCTCAGCGCGGTGGCGGCGTCGCGCCCGGCGGCCCGTTCCTCGCGTTCGCGGCGCAGGTAGAAGAGGCAGTAGTCGACGCCGACGGCGAGGCCGACCAGCAGCATCACGGAGCTGGCGTCGTTGCTGGTGTGCAGCAGTCCGCTGGAGAGGGCGACCAGCCCGCCGGCGGCGATGAAGGCGGTCAGCGCGAGGACGACGGGCAGCACGGCGGCGACCAGTGCGCCGAAGGCGATCAGCAGGATGCCCAGGGCCAGCGGCACGGCCGTCCACTCGGCGCGGGCGAAGTCGTCCTTGAACTGGTCCTGTATCCACTTGCCGGAGCTGGCGTCGCCGAGTTCGACGACGGTGAGGTCGGGGTGCTGCCTCTGCACGCCGGCCACCGCGTCCATCACGGACTGGACGTTCTTCTGCGCCTCGTCGTGGTCGCCCTTGAGGGTGAGCAGGACGAGCGCGGAGTGCCCGTCCGCGGAGACGGCCTTGGTGTCGTACGGGGAGCGGGCCTCGGAGACGTGCCCGGTGCCGTCGACGGCGGCGACGACCTGGCCGACGGCGGCCTTGAACTGCGGGTCGTCGGCGCTGCGGGAGGTGCTCTGGACCAGGACGGTCTCGCTCGCGGGGCTCTTGAGCCCGGCGTCGTCGAGGATCCTGGCGGCGCGGGAGACCTGTCCGGGCATCGCCTCGGACTCGGTCACCTGGGTGCTGCCGTGCATGCCGCCGAGGACGGCGGCGAGGATGACGAAGAGCAGCCAGCCGAAGACGGCCGTCTTGCGGTTGCGGGCGCTCCACGCGCCCATGGCCGCAGCCATGCCGAGTCTGGTCTTCACGGAAGGTCCCCCTGGGAGAGCGGCGGTCGTCGCCTGACGGTTCGTCGGCGGCCCGTTCGCCCAGGTCGCCGCGGGTGCGCCGGGTGCGTCCGGCGTCGTAAACGACCCTAGGGAAGCGGCGGTTGGGCGGTAATCCGGCTGGCGGGTGAGTGCTCCCTGGTGCGAGCATCGGGGTGGGGGTGGGGTTATCCCCACCCCCCGACCCTGAGGTCTCCTCCCCGGGGTAGGGGGCGGACTCCACCCTGAGGGGGAGTCATCTCCACCCGGAGTACGAGGTCAACGGGGTTGTGTCCAGGGCAAACTGGGTCGGGGCCGATTTCGGGGCGGCCCCGAAACGGGGGATTGGAATACGGGGGCTCCTTGCCGGGCGGCAAGTCAGTGCTCGTAGGATGATGCCCAGACCTACTTACCTGCCGACCGGTAAGGGAGCTGCCTGCGTGCGCTCCGCCGGTCCTGCCGTCGCCCGGCGTCCCGTCCCCCAAGGGCTGGCGGTGAACCATGCCCAGGAGGCATCACGAGCATGTTCCACCGACTAGGACACTTCGTCGTCCGCCGCGCCTGGTGGGTGATCGTGGCGTGGATCGTCGCCATGGTCGCCATCTTCGCGACCGCGCCGAAGATCACCGCCGAGACCGACGAGTCTTCGTTCCTGCCCAAGCACTACGAGTCCATCCAGGCCGCGCAGGTCCAGGCCAAGGCGTTCCCGGCCGCGTTCACCCCCGCCGCCCTCGTGCTGTTCGAGCGCAACGACGGCGGCGCGCTGACCGACGCCGACAAGAAGGCGATCGGCAAGCTGGTCGACGACCTGACGGCCAAGAAGATCGACGGCATCGACAAGATCGTCGCGCCGAACGAGCAGCAGGGCTACTCGCAGGACAGCAAGTTCGGCATGGCCATGGTCGCCTTCGACAAGGACCACGAGGGCGACCCGGACAAGGGCATCAACACCGCCAAGGCCCTGCGCGACGACGGCAAGCAGCTGTCCTCCGGCACCAGCGTCAAGTTCCAGCTCGGCGGCCCCGCCGGACAGGCCCTGGACCAGAAGGAGTCCTCGGGCGACACGCAGGGCCTCATCACCATGCTCACGCTGGTGCTGGTCATCCTGATCGTCGGCATCATCTTCCGCAGCGTCCTGGCCGGCTTCCTGCCGATCCTGGTCTCGCTGCTCGTGGCCCTGCCCGCCTCGATGGGTCTGATCAACGACGCCATCAAGGCGTTCGACCTCAAGACCACACCCATGACGGACGTCATCCTCATCGTCGTGGTGCTCGGCGTCGGCACCGACTACTTCCTCTTCCTCGCCTTCCGCTACCGCGAGAGGCTGCGGGCCGGGGACGACCGCAAGGCCGCCGTCGCCAACGGCGTCGCCCGGGTCGGTGAGGCCATCGCCTCCGCCGCCGGCGCCGTCGCCGTCGCCTTCGCCGTCCTGATCCTCTCCAGCCTCGGCATGTTCCAGGCCCTCGGCCCGGCACTGGCCATCGGTGTGGTCGTCACCGCACTGGCCTCCATCACCCTGGCCCCGGCGCTGCTCGCCGTCATCCCGGCCCGCGCCGTCTTCTGGCCCGGCAAGAAGTGGATGCGGGAGCCCAACAACGCCCGCTTCGCCGCCCTCGGCCGCTCGGTCGAGAAGCGCCCGGGCATCATCGCCCTCGCCTCCGGCGGCGCGCTCGTCGCCCTCACCCTCGGCGCCCTGAACTACAACGGCCTGTTCGACATGGCCGGTAGCTCGATGCCGAAGGAGAAGGAGTCGATGGTCGTCCAGGACAAGATGTCCAACGCCTTCTCCAAGGGCGCGGCCGACCCGAGCCAGGTCTACCTGAGCAGCAAGGACGGCAAGAAGCTCGACCAGTCCACCTTCAAGGCGTACGGGGACAAGCTCAAGGGGGCCCCCGGCGTCGCCGAGGTCCACCTGCCCGTGGCCGACAAGGAGAGCCACAGCATCAGCGAGGACGGCACCACGGCGCAGTTCACCGTGATGCTCAAGGACAACCCGACCAGCAACGAGGCGGTCGACGCCGTCACCGAGCTGCGCGAGGTCGCCCACAAGAACGCCCCGGCGGGCACCGAGGCCAAGGTCGCCGGTGTTTCCTCGGTGTACAAGGACATCAACCTGGCGATGGTCCACGACTACCAGCTCGTGTTCCCGCTCGCCGGCCTGCTCATCCTGATCATCCTGGCGCTCCAGCTGCGCAGCGTGGTCGCGCCCTGGTACCTGATGGCCTCCGTCGGCCTGGGCTTCGGCGCCACCCTCGGCTCCACCGTGCTGCTCTTCCAGAACCTCAAGGGCGAGCCCGGTCTGATGTTCATGATGCCGATCCTGATCTACCTCTTCGTGGTGGCCATCGGGACCGACTACAACATCCTGATCATCGCCCGTCTGCGCGAGGAGGCCCGCGAGGGCAAGAGCCCGCGCGAGGCGGCCCGCGAGGCGGTGCGCCACGGCGGCCCGACCGTCGCCGCGGCCGGCTTCATCCTGGCGGCCTCGTTCGCGACCTTCATGGCCGCGGGCAACACGTTCATGCTGGAGTTCGGCTTCGCCATGGCCTTCGGCATCGTGCTGGCCTCCTTCGTGATGGCGATGTTCTTCACCCCGGCGATCACCGCGCTGATCGGCAACAAGGCGTGGTGGCCCGGCCACGGCGGCGACGCCCGCCCCGGCCACGGCCAGTCCCCGCACGCCGGCACCCACGGCGTGCCGGAGCCGGCCGGCCGGCGCTGACACCGCAGGGGCCCGGACGGGTTCCCACAGGCGGGGCCCCCCCGCGGCGGGGGGGCCCCCGCCCCCCGCCCCGGGCCCCCCCCCCGGCTGTAGGGGGCCCGAGATACCCCCGCCCACGGGGGGGCCCCCGGGTAAAGTCGGCGGCGGTGGGGGTTT
>NZ_JBITFA010000010.1:223482-323597 GCF_044455705.1 Kitasatospora sp. NPDC051170 | reverse complement strand
CCACCCGCTATGACAAGACCCGCGAGTCCTACCAGGCCGCCGTCACCATCGCCTCGATCCTGCTCTGGATCTGATCTTTGAAGACGATCTCTAGGGCGCGTCTGACAATTCCCGCCGGGCGGTCGCCGCCAATTGTCAGACACGCCCTAAGCCAGCACCCGGGGCAGCACCACCCGCAGCCACTCCTCCGGCTGCGACAGGTGCGGCGCGTGCCCGGCGCCCCGGTAGAGGTGGCGTTCGGCCTTCGGCAGCGTGAGGTCGACGAGGTCCAGCACCTCCCCGAACATCGGCGCGCTGTCGTCGCTCTGGGTGAGCAGCGCCGGTTCCCCGAACCGGCCGAGGTCGGCGAGGTCGAGGTCGAGGGCGTCCGGGTCGCGCAGCTCGTCGAGGTAGGTGGCCGCGTTGCGCACGTACGTGTGCCGGATCGGCGCGGGCAGCTGCTCCCAGGCGCCGGGGCCGAAGGCCAGGCTGTCCACGTACAGCTCGGCGGCCGCGGCCGACTCGGCCTGCTCCAGCAGCTCCCGTACGGCGGCGATCCGGTCGGCGAAGGCGGTGCCGATGGGCCGCAGGTCGGCGTCGGCGAGCAGGATGCCGCTGCCGGGCGGCTCGTGGACGGCGAGGCCGCGCAGCAGGTCCGGACGGGCGGCGGCCAGGCGCAGCGTGACGAGGGCGCCGTACGAGTCGCCGTAGACGAAGGCGGGGGCGAGGCCGAGGCCCTGGACGAGCCCGGCGAGGTCGGCGGCGTCCTCGTGCACCGAGCCCTGGGTGAGCAGGTCCTCGCTGCGGCTGTGCCCGCGCCGGTCGTAGGTGACGACGCTGGTCCGCCCGACGAGGCCCGGCAGCACCCGGGCCCAGGAGTCGGCGTCGCTCCAGGAGCCGTGCACCAGGACGACGCCGGGGCCCGAACCCCGGGCCTCGTAGTGCAGCGACACCCCGTTCACCCTGATCCCGGCCATCACGAGCCTCCCGGTCCCGGCGCACCGAAGCACACCGAAGCTCACCGAACGAGCGACGGTGCTCCCCCACCAGCCTGACACGGACGCCCTACTCGAGCCCCCGCACCGGAGGCTCGTCCCGCGTCCCGTCCTCCGCGACGACGGTGAACCGCTCCGCCCCCGCCAGCGCGAGGTCGACGGGGTAGAGCGAGGCGGTGCCGTTGACGTCCAGCTGCCGGGTCGTCCGCCCGGTGGACGCCTCGATCCTGGTCAGCCGGTTCCTGGTCATCGCCCACACCGAGTCGCCGTCCAGCAGCACCCCGGTGACCTGGTCATCCAGCCCGGCGGTCCAGCGCCGCCGCCCGTCCGCCAGCGAGTAGGCGACGAGCCTCCCGGTGGCGACGCGGACGGGCCTGCGGCCGCCGCTCATCCGCACGTCCCCGGGCTTGCCGCCGGGGGCGATGTACAGGTCCCCGACCACGACACCGCCGAAGAGCGGGCGGGCGCTGAACTCGTCGAAGGCGTGGACCCCGCCGAGCATCACGTCGAGGTCGTACTCGTCCCCGGAGACGGGGATCGCGGCCCGCTGCCGCCCGTCGCCGTCGAAGCTGAGCACCGCGTGGGTGCCGCCCTGGGACTGGTCGTCCACCCAGACGGCCAGCGGCGCGACGGAGACGACGGCGAGGTTGCGCACGCCCCCTTCGGCGGGCAGGGCGATGCGGCTGCGCTCGCGCCCGTCCGAGGGCGCCAGGGCGCGCAGCACGGGCGGGGCGGCGGCGCCGCACTGGGCGACGGTGACCACCGCATCCGTCCCGCCCGCGACCTGGAGCGGGGTGCAGCCGGCCCCCGCCTCGCTGTGCCACAGGGCCCGGCCGTCGGAGAGCCGTACGGCCCGCCAGTCGTCCTTGCCCTGGAGGACGGCCTCGTCCCCGGCGACGGCGAGCTGGTCGGGGGAGGCGGAGTCGCCGTCCCGGGCGGGGGCGTCGACGGTCTCCGTCCAGCCCTGCGCGCCGCCGGCGAGGCCCAGCGCGGTGACGGCGGCGCACGGCCGGCCGTTCGCGGAGTGCCCGATCAGCCCGACGCGGCCGGGCCCGACGCCCCGGCTCATCGCGCAGACGGTCTCGGCGCCGGGCGGCGTCCACCGCCAGGCGACGGCCCCGCTGGCGCCCCGGTAGGCGACGACCTGGTCGGGGCGCACCCGCACCACGAGGTCCCCGCTGGTCCAGCTGCCCACCGCGCGGGCGGTGGCGGGCCGGTCCGGCGGGGCCTGCCAGGAGTCGTTGAGCCCGTCCCCGGCGAAGCAGCCGAACAGGCAGAGCCCGAGCGCCGTGCCCAGGGCGACGGCGGGCAGGCCCCGGCGGGGGTGGATCAGCGCCCACACCAGCCCGGCACCGCAGGGCATCAGCCCGAGGATGCTGACCACCCCCATCACGGGCAGGCCCGCGCCCCCGAATCCGTTGGCGGGGCCGAACAGCACCGCCAGCCCCATCGCGGCGAACATCGCGCCGAGCACCCCGCCGGCGACGACCATCCAGGCTTCCCGGTCCAGGGCGCGCCCGGGAAACCCCCTACCCCACCGTCTCCCCCGGACGGCGCTGTCCACGGGCCCCTCGGCCATGCCGGTCTCTTCTCCCCCACGCTCCGAAGCCCCTCGGACCGGGGCGGACGATCACCGGATCGTCGCAGAGCGGGGAGGGCGGGCGGAACAAAGAGCATGGAAAACCCTTCACCCCGGACGGGAAGCCCAGCGACTCCGTTCCCCTCGGCCGCGACCCCGCAGACCCGGTCGAGTGAGCCTCACCCCCGGGCAGTGCGCGCACGCCGCCGGGCTCGTTCTGCAGTGCATGACCCCCGCTCCGACTCCCGCTCCGCCCCTCGCTCCGACCCCCGCTCCGCCCCCCGCCCCCCTGTGCCCGCCGCAGGCCGTACCGAGGCGTTCGTGGCGGTGATCGGCCGGGCGACCGCCGCCGTGATCGCCCTCGCCATCCTGCTCGTCCCCGCCGCCGTCACCCCCGAGGCCGCCCGCCCGCCCGAGGTCGGGACCGGCTGGTGGGAGGTCTCCGCCAACGCCGCGAACGTCCGCCGCGACCACTCCGGTACGGACACCGTCCTCGGCCTGGCCCGCACCGGCGACCGCGTCGAGGTCCTCGACACCTGGACCTCGACCCTGGGCGCCCGCTGGGCCAAGGTCCTGGTCGCCCGCACCCGCACCACCGGCTGGGTCCTCTGGTCCCTGCTCACCCACCACGACCTGTGAATCGCATTGGCGAACGGGCGCGTCCGCTGCCTATCGTCGGCGCATGACCACTCGAACCTTCCGCATCATGGTGCGCGGCGTCTTCGACGGCCTCACCGACGGGCAGCGCGCCGAACTCCTCGCCGAGGCGCCCCGGCACGACGTGCTGCACGCGGCCTTCACCCGCGAGGGCCACCTCTCCTACGACCTCACCGCCCGCACCGCCTTCACCTTCCGCTTCCTCGACGAGGGCGAAGAGGAGGAGGACATCCTCCTCGCCACCGAACGCGCCGAACAGGCGGCGCGCGCCTGGCTGGAGGAGCGCGGCTACGGCTGCAGGAACCTCCGCTCCCAGGCCGAGGACCTCTCCCAGGCCCCGCTCGGCAAGCGCCAACGCCGCGCCGCCCAGTCCCCCCGCTAACCCGCCCCACCCCCTCCCCCCGCCACCTCCTTGACGGCTCAGCCCTGACCTATACTTGAGCAGTCAAGGAGGTGGCAATGACAACCCCGACCCCAGCCCCCAGCCCCGACCCGCTCGACACCGCCCTCCGCCTCGTCCGCGCCCAGGCCGCCCTGGTCAAGCGCTTCGACTCCACCCTCGGCGGCCTCCACGGCGTCAGCCTCTCCGACTTCACCCTGCTGCTCCACCTCGGCCAAGCCCCCGGCGGCCGGATGCGCCGCGTCGACCTCGCCGAAGCCCTCGGCCTCACCGCCTCCGGCGTCACCCGGGGCCTCGCCCCGCTCGAACGCATCGGCCTGGTCTCCCGCGAGGCCGCCGCCCGCGACGCCCGCGTCGCCTACGCCGCCCTCACCCCCACCGGCCGCGAACGCCTCGCCGAGATGCTCCACACCGCCCGCCAGGTCGCCGCCGACCACTTCGCCGCCCCCACCTGGAGCCCCGAGGACCTCGACCGCCTCACCACCCTCCTCACCCGCACCGGCGGCACCGCCCCCGACACCCGCCCGCCCGGACCCGCCTCCTAGGCTTGCGCCCCGACGCACCAGCACCAGCACCCGCACCACCGCGAAGGGCCGCAGCATGACCGACACCCCCGACCTCACCGTGGACGGCACCGGCCTGCTCTGCGTCCAACTCCTGCTGCGCCTGCGCGCCAAGATCGCCCACCTGCCCGCCGGCGCCGTCGTCCACATCCGCACCACCGACCCGGCCGCCCCGCTCGACCTGCCCGCCTGGTGCCACCTCACCGGCCACACCTACCTCGGCCCCCTCCCCCACCCCGCCGAGTCCTACGAGGTCTACGGGCTGCGCCTCACCTCCGCTCCCGTCCCCACCCGCCCCGACCGCCCCTGGCACCCCGCTTCCTAGCCGGACACGGCATCAGCGTCCTCAACCACCGCCCCCTGAAAGCCCTCTGGCCACGATCCACCTGACCGAGAGCCCGCTGTGCCACCATGAGGACAGCCGAACACCCCCGTGTCCCAGGGAGGTTGAGCACCATGAACCCGATCCTCAGCTGCCGCTGGCACGACCGCGAGGGCGAGTGGGCGCTGACCGTCGCCCACAACGCCTCCGGCTGGGAGCTGATGGCCTCAGCACCCCGCTGGTCCGAGTCCCTGCCCTTCTCCGACCCCGACGACGTCCGCCGCCTCGCCCAGGCCCTCCTGGACCTCCCCGCCGAGCCCGAGCCCTACGAGTGCGAGTGGCAGCTCACCCGCACCGACCACGAGCGCACCCACTTCGCCACCTTCGCCGTCGGCCTCGACCCCGACGACGACCACCGCCCCTACCTCGCCTACCAGTCCTACTACCACGTCGGCCAGGCCACGGGCCTCGGCCTGGAGGTCATCTGCGAGAACCCCCCGGTCGACCACCTCCGCGCCCAGGCCCACGCCTTCCTCACCACCCACCACTGACCCCACCCCGCCCCACCCCACCCCGCCCCGCCCAGCGGCCACCCACCGCCCCCACCCCCGACTCCCCCCACCCACAGCCCACAGCCCACAGCCCACTCAACGAAAATCGGCCAACGCGCAGGCAGCGCCCGCACGTTGGCCGTGGCCCCCGAAGTCCGCTACGCGGTACGCCGCAGCAGCGCCAGGTACATCGCGTCCGTCCCGTGCAGGTGCGGCCAGAGCTGCACGTCCGGGCCTTCGCCCAGCGCCGGGACGCCCGGCAGCAGCGGCCGCGCGTCGATCCACTCGACCCGCCCGCCCTCACCGCGCAGCACGTCGTCCACCACCGCGCGGGTCTCCGCCAGGTGCGGCGAGCAGGTCGCGTAGCCGACGACCCCGCCGACCCTCGTCGCCTCGATCGCCGAGCGCAGCAGGTCCCGCTGCAACGGCCCGAAGGCCGCCACGTCCGCCGGGCGCCGACGCCACCGCGCCTCCGGCCGGCGCCGCAGCGCGCCCAGCCCGGAGCAGGGCACGTCCACGAGCACCCGGTCGAAGCCGCCCTCGCGCCAGGCCGGCCGCGTCCCGTCCGCCGCGATCACCGTGTACGGGCCGGGGTTGCCCTCCAGCGCCCGCGCCACCAGCCGGGCCCGGTGCGGCTGCTTCTCGCTCGCGACCAGCGCCGCGCCCCGCTCGGCGGCCAGCGCGCCCAGCAGGGCCGCCTTCCCGCCGGGCCCGGCGCAGCCGTCCAGCCAGAGCCGGTCCGGCCCCTCGACCGGAGCCGCGGCCAGGGCGAGCGCCACGAGCTGGCTGCCCTCGTCCTGCACGCCGGCCCGGTTCTCCCGTACGGCGTCGAGCGCCCCCGGGTCACCGCCCTCCGCGAGCCGCAGCGCGAAGGGCGACCAGCGCCCCGGCTCGGCCTCGGGCAGCACCTCGGCCAGCTCGCCGACGGTGACCCGCCCGGGCCGGGCGACGAGGGTCACCTCGGGCCGCTCGTTGTCGGCCCGCAGCAGTTCCTCCACGGCCGTGCGCCCGGAGGCGTCGGGCTGCCAGCGTCCGAGCGAGTCCCACAGCGCGGAGACGACCCAGCGCGGGTGGGAGTGGACGACCGCCAGGTGGTCCTCGGCGTCCTTCTCGTACGGGGGTGCGACCTTCTCGATCCAGGTGTCCAGGTCGTGGGCGCTGATCCGCCGCAGGACGGCGTTGACGAACTTGGCCTTGCCGTCGCCGAGCACGACCCGGGCCAGCTCGACGGTCGCCGAGACGGCCGCGTGGCTGGGGATGCGGGTGGTGAGCAGCTGGTGGGCGCCGAGCGAGAGCACGTCCAGCACCGGCGGGTCGACCTTGCCGAGGGGCCGGTCGATGCAGGCGGCGATGACGGCGTCGTAGGTGCCCTGCAGGCGCAGGGTGCCGTAGACGAGCTCGGTGGCGAGGGCGGCGTCGCGCCGGTCCATGCCCTTCTGCTCGGCTTCGCGCAGCAGCGAGGGGAGGATCAGGTTGGCGTACGCGTCGCGCTCGTCGACGGCGCGCAGGGCGCGGAAGGCGACGATCCGGGCCGGGTCCTTCTTGGGACGGCGGTGCGGGCGGGGGGCGCGGGTCGCGCCGGGCGGGGTGGTCACAGGTGCCTCAAGGTGCTACGGAATTCATCAGACGAAAACGAAACTCGTACGAACACTAACGCCATCCGGAAACCTCAGCCCCCGAACCGCTCCCCCGCCTCCAGCCGCGCCCCGCGCGCCCAGTCCGCGGCCCGCATCTCCTTCTTCCCCTGCGGCCGCACCTCCCCCAGCTCCACGTCGTGGCTCCCGGTCCCGACGCGCACGCTGTTCTTGCCCACCATCGCGACCTCGCCGGGCGCCAGCTCCGCGGACTCCGGCAGCAGCCTGACCGGCCCGGTGACCTTCAGCCGCTCGCCCCGGAACTCCGTCCAGGCCCCGGGCGCCGGCGCGCAGCCGCGCACCACCCGGTCGACCCGCAGCGCGGGGTGGCTCCAGTCGATGCGGGCGTCCTCGACGCTGATCTTCGGCGCGAGGGTGACGCCCTCGCCCGGCTGCGGCACGGCGTGCAGCGAGCCGTCCTCGATGCCGTCCATGGTGGCGGCCAGCAGCCGCGCGCCGCTCTCCGACAGCCGCGTCAGCAGTTCCCCGCTGGTGTCCGAGGGCCGGATCTCCTCCGTGATCACCCCGTAGACCGGCCCGGAGTCCAGCCCCTGCTCGATCAGGAAGGTGGACGCCCCGGTGACCTCGTCGCCCGCCAGCACCGCGTGCTGGACGGGCGCGGCGCCGCGCCAGGCGGGCAGCAGCGAGAAGTGCAGGTTGACCCAGCCGTGCTTCGGGATCTCCAGGGTGCCGGGGCGCAGCAGCGCGCCGTAGGCGACCACTGGGCAGCAGTCGGGGGCGAGTTCGGTGAGCCGGGCGACGAAGTCGGGGTCGCTGGGCTTCGCCGGCTTGAGGACCTCGATCCCGGCCTCCTCGGCGCGCAGGGCGACCGGGCTGGCGACGAGCTTGCGCCCGCGCCCGGCGGGGGCGTCGGGGCGGGTGACCACCGCGACGACCTCGTGCCGGCCGGAGGCGATCAGCGCGTCGAGCGCGGGAACGGCGACCTCGGGGGTGCCGGCGAAGACGAGACGCATCAAGTGCCTTTCTGCGAACGGAACTTCAAAAAACGAACGAACAGGCTCAGCGCGCCGACCCGAAGGTGCCGTGCGGCGAGACCTTGACGACGGGCGCGGGCGCGCCGCCCCACTCCGCCTCCCGGATCGCCTTGAGCGCGGCCTTGCGCTGCTCACGGTCGAGCCGGTCGATGAAGATGATGCCGTCGAGGTGGTCGGTCTCGTGCTGGATGCACCGGGCGAGCAGCTGCGTGCCCTCCACCGTCACCGGCTCCCCGTGCATGTTGAGGCCGCGGGCGACGACCCCGTACGAGCGCCGGGTGTCGTAGCGCAGCCCGGGCAGCGACAGGCAGCCCTCGGGGCCCTCCTGCTCCTCCTCGCTGAGCGAGAGGTCCGGGTTGATCAGGTGCCCGGTGACGCCGTCCACGTGGTAGGTGAACACCCGCAGGGAGATGCCGAGTTGGGGCGCGGCCAGGCCCGCGCCGGGGGCGTCGAGCATGGTGTCGGTGAGGTCCCGTACGAGGGTGCGCAGCTCCTTGTCGAAGGTGGTCACCGGCTGCGCGGTGGCCCGCAGGACGGGGTCTCCGAAGAGACGGATCGGCTGGATCGCCACGGGTTGCGGGCTCCTGTGCGTCGGGGGTTCTCCGGGTTCCGGTGCCCAAGTCTATGCAACGCCCGTGGCCCCTCCCCCGGCCACTGGCATATCCCGAGTCACCGCCACCGCGTTACCCCGGCCCCCGCTTCGGCGTTGGTCAAGAGAGATTGACCGGGCCGGGGGCGCACGGGACACCGCGCCCCCGGCCGAGCCGAACCGTCTGAACCGTACGGAAGGTGGCGCGTAAGCCATGGCCGAGCAGATCAACCACGACGCCCGGGCGCGGGCGAGCCTGCACCTGCTGGTGCGGGACATCGAGCGGGTGAGGCGCCAGGTCGACGCGCTGCGGACGCTCACCGCCCAACTGGGCAACGTGTACCGTCCCCGCCGCCCGAGTACCTCGGCCGGCTTCGTCGTGTACGGGCGGGCGCCCGCGCCGACCGTGCGCCTGGCGCAGGAACTGCGGGAGAGCGTGGAGACGCTGGTCGCGGCGGCGGTCGAGTTCGACCGGGCGCTGGGCTTCTCCTGGGACTCGGTGGGCTCCGCCCTCGGCGTCACCAAGCAGGCCGTGCACCGCCGCTACGGCATGCGCCGCCCGACCAGCGAGCTGCTCGCCGCCGGCGGCGGAGTCCCGGGCCCGACCCGCCCGGACCGCTCCGAGGAGCTGCCCGCCGTCCCCGAGCACACCGCCCTGACCAGCGACCGCCCCGAACGCATCGAGCGTCCCGAACGCATCGAGCGCATCGAACGCCCCGACCGTATCGAGCGCCCCGAGCGCCCCGAGCGCCTCGACCGCCCGGGCCTGAGCACCACCGTCCCCGCCGCCCGCCAGGGCGGCCTCGACCGCGCCGCCCTGGACCGCGCGGCCCACGACCGGGCCACCCCCGCCCCGCGCCCCCCGGAGCGCACCGACCGCCCCGGCATCCCCCTGCGCGGCTGACACCCCCAGCGGGGCGGGGTGGCCCACTCACCCCGCCCCCGCCGGCCACGCCTACGCGCAGGGCGCCGTCACCCGATGTCCAGCGGATCCACCCGCACCCGCACCGCCTCCGGTGTCCGCAGCGCGATCCGCGCGATCTGCGCCGCCTTGAGCGCCGCCGCCAGCGCCGCCCCCTGCCCCGGAGGCACCCGCAGCAGCGCCCGCTCCTGCTCCTCCCCCCGTAGCTTGGACGCGGGCACCGGCCCGAGCACATCGGCCCCCTCCGGCAGCCGGATCAGCCCCAGCAGGTCGGCGACGGCCCCCGGGCTGCCGCTCACCGAGGCCATCCGTGACACCGGCGGGAAGTGCAGCGCCGCCCGCTCGTCCCGTTCGAGCCCGGCGTGCCCCAGCGGATCCCACCGCACCAGCGCCTGCACGGGCCGCGCGGAGGGCTCGGCGACGACGACCACCGTCCCCCCCTCCTCGGAGGGCCGCACCAGCGCCGCCGCCGCGAGCCAGAGCCGCAGCGTCTCCTCACCGGCCCGCAGGTCGGGCCGGCTCAGCAGCGCCCACCCGTCCAGCAGCAGCGCCGCCCCGTAACCCCCGGAGCCCTCCACCACCGGCTCGGCCCCGGGCGTGGAGATGACCAGCGAGGGCTCGTCGGGCACGCTCGTCAGCACCGCGTCCCGCCCGGAGGTCCGCACGGGGATCCGCGGGAACGCCTTGCCCAGCTCCTCCGCCGTCCGCCGGGCGCCGACCACCTGCGCCCGCAGCTTGAACGACCCGCACTCGGGGCAGTGCCAGTCGTTCTCCGGCTCCCCGCACCATCCGCAGCTGAGCGGCGCGTCCGCCGAGGCCGCCTCCAGCGGCCCCTCGCAGCGCCGACAGCGTGCGGGCGTGCGGCAGCGCCCGCAGGCCAGCCGGGGCACGTACCCGCGCCGGGGCACCTGGATGAGCACCGGGTGCCCGGCGGCCAGCGCCTCCCGCGCCGCCTCCCAGGCCACCGAGGGCAGCCGGGCGGCCTGCGCGGCCGCGTCCCGGTGCTGGTCCTGGTCGGTGACGGTCCGCACCCTGGGCGCCGTGCGCCGTACGGTCTCCCGGTCGGCGACGAGCGGCCGCGCCCACCCGGTGCTGACGAGCTGCGCGCCCTCGACGGTCACCGCGTGCCCGCCGAGCAGCACCGCCGCCCCCTCCTCGGCGGCCCGCAGCAGCGTCACCTCCCGCACGTGCGGGTGCGGCGCCCGGGGGTCGCTGTGGCTGCCGTCCCCGTCGGACCAGACGACGACCAGCCCGAGGTCCCGGACGGGCGCGAACATGCTCGCCCGGGTGCCGATCGCGGCGCGCACCGAGCCCCGGCTGACGGCGAGCCAGCGCCGGTAGCGCTCGGCCGGGCCGAGCTCGGCCTCCAGGGCCACGTGCATCCCGGCCCCGAGCAGTTCGGTGAGCGCCTGGTCGACCCTGGTCACCGACCGCCGGTCGGGCAGCATGACGAGCGCGCCGCGCCCCCCGGCCAGCGTGGCCGCCACCGCCCGGGCGATCTCGTACGGCCAGCCGGGCCCGGGCAGCGCCGCCCAGACGGCCCGGGGCGAGCCGCCGCCGGCCAGCGCGGCGAGGAAGTCGGGGCCGGCCGGGTAGCGCTGCCACCCGCCGGGCGCGGGCGCGGCGGGGCGCGGCCGGGGTTCGGGCGAGGGCTCGGCCTCGGCCTTGGCGTGCCGGGGCGGCACGGCCAGCTGCAGCACGTCGGCCAGCGTCCCGGCGTAGCGGTCGGCGACGGTGCGGCACAGCCGCAGCAGCGCCGGGGAGAGCACGGGCTCGGGCGAGAGCACCTGGGCGAGCGGGGCGAGCGGCCCGGGGAACTCGCTCTTCTCCAGCCGGGCGACGATGAACCCGTCGTGCAGTTCCCCGCCCTCGCGCTGCCCCCGCACGACCCGCGCGCCGAAGCGCACCCGCACCCGCACGCCCGGCTTGGCCTCCTCGGCCATGGCCTCGGGCACCTCGTAGTCGAAGAACTTGTCGATGGTGAGCACGCCCTTGTCCACCACCACCCGGGCCACCGGCAGGTGCTCCGCCCGCTTGGCCCCGCGCCACGTCCGGGGTTTGGCCCGCTTGACCGTCTCCCGGATGAAGGCCAGCTGCTCGGGCTCCTCTGTGCTGCTCATCGCCACCAAGTACTACCAGGTCACACCGACACGAAGCGGCGCCCACCCCCGAGCCGGGGATGGGCGCCGCTCCTCACACGAGTACGTCAGTCCTGCACGGCCGCCTTCAGGGCGTCCACGCGGTCCGTGCGCTCCCAGGTGAAGTCCGGCAGCTCACGGCCGAAGTGGCCGTACGCGGCGGTCTGGGAGTAGATCGGACGCAGCAGGTCCAGGTCGCGGATGATCGCGGCCGGGCGCAGGTCGAAGACCTCGGAGACGGCCTTCTGGATGGTGAGGACCGGTACGGTCTCGGTGCCGAAGGTCTCCACGAACAGGCCGACGGGCTCGGCCTTGCCGATCGCGTACGCGACCTGCACCTCGGCGCGGCTGGCGAGGCCCGCGGCGACGATGTTCTTCGCCACCCAGCGCATCGCGTACGCGGCCGAGCGGTCGACCTTGGACGGGTCCTTGCCGGAGAAGGCGCCGCCACCGTGGCGGGCCATGCCGCCGTAGGTGTCGATGATGATCTTGCGACCGGTGAGGCCGGCGTCGCCCATCGGGCCGCCGATCTCGAAGCGGCCGGTCGGGTTGACCAGCAGGCGGTAGCCGTCGGTGACGAGCTTGATGCCCTGGTCGGCCAGCGCCTTGAGCTCCGGCTCCACGACGAACTCGCGCACGTCGGGGGTGAGCAGCGAGTCGAGGTCGATGTCGCTGGCGTGCTGGGTCGAGACGACCACGGTGTCCAGGCGGACGGCCTTGTCGCCGTCGTACTCGATGGTGACCTGGGTCTTGCCGTCGGGGCGCAGGTACGGGATGGTCCCGTTCTTGCGGACCTCGGTGAGACGGCGGGAGAGGCGGTGCGCCAGGGTGATCGGCAGCGGCATCAGCTCGGGCGTCTCGTCCGACGCGTAGCCGAACATCAGGCCCTGGTCGCCGGCGCCCTGCTTGTCCAGGTCGTCCTCATCGCCCTCGACACGGGCTTCGTACGCGGTGTCGACACCCTGTGCGATGTCGGGCGACTGCGCGCCGATGGACACCGACACGCCGCAGGAGGCGCCGTCGAAGCCCTTCTTGGAGCTGTCGTAGCCGATCTCCAGGATCTTGTCCCGGACGAGCTGGGCGATCGGCGCGTACGCCTTGGTGGTCACCTCGCCGGCCACGTGCACCTGGCCGGTGGTGATGAGCGTCTCCACGGCGACCCGGGAGGTCGGGTCCTCCCGGAGGAGAGCGTCAAGGATGGTGTCGCTGATCTGGTCAGCGATCTTGTCGGGGTGTCCCTCGGTCACGGATTCCGAGGTGAACAGGCGGCGAGACACAGCGCTCCCTGGGGTTGCAGCGGCTGCTGACTGAAGGCCCCCGGCCGAAACCGAGGACATCCGGAAAGACTTGATTCCTGGAGTCTAACGGGATCGTTCCGTCAAACGTCACCCGCTTCGGGAAATAGAGATCGGTTCTGGAGAGAAATCGATCACTTATCGGCCGGATCGAGGCCATTCACGACGAGATCCCACACCACGTCCGCCAGGGCTTCCTTGGGGCCCACCGGTACCGGCGTCTCGGACCCGTCCGAACCCAGCACCACGGCCTCGTTCACGTCCGACCCGAAAGCCTTGCCGTTGCCCACCTCGTTGACGACCAGCAGGTCACAGCCCTTGCGGGCGAGCTTGGCCCGGCCGTTGGCGAGCACGTCGTCGGTCTCCGCCGCGAAACCCACCACCACTTGGCCCGAACGGGGACGGCTGGCCGAAATCTCGGCCAGCACATCGGGATTGCGCACCAGCGCGACCGGCGCCGGTTCGACGCCCTCGACCTTCTTGATCTTGCCGGTGGCGTACTCGGCGGGGCGGAAGTCGGCCACCGCCGCGGCCATCACCACGGCGTCCGCGTCCCCCCCGGCCTTGAGCACCGCCTCCCGCAACTCCAGCGCGGTGGAGACGTGCACCACGTCCACCCCCGCCGGATCGGGCAGCTCCGCATTGGCCGAGACCAGCGTCACCCGGGCGCCCCGCGCGGCGGCCGTCACGGCCAGCGCGTAGCCCTGCTTGCCGGAGGAGCGGTTGCCGAGGAAGCGCACCGGGTCCAGCGGCTCCCGGGTGCCGCCGGCGGAGACCACCACGTGCCGGCCCGCCAGGTCGGTGGGCACGGCGCCGCCGCGGCGCAGCACCGCCTTGCACGCCTCGAAGATCGCGGACGGCTCCGGCAGCCGCCCCTTGCCGGTGTCCTTGCCCGTCAGCCGCCCGACGGCCGGCTCCAGGACGATCACGCCCCGGCGGCGCAGCGTGGCGACGTTCTCCCGGGTGGCCGGGTGCTCCCACATCTCGGTGTGCATGGCGGGCGCCATCACCACCGGGCAGCGGGCGGTCAGCAGGGTGTTGGTGAGCAGGTCGTCGGCCAGTCCGTGGGCCGCCTTGGCGATCAGGTCGGCGGTGGCGGGGGCGACCACGACCAGGTCGGCCTGCTGCCCGATCCGCACGTGCGGCACCTCGTGGACCCGCTCCCAGGTCTCGGTGGCGGCCGGGCGCCCGGACAGCGCCGCCCAGGTGGCCTCCCCGACGAAGTGCAGCGCGGCCTCGGTGGGCACCACGGTGACCTGGTGGCCCGACTCGGTGAACCGGCGCAGCAGCTCGCACGCCTTGTACGCGGCGATCCCGCCGCTGACACCGAGGGCCACGCGGGGGGCGTCCACAGTCGGGTTCATCTCTCCGGCCTCTCTCCGCATCGGGAACCCGCCCACCCTACGGCCCCGCACACAGAGCGAGAAACGCCGGAGGGCCCGGCGGAATGTTTCCGCCGGGCCCTCCGGGAAGAGTCGTGAACCGCCTCAGGCGGCACCCTCGATCGCCTCGGCGGTCAGCATGCCCGCGTTGATCTCGCGCAGCGCGATCGACAGCGGCTTCTCGTGCACGTGGGTGTCGACCAGCGGGCCGACGTACTCGAGCAGGCCCTCGCCGAGCTGCGAGTAGTACGCGTTGATCTGGCGCGCGCGCTTGGCCGCGTAGATCACCAGGCTGTACTTCGAGTCGGTGGCCTCAAGCAGCTCGTCGATCGGCGGGTTGATGATGCCCTCGGGCGCGGTCATGGAAGAGGACACGCGAAAACCTTCCGAAAGGGTGGAAAAAAAGACAGACAGGTCAGGCTACACCGAGCAAGGCTAGCAGTTCGGCCGCTACCTGCTCGACCGAGGTGTTGACAAGGGTCGTGTCGAACTCCGACTCCGCCGCCAGCTCGACCTTGGCGGCCTCGAGCCGCCGCTCGATGACGTCCTGCGGCTCGGTGCCCCGCCCGGTGAGCCGGCGCACCAGCTCGTCCCAGCTCGGCGGGGCCAGGAAGACCAGCTGCGCCTCGGGCATCGACTCGCGCACCTGGCGGGCGCCCTGCAGATCGATCTCCAGCAGGACGGGCTCGCCGCGCTCCAGCTTCTCCAGCACCGCCGCACGCGGGGTCCCGTAGCGGTTCCCGGCGAACTCGGCCCACTCCAGCAACTCGCCGTTGGCGACGAGCTTGTCGAACTCGTCGTTGTCGACGAAGTGGTACTGGACCCCGTTCTTCTCGCCCGGCCTCGGGTGGCGGGTCGTCGCCGACACCGAGAGCCAGACCTCGGGGTGCATCTTCCTCATATGAGCGACGACCGTGCTCTTGCCGACCCCCGAGGGGCCGGAGAGCACGGTCAGCCGCGGACGCTCACTCATGCACCGATTATCCCGGATCGCGGACGATCCCGGCACCACGGGGGCACGATCAGGCGGCGCCGCCGCCGAACTCCCGCTCCAGGGAGGCGATCTGGTTCGTGCCGAGACCTCGGACACGTCGGCTCTCACTGATGCCGAGGCGCTCCATGATCTGCTTGGCACGGACCTTACCGACGCCCGGAAGGGACTCCAGCAGGGCCGACACCTTCATCTTTCCGATGACGTCGTTGTCGTTCTTGCCCGCCTTGATGACCTCGTGCAGGGAGGCGCCGGAGTGCTTGAGCCGGTTCTTGACCTCGGCGCGCTCCCGGCGAGCCTCGGCGGCCTTGGCGAGCGCGGCGGTGCGCTGTTCAGGGGTAAGGGGCGGAAGAGCCACGCCGTTCACCTCAGGGTGTGGAAGGTAGGAATTGAGCTATGACTGTTTTGGTTCCCAGGACACCGTCCGCAAGTGGAACCACAGGGCTCTGACCTGCGGGAGCTACGAGTTCGCGGCTCACCGATGACCTATCGCCGGACACTACCCGCATTGCGGCGCCGCGTCAGGAAAAGAACACGAAAAGTCCTGGTCAGCCAAGGCCGACCAGGACTTTCCCGGGCAAAATGACCGCGATTGCGAGGCTTGGGCACCGCCGATGTGACGGCGCTCACGTCAACTCGGGCGCCGCGCCGCCGTCCTGCGGACACTGCGCACGGTCACCGAACGGCTACCCCGAGGGTCACCGCCCCGCCTCGCAGGGCTACTTGACGGCCTCCGCGAACTCGCCCACGAACCGCTCCGCCGACTCCCGCAGCGCCGCCACCGACGGCCCGTGCCTGAGCACGTCCCGGCTGACGCTCGGCACCACGTTGAGCACCGAGGCGCCGAACACCCGCGGCAGGTCCGCCATGGTCGCGCCCTGGGCGCCGATGCCGGGGGCCAGCAGCGGGCCGTTGATCGCCAGGTCCACGCCCGCGTCGTCCAGCGTCGCGCCGACCACCGCGCCGAAGGAGCCCAGCGGCTCGGCCCCGGCGTTCTCCGCCGCGAGCTGCCGCAGCACCGAGGCCGCCACCGACTCCCCGCCGGCCCCGAGGGCGCGCTGCACCTCGGCGCCCTCCGGGTTGGAGGTCAGCGCCAGCGCGAAGGCGCCGCAGCCGTTCTCCTTCGCCAGGTCCAGCGCCGGGCGCAGCGAGCCGAAGCCCAGGTACGGGCTCACCGTCACCGCGTCCGAGAACAGCGGGCTGCCCGGCGAGAGGAACGCCTCGGCGTACGCGGCCATGGTGGAGCCGATGTCGCCGCGCTTGGCGTCCATCAGGACGAGCGCGCCGGCCGCCCGGGCCTCCTCCACGCTCCTCTCCAGCACCGCGACGCCCTTGCTGCCGAAGCGCTCGAAGAAGGCGGCCTGCGGCTTGAGCACGGCCACCCGGTCGGCCAGCGCCTCGACCACGGTGCGGCTGAAGGTCTCCAGTCCGGCGAGGTCGTCGCCGAGGCCCCAGGCGGCCAGCAGCGAGGCGTGCGGGTCGACGCCGACGCAGAGCTGGCCACGGGTGTCCAGGGCCTCGCGCAGGCGGGCACCGAAGGGGGCGAGGGTCATGTCTAGATCTCCGATGGTGGTAGCGGGGGTCAGGAGGGCGTGTCTTTCGGATCACGTCGGATGAGCGGGCGGCGTTGGGGTGCGTGCATCGGCGGTGCCGAGGAGGGAGCCCATGCGGAGCATCGGCGACCGAGGAGAAGCCGTCGAGGTGCGTGCCCCGGCGGCGCCCGCCCGGCGTGATCCGAAAGACACGCCCTAGCGCACGGCGCTGCCGACGGCCTCGTCCAGGCTGCGGAAGCCGGAGGCCCGCAGGCGCGCGGAGAGGCCCTTGTGGATGCGGCGGCACCAGAAGGGGCCCTCGTAGATGAAGGCGCTGTAGCCCTGCACGAGGTCGGCGCCGTGGACGATCCGCTGCCAGACGTCCTCGGCGGTCTCGATGCCGCCGACCGAGACCAGGGTCAGCCGGCCGCCGGTGCGGGCGCGCAGCCGCTGGAGGACCTCCAGGGAGCGGGCCTTGAGCGGGGCGCCGGACAGGCCGCCCATGCCGATCTCCTCGACGCGGGCGGCGTCGGTGCGCAGCCCCTCGCGGGCGATGGTGGTGTTGGTGGCGATGATGCCGTCCAGGCCCAGCTCCAGGGCGAGGTCGGCGACGGCGTCCACGTCCTCGTCGGCCAGGTCGGGGGCGATCTTGACCAGCAGCGGCACCCGGTGGGCGGTGGTGCGGTCGGCGGCCTCGCGGACGGCGGCCAGCAGCGGACGCAGCTGGTCCACGGCCTGGAGGTTGCGCAGCCCGGGGGTGTTGGGCGAGCTGACGTTGACCACCAGGTAGTCGGCGTACTTCGCCAGCCGCTCGGTGGACTTGACGTAGTCGGCGACGGCCTCGGCCTCCGGCACGACCTTGGTCTTGCCGATGTTGACGCCGATCACCGGGGTGGAGGTGGTGTGCGGGCGGGCGGCCAGCCGGGCGGCGACGCGGGCGGAGCCCTGGTTGTTGAAGCCCATCCGGTTGATCAGGGCCCGGTCCTCGATCAGGCGGAACATCCGGGGCTGCGGGTTGCCCGGCTGGGGCTCGCCGGTGATGGTGCCGATCTCGACGTAGTCGAAGCCGAGCATCGCCAGGCCGTCGATGCCGATGCCGTTCTTGTCGAAGCCCGCGCCGAGCCCGAACGGGCCGGGCAGGTCGAGCCCGAGGGCCTTGGTGCGCAGCGCCCGGTCCTGCGGGGCGAGGACGAGCCCGACCAGGGTGCGCAGGCCCGGCACGGAGTTCGCGAGGCGGATCCAGAAGAAGCCGAGGTGGTGCGCCTTCTCCACGTCCATCTTCTTGAACACGAGGTCGAAGAGCAGCTTGTACAAGGGGGTCAACTCCCGCAGGTGGTGAGCGGATTCGGACATGGGAGTGGGGGGCACCCGAGGAAGTCCGGGGCCCCCCACTGTGGTGGTGCTACCTGCGGCCGGCGTTGATCAGCTCGGCGTGCTCCTGGAGGGACATCACGCCGACCTCGTCGCGCAGCTGCGCGTCCATGCCCTGGACGGCCGCGCCCATCGCCTGGACGGTGGTCAGGCAGGGCACCCCGCGCGAGACGGCCGCGGTGCGGATCTCGTAGCCGTCGAGGCGCCCGCCGGTGCCGTACGGGGTGTTGATGATGAGGTCGACCTCACCGTCGTGGATCAGCTGGACGATGGTCTTCTCGCCGTTGGGGCCCTCGCCCTCGCTGTGCTTGCGCACCAGCGTGGACGGGATGCCGCCGCGCTGGAGCACCTCGGCGGTGCCGGCGGTGGCGAGCACCTCGAAGCCGAGGCCGACGAGCGCGCGGGCCGGGAAGACCAGGTTGCGCTTGTCGCGGTTGGCGACGGAGACGAAGACCTTGCCCTTGGTCGGCAGCGCGCCGTACGCGCCGGACTGCGCCTTGGCGTAGGCGGTGCCGAACACCTTGTCGATGCCCATGACCTCACCGGTCGAGCGCATCTCCGGGCCGAGCACGGTGTCGACGCCGCGCCCGTGGATGTCGCGGAAGCGGCTCCACGGCATCACGGCCTCCTTGACGGCGATCGGGCAGTCGGCCGGCAGGGTGCCGCCGTCGCCCTCGGCCGGGAGCAGGCCCTCGGCGCGCAGCTCGGCGATGGTGGCGCCGAGCGAGATCCGGGCGGCGGCCTTGGCCAGCGGCACGGCGGTCGCCTTGGAGGTGAACGGGACGGTCCGGGAGGCGCGCGGGTTGGCCTCCAGGACGTAGAGGATGTCCCCGGCCAGGGCGAACTGGATGTTGATCAGGCCGCGCACCCCGACGCCGCGCGCGATGGCCTCGGTGGAGGTCCGCAGGCGCTTGATGTCGTGCCCGCCGAGGGTGATCGGGGGCAGGGCGCAGGCGGAGTCGCCGGAGTGGATGCCGGCCTCCTCGATGTGCTCCATGACGCCGCCGAGGTAGAGCTCGGTGCCGTCGTAGAGCGCGTCGACGTCGATCTCCACCGCGTCGTCGAGGAAGCGGTCGATCAGCACCGGGTGCTCGGAGATCAGGCCCGCGTGGCGCTCCAGGTAGGAGGCCAGCGACGCCTCGTCGTAGACGATCTCCATGCCGCGGCCGCCGAGGACGTACGAGGGGCGGGCGAGCACCGGGTAGCCGATCTCGTCGGCGATGGCCTTGGCCTCGGCGAAGGAGAAGGCGGTGCCGTGCTTGGGGGCCGGCAGGCCCGCGTCGCGCAGCACGCGGCCGAAGGCGCCGCGCTCCTCGGCGAGGTCGATCGCCTCGGGCTGGGTGCCGACGATCGGCACGCCGTTGTCCTTGAGCGCCTGGGCCAGGCCCAGCGGGGTCTGGCCGCCGAGCTGGACGATGACGCCCGCGAGCGGGCCGGCCTGCTGCTCGGCGTGGACGATCTCCAGGACGTCCTCCAGGGTGAGCGGCTCGAAGTAGAGCCGGTCGGAGGTGTCGTAGTCGGTGGAGACGGTCTCCGGGTTGCAGTTGACCATCACGGTCTCGTACCCGGCCTCGGCCAGCGCGAAGGAGGCGTGGACGCAGGAGTAGTCGAACTCGATGCCCTGGCCGATGCGGTTGGGGCCCGAGCCGAGGATGATCACGGCGGGCTTGGTGCGCGGGGCGACCTCGTTCTCCTCGTCGTAGGACGAGTAGAAGTACGGGGTCTTGGCGGCGAACTCGGCGGCGCAGGTGTCGACGGTCTTGAACACCGGCCGCACGCCCAGGGCGTGGCGCACCTCGCGGACGACGTCCGGCTTGAGGCCGCGGATCTCGCCGATCTGCTGGTCGGAGAAGCCGTGGCGCTTGGCGTGGCGCAGCAGCTCGGGGGTGAGCTCGGGGGCCTCGGCCAGCTCGCCGGCGATCTCGTCGATGAGGAAGAGCTGGTCGACGAACCACGGGTCGATCTTCGTGTACTCGAAGACCTCCTCCGCGGTGGCGCCGGCGCGGATGGCGTCCATGACGGTGTTGATCCGGCCGTCGGTCGGCACGACCGCCTTGGCCAGCAGCTCGGCCTTGTCGCCCACCGGGGACGTCCAGGTGAACTGGGAGCCCTTCTTCTCCAGCGAGCGCAGCGCCTTCTGGAGCGCCTCGGGGAAGTTGCGGCCCATGGCCATGGCCTCGCCGACGGACTTCATGGTGGTGGTCAGCGACGCGTCGGCGCTCGGGAACTTCTCGAACGCGAAGCGCGGGACCTTGACCACGACGTAGTCGAGGGTCGGCTCGAAGGACGCCGGCGTCTGCTCGGTGATGTCGTTGGGGACCTCGTCGAGGGTGTAGCCGATGGCCAGCTTGGCGGCGATCTTGGCGATCGGGAAGCCGGTGGCCTTGGAGGCGAGCGCCGAGGAGCGGGAGACGCGCGGGTTCATCTCGATGACGATGACCCGGCCGTCCTCGGGGTTGACCGCGAACTGGATGTTGCAGCCGCCGGTGTCGACGCCGACCTCGCGGATCACGGCGATGCCGATGTCGCGCAGGATCTGGTACTCGCGGTCGGTGAGGGTCATCGCCGGGGCGACGGTGATCGAGTCACCGGTGTGCACGCCCATCGGGTCGAAGTTCTCGATGGAGCAGACGACCACGACGTTGTCGCTCTTGTCGCGCATCAGCTCCAGCTCGTACTCCTTCCAGCCGAGGATGGACTCCTCCAGGAGCACCTCGGTGGTCGGCGAGAGGGCCAGGCCCTGGCCGGCGATGCGGCGCAGGTCCTCCTCGTTGTGGGCGAAGCCGGAGCCGGCGCCGCCCATGGTGAAGGAGGGGCGCACGACGACGGGGTAGCCGCCGAGGGTGTCCACCCCGGCGAGGACGTCGTCCATGGTGTGGCAGATGACCGAGCGGGCGGACTCGCCGTAGCCGATCTTGGCGTTGACGGCCTCGACGACGCCCTTGAACAGGTCGCGGTCCTCGCCCTTGTTGATCGCCACCACGTCGGCGCCGATCAGCTCGACGCCGTACTTGTCCAGCGTCCCGGCGGCGTGCAGGGAGATGGCGGTGTTGAGCGCGGTCTGGCCGCCCAGGGTCGGCAGCAGCGCGTCGGGGCGCTCCTTGGCGATGATCTTCTCGACGAACTCGGGGGTGATCGGCTCGACGTACGTGGCGTCGGCGATCTCCGGGTCGGTCATGATCGTCGCCGGGTTGGAGTTGACCAGGATGACGCGCAGGCCCTCGGCCTTGAGGACGCGGCAGGCCTGCGTACCCGAGTAGTCGAACTCGGCGGCCTGGCCGATCACGATCGGGCCGGACCCGATCACCAGGACGGACTTGATGTCAGTGCGCTTAGGCACGCTGGCCCTCCATGAGCTTCACGCTGTGCTTGTCGTCGCCTCGCATGAGCTCGACGAACCTGTCGAACAGGTAGGCGGCGTCGTGCGGGCCGGCGGCCGCTTCGGGGTGGTACTGCACGCTGAACGCGGGGACGTCGAGGGCCTGCAGGCCCTCGACCACGTCGTCGTTGAGGCAGACGTGGGAGACCTGGACGCGCCCGTACGGGGTGTCGCTCACCTTGTCCAGCGGCGCGTTCACGGCGAAGCCGTGGTTGTGGGCGGTCACCTCGACCTTGCCGGTGGTGCGGTCCTGCACCGGCTGGTTGATGCCGCGGTGGCCGTACTTGAGCTTGTAGGTGCCGAAGCCCAGCGCGCGGCCGAGGATCTGGTTGCCGAAGCAGATGCCGAAGAACGGGGTCTTCCGCTCCAGCACGGCCTGCGCCAGGGCGACCTGCTGGTCGGCGGTGGCCGGGTCGCCCGGGCCGTTGGAGAAGAACACGCCGTCGGGGTTGACGGCGTAGACGTCCTCCAGGGTGGAGTTCGCCGGGAGCACGTGCACCTCGATGCCGCGCTCGGCCATCCGCTGCGGGGTCATCGCCTTGATGCCGAGGTCCAGGGCGGCCACGGTGAACTTCTTCTCACCGATCGCGGGGACGACGTACGCCTCGGTGGTGGCCACCTCGGCGCACAGGTCGGCGCCCTTCATCTCGGGCGACTGCTGCACCCGGGCCAGCAGCGCGGCCGGGTCGGCGAGCGCCTCGCCGGAGAAGATGCCGCAGCGCATGGCGCCGCGCTCGCGCAGGTGGCGGGTCAGGGCGCGGGTGTCGACGCCGCTGATGCCGACGACGCCCTGGCGGACGAGCTCCTCGTCCAGCGAGCGGCGCGAGCGCCAGTTGGAGGCGACGCGGGCGGGGTCGCGCACGACGTACCCGGCGACCCAGATCCGCGAGGACTCGTCGTCCTCGTCGTTCCAGCCGGTGTTGCCGATCTGGGGGGCGGTCATCACGACCACCTGGCGGTGGTACGAGGGGTCGGTGAGGGTCTCCTGGTAGCCGGACATGCCGGTGTTGAAGACCGCCTCGCCGAAGGTCTCGCCGATCGCGCCGTACGCCTCGCCGCGGAAGGTCCGGCCGTCCTCCAGGACGAGCACGGCGGGGACGCGGGCCCGCCGTTGGCGCTGCGTGGTGGGGGCAGGTGCGGTCATCGAGTGGCCTCTTCCGTCTTCGTCTTCGTACGTGTTGCGAGTTGGGCGATCGCCTCGACCCAGGCGGTGTGCTCGTCGGGGTGGTCGGCCCGGAAGCCCGAGTCGAGGGCGGTGCCCTCGTGGTTCCAGGTCACGACGAGCAGTCCGGACGGGACGACCTTGCCGGCGATCCCGGAGTCCGTGCGGGCACCGGTCAGGTCCTCCGCCGGGATCCACAGGTCGACGTCGCCGGGGCGCCGCACCAGCAGGCCGTCCTCCCCGAGGGTGAGGTCGGCCCGGCTGCGGGTGCCCAGGCCGTGCGCGACGACCCGGTCCAGCCAGTTCCCGGCCGTGGTCGTGCCGTGGTACCGGCCGCTGGTCTCCAGGATGGTGCGCCCGGCCTTCTCCGGCACGGCGGGCAGCGGCGGCATGCCCGACTGCAGGGTGCGCCGCCAGTTCCAGCCCTGGCGCATCAGCCAGTAGACCAGGCCGATGATGATCAGCAGGCCCACGGCCCAGCCGATGTAGCCGGGCCAGTTGGTGACCTTCGCCTGCTCCTTGGCGAGAGTCGTGATCACGCCTGGCCGCCCTGCTCGGCGAGCTCCCCGGCGAGGACGGTGGCGCGCCCGCGCAGGAAGGTGGCGTGCACCCGTCCGGGCAGGTCCAGGCCCTTGTACGGGGTGTTGCGGCTGCGGGTGGCGAAGGTGTCCGGGTTCACGGCACCACGGTACGCGGGATCGAAGAGCACCAGGTTGGCAGGCTCACCGACCGAGATGGGGCGGCCCTGTCCGGTGAGACGGCCGATCCGCGCCGGGCGGTGCGACATCCGGTCGGCGACGCCCTCCCAGTTCAGCAGGCCCGTGTCGACCATGGTCTGCTGCACGACCGACAGCGCGGTCTCCAGGCCGACCATGCCCATCGCGGCCACGGCCCACTCGCAGTCCTTGTCCTCGTCCGGGTGCGGCGCGTGGTCGGTGGCGACGGCGTCGATGGTGCCGTCCGCCAGCGCCTTGCGCAGCGCCTGGACGTCCTCGGCGGTGCGCAGCGGCGGGTTCACCTTGTACACCGGGTCGTAGGTGCGGACCATCTCGTCGGTCAGCAGCAGGTGGTGCGGGGTCACCTCGGCGGTGACGTCCCAGCCCTTGGACTTGGCCCAGCGGACGATCTCGACCGAGCCGGCCGTGGAGAGGTGGCAGACGTGCAGCCGGGAGCCGACGTGCGCGGCGAGCAGCACGTCGCGGGCGATGATCGACTCCTCGGCGACGGCCGGCCAGCCGCCGAGCCCGAGCTCGCCGGAGACCTGGCCCTCGTTCATCTGGGCGCCCTCGGTCAGCCGCGGCTCCTGGGCGTGCTGGGCGACGACCCCGTCGAACGCCTTGACGTACTCCAGGGCGCGGCGCATCAGCACCGCGTCGTCCACGCACTTGCCGTCGTCGGAGAAGACCCGCACATTGGCGGCGGACTCGTGCATCGCGCCGAGCTCGGCGAGCTTCCTGCCCTCCAGGCCCACCGTGACGGCGCCGACCGGCTGGACGTCGCAGTAGCCGGCCTCCTGGCCGAGGCGCCAGACCTGCTCGACGACACCGGCGCTGTCGGCGACCGGGGTGGTGTTGGCCATGGCGTGGACGGCGGTGAAGCCGCCCATCGCGGCGGCCCGAGTGCCGGTGAGGACGGTCTCGGCGTCCTCGCGGCCGGGCTCGCGCAGGTGGGTGTGCAGGTCGACCAGGCCGGGCAGGGCGATCAGGCCGGTGGCGTCGATCTCGATGTCCGCCTCGACGGCCAGAGCGGTGCCGATCGCCGCGATCACGCCGTCGGCGAGGTGGAGGTCCTGCGGGGCGCCGCCCAGGATCTTGGCGTTGCGGATCAGGTAGCTCGTCACTGGGCGGTCTCCACGGAGTCGGTGCGGGGGGCGGCGGCGGGGGCGTCGGCGAGGGTGGCTCCGCCGAGCAGCAGGTACAGGACGGCCATCCGGACGGAGACGCCGTTGGCGACCTGCTCGACCACGGTGCAGCGCGGCGAGTCGGCGACCTCGGCGGTGATCTCCATGCCGCGGACCATCGGGCCGGGGTGCATGACGATGGCGTGCTCGGGCAGCTGCGCCATCCGCTGGCCGTTGATGCCGTAGCGGCGGCTGTACTCGCGCTCGGTCGGGAAGAACGCGGCGTTCATCCGCTCGCGCTGGACCCGCAGCATCATCATCGCGTCGGTCTTCGACAGGACGCTGTCGAGGTCGTAGCTGATCTCGCAGGGCCAGTTCTCGATGCCGATCGGCAGCAGCGTCGGCGGGGCGACGAAGGTGACCTGGGCGCCGAGGGTGGTCAGCAGGTGCACGTTGGAGCGGGCGACGCGGCTGTGCAGCACGTCGCCGACGATCGTCACCCGGCGCCCGTTCAGGTCGTTGCCCAGGCCCGCGTTGAGGTGGCGGCGCATGGTGAAGGCGTCGAGCAGCGCCTGGGTGGGGTGCTCGTGGGTGCCGTCACCGGCGTTGATCACGCTGCCGTGCAGCCAGTCGGACTGCGCGAGCCGGGCCGGCGCGCCCGAGGCGTGGTGGCGGATGACCACGGCGTCGGCGCCCATCGCCTGGAGGGTCAGCGCGGTGTCCTTGAGGCTCTCGCCCTTGGAGACGGAGGAGCCCTTGGCCGAGAAGTTGATGACGTCGGCGGAGAGCCGCTTCTCGGCGACCTCGAAGGAGGTCTTGGTGCGGGTGGAGTCCTCGAAGAAGAGGTTGACGACGGTGCGGCCGCGCAGCGTGGGCAGCTTCTTGACGGCCCGTCCGGAGAGCTGGGCCAGCTCCTCGGCGGTGTCCAGGATCAGCAGCGCGTCGTCACGGGTGAGGTCGGTGGTGGAGACGAGGTGGCGCTTCACGCGGTTCTACTCCGGAAGGTGCGGTTCGGACGGCTCGGCGGCCGGGGCTTGCGAGCTGTGCTGATGGCGAGCGGAACTCGACGCGCCGGCGTGATCACGGTCCCCGACCAGGACGGCGTCCACGCCGTCGGAGTCGGCGAGGCGCACCTGCACGGCCTCGCGCAGCGAGGTGGGGAGGTTCTTGCCCACGTAGTCGGCGCGGATCGGCAGCTCGCGGTGCCCGCGGTCGACGAGGACGGCGAGCTGCACGGCGCGCGGACGGCCGATGTCGCTGAGCGCGTCGAGGGCGGCGCGGATGGTGCGGCCGGAGAAGAGCACGTCGTCGACGAGGATGACGAGCTTGCCGTCGATGCCGCCGGACGGGATCTCGGTGTGCTCCAGGGCGCGGGCGGGCTTCAGCCGCAGGTCGTCCCGGTACATGGTGATGTCCAGGGTGCCGAGCGGGATCTCGCGCCCGGTGATCTGCGCCAGCCGGCCGTGCAGGCGGCGGGCGAGGTGGACACCTCTGGTGTGGATGCCGAGCAGCACGACGTCCTCCGCGCCCTTGGCGCGCTCGACGATCTCGTGCGCTATCCGGGTGATGACCCGGGCGATGTCCGAGCCGTCCAGCACCTGGTGCGGCGGCCTCGGGGTCGAATCCTGGTGTTCCTGGCGTGCGGTCATGCCGAAGCGGACCTCCTTCCCCGCCTCACTGGACGGGCCTTAAAGGATGTCTGGGATCGCCCCGCCGATCCGGCGTGGGCTTCGGGTCATCCTATCAGCGCGCCGAGCGGCAAGTGGACCTCCATCATTCCGCTTCAACGGGTTCACGCCGCCGATGCACCGACGATGCGGGCCATTCGCACGAGTGCCCCATTCGGCTTGACGCAACTACCTTACTCTACGTAACCTCACAGTGAGTTACGAGACGGACGTCGAACCCACCGGTAACACGTCGGCAATCGCCCGTGACCCACCACTGAACGCGAAGCAATCTCGTCCGGGGAGATCAATGTCCAGCGACTACGCGAAGCAGCTCGGAGGCAAGCTCCGAGCGATCCGCACTCAGCAGGGGCTCTCCCTGCACGGTGTCGAGGAGAAGTCCCAGGGGCGCTGGAAGGCAGTCGTCGTCGGCTCGTACGAGCGCGGCGACCGTGCGGTCACCGTGCAGCGGCTGGCCGAACTGGCGGAGTTCTACGGCGTCCCGGTGCAGGAGCTGCTGCCCGGCGGCACGCCCGGCGGCGCCGCCGAGCCGCCGCCGCGCCTGGTCCTCGACCTGGAGAGACTGACCCAGGTGCCTTCCGAGAAGGCCGGCCCGCTGCAGCGCTACGCGGCGACCATCCAGAGCCAGCGCGGCGACTACAACGGCAAGGTGCTCTCGATCCGCCAGGACGACCTGCGCACCCTGGCCGTGATCTACGACCAGTCGCCGTCGATCCTCACCGAGCAGCTGATCTCCTGGGGCGTGCTGAACCCCGACGCGCGCCGCGCGGTGCGCGAGGAGGAGGCGAGCTGACGCTCGCCGCACCGGCTCCGGCCAGGGGAAACCCTCCGGCGGCCAGCAGCCTGCACGCAGAAACGTCACGGCGCGGCATCCCGGACTCCGGGGTGCCGCGCCGCGGCGCGTACGGCCCGCATGCGTCGGCGTGCACCGGCACGCCTCAGCAGACCGTCCCCAGGCTGTAGCCCGGCCGGGCCGCCACGCCGTCCATCCGCACCGGCCGGTCCGCCGGCGCCCAGTCCGGCCCGCCGCTGGACCAGGCCCAGGCCGCCGGCAGGTACTCCCCGCAGGTCGCCGCCGAGCCCTGCGAGCCGTGCAGCACCGCCACGCCCGGCAGTTCCAGCGCCAGCCCGGCGCACAGCACCGCGCAGACCAGCTCCATGTCCTCGTCGTTGATCCGCACCACGCCGTCCTCCCACTGGAGGACCCGCGCCGAGGCCGTCAGCCGCCCGCCGGGCGCGTCCACCCGCAGGCGCAGCTCGTACACCCCGGCGCCCGCGCCGACGAGCATCCGGCGGAACACCTCGCCGCCGCGCTGGTAGGCGGCCCGGACCCAGCGGGCATGCTCTTCGTCCACGTCGTCGCCGCCGCCGTACAGCGCGCCGTCCAGCAGCAGGTCCGCGTGGCAGAGCGTCAGCCCGTTCTCCCGGGCGCGAACCAGGCGCGGCAGGAAGTCCCCTGACAGCTCCTCACCCTGATACGGCAGCAGCTGGGTGCGCAGCGGGGGGTTGACGAGGTAGCGGTCGCGGGCCGTGGGTTCGGCCGGGTCCAGCCCGTGCAGCAGGCAGAACTCGGCGAAGTCCTGCGGGTGGAACATCCGGGCGCGGACGGTGTCGAAGCGCTCCAGCGCGTCGGCGAGCAGCTCGGCCGTCTCGGCCAGGTAGCGGTCGAAGTCGGCGGCGTCGGTGACGCCCCAGGCGCGGGCCCGCTCGAAGTCGGCGGCACTGGCGAGCACCCCGATGACGAACGCCTGCTCGGCCCCCTCGGCGTGCTGACGCCGGTGCGGCACCCGGGCGAGCGGACGGTGGCCGCCACCGGCGCGGTCGGGGTTACGGCGGGCGCGGCCCTGGTCGCTGCTCATCGGTGGCTCCTGGCGTCGGCGGGTGACGGTCGGCGGCCGGTCGGCCGCTGACCGTCTTCCTCCCCATCGCCGGGCGGCGCACACGTACGGCGTGTCACAGGAATGTAACCGAACGTGAGTCGGATTTTTCCGCCTCGGAAAGACTCAGGCGCTACGCGGCACCCGGGCCAGCTGGCGGGACTGGGCGACCAGACGGCCCGTCTCGTCCCAGACCTCGGCGTCCTCCTCGAAGTACCCGCCGGCCAGGTTGCGGGTGGCGTGCACGACCCGCAGCCAGCCGGGCGCGGGCTTGGCGCGCAGGTGGACGGTCAGCTCCACGGTCGGGGCCCAGCCGGGCATGCCCAGGTCGAAGGTGACCGGCGGCAGCGCGTCGGCGACCAGCAGGAGCAGCAGCGGATCCGGCTCACGGCCGTCGGCGAGGCGGAACCAGCCCTGGATGCGCCCCTGGCCCGAGGGCCGGCCGAGCGCCCAGCCGACGGTGGCCGGGTCCAGGCGCAGGTCGAAGCGCTCCAGCAGGGCGGCCCGCTCGACGAGTTGGCGGGGCGCGTGCTCGATGCCGATGCACTGGTCCGGCGGCGGCAGCTGCGGCGGGGTCGCACTGGTGCGCACCTCGCCCTCCAGGGCGCCGAGGTCGCCGTGGCTGGCGACCACGCGCAGCCGTTCGACGCCGTCCTGGCTGAGCGAGGCGGTGCCGGTGGAGAGCCCGCGGCCGCTGCGCAGCACCTCGGTGCGGACGGTGGCCGGGCCGGGGGTGGAGGCGGAGAGGTAGTAGCCGCTGATCGAGACCGGGTCCGGATGCTCCCCGTGCTCCAGCGCGAGGGCGTGTCCGGCCACGGCGAGCAGCAGCCCGCCGTTGACGCCGCCGCCGATCTGCCAGCCCTCGCCCAGTTCGCCGTCGTAGCGACCGGGCTCCTCGGGGTGTCTGGTCAGGGCGATGCCCTGGTCGAACTCGCTGCGGGTCGCGGTGGTCATGGGAGGTGGCCTGCCCTTCGCACGGGTCGTTCCGGTCGCCAAGTTACTGGCGAGTAGGCCTCCACCTTACGCCGCCCGGGTGAAACGCGGAACGGCCGTCGGCCCGGAAGATCCGGACCGACGGCCGTGGTGTTCGCGTCGCCGACGGGGTCAGCGGCGGATGCTCGGCTTCAGCTCCAGGAACCGGGCCAGCATGCCGTTGACGAAGGCCGGGGAGTCGTCCGTGGAGAACTCCTTGGCGATCTCGACGGCCTCGTCCAGGACGACCGCGTCCGGGACGCCGTCCTCCCAGATCAGCTCGTACGCGCCGAGGCGCAGCACGTTCCGGTCGACGATCGGCATGCGGTCGAGCTCCCAGCCCACCGCGTACTGCTCGATCAGGTCGTCGATCCGGCGGGCGTGCTGGACGTACCCCTCGATGAGCTCCATCGTGTACTCGGCGACCTGCGGGGTGCCCTCGTCGGGCTTGGGCTCACGGGCGCGGGCCACCCAGTCGGCGAGGACCTGCTGCGGGTCGACCCCGCGGTGGTCGGCCTCGAAGAGGATCTGGAAGGCCCTGGTACGGGCCTTGCTACGTGCGGCCGACACGGACTTACTTCACCCGGCCGAGGTAGCTGCCGTCGCGGGTGTCGACCTTGACCTTCTCACCGGTGGTGATGAAGAGCGGCACCTGGATCTCGGCGCCGGTCTCCAGGGTGGCCGGCTTGGTGCCACCGGTGGAGCGGTCGCCCTGGACGCCCGGCTCGGTCTCGGCGATGAGGAGCTCGACGGAGGTCGGGAGCTCGATGTAGAGGACGGCGCCCTCGTTCGTGGCGACCAGGGCCTCGAAGCCCTCGAGCAGGTAGTTGGCGGCGTCGCCGACCACGCCCGGCTCGATGGTGATCTGGTCGTAGGTGTCCATGTCCATGAACACGAAGTTCGAGCCGTCCTTGTACGAGAACTGCATGCCGCGCTTGTCGACGTTGGCGGTCTCGACCTTGGTCCCGGCGTTGAAGGTCTTGTCGACGACCTTGCCCGTCAGGACCTCCTTGAGCTTCGTCCGCACGAAGGCCGGGCCCTTGCCGGGCTTGACGTGCTGGAACTCGACGACGGACCAGAGCTTGCCGCCCTCCAGCTTGAGGACCATGCCGTTCTTGAGATCGTTCGTGGAAGCCACGGGCGCACTTACTCCTGGATATAGCTGTCAAGGAACCAAGGATCGCGTCCTGCCTTCACAGGGCGAGGAGCTCCTTGGTGGTGATGGTGAGCAGCTCGGGCCCGCCCTCTTCGAGGGGGCGTACGACGAGCGTGTCCTCGATCCGGACCCCGCCCTTGCCCGGGAGGTGGACTCCAGGGCCGACGGTGACCGGCACGCGGCTGTCCAGTTTACCCATGTCCGTCGGGCCCAGGCGCGGCGCCTCCCGGATCTCCAGCCCGATGCCGTGCCCGATCGGATGCGGGGACGCCTCCGGGTACCCGGCCGCCTCCAGCACCTGCCGCGCGGCCCGGTCGGGCACGCACTGCTCCGCCCCCGGTTCCAGGGCCTCCCGGCCCGCCCGTTGGGCGCGGAAGACCAGCCGGTGCAGCTCCACCTGCCAGGGCGCGGGGGCGGCGCCGATCACGAAGGTCCGGGCGGTGGAGACCCCGTACCCGCGGTACTGCGCGCCGAGCACCACGGTCAGGAAGTCGCCCTCCTCCACCCGGCGGTCGGTGGGCTGGTGGGCGCTCTGGCCGGAGTGGCCGCCGGTGCCGACGGAGACGGGGAAGGCGGCCCGGTCCGCGCCGTGGTCGATCATCCGGCGCTCCAGCTCCATGGCCAGGTGCCGCTCGGTGCGGCCGACCAGGATGGACTCCAGCAGCTCGCCGAGAGCCTGGTCGGCGATCTCGGCGGCGATGCGCAGATCGGCGATCTCGTGCTCGTCCTTGACCACCCGCAGCCGCTCCACCACCAACCCGAGGTCGGCCAGCCGGGCGCCCTCCACCAGGGCGGCCACCGCCCGGTGTCGGCTGACGGTCAGGTCGTGCTCCTCCACCGCCAGGCCCGCCACGCCCAGCCGCGCGGCGGCCTCCGCGGCGGCGAGGGCGGTGTCCACCCCGGCGGGCACCGGCACCTGCTCCACCTCGGGCGCGATGAGGTGCTCCCCCGCGTCGTCCGGCGGCAGGTCGTCCGGCACCGTGAGCAGCGCTCGTTCCCTGGTCAGCAGCAGCGTCGCCCCGCAGGGCGCGCAGCCCGTCAGGTACCGCACGTTCGCCGCCCGCGTCACCAGCGCCGCCTCGACCCCCGAGGCACCGCAGTGTTCCCTCACCCGCTCCCGGCGGGCCGCGTACGCATCCACCATGCCCCGAGCCTACGGACCCCCGCCCCGGCCCGCCCCCCGAGAGACGCCGCGGCGAGGGTTCATCGGGGCGGCGGCCTCACACCTGCTGGCAGGACGGGCACCAGAACAGGTTCCGCGCGGCGTGCTCCTCCGTGCGCACCTCGGTGCCGCAGACCAGGCAGGGCATCGCCGCGCGCCGGTACACGTACACCTCGCCGCCGTGGTCGTCCTTGCGCGGCGGGCGGCCCATCGCCTCGGGGGTGTGCTCGGGCCGGACGGTGTCGATCCGCCCGGCGCCGGCGCCCTCGCGCATCAGGGCCACGAGGTCGGCCCAGATCGCGTCCCACTCCCGGCGGGTGAGCTCGCGCCCGGCCCGGTGCGGGTCGATGCCGTGGCGGAAGAGCACCTCCGCCCGGTAGACGTTGCCCACCCCGGCCAGCACCTTCTGGTCCATCAGCAGCGCGGCCACGGTCGTACGGCTGGCGGATATCCGGCGCCAGGCGGCCTCCGGGTCGGCGTCCGCACGCAGCGGGTCCGGCCCGAGCCGGGCGGCGACGGACGCCTTCTGCGCCTCGGTGACCAGCGCGCAGGTGTTCGGGCCGCGCAGGTCCGCGTAGCCGTCCTCGTTCTCCAGCCGCAGCCGGATCATCCCCACCGGCTCGGGCGCCCCGCCCTCGCCGAAGGTGAACCCGCCGTACAGCCCGAGGTGGACGTGCACCCAGCCGCCCTCCTCGAAGCCGAGGAACAGGTGCTTGCCGAACGCCTCGGCGCCGGTGAGCAGTTGACCGTCGATCGCCTTCGCCTCGTCGGCGAAGCGGCCCTGCGGGCTGGTGACGCGGACGGCGCGGCCGCCGAACGCCCTGCGGTTCTCGGCGGCGAGACGGTGGATGATGTGGCCTTCGGGCACGGGCACGGCCTCCCACGGGCGGTTCGGACGGTTCGACTCGGACTGCGTCCATCATCCCAGCCGCCACCGACACTCCCGGCCGCCCCGGAAGCCGCGGAAAGCCGCAGCTCAGCGCACGGGCATGCCCGCCAGCCGGGCCAGGATCACCCGGTCGAGCTCGGCGGCCGTCCCGGCCACGTCCAGGTAGGAGTTGTCGATGATCGGCAGCCCGGAGTTGTACCAGCCCGCCATCCGCCCGTGGATGCGCGCCACCTCCTCGTCCCCGAGCCGCCGGGTGCCACTGCGGCGGGCGTTGCGGCGCAGCACCGAGTCCAGACTCGGCAGCAGCACCACGGGGATCATGCCGGGCCCGATGTGCCGCTTCCAGCCGCCGAGACCGATCGCCGGGCGGTCCGGGAAGACGGCGTCGTCGATGATGCAGGAGATGCCGTTGGCCAGGTAGTTGCGGCAGGCGAAGCCGCAGGTGCGGCGAGCCAGGCGGTACTGCGCCTCGGAGGCGTTGTTCCAGCCGGCCTGCGGGTTGGCGAACCCGGCCTGCACCCACTCGCGGACGTCGTCCAGGCTGATGTGCGCGGTCGGCGTCGGCCGGCGCTCGGCCCAGTAGCGGGCGACGGTGGTCTTCCCCGCCCCGGCGGGCCCGATCAGCAGCACCGCGATCGGCCCGGCGGGCGCGTGCGGGCGCGGCGGGTGGGCGGGCAGCTGGACGGGCGTTCCGGCGGGCAGCACGAAGTGCCCGGTGCCGCCGGGCGGCATGGGCAGGGCCTGCAACTGGACGGTCCCGTGCCCGGCGTGCGCGGGCACCGGCGCGGGCGGGGGCACGGGTGCGGGCGCGGCGGCCGGCCCCGGACGGACGGGCTGCGCGGGAGGGGGCGGCGGAGGCGGCGGCGGAACGGGCGCTCCCGCGCCCGCGCCCCCGACCGTCCGCACCGGCGGAGCGGCGGGACGCGGCGGGACCTGCCCACCTGCGGTGTACTGCGTCACGGAACCCTCCCCACACCTCTCAGCGGGGACATTACACGGCGGCCCGGCGGCGGGCACAGTCCGCCACCGGGCCGTCGACGAGGCCCCACCCGGGGTGGTGCCCGGCCGTCAACGCGTGGTCAGTTGCTCCGCCAGTGCGCGCAGCGCCAGTTCGTACGAACCGATCCCGAACCCGGCGATCGTCCCGGAGGCGACGGCGGCGATCACCGAGGTGTGCCGGAAGGTCTCCCGGGCGTACGGGTTGGAGATGTGCACCTCGATCAGGGGCGCGGTGCGCTGCGCGGCGGCGTCGCGCATCGCGTACGAGTAGTGCGTGAACGCCCCCGGGTTGATCACCACGGGCACCTGGCCGTCCGCCGCCTCGTGCAGCCACTCGACCATCTGCTGCTCGGAGTTGGTCTCGTGGACCTCGACCTCGAAGCCGAACTCCTTGCCGAGCGCACCGCAGCGCTCGACCAGCCCGGCGTAGGAGGTGGCGCCGTAGACGTCCGGCTCCCGGCTGCCCAGGCGGCCGAGGTTGGGGCCGTTGAGCACCATCACCCTGGTCACGAGGAGACCTCCGCGTAGGCGGCGACCAGCAGGGACGGGTCGGGGCCCTCCAGCACGGAGGTCTTGCCCAGGCCGTCCAGGACGATGAAGCGGATCAGGTCGCCGCGCGACTTCTTGTCGATCTTCATCGCGTCCAGCAACTTCGGCCAGGCGTCGGCCCGGTAGCTCAGCGGCAGACCGACGGAGGCCAGCACGGCGCGGTGCCGGTCGGCCGTCTCGTCGTCCAACCGCCCGGCCAGGCGGCCGAGTTCGGCGGCGAAGACCATACCGATGGAGATCGCCGCGCCGTGCCGCCACTTGTAGCGCTCGTTGCGCTCGATGGCGTGGCCCAGGGTGTGGCCGTAGTTGAGGATCTCGCGGCGGCCGGACTCCTTGAGGTCCCCGGAGACGACGTCGGCCTTGACCTGGATGGCGCGGCGGATCAGCTCGACGGTGTGCGGCCCGGCCGGGGACCTGGCGCCCTCCGGGTCGGCCTCGATCAGGTCGAGGATGGCCGGGTCGGCGATGAAGCCGCACTTGATGACCTCGGCGAGGCCGGAGACGTAGTCGTGCTTGGGCACGGTCTCCAGGGTGTCGAGGTCGGCCAGCACGCCCACCGGCGGGTGGAAGGCGCCGACCATGTTCTTGCCCTCGGCGATGTTGATGCCGGTCTTGCCGCCCACGGCCGCGTCGACCATGCCCAGCAGCGTGGTGGGCATGGAGACCCAGCGCACCCCGCGCAGCCAGGTGGCGGCGACGAAGCCCGCCAGGTCGGTGGTGGCGCCGCCGCCGAGGCCGACGACCACGTCGCTGCGGGTGAAGCCGGTCTGCCCGAGCACCGACCAGCAGTACGCGGCGACCTCGGCGCTCTTGGCCTCCTCGGCGTTGGGCACCTGCAGCCCGATCGCCTCGTAGCCCTCGCCGGCCAGGTCCTCGCGGATCGCGTCGGCGGTGGCGGCCAGCGCCTCCGGGTGGATGATCGCGACCCGCTTGGCCCGGCCGCCGATCAGCGGCGCCAGCTCGCCGAGCAGCTGGTGCCCGATCAGCACGTCGTACGGGTCGTGGCCGGCGCTGCCGCCGACGTGAATCCTGACGATGGGGTCAGTCATGGGGGGTCTTCAGCTCCAGTGCTTCCAGTACGGCGTCCGCGACCTGTTCGGGCGTACGGCCCTCGGTGTCGACGACGGCGGTGGCCACCTCCAGGTAGAGGGGGCGGCGGGCCTCCATCAGCTCGCGCCAGCGGGCGCGGGGGTTGACGGCCAGCAGCGGGCGCGGCGCGTCCAGGCCGACCCGCTTGACGGCGTCCGCCAGCGGGACCTCCAGGAACACCACCGGCAGCTCGCGCAGCAGCGCCCGGGTGGCCTCGGCCATCACCGCGCCGCCGCCGAGCGCCAGCACCCCGGCGTGCCCGGTGGCCGCCGCCCGGACGGCCTCGGCCTCCAGCGCGCGGAAGTGCGGCTCGCCCTCGTCGATGAAGATCTCGGGGATCGGCTTCCCGGCCGTGGTCGCGACGTCGGCGTCGGTGTCGCGGAACCCGACGCCCAGCCGCTCGGCCAGGGCCCGCCCGACGGTGGACTTGCCACTGCCGGGCGGGCCGACCAGCACGACGACAGGCGTGCTCATGCCCCCGCCTCGCTTCGCTCGGCAGGCCCGGAGCACAACGGGCACCTCTCGATGATGGGCTCGCTTCGCTCGCTCATCGCACGATCAGGTGGTCGAGGTAGCTCTGCACGTTGCGACGGGTCTCGGAGACGTTGTCGCCGCCGAACTTCTCGTTCACCGCGTCGGCCAGCACCAGCGCGACCATCGCCTCGGCGACGATCCCGGCGGCCGGCACCGCACAGACGTCCGAGCGCTGGTGGTGCGCCTTGGCCGGCTCACCGGTGCTCACGTCCACGGTCTGCAGCGCCCGCGGCACGGTGGCGATCGGCTTCATCGCGGCGCGCACCCGCAGCACCTCGCCGGTGGACAGGCCGCCCTCGGTGCCGCCGGAGCGGCCGGAGGCGCGCTTGACGCCCTCGGGGGTCGGGAGGATCTCGTCGTGCGCCTGGGAGCCGGGCACCCGGGCCAGCTCGAAGCCGTCGCCGACCTCGACGCCCTTGATCGCCTGGATGCCCATCAGCGCGGCGGCCAGCCGGGCGTCGAGGCGGCGGTCCCAGTGCACGTGCGAGCCCAGGCCCACCGGCACGCCGTACGCCAGCACCTCGACCACGCCGCCCAGGGTGTCGCCGTCCTTGTGGGCCTGGTCGATCTCGGCGACCATCGCCTTCGAGGCGTCCTGGTCCAGGCAGCGCACCGGGTCGGCGTCCAGCTTCGCCTCGTCCGAGGGCAGCGGCAGCACACCGGCCGGGGCCTTGGCGGCGGCCAGCTCGACCACGTGGCTGACGATCTCGATCCCGGCGACCTCGCGCAGGTACGCGCGGGCGACGGCGCCCAGCGCGACCCGGGCGGCCGTCTCCCGGGCGCTGGCGCGCTCCAGGATCGGGCGGGCCTCGCCGATCGAGTACTTCTGCATGCCGGCCAGGTCGGCGTGGCCGGGCCGGGGGCGGGTCAGCGCCTCGTTGCGGGCCAGGCCGCCCAGCACCTCGGGGTCGACCGGGTCGGCCGACATGACCTGCTCCCACTTCGGCCACTCGGTGTTGCCGACCATGATCGCGACCGGGCTGCCCATGGTCAGGCCGTGCCGGACGCCACCGAGGAAGGTCACCTCGTCCTGTTCGAACTTCATCCGCGCACCGCGGCCGTAACCGAGCCGGCGGCGCGCCAGCGCGTCGGCCACTACGGCAGTAGTGACCGGTACACCGGCGGGCAGGCCCTCCAGCGTCGCGACGAGTGCGGGGCCGTGCGACTCCCCCGCCGTGAGCCAGCGCAACGTACCCAACGGAGCTCCTTCATCAGCGGGCCGGCCCACGGCACCGCCGCAGCCCGCCCGGACGTACCTTCTGCCCGAATCCTTTCATGCCGCGGGGCCGCGCAAGGGCCGCGTTCCGCGTAGCGGACAGCACGTGGACACCACCCGGGACGGCGGCCGCCCGGTCAGGCCCCGGCCTAGCTCGTGGCCAGCGCCTTCTCCCCGGCCTCGCGCATCGCGGCCAGCGGGCCGGGCCTGCGCCCGGTGAACGCCTCGGACTGCAGCACCGCCTGGTGCACCAGCAGGTCCAGCCCGCCGAGGACGGTCGCCCCGCGCTCGGCGCAGGCGGCGGCCAGGGCCGTCGGCCACGGGTGGTAGAGCACGTCGAACAGCGCGCCCGGCCGCTCCGGCAGGGCCTCCGCGAACACGTCCGTGGCGCCCACCGGCGTGGTGGAGACGGTCAGCGGCCGCTCCAGCGCCTCCGCCCCGCGCTCCCAGTCGGCCGTACGGACGGCCACGCCGAGGCGCTCGCCCAGCTCGGCCATCTCCCGGGCCCGCTCGGGGCTGCGGACGTAGACCACCACCTCGCCGGTGCATATCTGGGCCAGCGCCGCCAGCGCCGAGGAGGCCGTGGCCCCCGCCCCCAGCACGGCCGCGCCCGACACCTCGGCGACGCCCCGCTCACGCAGCGCGTTCACCAGCCCGGGCACGTCGGTGTTGTCCCCGGTGCGCCGCCCGTCCTCGGTGAACACCACCGTGTTGACGGCCTCCACCGAGCGGGCCGTGGCGCTGACCTCGTCCAGCAGCGGGATGATCGCCCGCTTCAGGGGCATGGTCAGCGACAGCCCGGCCCACTCGGCCTCGTCCAGCCCGGCCAGGAAGCCGGGCAGCGAAGCCTCGTCGACCTCGAACCGGTCGTACCGCCAGCCGTCCAGCCCGAGCGCCGCGAAGGCGGCCCGGTGCAGGTCCGGCGAGAGCGAGTGGGCGATCGGCGAACCGAGCACGGCGGCACGGTGCTTGCTGGTCAACGCTGCTCCTCAGCAGGTGGTCAGGACTTCTTCCCGGTGCAGTGGCCGCGGTCCTTGTCGAAGCCCTCGCCGGCGTTCTTGCAGAACTCCTCGACGTTGGCGTAGTGCTCCTTGGACGTCTCGGCGAACCGCGTCGTGCTCGGGTCCATCGCGATGAAGTACAGCCACTTGCCGTCCGCCGGGTGCAGCACCGCCTGGAGGGCTTCGTCGCCGGGGTTGGAGATCGGCGTCGGCGGCAGGCCCGGGTTGATGTAGGTGTTGTACTTGTTGGACGCGTCGTCCATGTCCTTGCGGTCGAGGGTCTTGCGGCCCAGCGAGTACTGGAGCGTGGTGTCCATGCCCAGGCGGTGGTTGATCTCCCCGCCCGCGGCCAGGCGGTTCTGGATGGTCTTGGCCATCTTCGCGAAGTCCGTCGGGTTGTTGCCCTCGCGCTGGAGGATGCTCGCCTCGATGACGACCTCGTAGCCGTTCTTGAGGTTCACCGAGGCGGCCTGGCCGTCCAGGGCCGCGTACTTCTCGGTGGCGTTCTTCACCATCTGCTTGAGCAGGTCCTCGGGCTTCATGCCGTCGGCGACGTTGTACTTCGTCGGCCAGAGGAAGCCCTCGATGTTGCCGTTCGCGTACGCCGGCAGGCCGAGGTCGTTGACCTGCGCCTTGGCGACGTTCGCCGTGGTGCCCTTCTGGAGCTTCAGCTTGTCGTCGATCTTGGCGTAGATCTCGGTGGAGTTGAGGCCCTCGGGCAGCACCAGCGAGGCGCCGCCCATCTGGTCGACGAACGCCTTGACCGCGGCGGCGGCCGACATCTCCTTCTTCATCGCGTAGAAGCCGTACTGGACGGCCCTGCACTTGGGCTCGGGCTCGCACGCCTTGGTGAAGGCGTCGACGCTCTTGACCACGCCCGCCTTCTTCAGCTTCAGGCCGATCTGCCCGCCGACCTCGCCCTTGGCGACCTCGATCTGGACGCTGCCGGTGCCGTCGCCGGTGAAGTCCGGCGGCGGGCCGAAGTGGTCCTGGTAGAAGCCGTAGCCCCACCAGCCCGCGCCGCCCATCGCCCCGAGCAGCACCAGGGCGACCAGCAGGCAGGCGCCGCCGTTGCGGCGGCCGGCCTTCTTGCCGCTCTCCTTGCGCTTCTTCTTCGCCTCGCGGGAGTCGTCCTGCTCGCCGAGGAAGCCGCTCTCCTGCGGGGACTCCTCGTCCAGGTAGGCGCCGTCCTCGTGGTGAGCGTCCCACTCCTCGGGCTCGGCCTGCGGCTCGTGCCCGACGTGCCCGGTGTGCCCGGTGTGCCCGGCGGCCGGATCGCCTCCGGCCTCCAGGGCGGCGGCCTCGGCCTCCCAGTCGATGCCGTCCGGGCCCGGCCCGGCCACCGGCTCGGGCGCCGGGGCCTGCCGCTGGGCCCGCTGCTGCGGCTGGACCTGCTGCTGCACCTGCTGCGGGTAACCCTGCTGCTGCTGCGGGTACTGCCCGTGCTGCGGCATCTGCTGCTGCTGCTGTTGCTGCTGCTGCGGGTAACCCTGCTGCTGGTACTGGCCCTGCTGCGGGTACTGCCCCTGCTGGGGCATCTGCTGCTGTTGCTGCGGGTAGCCCTGCTGCGGCATCTGCTGCTGGCCGTACTGCCCCTGCTGCCCCTGCTGCCCGCCGAAGGTCTGGCCCTGCTGCGGGTACTGCCCCTGCGGCATCTGCTGCTGGCCGTACTGGCCCTGCTGGCCCTGCTGCTGCTGGTAGTACTGCTGCTGCTCCTGCTGCCACTGGCCGTCCTGCTGGCCGGGGACCGGCTGCTGGCCGCCGTACCCGGCATCACCGGGGTGCCACGGCTCGCCCTGGGGGCCGTAGCCCCGACCCACCTCGGTCATCGATCCCCTTAACCGACAGTGACGACCGACGGATCAAAGCGGCCGTCCGGGACGCCGTCCCGGTTGAATCTCGAACCGGCGTGCTAGCGCAACGCCTGGGAGGAGACGTTACCGTACCGCAGCCGGGCCGCCGGTGGCCGGACGTACCGTCAGTGCTCGACCTCCCCGCTCTCCGCACCCACCGTCACGGAGTCGCCGCGCCCGAGGGGCTCACGGAAGCCGACGCGGAGGCGGACGCCGAGGCAGTCGCCGAGGCGCTCGGCTTCGCCACCGCCCGGTTGGCGTTGAACTCCGCGACGTTGCGCTGCTGCACCTCGAAGCTGTCGGTGAACCGGGTATCCCCCGGCTTCACGGTGACGAAGTACAGCCAGTCCCCCTGCGGCGGGTCCAGCGCCGCCATGATCGCCTCCCGCCCGGGGTTGGAGATCGGGGTCGGCGGCAGCCCGGCGTGCAGGTAGGTGTTGTACGGGGAGTCCAGCTTGGTCTCGGTGACGCTGGTGTTCAGGGTCGAGCGGCCGAGCGCGTAGTTGATGGTGGAGTCCAGCTGCAGCGGCATGCCCTTGGCCAGCCGGTTGTAGATGACCCTGGCCACCTTGCCCATGTCCTCGGTGTTGTCGGCCTCGCCCTGCACCATGCTGGCGACGGTCACCAGCCCGTACACGTTCTGCCCGAGGTTGCGGGCGACGACCTCCGCGTCGTCCCGGCTGAACTCCTTGCCGGCCCGCTCCACCATCTGCTTCAGCAGGTCGAGCGCCGTGGTGCCGTCGGTGACGCTGTACGTCGCCGGGAACAGGTAGCCCTCGGGGGCGCCGGCCGCGAACTCCGGCAGGCCCAGCTCGGCGGTCTGCTCCTTGGCGACGCGCTGGGCGGTGCCCTCGGGCAGGTTCAGCTTCTTGTCGATGGCCGCGTAGACCTGGTAGCCGCGCCAGCCCTCGGGGATGGTCAGGCCGTTGGCGTTGGCCGGGTCGATCAGGATCGCCAGGGCCGCCGAGGCCGACATCTTCTGCTTGAGGGTGTACGTCCCCGGCTGGATGCGCCCGGCCGCCGCCGCGCTGCCCTTCGCCGCCCTGGTGAAGGCGAGCGAGCTGGCCACGACCCCGTTGCGGACCAGCGCGGAGGCGATCTGCGCCAGGCCCGCGCCCTCGGGCACCGAGACCTGGACGCTGCCGTCGCCCGGCCCCCGGAAGTCGGCGGCGGCCGCCGGACGGCGCTGCCCCTGGAACCAGGTGTAGCCCGTCAGCCCGATCCCGCCGAAGACGGCGATCAGGGCGAGCGCGGTGAGCCCGCAGGCCAGTCCGTTACGCCGTCGGTGCGGATCGGGCGCATCGGGGCGCGGACGGGGCGCACCCGGCGGCCGGCCCTCCGGCTCCACCACCGGCGCGCCCAGGTGACCGGGCGTGAGCCCCGGGTGGAAGTCCTGGTCGAACATGGCTCGCGCCCCCTCGACGGTCCCGCAACGGCCTGGATGCCTCCGTGCCGGTCGGGATCGGTCAGGGGTGATCGGCAGCCGAGCCGGAAGCGAACGAAAAGGGGGCCCGTGCGGACGCGTCCGCACGGGCCCCTCTTCGGGACGTTAGACCAGGCCGGTCAGCCGGCCGCCTCGACGCTCTCGCCGGGCGGCCTTCCGCTCACCCGTTCGGACTCAAGGGCGGTCTGGAGGATCACCACCGCGGCGGCCTGGTCGACCACCGAGCGGCCCTTCTTCGCCTTGACCCCGGAGGCGCGCAGCCCGTGGGTGGCGGTGACGGTCGTCATCCGCTCGTCCACCAGCCGCACCGGCACCGGGTAGAGCCGGTTGGCCAGCCGCGCCGCGTACGCCCGGACCTTCTCCGCCGCCGGGCCCTCCTTGCCGCTGAGCGAGCGCGGCAGCCCGACGATCACCTCCACCGCGTCGTACTCCTCGACGATGGCGGCGAGACGGGCCTGCGACTTCACCCCCGCGGGGACGGTCTCCACCGGCGTGGCGAGCACCCCGTCGGGGTCGCAGGACGCGACCCCGATCCGGGCGTCACCGACGTCGACGGCGATGCGCCGTCCGCGGCGGAAGGGCTTCGGCTCCTGCTCGAACATCAGGAGGCGCGCTCCGCGACCAGGCCGCGCACGGCCGCGATGGCCTCGCCGACCGCAGCGGCGTCGGTGCCGCCGCCCTGGGCGACGTCGTCCTTGCCGCCACCGCCGCCGCCGAGGGTCTTGGCCGCGGTGCGGACCAGCTCGCCGGCCTTGATGCCGCGGCCGCGGGCGTCCTCGTTGGTGGCGATGACGGTCAGCGGGCGGTCGTTCGCCACGGTGAACGCGGCGACCACGGCCGGGCGCGAGCCCAGGCGGCCGCGCACGTCCAGGACCAGCTTGCGCAGCTCGTCGGCGCCCACGCCGTCGGCGACCTGGGCGGCGACCACGGAGATGCCGTGCACGTCCTCGGCCGAGTCGGCCAGGCCCGCCGCGGCGGCCAGCACCTTCTCGGCGCGGAAGCGCTCGATCTCCTTCTCCGCGTCCTTGAGCTTGGCGAGCATGCCCGAGATCTTCTCCGGCAGCTCCTCCGGGCGGCCCTTGACCAGCTCGGTCAGCTGGGCGACCACGGTGTGCTCACGGGCCAGGAACTTGTACGCGTCGACGCCGACCAGGGCCTCCACGCGGCGCACGCCGGAGCCGATGGAGGACTCGCCGAGCAGCTTCACCAGGCCCAGCTGGGAGGTGTTGCCGACGTGCGTGCCACCGCAGAGCTCCTTGGAGAAGTCCCCGATGGTGACGACGCGCACCTCGTCGCCGTACTTCTCGCCGAACATCGCGATGGCGCCGGCCTTGCGGGCCTGGTCCATCGTCATGACCTCGGCGGTGACCTCCAGCTCGCGGGTCAGCACGTCGTTGATCTTCTGCTCGACGTCCACCAGCACGCTGCCCGGAACGGCGGCGGGCGAGCCGAAGTCGAAGCGGAAGCGGCCCGGCGCGTTCTCCGACCCGGCCTGGGCGGCCGTCGGGCCGAGCGCGTCGCGCAGGGCCTGGTGGGTCAGGTGGGTGGCCGAGTGGGCGCGGGCGATCGCCCGGCGGCGGTCGATGTCGATCGTGGCGTACGCCGAGGCGCCGAGCACGACCTCGCCGAACAGCACCCCGCCGGAGTGCACGATCACGCCCGGGACGGGCTGCTGCACGTCGCGGATCTCGACGACCGCGCCGGACTCCAGGCGGATGCGGCCCTGGTCGGCGAGCTGGCCGCCGCCCTCGGCGTAGAACGGGGTGCGGTCGAGGATGATCTCGACCTCGTCGCCCTCGGAGGCGGCCGGCGCCGGGACGCCGTCCACCAGCAGGCCGACGACGGTGGCCTCGCCCTCGGTGAGGTTGTAGCCGGTGAAGACGCTGGCGCCGGACTTGTCGGCGACCTCGCGGTACGCGGCGACGTCGGCGTGGCCCATCTTCTTGGCCTTGGCGTCCGCCTTGGCGCGGTCGCGCTGCTCCTGCATCAGACGGCGGAAGCCGGCCTCGTCCACCTGGAGGCCCTGCTCCTCGGCCATCTCCAGGGTGAGGTCGATCGGGAAGCCGTAGGTGTCGTGCAGCTTGAACGCCTGCTCGCCCGAGAGGACGGCGCCGCCGGCCTGCTTGGTCTCGGTGACCGCGACGTCGAGCAGGTTGGTGCCGGCCTTCAGCGTCTGCAGGAAGGCCACCTCCTCGCCGACGACGACCGTCTCGACGCGCTTGCGGTCGGCCTCGAGCTCCGGGTACTGCGGGGCCATCGCCTTGATGGCGACGTCGATGAGCTCCTTGGCGACCGGCTCGGTGGCGCCCAGCAGGCGCATGTTGCGGATGGCGCGGCGCAGGATGCGGCGCAGCACGTAGCCGCGGCCCTCGTTGCCGGGGGTGACGCCGTCGCCGACGAGCATCAGCGCGGTGCGGATGTGGTCGGTGACCACGCGCAGCGAGACGTCCGACTTGTGGTCGGCGCCGTAGGTGTGGCCGGTGAGCTCGGCGGCGCGGTCGAGGATCATCCGGCTGGTGTCGATCTCGAAGAGGTTGTCGACGTCCTGCAGGATGGCGGCCAGTCGCTCCAGGCCGAGGCCCGTGTCGATGTTCTTGCTCGGCAGGTCGCCGAGGATCTCGAACCCGTCCTTGCCGTCGCCGTGGCCGCGCTCGTACTGCATGAAGACCAGGTTCCAGATCTCCAGGTAGCGCTCGCCGTTGACGGCCGGACCGCCCTCCTCGCCGTACGCGGGGCCGCGGTCGTAGTTGATCTCCGAGCACGGGCCGCAGGGGCCGGGGACGCCCATCGACCAGAAGTTGTCCTTCATGCCGAGGCGCTGGATGCGCTCGGACGGCACGCCGATGACGTCGCGCCAGATCTGCTCGGCCTCGTCGTCGTCCTTGTAGACGGTGATCCAGAGCTTCTCCGGGTCCAGGCCGTAGCCGCCGTCCGCGACGGGAGTGGTGAGCAGCTCCCACGCGAACTTGATGGCCCCTTCCTTGAAGTAGTCGCCGAAGGAGAAGTTGCCGCACATCTGGAAGAAGGAGCCGTGCCGGGTGGTCTTCCCGACCTCCTCGATGTCCAGGGTGCGCACACACTTCTGCACGCTGGTGGCGCGCGAGAACTGCGGCTTGACCTCGCCCAGGAAGTAGGGCTTGAAGGGCACCATGCCGGCGTTGACGAGCAGCAGGGTGGGGTCGTCGGCGACCAGGGACGCCGACGGAACGACGGTGTGGCCGCGCTCCTCGAAGAAGCGCAGCCAGCGGCGGCGGATCTCAGCCGACTCCATTAGTGGTCCTTCCGGTTCGTACCGCCCCGCGGCAGGGCTCTGCGGGGCGTTTCATCGATGGTCTGTGGGGTGGTGCGCGTGCTGGTGGACGGAGGCAGGGCGGCGGCCGGGCTACCGGGCGCCGCCGAGATAGCTCGGTACTGCGGCTCCGGGAGGGGCAACGCGGAGCGTTTCCCAAGAAGGGCGGCGGTGGGCGACGGGCGGGCGCGGCCGGTGCGCCGGGGCTCCACGACGGCCGTGCCGTGCAGTCCGAGGTCGTCCTTCAGCTGCTCCTCGCGCTCGGCCATGCCGGCCCGCACGTCCTGTGCGAACTGCTTGGCCAGGTCCCCCAGTTGGAGGGCGCCGCGGGCGGCCGTGCCGGAGAGGCTGTCCGGGGTGAGCCGGTGGACGGCCTCGTTGGCCTTCTTCATGGCCCAGACGGTGGCGCCGGCGCCGACCGCCATCCAGAAGATGCGTGCCATGCCGTCAGCCCCTCACCGCGCGCCGGACCCGCGAGAGCAGTCCGTTCCTGGGCGCCGTGGCGGCGCGCACCTCGGCCCGGATGAGCCGGGCCAGCTCCTCGCGCTCGCTCGCCTGGGCGGGCACCGGCGGCAGCGTTCCCTGCTGCCGGGCGACGGCCTTGCGCACGCCGTAGCTGAACGCGGCGACCTTCACCAGGGGGCCGCCGAGGGTGGCGGCGACGGTGGAGGAGAGCGCGTTGGCGTTGGCGGCGGCGTCCTGCACGTTGGCGGTGATCTCGTCGACCCGCTCGAGCTGCTCGTTGGCGCTGCGCACGGCGGCGCCGGCGTCGCTCAGCAGCGGGACGGCCTGTTCGGTGACGGCGGAGACCAGGACGGTGGCCTCCTTGAGCACCCGGGAGAGGCGCACCAGCACGACCGCGAGCAGGGTGACCAGGACCGCCCAGAACACGGCGACGAGCAATCCGGCCAGCTCTCCCACGGACACCTTTGCGCGCTCCCTCGCCTTGCTGTTCTCCGAAAGGAACCCTATCGCGCCGACACCCGATTCCCGGACCGGGTTCAGGGCCCGTCTTCGGACTCCCGCCTGCGGGGCGACGCCGGGGCACGCACCTCGCCGCGTTGTCGTCGGTCGCCAATGTCCCCCAGCCTGGCGGCTGGGAGGTGCCCCGCAGTGGCTCCCTCCTCCGCCTTGCGATGCACGCACCCCAACGCCGCCCCGCCCGCCCTCCGGGCGAACGACGGGAGTCCGAGGACGAGCCCTGGGCCCGTCCGACCGGTCGGGTGTGCGATCCCCGCGCGTAACCTACCCTCCGGTCACCTCGTTCTGCCAGGCGGGCCGACAGCCGTACGGCCCGGACACGCGTCCGGACCGCTGCGGTCCGGGCCGGGAACGACGGGGAGCAACGCTTGGCCGGCGACTGGACACCACATCCCGCGGCGCAGCCGCGCGCTCCGGAGCCCGGCCGGCTGCCGGCCGAGGTGACGGGCTTCGTCGGGCGGCGGCGCGAACTGTCGGAGCTGGCGGCCCTGCTGGCCGGCGCCCGGCTGGTGACGGTGACGGGCCCCGGCGGGGTCGGCAAGAGCCGGCTGGCGCTGCGCGCGGCGGCCCGCGCCGCCGGGGCGTTCCCGGACGGCACCTGGCTGGTGGACGTGGCCCCGGTGCAGGACCCCCTGCTCCTCGGCCACGCCGTCCTGGAGGCGCTGCGCCTGACCGACGGCACCGCCCGCCCCCCGCTGGACGTCCTGACCGGGGCGCTGGAGGGCCGGCGCCTGCTGATCGTCCTGGACGGCTGCGAGCACCTGGTCGAGGCGTGCGCCGATCTCGCGAACGCCCTGCTGCGCGCCCTGCCGGGCCTGCGGGTGCTGACCACCAGCCGCTCCGCCCTGCGCGCCGGCGGCGAGCACCTGCTCACCCTGGCCCCGCTGCCGGTCGGCCCGGCCGCGCCCGAGGCGCCCGTACGGGCCGCCGCGCCGCCGGACGCGGTGCGGCTGTTCGCCGACCGGGCCCGCGCGGTGCTGCCGGGCTTCGAGGTCACCGACGCCAACGTGGAGGCCGTCGCCCTGCTGTGCCGCCGCCTGGACGGCATCCCGCTGGCCGTGGAGCTGGCCGCCGGGCGGCTGCGGGCGCTGTCCGTGGAGCAGATCACCGCCCGGCTGGACGACCGCTTCCGGCTGCTCACCGGCGGCTGCCGCACGGCCCTGCCGAGGCACCAGACGCTGCGCACCACGATCGGCTGGAGCCACGAGCTGTGCACGGTGCAGGAACGTTTACTCTGGGCCCGCCTTTCGGTTTTCGCCGGCGGTTTCGATCTGGAGGCCGCCGAGTACGTCTGCGCCGGCGACGGCCTCGAACCCGAGGACGTCCTCGACCTCCTGGCCGAACTCGTCGGCAAGTCCGTCCTGCTGCGCGAGGACAGCGCCTTCGGCGTCCGCTTCCGGCTGCTGGACACCCTGCGCGAGTACGGCGGCCACTGGCTGCGCGCCGCCGGGGAGGAACAGCGGCTGCTGCGCCGCCACCGGGACTGGTACCTCGGCGTCGCCACCTGGGGCGAGGTCGAGTGGTTCGGCCCCCGCCAGGCCGAGACCGCCGAGCGCACCGAACTGGCCCACAGCAACCTGCGCGCCGCCCTGGAGTTCTGCCTCGCCGAGCCCGGCGAGGAGCAGATCGGCCTGCTGCTCGCCGGCACCCTGTGGTTCTACTGGGTCGGCTGCGGCCACCTCGGCGAGGGCCGCCACTGGCTGGACCGCGCCCTGGCCCTGGACCGCGAGCCCACCGAGGCCCGCGCCAAGGCCCTCTGGGTCACCGGCTACATGGCCACCCTCCAGGGCGACCTCACCGCCGCCGGCCCGGCCCTGGAGGAGTGCCGCCGCCAGGCCCTGGACACCGGCGACGACCGGGCCCTGGCCTACGCCGTCCACCGCCAGGGCTGCGCCGCCCTCATCGGCGACGACCCCGAGCGCGCCTCCGAGCTCTTCGAGGAGGCCCTGTGGCACTACCGGACGATCGGCGAGCTGAACAGCAACGTGGTGATGGCCATGTTCGAGCTCGGCCTCGCCTACGTCTTCCAGGGCGACCTCGACAGCGGCGAGCTCTGGTTCGGCCAGGCCCGCGAGCTGTGCGAGGAGCACGGCGAGCAGTGGGCGTACGCGTACGTGCTCTACGCGATGGCGTACTCGCAGTGGCTGGACGGCGCCGTCGAGCCGGCCCGGGTGCTGGCCCGGGAGTGCGTCCGGCTCAACCACCGCTTCCACGACCTGCTCGGCATCGTCATCGGCATCGACCTGCTGGCGCTGCTGGAGACGGAACCGAGCGTCCCCGGCGGCAGCGGCAACCTGCGCGAGGCCCGGGTGCTCCAGGGCGCCGCCCACCGGATCTGGCGCACGGTCGGCAACCCGTTCCTGGGCTCGCGCTCCTTCTTCGGCCCCCACCAGGAGTGCGCCGAGCGGGCCCGCGCCGGGCTCAGCGAGCAGGAGTACGAGGGCTGCTACGAGGCCGGCGCCCTGCTGGACCTCGACGCGGCCGTCTCCCGGGCGCTGGGCGGCGGCGGCTCCCCGGAGGGCCCGGAGCGCGGCCCGGGGCCCTGTTCCGTACCGCCCGCACCCGCGCCCGCGCCGGTCCGGAATAGCTGAAGCTTGCCGATTGCTTGAGGAGGCAAGCAACCATCCGGAAGGAGCACCATGGCCATCCACGACGAGTACCGCCTCGCGAACTTCTACTTCGACTCCAAGGCGTACGCGGACGCCGCCCGCATGCTCGAGGGCGTGCTCGCCGAGGAGCCGGCCAACCTCTCCGTGCGCCTGCTGCTCGCCCGCAGCTACTTCCACTCCGCCCAGCTGCGCCGCGCCGAGGCCGAGCTGCTGCGGATCCTGGAGGCGGACCCGGCCGAGGACTACGCCCGCCTGATGCTCGGCCGCACCCTGGAGCGCCAGGGCCGCGCCGAGGAGGCCCGCCCGCACCTGCGGCTGGCCGCCGCGATGGCCGGCGAGGAGCTGTAAGCCGGGAAAAGGGGCGAGCCCCCGTCGCCTCGAAAGGCGGCGGGGGCTCGCTGGTGGTTTCGCGAAGTGCGGAACCGCTCGCGGGTCAGCGCGAGTAGTACTCGACGACCAGCTGCTCGTCGCAGATCACCGGGATCTCCTTGCGCTGCGGCGCACGGTCCAGGCGGAAGGCCAGGGCCTTCAGGTTGACCTCGAGGTACTTCGGGGTCTGGCCCTCACCCGCGTAGCCACCCTCACGGGCGACCTGGAAGGGGACCTTCTCCTTGCTGCGCTCGCGGATGGTCACCACGAAGCCCGGCTTCATCTGGAACGACGGCTTGTTGACCTTGCCGCCGTTGACCTCGACGTGGCCGTGGACGACCATCTGACGGGCCTGGTAGATGGTGCGGGCGATGCCCGAACGCAGGACCAGGGCGTCGAGGCGGGTCTCCAGCTCGGCGACGAGCGCCTCACCGGTCTTGCCCTCGGCCTTCTTCGCGCGGTCGAACGCGCGGGCCAGCTGCTTCTCGCTCAGGTCGTACTGGGCGCGAAGACGCTGCTTCTCGGTCAGACGGACCTTGTAGTCCGAGTTCTGCTTGCGACCACGGCCGTGCTGGCCGGGCGGGTACGGGCGGGCCTCGAAGTACTTGACGGACTTCGGGGTCAGCGGCACGCCGAGCGCACGCGCGATCTTGACCTTGGGGCGCTTCTGGTTCGCCATGAACCAAACCTTCCTTGCTTACGAATACGGCTTTCACCAGGTGTTGACGGAGGTCGCTCGTCGCGACCCGGAGAAAACCCCGCCGCCTGCGCGATGGGATCAGCCGCTCTCCGGAGCCGGGCACGGAAGTGCTTGTCACACGGGGAGCCCGAGGGCCCGCCCGCGACACCGAAACGGTGCGCGACGCTCCTGGTGCGGACCTCCCGGAGGAGGTCTACGGCCATCGCCCCGCTGGTGCGGCCGGTCGGTGGGGTCTCCCCCGCCGCCGTCCCGGGACATGGCACTCCGACCGAGTATACCCGTGGATCACTCGCCCTTTTCCGCAGCCTTCTGCTCGCCGGCCTTCTGCTCGCCGGCCTTCTTCTCCCCCGGCTTCTCCCCCGGCTTCTCCCCGGCCTTCCTCTCCTTGGGCCGCTCCCCCCGCAGCCGCCCCCGCGTCCACTCCACCGTGTCCGCGTAGCGCACCTCGCCGCCGCGCCGGTTGGGCCGGTAGTACTCCTTGCCGTGCACCGAGTCCGGCGCGTACTGCTGCGTGGCGATGCCCTCCGGCAGGTCGTGCGGGTACTGGTAGCCCTGCCCGTGGCCCAGCTTGCCCGCGCCGCCGTAGTGCGCGTCCCGCAGGTGCGGCGGCACGGCGCCCGCCAGGCCCTGCCGTACGTCCGCCAGCGCCGCGTCGATCGCCAGGTAGGCGCTGTTGGACTTGGGCGCCAGGGCGAGGGCGATCGCCGCCTGGGAGAGGATGATCCGCGCCTCCGGGAAGCCGATCAGCGCCACCGCCTGGGCCGCCGCCACCGCCGTCTGCAGGGCGCTCGGGTCGGCCAGGCCCACGTCCTCGCTGGCGGAGATCATCAGCCGACGGGCGATGAACCGCGGGTCCTCCCCCGCCTCGATCATCCGGGCCAGGTAGTGCAGGGTCGCGTCCACGTCGCTGCCGCGGATCGACTTGATCAGCGCGCTGGCCACGTCGTAGTGCTGGTCGCCGTCCTTGTCGTAGCGCACGGCGGCCTGGTTGACGGCCGTCTCGGTGGTGGCCAGCGTGATGCTCGCCTCGCCCTTCTCCAGCGCCGCCCCGGCCGCCGCCTCCAGCGTGGTCAGCGCCCGCCGGGCGTCCCCGCCGGCCAGGCGCACCAGGTGGTCCTCGGACTCGGCGGTCAGCTCCAGCGCGCCCTCCAGGCCCCGCTCGTCGGCCACCGCGCGGCGCAGCAGCGCCCGGATGTCCTCGTCGGTCAGGGACTCCAGGGTGAGCAGCAGCGAACGGGAGAGCAGCGGGGAGATCACCGAGAAGTACGGGTTCTCGGTGGTCGCCGCGATCAGCGTGACCCAGCGGTTCTCGACGGCGGGCAGCAGCGAGTCCTGCTGGGCCTTGGAGAAGCGGTGGATCTCGTCCAGGAAGAGGACCGTCTCCCGGCCGGACATGCCGACCGCCCGCCGGGCGCCGTCGATCACCGCCCGGACCTCCTTGACCCCGGCGGTGATCGCGGAGAGCTCGACGAAGCGGCCCTCCACGGCCTGGCTGATCACGTGCGCGAGGGTGGTCTTCCCGGTGCCGGGAGGCCCCCACAGGATCACCGAGCTGGTGGCGGCCGGCCCGCGCGTGGCGGAGACCAGCCGGCGCAGCGGCGAGCCGGGCTTCAGCAGCTGCCGCTGCCCGGCCACCTCGTCCAGGGTGCGCGGGCGCATCCGTACGGCCAGCGGGGCGCGCCCGGGCTCCCTGCTCTGGCGTTCCTCGGCGGCTGCGGTGAAGAGGTCCGGTTCGTCCACACCGGAAGCCTATGCGAGGGCCCCGACACGTCCTACGCCTGCGTGCGGCGGTCCAGCAGCACCACCTCGAACTCCTCCAGCGAGCGCAGGGCGCCGCCCACCGCGGCGACCGCCTTCGAGCGGGCGTCGGCGTTGGGCCCGCGCGAGGCCTCGAAGCTCGCCCGGTCGGCGAAGATCAGGCCGGTCGAGAGCCGGCCGGCCGCCCGGTGGGCCAGCATCGCGCCGGTCACGAAGCCGGGCGCCTTCTGCAGCATCGGCAGTGCCTGGTCGCGGAAGACCCCGGCCGCCTCGTCCACCCGCTCCGGGTCGACGTCGACCCGCGCCAGGCGGAAGCCCGCGCCCGGTCCGGCGACTCCCGGCGGGGCCGCGGCCACGACCTCCCAGACGTCGGTGGTCACGGTGCCGGCCAGCGGTGCCAGCAGCTCGGCCCGGCGCGCCCGCAGGGCCGAGTCGCTGTCGCGCTCGGCCTGGGCGGACTCCCACCAGGAGCCCATCGCGATCTTGCCGAGGGCCCGGTCGACGTAGAGCCCGTAGCCGCGGTAGCCGGGCTGCCCGGAGAGCAGCTCGACGGCCTCGGTGGCCAGGCCGTCGAGGGCCGGCCCGATCCGGTCGGGGTTCCCCGTGGCGTAGACGGTACGGACGAACATGAGCGCGCCTCCTGTGGACGCCCGGGCGCCACACGGGGCCGTTCGCACAGTGGAGTCGCCACAGTGGAATCGCAGCGCCCGGAGGGCCCCGTCTACTCCAGTGTGGCAGTGCGGTCCGGAACGTACTTCTGCAGGTCGCGCGGGGGCCGCTGGTAGCCGCGCGGGGCCGGGCGGGGCGGCAGGTCGATCTTCGGCGGGGAGATCTCGTGGTACGCGACGGTGGAGAGCAGGTGGGCGATCATGTTGATCCTGGCCCGGCGCTTGTCGTCGCTCTCGACCACGTGCCAGGGCGAGTCCGGGGTGTCGGTGTAGACGAACATCTCGTCCTTGGCCCGGGAGTAGTCCTCCCAGTGCCGGATCGACTCCACGTCCATCGGGGAGAGCTTCCAGCGCTTCATCGGGTCCTCCAGGCGGTCCCGGAAGCGCCGTTCCTGCTCGGTGTCGCTCACCGAGAACCAGTACTTGCGCAGCAGGATCCCGGACTCGATCAGCATCCGCTCGAAGGTCGGGCACTGGCGCAGGAACTGCCAGTACTCCTCGTCGGTGCAGAAGCCCATCACCCGCTCGACGCCGGCCCGGTTGTACCAGCTGCGGTCGAACAGCACGATCTCGCCGGCGGCCGGGAGCTGCTCCACGTAGCGCTGGAAGTACCACTGGGTCTTCTGCCGCTCGGTCGGCGTCGGCAGCGCGACGACCCGGGCGATGCGGGGGTTCAGGTACTCGGTGACCCGCTTGATCGCGCCGCCCTTGCCGGCCGCGTCCCGCCCCTCGAAGATCACCACGACCCTGGCGCCCTCGACCCGCACCCACTCCTGGAGCTTCACCAACTCCTGCTGCAGGCGCAGCAGTTCCCTCTCGTACGCCTTCTTGCCGAACCGCTGCCGCTGCTCCTCGGCCACCCCGGGCCCTCCCGTCCGCCTGTCACTGATGATCCTTCACCGTATGCACAGGCGGACCGGTTCCGCAGGTCGGGCCGTGGGGTTGGGCCGTGGGGTTGGGCCGTGGGTCGGCCCGGGGAGAGGGGGGCCGGAGGCCGGGGTGGGGCCTCCGGTGGGAGAGGGTGGCGCGGTGGCGCACGGTGAAGGGGTTGTACGGGGCGGTGGGCTACACGCCGACGAACGGCTCCGGGTAGCGGCAGAGCCCGCGCGGGCCGCCGTCGTACGCCGTCAGGGGCAGCACCTGGAAGTACGCCTCCGGCACCTCGAAGGGGCCGGTGACCTCGTGCCGCCCGGCCGGCGTGAAGCCGAACCGGCCGTAGTACTCCGGGTCGCCGAGGACGACGACCAGCTTCTCGCCCGCCGTCTCGGCCGCCGACAGCACGGCCCGGACGACGAGTTCGCCGACGCCCTTGCGCTGCCACTCGGGGGCGACCGCCACCGGCGCGAGCGCCAGCGCGTCACCGAGGGCGCCGCCGTCGCCGACCCGCAGCCGGGTCAGCAGGGCGTGCCCGATCACCAGGCCGGCGCCGTCTATGGCCACTATCGACAGCCCGGGCAGCCAGGCGGGGTCGCGGCGCAGCGCGTCCACCAGGTCCGCCTCGTCCGGGCCGGGGAACGCGGCCATCAGGACGCGTCTGATCTCCGGGGCATCGTCCGGACGTTCTGTTCTCGTTCTGACCTGCAAGGGTCGACCCTTCCTCTGTCGCACGCCGTTGTGGACCGGCCCCGAACGGACTGGTGTCCGTTCGGGGCCGTTGAAGGTTAGCGGATGACGCGCCGTCAGCTCTCCGGCTGCGCCTCCGGCTTGGCGTCCTCGCGGACCTTGGGCTTGGCGTCCACGCCGGCCTCGCGGCGCTGCGCCGGGGTGATCGGCGTCGGGGCGCCGGTCAGGGGGTCACCACCGGTGGAGGTCTTCGGGAAGGCGATGACGTCCCGGATGGTGTCGTACCCGCCGAGCAGGGTGACCACGCGGTCGAGGCCGAAGGCGACGCCACCGTGCGGCGGCGGGCCGTAGTTGAACGCGTCGAGCAGGAAGCCGAACTGCGAGGCCGCCTCCTCCTCGGAGAGGCCGATCGCGTCGAACGCCCGCTTCTGCACGTCCCGCTGGTGGATACGGATCGAACCGCCGCCCAGCTCCGAGCCGTTGAGGACCAGGTCGTAGGCGTTGGACAAGGCCGTGCCCGGGTCGGTGTCGAAGGTGGCCAGCGACTCGGCGGTGGGGGCGGTGAAGGGGTGGTGCACCGCGTGCCAGCCCTGGAACTCGCCCTTGTCGTCCTCGATCGGCTCGAACATCGGGAAGTCGACGACCCAGAGGAAGGCCCACTGGGACTCGTCGATCAGCTCGCAGCGCTTGCCGATCTCCAGACGGGCGGCGCCGAGCAGCTCCTGCGAGGGGCGCTCCTTGCCGGCGGCGAAGAAGATCGCGTCGCCGTTCTTGGCGCCGGCCGCGGCGGCGAGGCCGGCCAGGTGCTCCTCGGAGAGGTTCTTGGCGACGGGGCCGCGCAGCTCGCCGGTCTCGGCGTCGATGAGCACGTAGGCCAGGCCGCGGGCGCCGCGCGCCTTGGCCCAGTCCTGCCAGGCGTCGAGCTGCTTGCGCGGCTGCGAGGCACCGCCGGGCATGACCACGGCGCCGACGTACGGGGCCTGGAAGACGCGGAAGTCCGTGCCCTTGAAGTACTCGGTGAGGTCGGTGAGTTCCTGGCCGAAGCGCACGTCCGGCTTGTCGGAGCCGTAGCGGCCCATCGCGTCCGCGTAGGTCATGCGCGGCAGCGGGTTGGGGATCTCGTAGCCGTGGACCTCGCGCCAGATCGCACCGATGATCTTCTCGCCGAGGGCCAGGATGTCCTCCTGGTCGACGAAGGACGCCTCGATGTCCAGCTGGGTGAACTCCGGCTGCCGGTCGGCGCGGAAGTCCTCGTCGCGGAAGCAGCGGGCGATCTGGTAGTAGCGCTCCATGCCGGCCACCATCAGCAGCTGCTTGAACAGCTGGGGCGACTGCGGCAGCGCGTACCAGTGACCGGGCTGCAGGCGGACCGGGACGAGGAAGTCGCGGGCGCCCTCGGGGGTGGAGCGGGTGAGGTACGGCGTCTCGATGTCGAGGAAGTCGTTCTCCTCCATCACCCGGCGGATGATGTTGCTGACCTTGGAGCGCAGCCGCAGGCCCTTGGCCGGGCCCTCGCGGCGCAGGTCCAGGTAGCGGTAGCGCAGCCGGACCTCCTCGTTGACGGTGCCCGGCTCGTACTCGGCGACGGGGAAGGGCAGCGGCGCGGCCTCGGAGAGGACCTCGATCCCGCTGACGACGACCTCGACGGCGCCGGTCGGGATGTCGGGGTTCTCGTTGCCCTCGGGGCGCACCCGGACGTCGCCGACGACCTTGACGCAGTACTCGGCGCGCAGGCCGTGCACCGAGTCCAGGTCGCGGACCACGATCTGCACGGTGCCGGAGGCGTCGCGCAGGTCGATGAAGGCCACGCCGCCGTGGTCGCGGCGGCGGGCGACCCAGCCGGCCAGGGTGACGGTGGTGCCTGCGTGCTCCGGGCGGAGCGTGCCCGCGTCGTGCGTGCGGATCACAGCTGCTTCTCCTTCAGGGTGGTGACGAGTGCGTCGAGGACGACGGGGGTCTGTTCGCCGGTGGACATGTCCTTGAGCTGGACGACGCCTTCGGCGAGGTCCCGGTCCCCGGCGATCAGGGCGAAGCGGGCGCCGGACCGGTCGGCGGACTTCATGGCGTTCTTGATGCTCTTGACGCCGAAGGCGAGGTCGGTGGCCACGCCGGCCCGGCGCAGCTCGACGACCTTGGCGAACAGGACGTTCTTGGCCTCCTCGCCGAGCGCGACGGCGTACACGGCGGTGGCGGCCGGCAGGTCGAGGGTGACGCCCTCGGCCTCCAGGGCCAGGTAGGTGCGGTCCACGCCGAGGGCCCAGCCGACGGAGGGCAGCGCGGGGCCGCCGATCATCTCGGAGAGGCCGTCGTAGCGGCCGCCGCCGCCGATGGCGGACTGGGCGCCGAGGCCGTTGTGGACGAACTCGAAGGTGGTGCGGGTGTAGTAGTCCAGGCCGCGCACCAGCTTGGGGTCGTCGACGAAGGCGACGCCGGCCGCGGTGAGCAGCTCGCGGACCTTCTCGTCGTACGCCTTGCAGTCCTCGCACAGGTGGTCGCGCAGCACCGGGGCGCCGACCAGCTGGTCCTGCACGTCCTTGCGCTTGTCGTCGAGGACGCGCAGCGGGTTGATCTCCGCGCGGCGGCGGGTCTCCTCGTCCAGGTCCAGGCCGGAGAGGAACTCGATGAGCGCGGCGCGGTAGACCGGGCGGCACTGCTTGTCGCCGAGGCTGTTGAGCAGCAGCGAGTAGTCGCTCAGGCCCAGCGCGCGGAAGGCGTCGTCGGCCAGGATGATCAGCTCGGCGTCCAGCGCCGGGTCCTCCGCGCCGATGGCCTCCGCGCCGACCTGGGAGAACTGGCGGTAGCGGCCCTTCTGGGCGCGCTCGTAGCGGTAGTACGAGCCGGAGTACCAGAGCTTGACCGGCAGGTTGCCCTGCTTGTGCAGGTTGGCCTGGAGGGCCGCGCGCAGCACCGAGGCGGTGCCCTCCGGGCGCAGGGCGAGTTCGTCACCGCCCTTGGTGGTGAGGTTGTACATCTCCTTGGTGACGATGTCGGTGGACTCGCCGACACCGCGGGAGAACAGCTTCACGTCCTCGAACACCGGGGTCTCGATGTAGCCGTAGCCGGCCCGGCGGGCTGGGGCGGCGATGCGCTCGCGGATCGCCAGGAAGGTCGCGGAGCTGGGGGGCAGCAGGTCGTAGGTGCCCTTGGGGGCGGTGAAGGTGCTCAACTTCTCTATCCGTCACATTCCTCGTCGCGGGAAAGCCGGGGCGCCGGTCGCCCCCGCTGCCTGTCGGAGGTAGGGGTTGGTGGCGCGCTCGCGGCCGATGGTCGTCTGTCCGCCGTGGCCGGAGAGGACCACGGTGGAGTCGTCGAGGGGCAGGCACACCCGGGCCAGCGAGCGCATGATCGCTTCGCCGTCCCCGCCCGGGAGGTCGGTACGCCCTATGGAGCCGGCGAACAGCAGGTCGCCCGAGAACAGCACCGGGGGGAGGTCCTCGGCACCGGGCGTCCGGAAGGTCACCGACCCCCCGGTATGGCCGGGGGCGTGGTCGACGGACAGGCTCAGACCGGCCAGTTCCAGCACGGCGCCGTCGGTCAGCTCGCGCACGTCCTCGGGCTCGCCGACGGTCAGTTCGCCCATGAGCGGGGCGCCGATGGAGCGGCCGAGCGCCTTCTCCGGGTCCGACATCATGTACCGGTCCTCGGGGTGGATCCACGCCGGGACGCCACGGGCGCCGCAGACCGGGACCACCGAGGCCACGTGGTCGATGTGGCCGTGCGTGAGCAGCACGGCGACGGGCTTGAGCCGGTGCTCGCGGACCAGTTCCTCGACTCCTGCGGCGGCCTGGTGCCCCGGGTCGACGATGACGCACTCCTCGCCCGCCGCCGGGGCGACCAGGTAGCAGTTGGTGCCCCAGGCTCCAGCGGGGAATCCGGCGATGAACACGCGCGTCCTCTTGTGATGTCGGTCAGCGGCTACGGAGTACGGCTACGGAGTACGGCTTCGAAGGGTCTCTGAAGGTGTACGGGCAGCCTACCGGCGGTGCGGGCCCGGTCGCGAACCGGTATACGGGTGACGCCGCGGGCCGCGTGACAGGTTCACCGCGTTCTTACGGTCCGGGTCCCTACACTGGGCCGCCGATGGATGCGATGATCCGCATCGAGTCCCTCTCGAATCCCTTCCGATTCCATCCACTCTTTCCGCACATCCCCAGGAGACACGGCCGGTGGTCAGCAGCGAACAGCGGCGGCGGCAGCTCGCCCGCGAGAAGTACGAGCGCCAGATGGAGCGCCGGGTCGCCCAGGAGGCCGCCCGCAGGCGCCGCACCGCGATCCTGAGCGCCTCGCTCGCCGTCGTGGTCCTGGCCGGCGGCGGCGCGCTGGTCGCGGGCGGCGCGTTCAGCTCGGACGACGACAAGTCGACCACCGCGGCCTCCGACACGGCGAAGCCCGGGCAGACCAACCCGGCCGCCGAGCCCACCACCCCGACCCGCAAGCCGGTCGACGGCTGCGCGGCCCCGGCGGAGGGCAAGCCCAACGGCAAGCAGTGGAAGGACGAGCCGGCGATGACCGTCGACTCCTCCGCCGCGTACACCATGACGATGGACACCAACTGCGGCAAGGTGACGGTGGCGTTGGACGCGGCCAAGGCGCCGCACACCGTCAACTCCTTCAACTTCCTGGCCGGGGAGCAGTTCTTCGACCACACCAAGTGCCACCGCCTCACCACCGACGGCATCTTCGTGCTCCAGTGCGGTGACCCGACCGCCAGTGCGACCGTCCCGGGCGGCACCGGCGGCCCCGGTTTCAAGTTCAAGGACGAGAACCTGACCGGCGCGACGTACCCGGCGGGCACGGTGGCGATGGCCAACTCCGGCCCGGACACCAACGGGAGCCAGTTCTTCCTGGTCTACAAGGACACCAAACTGCCGCCGAGCTACATCCCGTTCGGCAAGGTGACCGGCGGCCTGGACGTGCTGAACAAGATCGCCGCCGCGGGCACCCTGGAGGGCGCGACGGACGGCCACCCGATGGCCGACGTCACCTTCAACTCCGTTACGGTGTCCAAGGGTTGATCCACACCGGGGCCTCCCGCCGCAGGCGCTCCACGCGCCCCGGCGGGGCCCCGGACCGAAATCGCCCGGCCCGGATGCGGACAGCACCGGGCCTGGTCGCCTATGTTGGCGTTGTGTAGGGTGCCCGGACCCGCCCTGCCGTTCACCCTCGGCAGCACGACTCGGCGGACGGGGACGGCGGACTTCTTCGGTCCGCCGCACATCAACTGTGGACGACGAACGCGCACCGCCCCGACGCGGGCGCGACGTCATGTGGAGGACGCGCTATGAGCAGCGACCCGTGGGGCCGTGTCGACGAGCAGGGCACGGTCTACGTCAGGACGGCCGACGGCGAACGCGCCGTGGGTTCCTGGCAGGCCGGCTCGCCCGAGGAGGCGCTGGCGTACTTCGAGCGCAAGTTCCAGGGCATCGAGGTGGAGATCGGCCTGCTGGAGAAGCGGGTGCGCACCACCGACCTGGCCGCGAAGGACGCCCTGACCGCGCTGGAGCACCTGCGCGCGCAGGTGACCGAGGGCCACGCCGTGGGTGACCTGGCCGCGCTGGCCGCGCGCCTGGACACGCTCGCCGGCGAGATCGAGAACCGCCGCGAGGAGCGCAAGGCCGCCCGCGCCAAGGCGCAGGACGAGACCCGCGTCGCCAAGGAGGCCCTGGTCACCGAGGCCGAGCAGCTCGCCGAGTCCACCCAGTGGCGGGAGGCCGGGGACCGGCTGCGCGCCCTGGTGGACATCTGGAAGGGCCTGCCCCGGCTCGACCGCAAGAGCGACGACGAGCTGTGGCACCGCTTCTCGCACGCCCGGTCCGTCTTCTCCAAGCACCGCAAGGCGCACTTCTCCGCGCTGGACTCGGAGCGCGACCAGGCCCGCCAGACCAAGGAGGCGCTGGTCGCCGAGGCCGAGGCCCTGTCCTCGTCCACGGACTGGGGCAGCACCGCCGCCGCCTACCGCGACCTGATGGCCCGCTGGAAGGGCGCCGGCCGCGCGCAGCGCGACGTCGAGGACGAGCTGTGGGCCCGCTTCCGCGGCGCGCAGGACGTCTTCTTCCAGGCCCGCTCCGCCGTGTTCAGCGAGCGCGACGCCGAGCAGGTCGAGAACCAGAAGCTCAAGGAGGCGCTGGCCGCCGAGGCCGAGACGATCCTCCCGATCACCGACCTCAAGACCGCCAAGGCGGCCCTGCGCGAGATCAACGAGCGCTGGGAGGCCATCGGCCACGTGCCGCGCGACATCCGCCCGAAGCTGGACGGCCGGCTGAACGCCGTCGAGCGGGCGATCCGCGAGGCCGAGGACACGGAGTGGAAGCGCTCCAACCCGGAGGCCAAGGCCCGCGCGGCCGGCATGGTGGGCCTGTTCCAGGCGAAGGCCGACAAGATCCAGGCCGACCTGGACAAGGCCCGCGCGGCCGGCAACTCCTCCAGGACCGCCAAGCTGGAGTCCGAGCTGGCCGGTGTGCAGACCCTGCTGGAGCAGGCGCACAAGAGCCAGGAGGAGTTCAGCGGTTGATCCCGTGAGCCGGTGAACGAAGGAAGCCCCCGTCGCGTGCGACGGGGGCTTCCTCGTGTCCGGGCGCTACTTGCGGGCGGAGGTGACGCGGTAGACGTCGTACACGCCCTCGACGCCTCGCACCGCCTTGAGCACGTGGCCCAGGTGCTTCGGGTCGCCCATCTCGAAGGTGAACCGGCTCATCGCCACCCGGTCCCGGGAGGTCTGCACCGCCGCCGACAGGATGTTGACGTGCTGGTCGGAGAGCACCCGGGTGACGTCCGAGAGCAGCCGGGAGCGGTCCAGCGCCTCGACCTGGATGGCCACCAGGAAGACGGAGGACTGGGTGGCCGCCCACTCGACGTCGATCATCCGCTCGGGCTGCTGGCTCAGCGCCTCGACGTTGACGCAGTCGGCGCGGTGCACCGAGACGCCGTTGCCGCGGGTGACGAAGCCGACGATCGGGTCGCCCGGCACCGGGGTGCAGCAGCGGGAGAGCTTGACCCAGACGTCCTCGACGCCCTTGACGATCACGCCCGGGTCGCCCTTGGCCCGGCGGCGCACCGCCCGGCGGTTGTCGTGCGTCGGGGTGGCGGTCTCCGCCAGGTCCTCGGTGGCGCCCTCCTCGCCGCCGAGCGCCTGGACGAGCTTCTGCACGATGTTCTGCGCGGCGACGTGCCCCTCGCCGATCGCGGCGTAGAGCGAGGAGATGTCGGGGTAGCGCATCTCGTGGGCCAGGGTCACCAGCGAGTCCCCGGTGAGGATGCGCTGGATCGGCAGGCCCTGCTTGCGCATCGCCCGGACGATCGCCTCCTTGCCGTGCTCGATCGCCTCCTCGCGGCGCTCCTTGGAGAACCAGGCGCGGATCTTGTTGCGGGCGCGCGGGGACTTGACGAAGCCGAGCCAGTCCCGGGAGGGCCCGGCGTTCTCCGCCTTGGAGGTGAACACCTCGACGGCGTCGCCGTTCTCCAGCGTCGACTCCAGCGGCACCAGGCGGCCGTTGACCCGGGCCCCTATGGTCCGGTAGCCGACCTCGGTGTGCACCGCGAAGGCGAAGTCGACGGGGGTGGCGCCGGCGGGCAGCGCTATCACGTCACCCTTGGGGGTGAAGACGAAGACCTCGTTGCTGGCCAGGTCGAAGCGCAGCGACTCCAGGAACTCGCCCGGGTCGGCCGTCTCCTTCTGCCAGTCCAGGAGCTGCCGCAGCCAGGCCATCTCGTTGACGGCTCCGGCCTTGTCGTCCTTGCGGACGGCGTCCGGGGTGTCGGTGCGGACCTTGGAGGCCCCGGCGACGGCGCGCTGCTTGTACTTCCAGTGCGCGGCGATGCCGTACTCGGCCCGCCGGTGCATGTCGAAGGTGCGGATCTGGAGCTCGACGGGCTTGCCGCCGGGGCCGATCACCGTCGTGTGCAGCGACTGGTACATGTTGAACTTGGGCATCGCGATGTAGTCCTTGAACCGCCCCGGCACCGGGTTCCACCGCGCGTGGATGGTGCCCAGCGCCGCGTAGCAGTCGCGGACGGTGTCGACCAGGACCCGGATGCCCACCAGGTCGTAGATCTCGGCGAAGTCCCGGCCCCGGACGATCATCTTCTGGTAGACCGAGTAGTAGTGCTTCGGCCGGCCGGTGACGGAGGCCGTGATCCGGGCCCCGCGCAGGTCCGCCTGGACCTGGTCGATGACGGTCGCCAGGTACTCGTCCCGCTTGGGGGCCCGCTCGGCGACCAGGCGCACGATCTCGTCGTACATCTTGGGGTAGAGGATCGCGAAGGCGAGGTCCTCCAGCTCCCACTTGATGGTGTTCATGCCCAGCCGGTGCGCCAGCGGGGCGTAGATCTCCAGCGTCTCGCGGGCCTTCTTCTCCTGCTTCTCCCGCTTGAGGTAGCGCATGGTGCGCATGTTGTGCAGGCGGTCGGCCAGCTTGATCACCAGGACGCGCGGGTCCTTGGCCATCGCGACGACCATCTTGCGGACGGTCTCGGCCTGCGCGGCCTCCCCGAACTTGACCCGGTCGAGCTTGGTGACGCCGTCGACCAGCAGGGCCACCGAGTCGCCGAAGTCCTTGCGCAGGGTCTCCAGGCCGTAGTCGGTGTCCTCGACGGTGTCGTGCAGCAGCCCGGCCATCAGCGTCGCCGCGTCCATGCCCAGCTCGGCCAGGATGGTGGCCACGGCCAGCGGGTGGGTGATGTACGGATCCCCGCTCTTGCGCTTCTGCCCGCGGTGCCACTTCTCGGCGACGGCGTAGGCGCGCTCGATGTCGCGCAGCAGCGCCGGGTCGGCCTTGGGGTCGTTGGCCCGGATCGAGCGGAACAGCGGCTCCAGCACGGGGTTGAGGACGCTGGAGCGCTGGCCGCCGAGGCGGGCCAGCCGGGCGCGCATCCCGCCGGAGGAGCCGCGGCCGGAGGAGCCGGGCGAGCGCGGGGAGGTCGGAGCCGGACGTGCCGGGGTGGCCCCCGAGGGCGCGGGAGTGGCGTCGGGGGCGGCCGCTGCGGCCGTGGGCACAACCTCGTCGGGCAAGGACACTCCTCGGGGCACCGGGCCGACCCTGCCGGGGACCGTACGGTCGCCTGCGCCGGGAGGGCCGCCGGGAGGGGATGAATCTTCATCGTACCGAGCCCGGCCGCCCGGTGTTCAGTCGGCCGGGCCGCAAACGGAAGAGCGGTGGTCGGATGATCCGACCACCGCTCTCAAGGTCCCGTCCGGAGTCCCGTCCGGGTCCCGTCGTTCAGACCGTGACCAGGGTCTCCAGCGGAGCGCCGTTCAGGTGCCCGGCGAGGCGCTCACGGCCGTCCAGGAAGCCCAGCTCCATCAGCACCACGACGCCCACCAGCTCGGCGCCGGCCTCCTTCACCAGGTCCAGCGAGGCGCCGATGGTGCCGCCCGTGGCCAGCACGTCGTCCACCACCAGCACCTTCTCACCGGGCCCGAAGGCGTCGCACTGCACCTCCAGCGTCGCCGAGCCGTACTCCAGCTCGTAGCTGCGCCGGAACACCTCGCCGGGCAGCTTGCCCGCCTTGCGGATCGGCACGAAGCCGAGCTCGGCCGCGAAGGCCGCCGGGGCCGCCAGCACGAAGCCGCGCGCCTCCAGGCCCACCACCTTGGTCGCCCCCAGCTCCTTCGCCCGCTGCGCCAGCGCCCGGGTCAGGGCGCCGAACGCCTCGGCGTCGGCCAGCAGCGGCGCGATGTCCTTGAACAGCACGCCCGGCTTCGGGTAGTCGGGGACGTCCCTGATCCGGCTGTTCAGCAGCTGGGCCAGATCGGTGTCGGCGGTGGTCACGGTGGTGTCCTCAATCAATCGGGGTTCAGCGCTTGGTGGACGGACGGCCCTTGGCACGCGAGGTGCCGGCCGACCGGCCGCGCTGACCGACCATACCCGCCGGCTGGCCGTCCTCCTCGCCCTCGGCCGGGGTGTCAGCCCCCGCCTCGGACTCGGCCTTGGCCGCGGCCGCCGCCCGGTGCTGCAGGACGCGCTTGCGCAGCGCCTTCATCTCGGGCTGCTCCTCCTTGAGCTGCGCCAGCAGCGGGGTGGCGACGCAGATCGAGGAGTAGGCACCGGCCGCGAGGCCGATGAACAGCGCGAGCGAGATGTCGTTCAGGGTGCCGGCGCCCAGGATGCCGCCGCCGATGAACAGCAGCGCGGCCACCGGAAGGAGCGCCACCACGGTGGTGTTGAGCGAGCGCACCAGGGTCTGGTTGAGGCCCGCGTTGGCCGCCTCGCTGTAGGTGAGCTTGTTCTGCTTGGTGATCCCCTTGGCGTTCTCCTTCACGGTGTCGAAGACGACGACCGTGTCGTAGAGCGAGTACCCGAGGATCGTCAGGAAGCCGATCACCGTACCGGGGGTGACCTCGAAGCCCACCAGGGCGTACACGCCGATGGTGATCAGGAGGTCGTGGATCAGCGCGACCAGGGCGGCCACCGCCATCCGCCACTCGAAGGCGATCGCCATGTAGACCGTCACCAGGATCATGAAGACGATCAGACCAGTGAGTGCCTTGTCGGAGATCTGCTTGCCCCAGCTGGGGCCGATCACCTGGGCCTCGACGGTGTCCAGCGGCACGGAGAGCTTCTGCGAGAGCTCGGTGCGGACCTGGTCCGAGCTCTTCGTCTCGTCGGTGCTGACCTGGATGCGGATCTTGCCGTTGTCCGTCGACTGCACCAGCGGGTGCGAGGAGACGACCTCGTCGGCCGTCGTCTGCGCCTGCGAGACGGTGAGCCCGGGCTTGCTGACGGTGTAGACCGACCCGCCCTTGAACTCGATGCCCAGGTGCAGGCCCATGGCCAGGCCGATCGCCGCGACGAGCACGATCACGCCGGAGATGGAGTACCAGATCTTGCGGCGCCCGACGAAGTCGAAGCTGACCTCGCCCTGGTAGAGCCGGTGGCCCAGATTGGAGAAGCGTGACACGGTGTCATGCCTCCTTAACGGCGGCGGAGGAGGAGCTACGGCGACGGGTGCTGCGCAGCGGCGGGCGGGCGCCCAGGCGCTTGGGGTCCAGGCCGGACCACGGGTGGCCGTCCGAGAAGAACTTGCGACGGGCCAGCAGCGTGATCATCGGCTTGGTGAAGAGGAAGATCACCACCACGTCGAGCAGGGTGGTCAGGCCGAGCGTGAACGCGAAGCCCTGGACCTTGCCGACCGAGACCACGTAGAGCACCGCGGCACAGAGGAACGACACGAAGTCCGAGACCAGGATGGTGCGCCGGGCGCGCGGCCAGGCCCGCTGGACGGCCGGGCGCAGCGGGGCGCCCTCGCGGACCTCGTCGCGGATGCGCTCGAAGTACACGATGAAGGAGTCCGCGGTGATACCGATCGCGACGATCGCACCGCAGACGGCCGGCAGGTTCAGCGCGAAGCCGATCCCGCCGCCGAGCAGGCTCATGATCGCGTAGGTCAGGATCGCCGAGACGATCAGACCGGCGATCGAGACCAGGCCGAGGCCGCGGTAGTAGACCACCGAGTAGGCGATGACCAGCAGCATGCCGATCATGCCGGCGATCAGGCCGGCCTTGAGCTGGTCGCTGCCGAGCTGCGGGGAGACGGTGGTGACGTCGCCCTTGCTGAAGTCCAGCGGCAGGGCGCCGAAGCTCAGCACGTTGGCGAGGTCCTGCGCCTCGGTCTGGCCGAAGCCGCCGTTGATGACGGCGTTGCCGCCCGGGATCGGGCCGCGGACCATCGGGTGCGAGACGACCTGGTTGTCCAGGACGATCGCGAACTGGTTGGTCGGCGCGGGCGAGGCCGCGAGCTTGGTGGTGATGTCGGCGAAGGCGCTGGTGCCCTTGTCGTTGAACTGCAGGGAGACCTGCCAGCCGCCGGCGCCCTGGGTGTCGATGGACGCCTGGGCCTTGGTGATGTCCGTGCCCTTGACGACCGCCGGGCCGAGGATCAGCTTCGCCCAGCCGCCCTGCTCCTCCTTCTGGGAGCAGGCGATGACGGGCTTGTCCTCGGGGCCGGTCTGGGCGGCGCGGACCTCGGGCTTGGAGCAGTCCAGCGTGGCGAAGGCCGTGGCCAGCTCCGGCGGGATGCCGGCCTGGGCCGCGGCGGCCGCGACGTTCGGGTCCAGCGGGTTCGGCTGGCCCGGGGCCGGGGCCGTGGGCGCGCCGGTCGCGGGGGCCGGAGCAGCCGGGGCGGAGGCCCCACCGGTCGCGGCGGCGGTCGGGGCGGCCGGGGCACCCAGCGCCTCGCCGACCGGGCGGCCCTGCTTGGTGGCCGACGGGGAGGCCGCGCCGGTGGCCGGAGCACTGGCGCCCGTGCTCGCCGGGGCGGAGGCCGTGCCCGAGGCGCCCGCGGACGGGGTGGCTCCAGGGGTGCCGGTGGCACCGGGCGTGGGCGTCGTGGTCGGCGTGGCCTGCGGACCGCTCGCCGCGACGGCCAGGACCGGGCGGAAGAACAGCTTCGCGGTGGTACCCACCTGGTCCGCCGCGTTCTGCCGGTCACCGCCCTTGGGGATGTTCACGATGATCGTGTCCGAGCCCTGGGTCTGGACCTCCGCCTCGGAGACACCCATGCCGTTGACCCGGCGCTCGATGATCCCCACCGCGATGTCCATGTTGGACTTGGTGAGCGCCTTGGGGTCGGTCGACTTCGCGGTCAGCGTGATGCTGGTGCCGCCGGCGAGGTCGATCCCGAGCCGGGGCTTGGTGTTGCCCGTCCCGAACATGAGGGCGACCAGCCCGACGGTCACGACCAGGATGAGGGCCAGCGCCCGCCCTGGGTAGCCGTCGCGCGGGCGCGACTTGGGTGTTGCCACCTTGCTCGTTTCTCCCTGTCCATGCCACGTACCCGTACCGGTCCCCCGGCCGACTCGTGGTTGGACGGGGGACATGGCGGTTCTGCGGCCCTGAGGTCCTGTGGGCTCGCGGCACTGTGCCGCGCGACCGGGCGGGTGCCCGACCGTCTTACTTGCCGGCGGGAGCCCCGCCCTCAGCGTCGCCCTTCTCGGCGCCGTCCTTGCTGAGCGACAGCGGCTTCTCCTCGACGGCGTCCACGGCCGGAGCCGCGTCCTCCGCCTCCACCTCGGACTCCGACGCCTCGTCCTCGGCCGGGCGGCCGTTGATGATCGCGTCGTACTCCTGGAACTCCATGACCGCCGCGATGGCGCTCTTGGTGTAGTGGGCGACCACGCCCGGCGCGACCTCGAGCTCGACGGTCTCGTCGTTGACGGCCTTCACCAGGGCGTACATACCACCGATGGTGCGCACCCCGGCCCCGGGCACGAGCGCGGTCCGCGTCTCCTGCATCTGCGCCTGGCGCTTCTTGTTCGCCCGGAACATGGCCACGACCATGAAGATGAGGGGCAGGAGGATGATGTATTGCAGCACGGTAGCCAGAGTCCTTTACGGGCCGCCGGTCGGCGGCCTGTGGTATTGGTCGGCCCGTCAGGTGAGAGGGGCGGTCCGGCGGAGTCTAGGCGACCCCGAACTGATCGGACAACGCCAAGCATCGCATCCTGTCGCCGAAAGTGGCGACCCTCCGTCCGCAGGGTTTCCACGGACATCTCCCCAGGGCCCCCAGGGCCCGCCGGGCGGCGCGGACGGGGAACCGGGCGGTCCGTCTCACTCGTTCGGACCAGCGGCGCTCAACTTCCGTCGGGGCTACCGTCCTGCTTGAACAGCTGCGGCTGCGCCGGCGCGACCGTGCCGCGCGTGGTCTGGACCGGCGGGGTCAGGCCCAGGTGCTGCCAGGCCGCCGCGGTGGCGATCCGCCCGCGCGGGGTACGGGCCAGCAGGCCCTCGCGCACCAGGAACGGCTCGGCCACCTCCTCGACCGTCTCCGCCTCCTCCCCCACGGCCACGGCCAGGGTCGACAGGCCGACCGGGCCGCCGCCGAACAGCCGCAGCAGCGCGTGCAGCACGGCCCGGTCCAGCCGGTCCAGGCCCCGGGCGTCCACCTCGTACACGTCCAGCGCCTGCGCGGCGATCCCGGCGGTGACCAGGCCGTCGTGCCTGACCTGCGCGTAGTCGCGCACCCGGCGCAGCAGCCGGTTGGCGATGCGCGGGGTGCCGCGCGAGCGCCCGGCGATCTCGGCCGCGCCGGCCGGGTCTATCTCCACGTCCAGCAGGGTGGCCGAGCGGCGCACCACCTTCTCGAGCTCGGCGGGGGCGTAGAACTCCATGTGCCCGGTGAAGCCGAAGCGGTCGCGCAGCGGCGGCGGCAGCAGGCCGGCCCGGGTGGTGGCGCCGACCAGCGTGAACGGCGGCAGCTCCAGCGGGATGGCGGTGGCGCCCGGGCCCTTGCCGACGATCACGTCGACCCGGTAGTCCTCCATCGCCATGTAGAGCATCTCCTCGGCCGGCCGGGACATCCGGTGGATCTCGTCGAGGAAGAGCACCTCGCCCTCGGTGAGCGAGGACAGGATCGCCGCGAGGTCACCGGCGTGCTGGATGGCCGGGCCGGAGGTGATCCGGATCGGGGCGCCCAGCTCGGCGGCGATGATCATCGACAGGGTGGTCTTGCCCAGCCCGGGCGGGCCGCTCAGGAGCACGTGGTCGGGCGCGCTGCCGCGCTTGCGCGCCGCCTGGAGCACCAGGGACAGCTGCTCGCGCACCCGCTCCTGGCCGATGAACTCGTCCAGCAGCTTGGGGCGCAGCGCCGCCTCCACCGCCTGGTCCTCGCCGTCGGCGGCGGACGTGACCAGACGGTCGGCGGGCTCGGAGTCGTACGGACTCATTCTCTGCGGGCTCCCGGGTCAGCGGTCGACAAATGGACAGATCGTCAAGTGGGTTGTCAGCGGGCGCGGTTGAGGCCGCGCAGCGCCAGCCGCAACAGGGCGCCCACGTCCGTCACGGCCTGGGCCTCGGCCTCCGGCGTGACGGCGGCGACCGCCTCGTCCGCCTCGCGGGGGGCGTAGCCCAGGCCCGTCAGCGCGGAGTGCAGCTGCTCGGTCCACGGCGCGGGGCCCGAGGCGATCGGCTTCTGCGCGGGCACCGCGCCGTGCGGGGCGCCCAGCTTGTCCTTGTACTCCAGCAGCAGTTTCGCCGCCTTCGCCTTGCCGATGCCGGGGACGGCGACGAGCGCCTTCTCGTCCCCGCCCGCCACCGCGGCGCGCAGCGCGTCGGGGCTGTGCACCCCGAGGATCGCCTGGGCCAGCTTGGGGCCGACGCCCGGCGCCGCCTGGAGGATCTCGAAGATCCCGCGCTCGTCGTCGTCGGCGAAGCCGAAGAGCGTCAGCGAGTCCTCCCGGACGACCAGCGAGGTCGCCAGCCGGGCCGGCTCACCGAGCCGCAGGCCGGCCAGGGTGTTCGGGGTGCACTGGACGGCCATGCCGACCCCGCCGACCTCGATCACCGCGACGCCGGAGGAGACGGCCGCCACGGGCCCTTGGACGAAGGCGATCACCGGGTCGTTCCTTTCAGGGTTTGCACGGGGGTGGCGCGGGCGGCCTGGACGGCGGCCTGCAGCCGGTTGGTCGTCCCGCCGCGCCAGATGTGGCAGATGGCCAGCGCCAGCGCGTCGGCGGCGTCGGCGGGCTTGGGCGGGGCGTCCAGGCGCAGCAGGCGCTGCACCATGGCCGTGACCTGCGCCTTGTCGGCCCGGCCGGAGCCGGTGACGGCCGCCTTGACCTCGCTGGGGGTGTGCAGGGTGACGGGGATGCCCCGCCTGGTCGCGCAGAGCATCGCGACGGCGCTGGCCTGGGCGGTGCCCATCACTGTGCGGACGTTGTGCTGGGCGAAGACCCGCTCGACGGCGACCAGGTCGGGCCGGTGCTCGTCCAGCCACGCCTCGATGCCCTGCTCGACCAGCAGCAGCCGCTGCCCGATCTCGGCCTCGGCCGGTGTGCGCACCACGCCGACCCCGGCCATCCGCAGCGGCCGGCCCGGCGCGCCCTCGACCACGCCGACCCCGCACCTGGTCAGCCCCGGGTCCACGCCCAGTACCCGTACCACTAGCCCCGCCTCTCGCCGCGTCGCCGCTCGCTGCCCTGCCACTCGCCTGGGGCGACCTGCGAAGGCTACCGCCAGGGTCCGACAACCCCGCCGACGACACCGGCCCGGCGGTCCTGGGACCACCGGGCCGGGCAGTGAGAACGATCACTCAGGACCGTTACTCGGCGTCGAGCTCGGCCTCGACCTCGGCGGGGATGTCGAAGTTGGCGAACACGTTCTGCACGTCGTCGCTGTCCTCGAGCGCGTCGATCAGCTTGAAGATCTTGCGGGCGCCGTCCGCGTCCAGCGGGATCTGCAGGTCGGCGACGAAGTTGGCCTCGGCCGAGTCGTAGTCGATCCCCGCGTCCACCAGCGCCGTGCGGCAGGCCACCAGGTCGGTCGCCTCGCTCATGACCTCGAAGCTGTCACCGAGGTCGGTGACGTCCAGCGCGCCGGCCTCGAGGACGACCTCGGTCACCTTGTCCTCGTCCACACCGTCCGCCTTGGGCACGATGATGACGCCCTTGCGGTTGAAGAGGTACGAGACCGAGCCCGGGTCGGCCATGTTGCCGCCGTTGCGGGTCATGGCGACGCGGACGTCGGAGGCGGCGCGGTTGCGATTGTCGGTGAGGCACTCGATGAGCACCGCGACACCGTTCGGGCCGTAGCCCTCGTACATGATCGTCTGGTAGTCGGCGCCACCGGCCTCGGTGCCGGCGCCGCGGCTGACCGCGCTGTCGATGTTCTTGTTCGGGACCGAGCTCTTCTTGGCCTTCTGAATGGCGTCGAAGAGCGTCGGGTTGCCCGCCGGGTCGGCACCGCCGGTGCGCGCCGCCACCTCGATGTTCTTGATCATCTTGGCGAAGAGCTTGCCGCGCTTGGCGTCGATCACGGCCTTCTTGTGCTTGGTGGTAGCCCACTTAGAGTGGCCGGACATCGCCAGCTCCTTTACGTCGCCAAAGGGAAATGAAACAGCTGAGATCCTACCGGTGTCGTCACCGGTGGAGCGCACACGGCTACGAGGCGGCGGCCAGGTGCTCCTCGACCATCTTCACGAAGTAGGCGTGCACCCGGTGGTCGCCGGTGAGCTCCGGGTGGAACGAGGTGGCCAGCAGGTTGCCCTGGCGCACGGCCACGATCCGGCTGTCCGGGCCGTCCGCGGCGGGCAGCTCGGCCAGCACCTCGACGCCCGCGCCGACCTCCTCGACCCAGGGGGCGCGGATGAACACGCCGTGCACCGGCTCCTCGCCCAGGCCCTTGAAGGAGATCCCGGACTCGAAGGACTCGTTCTGGCGGCCGAAGGCGTTGCGGCGCACGGTCATGTCGATGCCGCCGACGCTCTCCTGGTCGTCCCGGCCGTCGAGGATCTTGTCGGCCAGCATGATCATGCCCGCGCAGGTGCCGTAGACGGGCATCCCGGCGGCGACCCGGTCGCGCACCGGCTGCATCACGTCGAACAGCAGCGCCAGCTTGGACATGGTGGTGGACTCCCCACCGGGGATCACCAGCGCGTCGACCTCGGCCAGCTCCTCGGCACGGCGCACCGGACGGGCGAGCGCGTCGGCCTCGGCCAGTGCCACGAGGTGCTCGCGGACGTCGCCCTGCAGGGCGAGGACGCCGATGACTGGAGTGCTCACGGTCTTCAACCTCTATCGATCGTTACTACGGGCGTAGTGCCACTACCGACGTAGTGGCGCGGCCCCCCCCCCCCCCCCGGGGGGGGGGGGGCGGCGCGGGGGGGGGGGGGGGGCGCCCCCCCCGGCGGGGGGGGGGGCGGGGGCCCGCGGGGGGGGGGGCGCGCCCGCAGTCGTGGGGCGTGCCCCCGAAAACACACCTCTTGCGCGTTTCCCCCGGGGGGGGGCCCCCCCCCGCCGGGGGGGGGGGGCCCCGCCGCGCCCGGGGGGGGGGGGCGGCCCGACGGTGGAAACGGGTGACTACCAGCCGCGGTTGGCGTAGCGCTCGGTCTCCGGCAGGGTGTCGCAGTTGATGCCGACCATGGCCTCGCCCAGGTTGCGGGAGGCGTCGGCGATGATCTTCGGGTCGTCGAAGAAGGTGGTGGCCTTCACGATGGCGGCGGCGCGCTTGGCCGGGTCGCCCGACTTGAAGATGCCCGAGCCGACGAAGACGCCCTCGGCGCCCAGCTGGCGCATCAGCGCGGCGTCGGCCGGGGTGGCCACGCCACCGGCGGAGAACAGCACGACCGGCAGCTTGCCGAGCTCGGCGACCTCCTTGACCAGCTCGTACGGGGCGCGCAGCTCCTTGGCGGCGGCGTACAGCTCGTTGTTGTCGAAGCCGCGCAGCTTGGCGATCTCGTTCTTGATCTGGCGCAGGTGGCGCACCGCCTCGACGACGTTGCCGGTGCCGGCCTCGCCCTTCGAGCGGATCATGGCCGCGCCCTCGGCGATGCGGCGCAGGGCCTCGCCCAGGTTGGTGGCGCCGCAGACGAAGGGGGTGGTGAACGCCCACTTGTCGGAGTGGTTGACCTCGTCGGCCGGGGTCAGCACCTCGGACTCGTCGATGTAGTCGACGCCGAGCGACTGCAGCACCTGGGCCTCGACGAAGTGGCCGATGCGCGACTTGGCCATCACCGGGATGGAGACCGCGCCGATGATCTCCTCGATCATGTTCGGGTCGGACATGCGGGCCACGCCGCCGTCCTTGCGGATGTCCGCCGGAACCCGCTCCAGCGCCATGACGGCCACCGCGCCGGCGTCCTCGGCGATCTTCGCCTGCTCGGCGTTGACCACGTCCATGATCACACCGCCCTTGAGCTGCTCGGCCATGCCGCGCTTGACCCGGGCGGTACCGATCTGCGGCTGGTCTGCGGTGGTGGGGGTGGTGGACACGTGAGACCTCACTCGAAGATGAACCAGTGCTATCGCCCTATGGTAGGCAGAACGAGTGACCCAACCATGCGCCACGAAGTCCAGCCCGGACGACGGGATGCGACAAACGGGCCGTATCCGGGGGACAGCCTAAGCAGGCGCGCCCTCCGGCGTGAGGGCGGGCGGCGGGGCGTCGTCCATCTCGAACGCCATCGGGAACGGCGCACTCCCCGCCAGCCGGAAGTACCTCACCAGACGGTGCTCGCGCACCGCTCGCGCCGCCCGCACCGCGTCGTTGTGGAAGCGACGGGCCATCGGCACCCGCCGCACCGTGGCCGTCAGCTCACGAACCGCTTCCTCCCCGCCCGGCTCCGCCCGCAGCGCCGCCACCTGCTCAGGCTCCTCCAGCACCGCCCGCAGCGCCAGGCTCAACTGACTCTCCGCCACCTCGCGGTGCTCGTCCTCCGCCTGCCGGGCCGCGTGCGCCGCGTCCAGCAGCAGCAGCGAGGCCGCCGGGTCCAACAGCGAGGACGTCGCCAGCTCCATCGCCACCGACGCCCGGCGGACCAGCTGCGCGTCCAGCGCCGCCCGCGCGGCGTCGATCCGGGCGTGCAGCCGGTCCAGCCGTCCTGCCGTCCAACTCAGGTACATGCCGAACAGCACCACGGCCACGCCGGCCCAGATCCAGGTAGTCACGGGCCGCTACGTTACCGGGTGTCACCGGCTCACCCCTCGACGGACGTCACCCGGTAGCTGTCCCGGTCGATGTCCTCGACGTTCACCGCCGTGAACAGCCGGCTGCCCGGCTCCGGCCGCACGAACGCGGCGACCAGCTCGATCACGCCCTCGCTCAGCGCCGCCTTCGCCTCCGGGGTCCGCCCCGGGAAGATCTGGAACTGCACGTACACCTGCGCGTCCGCGGCCCGCCCGCTGGTGCCCACCACCAGCGCCTCCACCTGCCGGAACACCGTCTTGCAGGCGTCCGGCTTCGCGTCGATCGCCTCCACCGCCAGCCGGTTGATCGCCAGCCCCAGGCCACGGCGGTCGAAGGTCCCGGCCAGCGACGACGAGTACTCCACGGAAATCTGCGGCATCGAACTGCCCCCATGCGATCGAACGTTGTACGGACGGCCCGACCCTAGACCCCCTGACGCGGCGATCCGGTCACGGGGCCCCGGTCACGGGGCCCCGGTCACGGGGCCCCGGTCACGGGGCCCCGGTCACGGGCCCTCAGTCGCGCGCCTCAGTCGCGGGCCTCAGTCACGGCGCCTCAGTCGCGGGCCAGCCCGAAGCGGCCGCGCCGACCGCCGCGCACGTCCTCGTCCACCACGGCCGCATGCCCGGCCGTCACCGTCTCGTACACCGCCAGGATGTCCGCACCCACCGTCGACCAGTCGAAGCGCCGCACGTGCCGCGAGGCCGCCTTGCTCAGCTCCGCCAGCCGCCCCGGGTCCCCCAGCAGCCGCAGCGCCGTACGCGCCAGCGCGTCCGCGTCCTCCACCGGGAACAGCTCCCCCGCGTCCCCGCCGTCCAGCACCTGCTTGAACGCGTCCAGATCGCTCGCCAGCACCGGCGCCCCCGCCGACATCGCCTCGACCAGGATGATCCCGAAGCTCTCGCCGCCCGTGTTCGGCGCCACGTACAGGTCCACGCTGCGCAGCAGCCGCGCCTTCTCCCGGTCCGACACCATCCCCAGGAACTCCACCTGCCGGCGGACCTCCGGCGCCAGGCCCGCGACGGCCTCCTCCTCGTCGCCCTTGCCCGCCACCAGCAGCCGCACCCCGGGGCGCTGCTCCAGGATCCTCGGCAGCGCCGCCAGCAGCGTCGGCAGGCCCTTGCGCGGCTCGTTGATCCGCCCGATGAACCCGATCGTGCCCGGCTCCCCGGCCGCCGCACCGCCCGTCCAGCGCTCGTCCGGCTCCGCCTCCGCGAAGAACCCCACGTCCACGCCGTTGGGGATCACCACCGCGTCCCCGCCCAGGTGCTCCACCAGCGTGCGGCGCGCGTACTCCGACACCGCGATCCGCGCCCGGATCTTCTCCAGGCCCGGCTGCAGGATCGGCGAGGCCGCGATCATCGCCCGCGAGCGCGGGTTCGAGGTGTGGAACGTCGCCACCATCGGCCCGGTCGCCGACCACGCGGCCAGTATCGACAGACTCGGCGAGGCCGGCTCGTGCACGTGCAGGATGTCGAACCGCCCGTCGTGCAGCCACCGCCGCACCCGGGCCGCCGACAGGATGCCGAAGCTCAGCCGCGCCACCGACCCGTTGTACGGCACCGCCACCGCCCGCCCCGCCGACACCACGTACGGCGGGAGCGCCTCGTCGTCCTCGGCCGGCGCCAGCACCGACACCTCGTGCCCCAGGCCGATCAGGTGCTCGGCCAGGTCCCGGATGTGGAACTGCACCCCGCCGGGGACGTCCCAGTCGTACGGGCAGACGATGCCGATCTTCACGAGCTCCTCGGATTCCCTGTGACGTTCCTGGTGAAAGGTGAAAGGTGAAGGTGAAAAATGAACGGTGAAAAAGGTGACAGCGGCCGGATCAGGACCCGGTCGCCTCCGCCGCCGGCTCCCCCGCCGGCACCGGCACGGCCTTCCCCGCCACCGTCTCGCGGACGGGCAGATCGGCCAGCCAGAACTTCTGCAGCATGTGCCAGTCCTGCGGGTGCTCGGCGATCCCCCGCTCCCAGATGTCCGCCATCGCCTGCGTCATCGCCAGCGTCCGCTCCTTGCGGTCGCCCACCTGCGGCTCCACCACCTCCGGGTGGATGCGCCCGCGCAGCACCGGCCCGTCGTACCAGAGCGTCACCGGCAGCAGCGCCGCCCCCGTCCGCTGGCACAGCGCCGCCGGGCCCGCCGGCATCCGGGTCCTCTCGCCGAAGAACGACACCTCGATGCCCGCCTCCGAGAGGTCCCGGTCCCCCACCAGGCAGACCATCTTCCCCGCGCGCAGCCGCCGCGCCAGCGTGCCGATCACGTTCACCGAGCCGCCCGTCAGCGCCAGGACCTCCATGCCCTGGCCCTCCCGGAACTCCACGAACCGGTCGAACAGCCGCTCCGGCTTCAACCGCTCCGCGACCGTCGTGAACGGGTGGCCCTTCTGCGCCACCCACGTCCCCGCCAGGTCCCAGTTGGCCATGTGCGGCAGCGCTATGACCGCGCCCCGGCCGTTCTTCAGGTTCTCCTCGAGCAGCTCGAAGCCGTCCACCTGGACGTCCCTCGCCACCCGCTCCCGGCTCCACACCGGCAGCCGGAACGACTCCATCCAGTAGCGCAGGTACGAGCGCATCCCGGCCTTGGACAGCTCCCGCAGCCCGGCCTCGTCCAGCCCCGGACGGACCCTGCGCAGGTTCGCCTCCAGCTGCAGCACCCGCTTGCCGCGCCGACGCCACGCGTAGTCCGCCAGAACGTCGAACAGCGCCCGCGCCCAGGACTCCGGCAGGTGCTTCAGCACCGCCCAGCCCGCCGCGTACGCCCAGTACACCAGTCGGTCCGTCACCGCCGGACTCCCCCCATCAGCTGCCGGCCGCCGCACGGTCGGCCTCGAACGCCTCACGGCGCACCGTCACCATGCGCTGCACCACCGTCACCAGACTGCCCGCCGCGACCAGCCACAGCGCCGCCGGCAGCAGCCACTCCACGTACGACACCCCGAAGGTGTGCAGACCCGCGATCCCGGCCGCCACCAGGCTGATCACCAGCCGCTCGGCCCGCTCCACCAGCCCCGACACGTCGCACGGCAGCCCCTGGCTCTGCGCCCGCGCCTTGGTGTACGAGACGATCAGACCGCTCGCCAGGCAGAAGATCGCCACCGCGCACAGCAGGTCGTCGTCACCCCTGCCCGCGTACCACATCGCGATCCCGCCGAAGATCGCCGCATCGGCGACCCGGTCCAGCGTGGAGTCCAGGAAGGCCCCCCACTTCGAGGTCCGGCCCAGCTGGCGGGCCATGTTCCCGTCCACCAGGTCCGAGAAGATGAAGAGCGTGATCGTGATCGTGCCCCAGAAGAACTCCCCGCGCGGGAAGAACACCAGCGCACCGGCCACCGAACCGGCCGTACCGATCAGCGTCACGGCGTCCGGGCTCACACCCAGGCGGATCAGGAACGCGGCGAACGGGGTCAGGACACGTGTGAAGAAGGCACGCGCGTATTTGTTGAGCATGGCCTTCCCAGCCGCTCCGATCTTCCTGGTACCCGCCTGGCGCAGGACACGCGGCAGACGGCCGGACGGATCAGCCCGACCGGCCCACCCATCGTAGCCACGCCCGGGACACCCTCCGTCGCACGCACCGCCGCACGGCACACCGGCCACGGCCCGCCGTCCCCGAGCGTCCCCACGAGGACCGCCCCTACACTGCGAAAGGACAGCCTCGGCGCCACGGGAGGAGACCCCGATGCCCGACCGCAGCACGGCACGATCCGGCCAGGCACCCGCCGTCACCGGTCCGAAGGACCTGCGCAACGTCGCCCTCGTCGGAGCGAGCGGTGTGGGCAAGACCACCCTCGCCGAATCCCTCGCCCTCGCCGCCGGAGCCACCGGCCGCCCCGGCCGCGTCGCCGACGGCACCACCGTCTCCGACCACGAGGACATCGAGCACCAGCAGCAGCGCTCCGTCCAGCTCTCCCTGCTCCCCCTCGAATGGAAGGGCGTCAAGATCAACCTGATCGACCCGCCCGGCCACCCCGACTTCACCGCCGACCTGCGCGCCGCCCTCCACGCCGCCGACGCCGCCGTCTTCGTCGTCTCCGCCACCGACCCCGTCACCGCCCCCACCCGCGCCCTCTGGCGCGAATGCGCCGCCCAAGGCATCCCCCGCGCCATCGCCGTCGCCAAACTCGACCTCGCCCGCGCCGGCTTCGACGACATCCTCGACCTCTGCCACGACGCCTTCGACCTGGGCCCCGACACCCTGCGGCCCCTCTTCCTGCCCGTCCTCCACGACGGACACCCCGACGGCAGCGTCGACCTCATCACCGGCGACACCTACGGCGACACCACCGCCGCCCCCGACACCGGCCCCGCCCACGACAGCCTCGTCGAAGCCATCTCCGGCCAGGACGACACCCTCATGGAGCGCTACCTCACCGGCGACACCCTCGACCCCGACGCCCTCGAAGCCGGACTGCGCCGCGAAGTCCTCGCCTGCGCCCTCCACCCCGCCGTCCCCACCAGCGACAACGGCCTCGGCGCCGCCGAACTCCTCGACCTCATCGCCCACACCTTCCCCGACCCCACCGAACGCACCCGCCCCGCCCCCGCCTGCGACCCCGACGCCCCCCTCGCCGCCCAGGTCGTCCGCGTCACCGGAGACGCCTACGTCGGCCGCATCAGCCTCCTGCGCGTCTACGCCGGCACCCTGCGCCCCGACACCCGCATCCACCTCAGCGGCCCCGCCCACACCGCCGGCCAGAACGGCGACGAACGCGTCACCACCCTCACCAGCCCCTTCGGCAAGCTCCAGCGGCCCGTCCCCCACGCCGTCGCCGGCGACCTCGTCTGCGCCGCCAAACTCACCACCGCCCGCGCCGGCGACACCGTCCACGACCCCGGCCACCCCGTCGACCTCGACGGCTGGACCCTCCCCGAACCGCTGCTCCCCGTCGCCGTCGAAGCCCACAGCAAGGCCGACGACGACAAGCTCTCCCAGGCCCTCACCCGCCTCGCCGCCGAAGACCCCGCCCTGCGCGTCGAACAGAACCCCGACACCCACCAGCTCGTCCTCTGGTGCACCGGCGAAGCCCACGCCGACGTCGTCCTCGACCGCCTGCGCACCCGCCACGGCGTCCACGTCGACACCGTCGAACCCAAGGTCGCCCTGCGCGAGACCTTCGGCACCGCCGCCGCCGGCCACGGCCGCCTCGTCAAACAGTCCGGCGGCCACGGCCAGTACGCCATCTGCGAACTCGAGGTCGAACCCCTCCCCGCCGGCTCCGGATTCGAGTTCCAGGAGAGCGTCGTCGGCGGCGCCGTCCCCAAGCACTTCATCCCCTCCGTCGAGAAGGGCATCCGCGCCCAACTCGCCAAGGGCGTCGCCACCGGCCACCCCCTCGTCGACGTCCGCGTCACCCTCACCGACGGCAAGGCGCACTCCGTCGACTCCTCCGACAGCGCCTTCCAGACCGCCGCCGCCCTCGCCCTGCGCGACGCCGCCGGGCACGCCGTCATCCGCCTGCTCGAACCCGTCGCCGCCGTCACCGTCCTCCTGCCCGACGACTACCTCGGCGCCGTCCTCGGCGACCTCTCCGCCCGCCGGGGCCGCGTCCTCGGCACCGAGACCGGCGGCCCCGCCCTCACCCTGCTGCGCGCCGAGGTCCCCGAACTCGAACTCGCCCGCTACCCCGTCGACCTGCGCTCACTCACCCACGGCACCGCCGAGTTCTCCCGCGCCCACCTGCGCCACGAACCCATGCCCGCCGCCCTCGCCGAGCGCTACACCGACTGACCGGGCTGTACGGCCTCAACGGGCTGTGCGGCCTAAACAGTCTGGCCGGACTGGACGGCTAAACGGACTGGACGGACTGGGGCTTGCGCGGCGGCAGCGCACACGCCGCCGTACCCCCCGGCATCCGGTGCCGGTTCCGCGCCACCCAGCGGTACACCACCGCCGCCACCGGCCGCACCGGCGCCAACGCCGCCACCGCCCCCAGGTACGCCCACGCCCCGCCCGTACGCATCAACAGCCGCGCCACCGCCTGCGCACCCCCGTACACCGCACCCGAAGGCGTCACCCACAGCACCTCGCGCCCGGCCCGCTCCGCCGACACCTCCCCCCGGCCACCCGCCAGCGCGTCCAGCTCCGCCAGATCCGCGAACTGGAACGGCACCGCCTCCCAGCCCCCCGAGGCCAGCGTCTGCCGCAGATACCGCTCACCCCACCGCACACAGGACGAACAGAACGCGCAGTCCCCGTCGAAAACCAGCACCGGATCCTTCACCACGGCCTCCCCTGTCTCCACCTGTCTCCACCACGCCTGACACCCCCATCCTCCTCCACCCCCACACCACCGCGCCCAGCGGGCCCACCGGGTATCGAACCCCCGGAACCTGGGCATCATGCCCCTCGGGCCCGCCGGCCCCGGGCCCGATCCAGCCAGCACTGACGGCACTTCAGACGATCATCGGCGCACCGGTGCCACGGCACGGTAACCTGCCGCTGACAAGGGGAGGAGGGGACGCCACCGTGACCACACTCGACATGACCCCGGGTGCGCAGATACCCCGGACGGACACCGGCCCGCAGACCGCCGTCAGCCTGGCACTCGCCTCCGCCGCCTACCGCGACGGCGAGGTCACCGGCTTCGTCGACGCCCTGGCCTCGGGCACCGCCAAGAAGGGCCGCTTCGCCCTCTTCCGCCCCAACGTCGGCGAGGCGTTCAGCAAGGCCCTCATCGCCCGCACCATCGGCGGCGGCCGCAAACCCCTCGTCCCCGCCTTCGGCGTCGACACCCGCCAGATCGTCGAACACTGCCTCGCGGCCGAGGAACTGCGCCACGCCCGCGACCGGAAACTCAGCGGCGTCACCGTCCTCACCGCCCTGCTCTTCCTCCCCGGCACCCTCGTCTGGCTCGGCGCCTTCCAACTGCGCGCCTGGCTCAAGCGCGACAGCCGGCGCGGCGCCGACACCTACGGCGCCTTCGCCCTCATCGCCGCCGCACTCCTCGCCGTCGTCCTCGCGCTGCGCCCCCCGGCCGACGGCCTCCTCGGGTTCTACCTGCGCATCACCATGCTCGCGCCCGTCATCGGCTGGTACCTCGCCCGCCGCATCGTCGACCGCTCCGCCGTCGACCTGCGCAGGCGCTGGGAGGACCTCGTCGGAGGCAGTGCCGTCGCCGCCACCGTGGCCAAGGCCGTCCCCCGCGACGACCTCGACAAGAAGGCCAACGAACTGCGCGACAGCCTCGGCCGCCTCGAGGCCGAGCAGGAGACCAACATCCAGCACTACGCCGTCCCCAAGGGCATCCTCGGGGCCGGCCGCCGCTGGGGCGAATGGCGCCTCGCCGACACCCTCCACCCCGCCGAGGGCCACGTCGACTTCCGCGCCTTCCACCCCTGGGACCTCGTCCGCCGCATCTCCACCCACCTCAAGGGCCTCGGCGTCAGCCACGTCGCCAACAGCGGCATCCCCAACGTCGCCATCAAGCAGTGGGTCGTCTACGACATCAGCGACGGCGCCGACGAGATCAGCCGCCCCGGCAGCGCCGACATGGACGGCGAGCGGATGCGCGACTTCGCCGTCCAGAGCATCGCCGACAAGCAGACCTTCCCCGGCGGCCCCCGGCACTACATCGCCACCCAGTTCATCACCCACGACGGCAAGTTGGTCCTCACCTTCACCGTCACCGTCACCCTCCTCGCCAACGTCCTCACCATCTCCGTCGCCGGCTACGCGCTCGGCCCGGTCAAGGGCGTGTTCTTCGACAAGCCGAAGGACAAGGAGAAGAAGATCCCCAAGACCGTGAAGTTCTGGGAGGAACGCACGGTCAAGCTCCCCCTGATCGACAACGACGAGGTCGTCCGCCAGGCCGTCCGCGCCCCCTTCCACAAGATCCCCGGCCTCCTCCGCTGGCTCGGCGGCGGCCTCGACCTGCCCGAGCCCTTCGGCCTGCGCCACGCCTGGGTCGGCCGGGCCTGGGACAGCCGCACGATGATCGACAACGCGACCAACGCCTCCGTCCCCGTGCTCAACGCCGTCCACGCGGCCACCCTCGAGTTCCTCGAGGAGCACGACCTCGACGCGGACCGCTTCTTCAAGACCCGCACCTCGATCATCAAGTCCGAGGCCCAGGGCACCCGCCCCTACGAGGCCGACGTCTACAACGCGAACTAGGGCGTACAAGAGGGGCCCGCCACCGAATTCCCCGGTGGCGGGCCCCTCTTGTCACGTCTCAGCCCTGCGGCCAGACCTCGGCCAGCATCTTGCGGGTGTCCGCCAGCAGCTGCGGCAGCACCTTGGTGTGGCCGACCACCGGCATGAAGTTGGTGTCCCCGCCCCAGCGCGGCACCACGTGCTGGTGCAGGTGCGCCGCGATCCCGGCCCCCGCCGCCGCGCCCTGGTTCATCCCGATGTTGAACCCGTGCGCCCCGGAGGCCGCACGCAGCGCGGTCATCGCCTTCTTGGTGAAGTCGGCCAGCTCCGCCGTCTCGGCGGCGTCCAGCTCCGTGTAGTCCGCGACGTGCCGGTACGGGACCACCATCAGGTGCCCGCCGTTGTACGGGTACAGGTTCAGCACCGCGAACACCGAGGACCCGCGCGCGACGACCAGCCCGTCCTCGTCGCTCAGCGACGGGATCGAGCAGAACGGGCAACCGTCGTCCGGAGCCGGGCCGGTGGGCTTGTTCTCACCCTGGATGTACGCCATCCGATGGGGCGTCCACAGGCGGCGGAAGCCGTCCGGCTCCCCGACGCCCCGCTGCAGTTCCGGCTCAGTCGTCATGCTGATCAGCATATTCGCCCGACCGGGCTCGCAAAGCCCTGCGGGGCAGACTCATCAAGAGCCTGCCCCGCACGTGATCGTCCGACTACCGCGTCACACCTGCACGCGGTTCTTCACGGCCTCGACGATCTCCTGCACCGCGTCCGCCACCGGAACGCCGTTCTTCTGCTCACCGTTGCGGTAGCGGAACGACACGGCGCCGGCCTCGACATCGTCATTGCCAGCGATGATCATGAACGGCACCTTGGTCTTCTGTGCGTTCCTGATCTTCTTCTGCATCCGGTCGTCCGAGGTGTCCACCTCGACCCGGATCCCCTGCTTCTTGAGCTCGGCCGCGACCTCCAGCAGGTACGGCACGTGCTCGTCGGTGATCGGGATGCCGGTCACGGTGACCGGGGCCAGCCACGGCGGCATGGCACCGGCGTAGTGCTCCAGCAGCACCGCGAAGAAGCGCTCGATGCTGCCGAACAGCGCCCGGTGGATCATGACCGGCCGCTGACGCGAGCCGTCCGCAGCGGTGTACTCAAGATCGAAACGCTCGGGCAGGTTGAAGTCGAGCTGGATGGTGCTCATCTGCCAGGTCCGGCCGATGGCGTCCCGCGCCTGCACCGAGATCTTCGGCCCGTAGAAGGCCGCGCCACCCGGGTCCGGCACCAGCGGCAGACCCTGCTTCTCGGCCACCGCCGCCAGAACGCGGGTGGCCTCCTCCCACGCCTCATCCGAGCCGACGAACTTCTCCGGGTCCTTGGTCGACAGCTCCAGGTAGAAGTCCGTCAGACCGTAGTCCCGAAGGAGGTTGAGCACGAAGGTCAGCGTGGAGTCGAGCTCCTCCGCCATCTGCTCGCGGGTGCAGTAGATGTGCGCGTCGTCCTGCGTGAAGCCACGCGCACGGGTCAGGCCGTGCACGACGCCCGACTTCTCGTACCGGTACACCGTCCCGAACTCGAAGAGGCGCAGCGGCAGTTCACGGTACGAGCGGCCGCGCGCGTCGAAGATCAGGTTGTGCATCGGGCAGTTCATCGGCTTGAGGTAGTAGTCCACGCCCTCGTCGAGCTGCATGGGCGGGTACATACCGTCCGCGTACCAGTCGAGGTGGCCGCTCTTCTCGAAGAGCTTCCCCTTGGTGGCGTGCGGGGTGTAGACGAACTCGTAGCCCTCTTCCTCGTGCCGCTTGCGCGAGTAGTCCTCCATGGCGCGGCGGATGATGCCGCCCTTGGGGTGGAAGACGGCGAGGCCGGAGCCGATCTCCTCGGGGATGGAGAAGAGGTCGAGCTCGTTGCCGAGCTTGCGGTGGTCGCGCTTCTCGGCCTCGACGAGGAAGTCCAGGTGGGCCTTGAGCTCGTCCTTGCTGGGCCAGGCGGTGCCGTAGATGCGCTGCAACTGCGGGTTCTTCTCGCTGCCGCGCCAGTAGGCGGACGCGTTGCGCATGAGCTTGAACGCCGGGATGTGCCGGGTGCTGGGCAGGTGGGGGCCTCGGCAGAGGTCGCCCCAGCACTGCTCGCCGGTCTTGGCGTCCAGGTTGTCGTAGATGGTGAGCTCGGCGCCGCCGACCTCGACGTCGGCGCCTTCGCCGGCGGTGGCGGCGGAGCCCTTGAGGCCGATCAGCTCGAGCTTGTACGGCTCGGCGGCGAGTTCCTCGGCGGCGGCCTCGTCGGTGACCACGCGGCGGGAGAACTTCTGCCCGCGCTTGATGATCTCCTGCATGCGCTTCTCGATGGCCTTGAGGTCATCGGGGTGGAAGGGCTTCTCGACGTCGAAGTCGTAGTAGAAGCCGTCCTTGACCGGCGGGCCGATGCCGAGCTTGGCCTCGGGGTAGAGCTGCTGGACGGCCTGGGCCATGACGTGCGCGGTGGAGTGGCGCAGGATGTCGAGGCCGTCCTTGCTGCCGATCTCGACGGGCTCGACCTCGTCGCCGTCCTGGACGGCGTAGGCGAGGTCCTTGAGCTGGCCGGCGACGCGGGCGGCGATGATCGAGCGGTCGTCGGCGAAGAGGTCGGCGGCCGTAGTGCCCGTCGTCACCACGCGCTCTTCCCGATCGGGTTCGCGGCTGATGATTACCCGGACGTCCGTCACCGGTCTCTCCTGACGTGCTGGATCGAGACGCAGCACAGCGCTGCGCGTGACGATGGTACCGAGAGCACCGCCTGCGCTGCGCACCTGCGTCCCCTACACCTCCGCTACGTCTCCTCCGTTCCTTCCTGGAGACCCTTGAGCAGCTGTTCGCGGTCGCCTTCCCCCCAGCCGCCCTCCTCCCACCCGCACGGTTCGAGTCCGTGGGGCCGGCCGAGCCGGCGGAAGCCGCCGTGGGGTTCGAGGCGGCCGGAGAGGCGGACGGGCAGGCCGGCGAGGTGGGCCTCGGCGGCGAGCCGGTAGTCGGGGTCGGGCAGGCGGATCTTGAGTTCGCGGACGTCGGCGCCGGAGAGCACCCGCAGCCGTACGGAGCCGGGCCCGGCGGGGTCGGCGCGCTTGAGGCGGACGACGAGGCCCGTGACGGTGACGGGTACGGCGGGTTCGAGGCTCTCCAGGAGGTCGGACGCCTCGGCGAGGGCGGGCAGGTCGCCGGGTGAGAAGTCGAGGACGATGCGGCGGTCGCCGAAGCCGCCGGGTGTCCCGGTGGCGGCGGACCAGGCGACGGTGAGCCGGGCGCCGGTGGTGCCGCGGACGAGTTCCTCGACGGACTGGACGAGTTCCCGGCTGACGCCGGCCTGGACGGCGTTCTCGAAGGCGTCGAGTCCCCCGCTGACCCGGCGGTAGTCGACGGCGTCGCGCAGCGCCTCGAGGGCGCGGACGAGGGTGGTGACGGCGGTGCGGCCCTCGGGGGCGGGGGTGTAGGCGGTGAGGGCGGGGCCCTGTTCGACGACGAGGACGCGGTCGAGGTACTCGCCGGCGGGTCCGTCGAGCCGGGCGCCGAAGTAGGCGGCGCGGGTGCGGCCGGCCTTGGCTGCGGCGGCGAGCATGGTGCGGGCGGCCCGCTGGAGGCGTTCGGCGTCGTCCCAGCCGGTGGCCTCGGCGGGGCCGGGCAGGTCGCGGTGCCAGCGCAGTTCGTCGCCGGGGAGGGCGAGGGCGAGGAGGATGGAGCGGGCGGAGGGGGTGCGGGAGCGGGAGAGGGTGGTGACGGCGTCGGTGAGGAGTTCGACGGCGTCGTCGAAGCCGTCTGCGGCGGGGACGAGGAGGCTGGTGCCCGGTTCCTGGTCGGGCGGGGTCCAGCGGCCGTAGCGGGCGGCGGGGCCTCCGCGGCGGATCCAGCCGTACCGGGCGAGCAGGGTGGCGAGCACCGCGGGGTCGACGGTGGCCGGGTCGGGCAGGGGGCGGGCGGTCTCGCCCGGTCCGTGCGGCGCAGTCATGGGGGTGATTCCTCGCTGCCGGGGCCGGGCGGTCACGGGCTTCCGCCCGCGCCGACCCGGGCCATGATGTCGCAGAGCGCGCGGTCGTCGAAGACCTGGTCGGTGGGGACCCGGACGTTGGTGCGCCGGCGGCCGGTGACGGGGTGGCCGGCGAGGTTGGTCCAGTAGCAGCAGTGCCTCAGTTCCAGTGCGTCGGGCCGGGCGTCGAGCCACTGGTCGACGCGGCTGGGGAGCAGCATGACGACCAGGAGGCGGGGGACGGCGACGCGGGTGCGGGCGAGTTTGCGCAGGTGCTCGTTGTCGAGGGTGAAGCTGAAGTGGGGCCCGGGCGGTGGGGCGGCGATCTGCTGGGTGGCCTTGAGCTGGATCTTGACGGTGACCTCGTCGTCGACCTCGTGGTCGCGGGAGCCGTGGCTGACGTGCCAGTCGATGCCGTTGTCCGGGAAGGGCTGGGAGAGCGAGCAGCCGGCCGCGGCGGCGACGGCGTGCAGGTAGCCGACCTGCAGGGTCTCCATGCAGGCGGTGACGGCCAGGTTTCCTCGGTGTGCGTCCGCCGCCGCCCCTTCGGGCTGCGGCTGGGTCAGTGCCATGGCCCCGTGGCCTCCCCCGGCTCCGGGCCCGCCCGGGCTCGGGCGGGACACCCTCCGTGAGGATCCCCGGTCGGGCCTGGGCCAAACGGTTGAACGGGTGTCAGAAGCGGGTATCAACCGGGCGCGGAACGCTCGCCTGAGGGGCAGTCATGCAGCAGATCTGGTACACCGGCCCACTCGCCTCCTTCGACACCGAGACCACCGGCGTGGACGTGGAGTCCGATCGGATCGTCTCGGCCGCCCTGGTCGTCCAACTCGCCCCGGGTGCATCGGTGCAGGGCACCACCTGGCTCGCCGATCCGGGCGTGCCGATCCCCGACGGCGCCCGTGCGGTGCACGGCATCAGCGACGAGCGGGTGCGGGCGCACGGCCGCCCGGCCCGTTCGGTGGTGGCCGAGGTCGCGCGGGCGCTGGCGGCGCAGGCGCGGTCGGGGCGTCCGGTGGTGGTGATGAACGCGCCGTACGATCTGACGCTGCTGGACCGGGAGTTGCGCCGTCATCTCGGGGTGACGCTGGCGGAGGCCCTGGGGCCGGCGCCGCTGGTGATACTCGATCCACGGGTGCTGGACAAGCACGTGGACCGCTACCGCAAGGGCCGTCGGACGTTGACGGACCTGTGTGCGCACTACGAGGTGGAGCTGACCGGTGCTCATGACGCGGCGGCGGACGCGACGGCGGCGCTGACGCTGACGCGGCGGATAGGCGCCCGCTATCCGGCGGCGCTGGGCGGGTTGTCGGCGGCGGAGCTGCATCTGCGGCAGGCGGTGTGGCACGCGGCGCAGGCGCGGGGGTTGCAGCGGTGGTTCGACCGGTCGGGGACGCCGGAGCGGGTGGACCTGTCCTGGCCGTTGCGGCCGGCGCGGTGCGGCTGCGGCCGCCGGATGGAGCCGGAGCACGGTTGCGAGGCGGCGGCGTAGGCGGCGTTGCGACCGGTCGGCCCGGGACGTGCAGCGGGCCCTGATCCTTTTCGGATCAGGGCCCGCGTGCTGTCCGGTGGGCGATACTGGGATCGAACCAGTGACCCCTTCGGTGTGAACGAAGTGCTCTCCCGCTGAGCTAATCGCCCGGGCAACGAGAAGAACTGTAGCACCATTGCGAGCCGGTCGTACAACTCGTCCCTTCCGGGGACGGCCGACGCTTCCGCAGAACTCGCGCTCCGCCGGGTTGCTGACTGATCCTCAGCCTGATTAACGGGTGATCTCCCGGCGATCTCCGGGGGATTCCCGGAAATACACGTGAGGCCCAGCCGATAATCGACTGGGCCTCACATATCACAATGCATTCCGGTGGGCGATACTGGGATCGAACCAGTGACCCCTTCGGTGTGAACGAAGTGCTCTCCCGCTGAGCTAATCGCCCGGGTGCAGGGAAAACATTACCGCATCCCGAGGGGTGGTCCGACCACCCCGGGGGCCGGCGGCCCCGGCGCGGGGCCCGCCCACGGGGCCGCCCGACGTCCGGAGGCGCGCCGTCCGGCCCTGCGGTGTCACCCGATCTCGTGTTCCCGGCCGTCTTGTCGTTTCGCACAGTCGTACCGGGAAACGTACCGAGAAGCGTCCCGCTAATGCCCGGCCCTCGCGCCGCGGGGCGATTCCGCAATGCGCCGTAAGGGGTACGACTCGCGCCCGAATCGGGACAGAGGGGTTTACATCGGTCTTGGGGGTGGGATGGTCCGTTCGCCGACGTGCGATTCCCCGAGCGCACACTGAGCGAAAGGCCATGGCGCTTATGAACACCACGGTCAGCTGCGAGCTGCACCTGCGCCTCATCGTGTCCAGCGAGTCCTCACTGCCCGTCCCCGCGGGCCTGCGCTACGACACCGCCGACCCCTATGCCGTGCACGCCACGTTCCACACGGGCGCCGACGAGACCGTGGAGTGGGTGTTCGCCCGAGATCTCCTCGCGGAGGGGCTGCACCGACCCACCGGTACCGGCGACGTCCGGGTGTGGCCGTCGCGCAGCCACGGGCAAGGGGTGGTCTGCATCGCGCTGAGCTCTCCGGAAGGAGAAGCCTTGCTGGAGGCCCCGGCGCGGGCGCTTGAGTCCTTCCTCAAGCGGACGGACGCCGCGGTGCCCCCCGGCACCGAACACCGCCACTTCGACCTCGACCGGGAGCTGTCCCACATCCTCGCCGAAAGCTGATTCCGACCGGAGGGCGGTCTGCCCCGCTGTCGGCGGGGCGCACTCCCTGCCGCCATCACTGCCGTCCTACTCGGGGGCACGGCAGCGGACCAAGCCGCGCACGACGCGGCCTCGGGGTCGGTGAGCGGCCCGCTCCCACCGGGGCGGGCCGGTGACACCGCAGGCGCCCGGCGCCGGAGCCGGTCATCCGTACGGGTGGCCGGTTCCGGTGCCGGGCGCCGTCGTGTTCTCCGGAGGGCGTTGCGAAGAGGGGTGCGCGAAGGGGAGTGTGCGAAGGGTGCGCCGAGGCGCGCGGGGGGCGTGCGCCCGGTTTGGGGGGCTCTGGCGGAATCCGTACACGCCTTCGAACGAACGCGCCACCCATCCCCGGCGGCGCCGGGTATGGTCTTGGGTTAACCGTGACCGCGGGGTACCACGAGTCCCCCTGCGCGAGGAGCCCCCACCGTGCTGATCACCCACGACACCGAGTGCGCTCTGAGCATCCTCGTCGACCTGCTCAACACCGCACCCGAGGTGTGCGGCGACGAGAAGCTGCCGGACGTCGCCGCGCTGGACGGCTTCGTGATCCGCAACGAGGTCAGCGAGATCGACTCGCTGACCGAGCACGACCTGCACCGGGTGCACGAGCTGCGCACCCGGCTGCGCGAGGTGTTCGCGACGGAGTCCACGGAGGACGCCGCCGAGCTGGTCAACGCGATCGTCACCGACGCCGGGACGACCCCGCGGCTGGTCAACCACGACCACCACGGATGGCACGTCCACTACTTCGCGCCGCACGCCGCGATCGGCGACCACCTGGCGGCCGAGCTGGCCATGGCGCTGGTCTTCATCCTCATGGCGGGCGAGCGGGAGCGGCTGCGGCGCTGCGAGGCGCCGGACTGCGCCCGGGTCTTCGTCGACCTCTCGCGCAACCGCTCCCGGCGCTACTGCGACAGCCGGACCTGCGGGAACCGGCTGCACGTGGCCGCGTACCGGGCGCGCCAGCGCTCGGCGGAGGCCGTTCCCTCCGTCTAGGCCGGCCTGAGCCCGCGCGTTCACGGGTTCAGATTCCGCGCTTGCGGAGGATCTCCTCGATGTCGTCGAAGTCGCCGCCGAGGCCGTCGTCGCGCTTGCCCGACCGCTTCCCGGGCTTCGGTTTCGGCGGGGCGGGCGTGACCGCGGGGCGCTCGGGGGCCGGGCCGGCGGCGGCCGGGCGGTCCGGGGCCTGCTCGACCTCGCCGCGGCGGCCGACCCAGCGGGTGGTCACCAGCAGGACGGCGGAGACGCCGAGCAGCGCGACGCCCGTCCACACCCGGGGGTCGAACACCAGCTTGGCGGCCCAGTGCCCGAACTCGCGGCCGATCGTGGTGGCCAGCGGGAACAGGCCCGTCAGGTAGAGCCCGGCCGGCAGCAGGGCGACGGCGAACCAGCGGGTCGCCGAGAGGAAGCGCCGGCGCCAGGCCCGCAGACCGGCGACGGCCACCCCGCCCGCCGTGAGCACGAAGCTGATCGCCGCCGTCAGCACGGGCGCACCCCTTCGCGTCCGCGTCCGGTGGTCCTGGTCATCGGTGCCTCCTGTGGCTGGTCGAGGTGCCCATTGATGGAACACTGGGGGGATGATCGATGGTTCCCTCCCCCGCCTCGAGTTCTGGTGCGACCTCCAGTGCCCGGACTGCCGCACCGCCCTGGACGACGTACGGGCGCTGCGCGAGCAGTACGGCGACGCGCTGTCCGTGGAGCTGCGGCACTTCCCGCTGGAGAAGCACAAGCACGCCTACGCCGCCGCCGAGGCAGCCGAGGAGGCGTTCGCGCAGGGGCTCGGGTGGCCGTTCGTCGAGGCGCTGCTGCTGCGGACCGAGGAGCTGGGCAAGGGCGGGCAGAAGGTGCTGCTGGACGTGGCCCGGGAGGTCGGGGTGGACGCCGAGGAGGTGGACACCGCGCTGATCGACGGGCGGCACATGCTGACCGTGGACGCCGACCAGGCGGAGGCCAGGGCGATCGGGGTCACGGGCACGCCCACGTACGTGATCGGCGGGCAGCGGCTGGACGGCGGGCAGAGCCAGGAGGGTCTGCGGGAGCGGATCGTGGCCATCGTCGAGGCGGCCAGGGCTTCTTGACCGGCCGTCAGAGAGGTTTGCCGTAGAGGCGCTCGGTCACCGTGTAGCCCAGCGACCGGTAGAGCCGGACGGCGACCTCGTTGCGGGAGAAGACGTTGAGCCCGAGGTTGTGGACGCCGGCGGCCAGGCACTCGCGTTCGGCGAGGAGCATCAGCGTGCGTCCGTGTCCCCGGCCCCGGTGGGGCGGGGACACCTCCACGCCCATCACCCAGGCGAGCGGTTCGCCGTCGGGCAGGTCGCGCAGGCGCAGCTGGAGCCAGAGCGAGCCGTAGGGGCCGTCCATGCCCTCCGTGCCGTCGGCGGCGTGGAGCCGGCGCAGGACGACGCCGGGGTTCCCGATGCTCTGCACGGCCGGGTCGACGGCGCAGGTCCTGGTGCGGGCCTGCTCCTCGGTGAGGCCCGACTCGACGAGTGCCTGGTGGTAGCGCTCGGTGGAGAGGGCGAACCAGTCGTCGAGGTCGGCGGGGTCGAACGGGCGCGCCTCCAGCCCGTGCGGCAGGGCGGGGAGGCCGGCCAGTCGCTTGGCCATGCCGAGGGTGCGCTCGGTGTAGCCGAGAGCCGCGGCGAGGCCCCGGGCCGCCTCGGCCGCGGCGGGGACGCTGACGTCGATCCGGAGGCAGCCCCAGCTGCGCAGGATCTCCTCGGCGGCCAGGGCTCCGAAGGTTCCGCGCCCCCGGCCGCGGCCTTCGGTGATCTCCAACTCGGATATCCTGCCCCAGAGTTGACGCCCCTGCGGATCCGCGGTGGTGCGCAGTGCGCCGACCTGGCGGCCGTTCGAGAGTATCCGCCAGCGTCTGGTGCGGCCTCCGGCCGCGGTGGGTGTCTCGGGGCCCTCGGGGCGCAGCGTGGTGGTCATGTGAGGGCCCCTTCCCCTCGTCGGGGAGGTTAGAACCGTTGGCTGCGCCCCCGGGCCCGGGCCGCTCGGGCGCTCACGGGTCGAGGTCGTCGCCGCTGCGCTCGGCGAAGACGGCCATGGCCTTGGCGGTGACGGGGCCGGTGCCGGGGAGTTCGCGGTCGTCGACGCGGGTGACGGCCTGGACGTCGCGGGTGCTGGAGGTCAGGAAGATCTCCTCGGCGTCCCGGAGGGCGTCGAGCGGGAGGTCGGCCTCCTCGGCGCCGCACCAGTCGAGGACGAGCTGCCGGGTGATGCCGGCGAGGCAGCCGGAGGCGAGCGGCGGGGTGAGCAGGCGGCCGCCGAGGACGAGGAAGACGTTGGAGCCGGTGCCCTCGCAGAGGCGGCCTGCGGTGTTGGCGAACAGGGCCTCGGAGGCGCCGGCGCGGTGGGCGGCGGCGAGGGCGACGACGTTCTCGGCGTACGAGGTGGTCTTGAGGCCGGCGACGGCGCTGTGTTCGTTGCGGCGCCAGGGGACGACGGCGACGGCCGTCTCGTCGGGGCGGCGGGTGATGGCGCCGAGGGCGGCGACCAGGGTGGGGCCGGCGGTGCCGCGTTCGGAGCCGAGCGGGGAGACGCCGCCGGTGTAGGTGACCCGCAGGCGGCCGAGCGGGACGGGGTCGGCGGCGAGGACCTGGGCGCAGGCTTCGCGGACCAGGTCGTGGTCGGGGTCGGGCAGGCCGAGGCCCCGGGCGGAGCGGGTGAGCCGGTCGAGGTGGCGGGTGAGGGCGAAGGTGCGGCCGTCGACGACCTTCATGGTCTCGAAGACGCCGTCGCCGGTGGTGAGTCCGTGGTCGAGGACGGAGACGGCGGCCCGGGCGGAGTCGACGAGCGCTCCGTTGACCCAGCTCGTGGTGGGGTGGTGCATCGGGCGCTGCTCCTCATCGGGGGTGTCAGGATCAGAGGGTTTCAGGGGGTGTCGGGGGGTGTCAGGAGGCGTCGGGGGTGTGGCCGCCCGACGCTATCGCGACGAGGCGGGCGGCCTTGAGTTCCGTCTCGTCCCATTCGCGTTCGGGGTCGGAGCCCCAGGTGATGCCGGCGCCGGTGCCGAAGCGCAGGACGGGGGCGCCGCGATCCTGCCGGTCGATCCAGAACGTGCGGATGCCGACGGCGAGTTCGGCCTCGCCGCGGTCGGCGTCGACCCAGCCGATCGCGCCGCAGTAGGGGCCTCGGGGGGCCGTCTCCAGGGCCTCGATGATCCGCAGGGCGCTGGACTTGGGGGCGCCGGTGACGGAGCCGGGCGGGAAGGTGGCGGCGAGGAGCTCGGGCCAGCCGGCGCTCTCGCGCAGGGTGCCCTCGACGGTGGAGACGAGGTGGACCAGGCCGGGGTGCTTCTCGACCACGCACAGGTCGGGGACGGTGACGCTGCCGGTGTCGCAGACGCGGCCGAGGTCGTTGCGGACCAGGTCGACGATCATCACGTTCTCGGCGTGGTCCTTGTCGAGGAGGTCGTGCTCCGTCCGGCCGGTGCCCTTGATCGGGCCGGAGGAGACGGTACGTCCGCTGCGGCGCAGGTAGAGCTCGGGCGAGGCGGTGGCGATCTCGACGCCGTGGTCGGGCAGCCGGATCGTGCCGGCGTACGGGGCGGGGTTGCCGCGGGCGAGCAGGCCCGTGAGGGCGTCGATGTCGGTGCGCGCGGGGTCGGGCAGCGGCGCGGACAGGACGCGGCAGAGGTTGGCCTGGTAGACCTCGCCGGCGGCTATGTGCTCGCGGATGCGGCGTACGCCCGCGGTGTAGGCGGCGCGGTCCAGGGAGCTGTGCCAGTCGCCGGCGGCCGGGCCCTGCCAGCCGGCGCCGGAGGGCGGGGCGGGGGCGGGGCGCACCTGTTCGAAGCGGGCGCAGGTGAGGCGGCCCTCGAAGTCGTACGCGACGGCCCAGTGGCCGGCGGAGTCCAGGGCGGCCGGGTCCGAGGTGACGTCGCGCAGCCCGGTGGCCAGGCGGCCGCCGAAGCGGGCGAGGGGGGTGCGGGGGTCGATCGGGCCGGACACGGTTCTCCTGCGCGGTGGTGCTGAGGGCGGTGCCTGAAGTGTAGGTCGGGGGCGCCCGCCGGGGCCGGGGGCGTGAGCAGGCGCGGGCGTCGCGCGGGTGTGCGCCGGGTGGCCTGCGGGTGATCGTCCGTGAGCGGTGCAGGTGGCGGCCGGTGGCCCCTCGCCGGGGCTGACGCGACGGCACGCGGAGGGCATCCCCTCGGCACGCTGCGGGAACGGATTTTTAGCTGGCCCGGGAATCCGCTAGAGTTCAACACGTCGCCAGGGAGCGCAGCCGAGAAAAAGCGGTGAAGATCCCCGGGAGACAGGCGGACGTAGCTCAGTTGGTAGAGCATCACCTTGCCAAGGTGAGGGTCGCGAGTTCGAATCTCGTCGTCCGCTCGATGGAGAACAGTGTAAGATCGTTCTTCGAGTGTTGCCTGGTGGAGTGGCCGAGAGGCGAGGCAACGGCCTGCAAAGCCGTGTACACGGGTTCAAATCCCGTCTCCACCTCCAAGAGGATCGCCCGGTTCCGCCGGGAGACCTCCCCGCGCGATTAGCTCAGCGGGAGAGCACTACCTTGACACGGTAGGGGTCACTGGTTCAATCCCAGTATCGCGCACGTCGGACTCCACGGGGTCCGTTGCAGGAACGCCTTACCAGGCGCGATTAGCTCAGCGGGAGAGCACTACCTTGACACGGTAGGGGTCACTGGTTCAATCCCAGTATCGCGCACGTCGGACTCCATGGAGTCCGTTGCAGGAACGCCTTACCAGGCGCGATTAGCTCAGCGGGAGAGCACTACCTTGACACGGTAGGGGTCACTGGTTCAATCCCAGTATCGCGCACAGTGACGGCCGGGGCCGCGATCCGTGAGGATCGCGGCTCCGGCCTTTTCGGCTTCCCCGTGGATCCGGAAAAAGGAGAAGCCGCGTACGGTCGCCCTCACCGACGTCCGTACGCGGCGTCTCCGCCTGCCGGGGCGCTCTGCGCACCGCTCTCGCCCGTCCGCGTGTCATCGCGGCCGCGGCTCTCCCCGGCGACACCGATCCCCGTCCCCAGGGGATCCGTGCCCGTTCTGTGGCCGGCCCCTGAGGGCCGGGTGTCTCAGCGGCCGAGCAGGTCGACGACGGCCTGGGCCTGGTTCGCCATCTGCTCCCAACCACCGAAGAGGATCACCAGCAGCACGGCGCACGGCAGGGCCATGGCCAGCGCCACGGCGGGGTGCCGCGTCCGCTGCTCGGTGGACCGGGACTGGACGAAGGCTGGGCGGCGGCGGCGCGGAGATCCCGTGACCTGCGGTGCCATTGGCCCTGCTCCTGATCCGGTCGAGTTGGCGCGGTGGACGGCTTACCTCGGGGGACGAGCTCCCCGTCCACCGCTGAGGACAACGCTATTGGTCAAGGGGCCTTTCGAGCGTCATGCCGTCGTACTGTTCCTCGGGCATCCCGGAGGATGACTGCCGTACTTAGGGCCTACTACCGCAGGGGGAGAGAGCCGCGATCCGGCCCCCGAGGGAACCCTGAGGGGGAACCCCGAGGCGGGATCGGCCACCCCTGTGACCTGCGGGTCAGCCCAAGATCGGACAATCGCACGGCCGCTTCAGGTGTTGCGTATCAGCACACCGCAGCGGGCAGTCCGTAAGCTGTGCCAGGCAGGAACTGACGATGCCCCAACCGACGGGGCCTCAACCACGGGCTGACGGGGAACGGGAACATGGCGATGATGCGGCTGAGGCGTGAGGACCCCCGCATCGTCGGGCCGTACCGACTGCACCGGAGACTGGGCGCCGGCGGCATGGGCGTCGTCTACCTCGGCTCCGACCGCAAGGGGCAGCGCGTCGCCCTCAAGCTGATCCGCGCCGAGCTCGCCGAGGACCAGGAGTTCCGCACCCGCTTCGCGCGCGAGATCGCCGCCGCCTCCCGCATCCGCGGTGCGTGCACCGCGCGCGTCGTCGGCTCCGACATCGAGGCCGAGCGGCCCTGGCTGGCCACCGCGTACGTGCCCGGGCCCTCCCTCTACAAGCGGGTCGGCGACGACGGCCCGATGGCCTGGCCCGAGGCCGCCCGGATCGGGGCCGCGCTCGCGGACGGGCTCGTCAAGGTGCACGAGGCCGGGGTCGTCCACCGGGACCTCAAGCCCTCCAACATCCTGCTGTCGCCGCGCGGCCCCAGGATCATCGACTTCGGCATCGCGTGGTCGCGCGGCGCCAGCACGCTCACGCACGTCGGCACCGCCGTCGGCTCCCCCGGCTTCCTCGCGCCCGAACAGGTGCGCGGCGCGGCCGTCACCCCGGCCACCGACGTCTTCGCCTTCGGGGCGACGCTCGCCTACGCGCTCACCGGGGACACGCCGTTCGGCTCCGGCGCCTCCTCGGAGGTCATGCTGTACCGGGTTGTCCACGAGGAGCCCGACCTGTCGGCCGTACCGCCGCAGCTCGCGCCGCTGATCCGGGCCTGCCTGGCCAAGGAGCCCGCCGAGCGGCCCGGCGCGGCCGCGCTGCACGAGCGGCTCAGCGAACTGGCGGCGCGCGGTGCGGCGTTGGCGCCCTCCGGGGGGCGCGCCGTGCGGGCCGGGCGGGGGGCCACCGCCTCGGGTGCCGCCGCCGCTCCGGCCGCCCCCGCCCACGGGGTGCCCGGGCCAGGGCGCTCCCCCGAGCCGCAGGCCGCGGCGCGGGCCGCCTCCGGTGCGGCCGCGCGACGGCCCGCCCGCGCCCCGCTCCCCCGGCCCGAGCCGACACCCGTCACCCGGCCGCTGCGGCCCCCGCGGCCGCACACCCCCCCGCCCGGACGGCCCGGCGGGCGCCCGCCCGGCAACGCCCGGCAGCGGCTGCTGCGGCAGCGGCTGGTGGTCTTCGTCACCGTCACGCTCGGGGTCGCCCTGGCGATCGCGGCCGCCCAGGGGTGCGAGGAGCGCGGCAACCAGGGGCACCGGGCGCCCGCGACCTCCTCTCCCGCGGTCGGAGGTTCGGCGGACGTGGCGCCGCAGTCCAGCGGCACGCCCGTACCGGCGGCGGCGCGCAGCGTCCCGCCCGCGGACTCCTCGCTCGCGGCGGCCCAGGGACCGGGGCCCGCGGTGGACTGGCCCAACCGCACCTACCCGGACGGCACCGGCGGGCCCGGCATCACCCTGCGCGAGGGACACTCGGCCGGGGCCGGACCGCAGGTCTCGCTCAGCGCGGTGCTCCCGGCCCGCTTCCGGGGGGCGCCGGCCTCGATCGTCGTCCTGCGGCGCACCGAGGGCTCGGTGCCGGTCGACCTCGTGCAGATGTACACCTTCGCGGCCGACAACACCCCGGTCGCCGCAGCCTCCCGCACCTCCGCCGCGGACCCGCAGGCCGCCCCCACCTGGCGCCTCGACGGCGGCACCGTCGTCCGCGAGGAACGCGTCCCCGCCACCGGCGCCACCACCTCCACCCGCTACGCCGTCCGCCCCGACGGCACCCTCGACGAATCCTGGCCCGGCGCCGGCGCCTCCGGCGGCACCCCACCCCCCGCCGCCGCCCCGGCCCCACCCACGGCCCCCACCGGCTGACCCGACCTCAGCGGAATCGATTTCCCCCGCACACACCCCGCCGACGCGAACCCGCACGACCACCCTGCTGCGCAGGAAACGCGGCGAGATGCGGCCGGCCGGCACACGAGGGTGACATCGCCGCGGGCTGCCCGGGAGGCGAGCAAAGCGACGCGACGGCGGGCCGGCGTGCCGTCGGCCGCAGGAGGGGTGGCAGCTGCCCTGCGGAGGATGCGGGGAGACTCACGGCGAACGCAGGAAGTCGGGCCGGCCGACTTCCAGCGCAAGCGGCGGGAATGTGGCCGCGCTGTGGGCCGCGCGCACAGGGTGTGAGGTGGGGCGTCGCTCGGGGCGCGCACTGGAAGTCGGGTGGGCCGACTTCCTGCGCAACCGGCGAAGCGCGGCCAGGCCGCAAGACAGCTGATGGGCCGCCACGCGGAGCGAGGGCACATCGGCTGGGGACGCCGTGCGGCGAGCGCTGGAAGTCGGCGCAGTCGACTCCCAGCGCGGAGGCACGAGAGCGCGCACAGGGGGACGCGGGGGGATTGATGGCGAGCACAGGAAGTCGGGGCGGCCGACTTCCTGCGCAAGGGGCGGAAGCGTGGCCGGGCTACGGGGCTGCGCGCACGGGGTGTGAGGTGAGGCCTCGCTCGGGGCGAGCACTGGAAGTCGGCTGGGCCGACTTCCTATGCGGAGGAGCGCGCGGCGCACGCGCGCAGGAGGGATGCGGGGCTGATCGCCTTGCGCAGAAGGCCGGGCTGGCCGACTTCCAGCGCAACCGGCGAAGCGCGGCCAGGCCGCAAGACAGCTGATGGGCCGCCACGCGGAGCGAGGGCACATCGGCTGGGGACGCCGTGCGGCGAGCGCTGGAAGTCGGCGCAGTCGACTCCCAGCGCGGAGGCACGAGAGCGCGCACAGGGGGACGCGGGGGGATTGATGGCGAGCACAGGAAGTCGGGGCGGCCGACTTCCTGCGCAAGGGACGGGAGTGTGGCCGGGCTGTGGGGCTGCGCGCGGGGTGCGGGGTGGGGGGCGTCGCTTGGGGTGGGTGTGGGAAGTCGGGTGGGTCGGCGCTGGGTGCTGGGGGGTTGACGGCGTTGCGTAGGGAGTCGGGGTGGTCGACTTCCTGTGGGGGTGGGGAGTCAGGGGGTGGTGGTGATGGCGTAGAAGGCTACGGCGGCGGCGGCGCCCACGTTGAGGGAGTCGATGTCGTGGGACATGGGGATGCGGACGGGGTGGTGGGAGGCGGCGATGGCTTGGGGGGTGAGGCCGTCGCCTTCGGCGCCGAGGAGGAGGGCGGTTTTGGGGTGGGGAGGGAGGGTGGGGAGGTCGAGGGCGGTTTCGGCGGGGGTGAGGGCGAGGAGAGTGAAGCCGGCGGCGCGGACGGTGTCGAGGGCGGCGGGCCAGGGGTCGAGGCGGGCGTAGGGGACGGCGAAGACGGCGCCCATGGAGACCTTGACGGCGCGGCGGTAGAGGGGGTCGGCGCAGTCGGGTGAGAGGAGGACGGCGTCCATGCCGAGGGCGGCGGCGCTGCGGAAGATGGCGCCGAGGTTGGTGTGGTCGACGAGGCCTTCGAGGACGGCGACGCGGCGGGCCGTGGTGAGGAGGGTGGCGGCGTCGGGGAGGGGCTTGCGTTCCATGGAGGCGAGGGCGCCGCGGTGGACGTGGTAGCCGGTGACGGCTTCGGCGAGGTGGGGGTCGACCACGTGGACGGGGGCGTCGGCCTCGGCGATGACGTCGGCCATCACGTCCAGCCACTTGGCGGTCAGCAGCATCGAGCGCATCCGGTAGCCGGCGGCGAGGGCGCGGCGGATGACCTTCTCGCCCTCGGCGATGAACAGGCCCTCGGCGGGTTCGCGGCGGCGGCGCAGTTCGACGTCGGTCAGGCCGGTGTAGTCGGCCAGGCGCGGGTCGGCGGGGTCGGTGACGGTGCTGGGTTCGGACACCCTGCGATCTTGCCAAGGCCGGGCGGGGAAGGCCAAACGGGCCAAGGGGCGGGTGGTCCCGGCGTGACGGGAGTGCCAACATGACCATATGGCCCGACCCCGCGCGAGGCGGCCCTGGCCGGTGCGGCTGCGGTCGGTGGCCGGGCAGGTGTTCGCGCTGCAGATCCTGGTGGTGCTGCTGCTGGTGATCGCCGCGGCGGTGGCACTGGTGGTGCAGTCGCGGGGTGACGCCGACCAGGAGGCGCGCGACCATTCGGTGGCCGTGGCCCAGACCTTCGCCAACGCGCCGGGCATCGTGGAGGCGCTGCGCTCCCCCGATCCGACGGCCGTGCTGCAGCCGAGGGCGGAGGCGGCGCGGGTGGCCTCGGGGGTGGACTTCGTGGTGGTGCTGAGCGATCAGGGCATCCGCTACACCCACCCGAACCCGGCCCGGATCGGCCAGATGTTCATCGGCACCTTCGAGCCCGCGCTGCACGGGAAGGTGGTGACCGAGCGCGTCAACGGCACGCTCGGGCCGCTGGTGCAGGCCGTGGTGCCGGTGTACGCGCCGGACGGTTCGGTGGCCGGGCTGGTCTCGGCGGGCATCACCGTCAAGAACGTGGACACCGCGAGCGAGCGCCAGCTGCCGGTGGTGCTGGCCGTGGCGGCGGGCGCGATCGCCCTGGCCACGCTGGGGACGGCGCTGATCACCCGGCGGCTGCGGCGCCAGACGCACGGGCTGGACCCGGCGGAGATGACCCGGATGTACGAACACCACGCGGCGGTGCTGCACGCGGTGCGCGAGGGCGTGGTGATCGTCGCCGGGGACGGGCGGCTGCTGCTCTGCAACGACGAGGCCCGCCGCCTGCTCGACCTGCCGCCGGACGCCGAGGGCCGCCCCGTCACGGAGCTGGGCCTGGAGCCCGCCCCGCTGGAGCTGCTGACCGCCGACCGCCCGGTGACCGACCAGGTGGTGCCCGCTGGCGAGCGGCTGCTCGCGGTGAACGTACGGCTGACGGACCAGGCGGGCGGACCGCCCGGCTGCGTGGCGACGCTGCGCGACTCCACCGAGCTGCTGGCGCTGAGCGGCCGGGTGGAGACCGTGCAGCGGCGACTGCGGCTGCTGTACGACGCGGGGATGACGGTGGGCAGCACGCTGGACGTGACGCGGACGGCGGAGGAGCTGGCGCAGGTCGCGGTGCCGCGCTTCGCGGACTTCGTCACGGTGGACCTGGCCGAGCAGGTGCTCACCGGCGAGGAGCCCCCGCCGGGCGGCCAGCTGGGGCGCGTGCGGCGCACGGCCTTCGCCGGGGTGCGCGAGGACGCGCCGTTCCACCCGGTCGGCACGGTGCTGGACGTGGTGCCCGCCACCCCGCTGGCCGGGGCGCTGGACAGCGGCGAGCCGGGCCTGGAACCGCACCTGGCGGAGGCGGAGGGCTGGCGGCGCCAGGACCCGGAGCAGTCGGAGCAGGTGCTGGCGTACGGGGTGCACTCGCTGCTGCGGGTGCCGCTGCGGGCGCGCGGGGTGCTGCTCGGGGTGGTCCGGTTCTGGCGGGCGCAGCGGCCGGAGCCGTTCGAGGCGGAGGACCTGGTGCTGGCGGAGGAGCTGGTGGCCCACGCGGCGGTGTGCGTGGACAACGCCCGGCGCTACACCCGGGAGCACGAGATGGCGGTGACGCTGCAGCACAGCCTGCTGCCGCGCAGCCTGCCGGAGCAGGACGCGCTGGACGTGGCGTACCGCTACCTGCCGGCGCGGGCCGGGGTGGGCGGGGACTGGTTCGACGTGATCCCGCTGCCGGGGGCGCGGGTGGCGCTGGTGGTCGGGGACGTGGTGGGGCACGGCCTGCACGCGGCGGCGACGATGGGGCGGCTGCGCACGGCGATCCACAACTTCTCGACGCTGGACCTGCCGCCGGACGAACTCCTGGGCCACCTGGACGAGTTGGTGAGCAGGATCGACCGGGAGGAGGCGGCCGGGGAGGGCTTCGGCCCGGCCGGGGCGACCTGCCTGTACGCGATCTACGACCCGGTCTCGCGCCGCTGCACGATGGCGGGCGCCGGGCACCCGGCGCCGGCGGTGGTGGACCCGCAGGGGCACGTGGAGTTCGCGCCGGTGCCGACCGGGCCTCCGCTGGGGCTGGCGGACCTGCCGTTCGAGTCGGTGGAGGTGGAGCTCGCCGAGGGCAGCCGGCTGGTGCTGTTCACGGACGGCCTGGTGGCGGACCGCACCCGGGAGGTCGGTGCGGGGCTGGAGCGGCTGCGGACGGTGCTGTCCGGGTCGGCGCGCACGCCCGAGCAGACCTGTGCGGACCTGCTGGGGGCGCTGCTGCCGGCCGAGCCGCAGGACGACATCGCGCTGCTGGTCGCGCGGACGAGGGTGCTGGCGCCGGACCACGTCGCGGAGTGGGAGGTGGCCTCGGACCCGGCGGCCGTCCGGGAGGTGCGGGCGGCGGTGGCGCGGCGGCTGGAGGCCTGGGGGCTGGATGAGGCGGCGTTCGTCACCGAGCTGATCCTCAGCGAGCTGGTGACCAACGCGATCCGCTACGGCTCCGGGCCGATCCGGGTGCGGCTGCTGCGCGACCGGGCGCTGATCTGCGAGGTGTCGGACGGCAGCAGCACCTCGCCGCACCTGCGGTACGCGGCGAGCGAGGACGAGGGCGGGCGCGGGCTGTTCCTGGTCGCGCAGTTCGCGGACCGCTGGGGGACGCGCTACACGGCGACGGGGAAGGTCATCTGGACGGAGCAGCCGCTGGAGTGACGGTGGGAACCGGGCGGAGTGGGGAGTCGGGCGGGCCCCCCTACCCCACCCCCCGGGGGCCAGGGGCGGGCGCCCATCCGGGAGGCGGCGGGGGGGGCCGCGGCCCCCCCCCCCCCACACCAGACCGCCCG
>NZ_JBITFA010000010.1:141784-223472 GCF_044455705.1 Kitasatospora sp. NPDC051170 | reverse complement strand
TGCGGGGGCGCGCTTGGCGGGGCCGGGGGGGGGCCGGGACCCAGGGCGCGGGGTAGGGCCAGGTGGCGGGCGCCGCGGGGGGGGTGGGGGGGGGCCGGGGGGGGTGGGGTAGGGGGGCGGGGCCGACTCCCCACTCCGCCGGGGTCACTGGGCCGGGCTCACTTCCGGAAGGCGGCGGCGAGGACGTCGACGACCTCGCCGATCACGATGACGGCCGGCGGCTTGACGCCCTCGGCCTCGACCACGGCGGCGACGGTGCCCAGGGTGGCGTCCACGCGGCGCTGGGCGGCGGTGGTGCCCTCCTGGACGATCGCGACCGGGGTGTCGGCCGAGCGGCCGGCCGCGACCAGCCGGGCGGCGATCGCGCCGATCTTGTCCACGGCCATCAGCAGCACCAGGGTGCCGCTCATCCGCGCGGCGGCGTCCCAGTTGGTGAGGGAGCGCTCGTCGTCGGGGCCGACGTGGCCGGAGATCACCGTGAACTCGTGGGTGAGGCCCCGGTGGGTGACGGGCACGCCGGCGGCCGCCGGGACGCTGATCGAGCTGGAGATCCCGGGCACGACGGTGACGGGGATGCCGGCCTCGGCGCAGGCGAGCAGCTCCTCGCCGCCGCGGCCGAAGACGTACGGGTCGCCGCCCTTGAGCCGGACGACGAACTTTCCGGCCTTGGCGTGCTCGATCAGGGTCCGGTTGATGGCCTCCTGGGCCATGAACCGGCCGTACGGGATCTTGGAGGCGTCGATGACCTCGACGTGCTCGGGCAGCTCGGCGAGCAGCTCGCGCGGGGCGAGGCGGTCGGCGACCACCACGTCGGCGTCGGCGAGGAGGCGGCGGCCGCGCACGGTGATCAGGTCCGGGTCGCCGGGGCCGCCGCCGACCAGGGCCACCCCGGCGCCGCGGGAGCGGTACTGGCGGGCGGCCAGGGAGCCGTCCCGCAGGCCGTCCACGATGGCGTCGCGCAGGGCGGCGGAGTGGCGCGGGTCCCCGGTGAGGACGGCGACGGTGGCGCCCGCGTCGCGGCCGCTGGCCGGGGTCCAGGCGGAGGCGGCGGAGGCGTCGTCGCTGCGGGAGCAGAACACCCGCTCGCGCTCGGCCTCGGCGCTGACGGCCGCGTTCACGGCCGGGTCGTCGGTGGCGACCAGGGCGTACCAGGCGCCGGCGAGGTCGCCGTCCTCGTACGGGCGGGAGTGCCAGGTGACCTCGCCCGCGTCGGCCATGGCCTGGACGGCCGGGGTGGTGGCCGGGGATATCAGGTGCAGGTCGGCGCCGGAGGCGATCAGGGCGGGCAGCCGCCGCTGCGCGACGTGGCCGCCGCCGATCACCACAACGCGGCGGCCGGCCAGCAGCAGGCCGACCGGGTAGGGCGTACGGCCTTCGGTGCCGGGGTGCGGGGTGGGCGCGGTCATCGGCGGTGCTCCTGGTGCGAGGTGAGGGTCTGGGGGTGTTCGTACGGCAAGACGCCGCTGCGCGGACCGGCGCGCCCTCGGGCCGGTCCGCGGAGCGGTGACGGGCTGCGTCAGGCCTTCTCGGTGACCCCGGCGGAGTCGAAGGTGGCTACATCGTGCATCGCCCGGGCCGCGCTCTGCACCAGCGGGAGGGCCAGCAGGGCGCCGGTGCCCTCGCCGAGGCGCAGGTCCAGGTCGATCAGCGGGCGCAGGCCGAGCTTGGCCAGCGCGGCCTGGTGGCCGGGCTCGGCGGAGCGGTGGCCCGCGATGCAGGCGGCCAGCACCTCGGGGGCGATGGCCTTGGCCACCAGCGCGGCCGAACCGGCGATGACGCCGTCCAGCACCACCGGGGTGCGCAGCGAGGCGGCGCCGAGCAGGAAGCCCGCGATGGCCGCGTGCTCCAGGCCGCCGATCGCGGCGAGGACGCCGATCGGGTCGTTCGGGTCGGGCTGGTGGAGGGCCAGCGCGGCGCGGATGACCTCGATCTTGCGGGCGTGGGTCTCGTCGTCGATGCCGGTGCCACGACCGGTGACCTCGGCCGGGTCCAGGCCCGTGAACACCGAGATCAGCGCCGCCGAGGCGGTGGTGTTGGCGATCCCCATGTCCCCGGTGACCAGGGCCTTGTTGCCCGCCGCGACCAGGTCGCGGGCGGTCTCGATGCCGACCTCGATGGCCTGCAGCGCCTCCTCGCGGGTCATCGCCGGGCCCTGGGTCATGTCGTCCGTGCCGGGCTTGACCTTGCGCGGCAGCAGGCCCGTCGCCCGGCCCTGCTGGACGGCCTCCGGCAGCTCGGCGGCCACGCCGACGTCCACCACGCAGACCTCGGTGCCGATCTGCTTGGCGAAGGAGTTGATCACCGCTCCCCCGGCCAGGAAGTTGCCGACCATCTGGGCGGTCACCTCCTGCGGCCAGGGGGTGACGCCCTGGGCGTGCACGCCGTGGTCGCCCGCGAAGATCGCCACGCAGGCGGGCTCCGGGATCGGCGGCGGGCACTTGCGGGACAGGCCGGACAGCTGGGCGGAGATGATCTCCAGCATGCCGAGCGAGCCGGCCGGCTTGGTCATCCGCTTCTGGCGGTCCCACGCCTCGCCGAGCGCCTTCGCGTCCAGCGGGCGGATGCCGCGCAGGGTCTCCGCGAGCAGGTTCTGCGGCTCCTCGCCGGGCAGCGCGCGGTTGCCGTACTGCTCCTCGTGGACGACCCAGGACAGCGGGCGCTTCTTCGCCCAGCCCTGCTGCTCCAGCTCCGGCTCGTCCGGGAACTCGTCGACGAAGCCGACGCACAGGTAGGCGACGACCTCCAGGTGCTCGGGCAGGCCCAGCTCGCGGACCAGCTGCTCGTCGTCGAAGAAGCTCACCCAGCCGACGCCCAGGCCCTCGGCGCGGGCGGCCAGCCAGAGGTTCTCGACGGCCAGGGCGGCCGAGTACGGGGCCATCTGCGGCTGGGTGTGGCGGCCCAGGGTGTGGCGGCCGCCGCGGGTGCGGTCGGCGGTGACCACGATGTTCACCGGGGTGTCGAGGATGGCCTCGATCTTGATTTCCTTGAACTGCTTCGCCCGGCCCTTGGGCAGCGAGTCCGCGTACGCCTCGCGCTGGCGCTCGGCCAGGGCGTGCATGCGCCGGCGGGTCTTGGCGGAGCGGATCACCACGAAGTCCCAGGGCTGCGAGTAGCCGACGCTGGGGGCGGTGTGGGCGGCCTCCAGGACGCGGATCAGCACCTCGTGCGGGATCGGGTCCGGGCGGAAGCCGTTGCGGATGTCGCGGCGCTCGCGGATGACCTGGTGGACGGCGTCGCGGCCGGCCTCGTCGTAGCCGGGGGCGGCGGGGCCGCGGGGCTCGGCGGGCTCGGCCGACTCCTCGGGCTGCGGCTGCTCGGGCTCGGCGGGCTGCTCGGCGGCGGGCCCGGCGGGCTGCTGCTCGGTGGCCGGGGCCTCCTCCTGGGCGGGCTCGGAAGCCTCGGAGGGCTGCTCCGCGACGGGCTCGGCCTGCTCGGGCTGCGGGGCCTCGGCGGCGGGCTGCTGCTCGGGCTCCGCTGCGACGGCCTCGACCGGCGCGACGGGCTCCACGGCTTCGGCGGCCTCCACGGCCTCGACGGCTTCGGCGGCCTCCACGGCCTCGACGGCTTCGGCGGCCTCCACGGCCTCGACGGCTTCGGCGGGCTGCTCGGCCTCGACGGAAGGCTCCACGGCCTCGACCGGCTCAGCGACGGCCTGACCGGACGGCATCTCGCCGGTGCCGACGGCGGTCTCGGCGACCGGTTCGGCGGTCTCCTCGACCACGGGGGCCTCCGGCTGCTCGACCGGCTCGACGGCCTGCGGCGCGTCGGCGGCCGCTATGGGCGCCTCCGGCTGCACGGCCGCCTCGACCTTGGGCAGGCCGTGCGAGGTGGGCGCGGCGAGGAAGGCGGAGATCCGGCGCGGCTGGGCCGGGGCGGAAGCCTCGGGCTGCCCGGCGACGGCCTCGGCGGCCTCAGCCGCCTCGACGGCCACGGTCTCGACGGCGACCGACTCCGCGACGGCGGCCTCCGGCGACTCCACGACCTCGATCACCTCGATGGCGCCGACCGTCTCCACGGCCAGGACGCCCTCGACCGGCTGGGAGGCCAGCGGCACCTGCTCGTACGGCTGCGGCTCCGCGCCCGGAGCCGCGGGGGCCTCCGGCATCACCGGGGCGATGAAGGTGACCTGCGGCACCGGCAGCGACTGGGAAGCGACGGTCTCGGCCATCGGCGGCTGCCCGGCGACCGGGATGCCGTGGGCGGGGGTACCGGCCTGCGACAGGTCCACGACCTGGACGTCCTGGACGGGTGCGGCCGCCTGCGTCGGGTCGACCACCGCGACGCCGTCGACGGGCAGGCCGGCCTGCGAAGGATCGACCACGGCGACGCCCTGGGCGGACGCGGCCTGCGACGGGTCGATCGCCGGCGCGCCGTCGACAGGCGCGGCCTGCGACGGGTCCACTGCCACGACGCCCTCCACGGGCGTACCGGCCTGCGGCTGCTCGACCACCGGGACGCCCTGGGCCGGCGTACCGACCGGGGCGCCGACCTGCGAGGGGTCGACCACCTGGACGCCGTGCGCCGGCGTGCCGGCCTGCGGCTGCTCGACCACGGGGATGCTCTGGACCGTGACCGGAGCCCCGACCTGCGAGGGCTCGACCACCACCGGCACACCGGCCTGCGGCTGCTCCACCACCGGAACGCCCTGCGGCGGCGCGACCACCGGAACACCGTGCGCGGGCGTGCCCTGCCCGGGCCCGACGACGGGGATGCCGTGCGCGGGCGTGCCGCCCTGCGAGGGGCCGCGGTCGGCCAGCGAACGGACCGGCACCTGGCCCGTCATCATCGACGGGTCCGGGATGGGCGGCCCGGCGTGCAGCGGACGGCGCTGCGCCTGAAGGGGGGTCACCAGCTGCGGCGCCTGCGGCTGGACCGGGACGGCGTGGACGGGCTGCTGCCCGTGCTCGGGGCCGCCGAGCAGCGGCGGGTCCACCGGCGGCCAGGACGGCTCGACGGGCATGCCCTCCACCTGCGGAGCCTGCGGAACCTGCTGCGCCTGCGGCGCGTGCTCGACCGGGGCGGCCACGGCGGGCTCGCCCCAGGAGCCCTGCGGGCCGGGCATCAGGAGGACGTCCTCCTCCTCGTCCAGCCCGTCCGGCTGGTCGAGGAAGTGGAAGGCGGGGCGGGGCGCGCCCTGGTCGACGGTCCAGCCGTCGCCGGGCAGCCCGGGGGCCGGGACGGTGAAGCCCTGCTGGCCCTGCTGCGGGATGACGCCGTGCGGCGCCGCCGGGTTGGGGATCAGGCCCCCGTCAGTCGCGACGCCCTGCAGGGGTGCAACGCCCGCGACGCCCTCCGGTCCGCCGAGCGGGTCGGGCCCGGCGTGCAGGTGCTCCGGCAGTCCCTCACCGGGGACGTGGCCGCCATCGGTCATTGTCAAAGCTCCTTCCAGGCCGCTGCCGCGCCCCTTGGCGACGCGATCAACCGACCGCAGCGCCCATCCGCCGGGCCGGGCCTGCACCGACCCGCCCCTCAACCACACGCGGCCGCCGCGCCGAGGCGCTGCGGCCAAGTCCTTCCGGTGCGCTGCGACACCCCGGCCCGGGCACCGCCCGCGGGGGCGGCGCACCGTCTGAAACAACGACAACCCGGGGCAACCGGCACGACCGCACCGGACCCTACGGCATTCTCCAGGTCCGGCGCCCGGCCCGTCGAATTGCCCACACTCCGAGCGGAACCCGGTTGCACCGCGTCAAAAAGGTGACAAACCGACCGAATCGGGCGCGCCGTCGGCGACTGAGGCCGCCATGACGTCACACTACCGGCCCGACGCCGTGACCTCTCGAATCGGTGTCCGGATGCGACCTGGATCACCGCGAGGACACCCGGCGGTTCCGCCGTGTGCCCCGGCTCTTCACAGGATCTGCTCACCCCAGAGCAGCAGCACGCCGCCCGTTCCGGAGCCCAGCGTCAGCCCGTCACCACCGGCTTCACCGCCGGTCAGCGGGGTGGACTGGAGCAGCGCGCCGTCCACCCGGTAGCCGGCCTCGGCGATGGCGCGGCGGACCTGGTCGGCCTCGGCGAAGGTCCGGGGCACCGCGACGAACCGTTCGGGCTTGCGGGCGAGCACCGCGCGTACGACGTCCAGGCCGCCGGACTCCACCACGGCGACGTCCGGCTCCGGCAGGCCCCCGAGCACCTCTGGGCCGTGGCCGTGGACGGTCTCCACCTCGGCGCCGTAGCGGCGGGCGTTGACGGTGAGCCGGGCGCAGGCCGAGCGGGAGCCCTCGACGGCGACGACGGCGGCGCCGAAGCGGGCCGCCTCCACCGCGAGCGCGCCGTGGCCGGCGCCCACCACCCAGACGAGGTCCCCGGGGCGGGCGCCCAGTCGGGCGAGCACCAGGGCGCGGGCGTGCGCCGGCAGGGCCTCCGGTGCGCCGGTTTCGCCCTCCGCGCGCCCGGCGCCCGCGTAGGCGTCGGCGGGGAGCGCCCAGCCGCGCTCCGCGCCGGGGTAGCCGACGGGCCGTCCGGCCAGCCAGCCGGCCGCCTGGTCGACGGTGACGCCGGCCGTCTGGGCGTTGCCGCCGATCACCAGCACCACGTTGGGGTCGCGCCAGTCGTGGTCGGCGATGCGGTCGGAGGTGAGGACGGTGACGTCCTCCTCCGGGGTGCCGAGGGCCTCGCAGACGACGAAGGTGCGGTGTACCCCGCGCAGCATCAGGGCGAGTTCGGCGGGCCCGGCGCCCGGGGCGGTGAGGACCGCGACCTTGGGGTTCGCCCGGCAGACGTTGGCCGCGCGGCGCAGCCGTCCGCCGTGGGCGCTGACCACCTGGGCGTCCTCCCAGGGCATGCCGGCCCGGGCGAAGGCGGTGGCGACGGAGGAGACGGCGGGCAGGACCTCGAGTTCCAGGCCGTACTCGGGGCGGCGCAGGGTGCGCACGACGCCGAAGAAGCCCGGGTCGCCCTCGGCGACCACGACGGCGGCGCCGCGGTGTTCGGCGATCCGCTTGGCGGCCTGCTGGATGTTGCCGAGGGTGATCCGCTCGGCGGTGGGCGGCACCGGCAGGGCGCCCAGTTGGTAGGGGGCGCCGGCGACGAGGGTCGCGCCGGCCAGGGCCGCGCCGGCGGCCTCGGTCAGCGGTGTGCCGTCCCACCCGATGACCGTGATCCGGTCAGCCATCTGCGGCCGTTCTCCCTCGACTCGGTGCCACTCGGTGCCACTCGGAGCCTTTCGGCGCCGCTCGGTGTGCCGCAGGAGAGGTTACCGGGTGTGATCCCCCGTGAGGCTCATGACTCGCACACGTGTCCGTGCGGGTGGGCCTCTTCCAGGGCCTCTTCCAGGGGGCTCTGCTAGTCGCGCAGCACGTAGCGGTCGGCGGGCTGGGGCTCGGGCGTCTCCAGGTCCTCCGGGAGCAGGCTCCACAGGATGAGGTCGCTGCGGCTCTCACCGGCGAACCTCTCCGTGAACTCCCCGGACTCCCCGCGCACTATCCAGGCGCTGCGCAGCACGCCCTCGCTGATGCCGCCGATCTTCTGGGCGACCTGCTGGGCGGCGGTGTTCCCGGCGGCGGTGCGCAGTTCCAGGCGCAGGAAGCCGCGGTCCTCGAAGAGCCACTGGGCGACGCCGAGGACGGCCTCGGGGGCGTAGCCCTCGCCGCGCGCCCAGGAGGCGGTGACGTACGAGATCTCGGTGCTGCGCAGCCGCCAGTCGGTGTTGCGCAGCTCGACCAGGCCGACGAGGCGCTGGGTGAGGTGCTCGGTGACGGCGAACAGGATGCCGCGGCCGGCGGCCCGGTGGGCGGGGGCGTGGGTGCGGGCGAGGTCGGCCGCGTACGCCTCGGTGAAGGGGTGCGGGAGGTCCGTCCAGGCCAGGACGAGCTCGTCGGCCATCATCTCGGCCAGGCCCGGGGCGTCGTCCTCCGCCAAGGGCCGCAGCAGCAGCCGCTCGGTGCTGATGGCGGTCTCGGGGAAGCTCGCTGGCATGCCGTCTCTCCTCGCCGGGTCGTGAACACAACACCGTACGCCCCCGTCGCGCGACTGGTGGCACCCGGTGCGCCGCGCGCACGACGGTACGTCAGAACGCCCTGCGCCGGGGCGTCCACCCGGGCATACTGCCCGACCGGGCCCCCGCCTGGTGGTGGCGGGGGCCCGGTCGGGGGTCACGGAGTACGGCGGTACTGCGGTACGACGATCAGAACGCGGGGATGACGGCGCCCTTGAAGTTGTCCTCGATGTACTTCTTGACCTCGGCGGAGTGCAGCAGCTCGGCCAGCTTCTTGACCCGCGGGTCGTTCTCCTTGCCCTTCTTGACGGCCAGGATGTTGGCGTACGGGTTGCCCTCGGCCTTCTCCAGGACCAGCGCGTCGGAGGTCGGCTTGAGGCCGGAGTCGATCGCGTAGTTGCCGTTGATGACGGCGGCGTCGAGGTCGGAGAGGGAGCGCGGCAGCTGGGCGGCCTCCAGCTCCTTCCACTTGAGGTTCTTCGGGTTGCCGGTCACGTCGGCCGGGGTGGCCGTGGTGGTGACGCCGTCCTTGAGGGTGATGATCTTGTTGTCCGCGAGCAGCTTGAGCGCGCGGCCCTCGTTGGTGGCGTCGTTCGGCACGCCCACGGTGGCGCCGTCCGGAAGGTCGGCGAGCGACTTGACCTTCTTGGAGTAGGCGCCGAGCGGCTCCAGGTGCACGGGCTCGACGGAGACGATGTCGGTACCGTGCTTCTTGTTGAAGTCCTCCAGGTACGGCACGTGCTGGAAGTAGTTGACGTCGGCCGAACCGTCCTGCACCGCCGTGTTGGGGGTCACGTAGTCGGTGACCTCCTTGATGTCGAGCTTGAGCCCGGCCTTGTCCGCGAGGTTGTCCTTGACGAACTTCAGGATCTGCGCGTGCGGGGTGGGGCTGGCCACGACCTTGAGCGCCGCGTTCGGGTCCGAGGACGACGAGCCGGAGCTGCCGCAGGCCGCGAGCGAGAGGGCGACGCCAGCGGTGGCGAGGATGCTGGTGAACTTCAGGGCGTTGCGCACGAAAAGTGCCTTTCTGCGTGGAACGGGGAGCCGCGTCCGGGGTCGGACGAGGGAGGTCTAGGAAGCGGCGAGGTCCTTGTCGGCCGTCTCGGGGGTGCGGCCGAGAAGCCTGGTCCGGCCGCCGGCGCCGCCGCGGTGGGTGAGGCGCTGGACGAGGAGGTCGCCGATCAGCTGGACGGCGGTGACGATGATCACCAGCTCGGCCACGATGACCCACATGAAGGCCGTCTCGAAGCGCTGGTAGCCGTAGGTGACGGCCAGGTTGCCGAGGCCGCCGCCGCCGACGGTGCCGGCCATCGCGGAGTAGCTGATCAGGGTGATGACCGTGGTGGTGATCGAGGCGACGACACCGGGCAGGGCCTCGGGCAGCAGCGTCTTGCGGACGATCGTCCAGGTGCTGCCGCCCATCGACTGGACGGCCTCGACCAGGCCGCGGTCGACCTCGCGGACGGAGGTCTCGACCAGCCGGGCGAAGAACGGGATGGCGCCGATGGTGAGCGGCACGGTCGCCGCCTCCCAGCCGATGGAGGTGCCGACCAGCACACGGGTGAAGGAGATCAGCGCGATCATCAGGACGATGAACGGCACCGAGCGGGCGACGTTCACCACGAGGCCGATGGCCTTGTTGACGACCCGGTTGGCCAGCAGGCCGCCCTTGTCCGTGAGCACCAGCAGAACGCCCAGCGGCAGGCCGAGCAGCACGGTGATGGCCCCGGAGACGCCGACCATCTGGAAGGTCTCCTGGGTGGCGGGCCACATCAGGTCCTGCATCTGGTCCCAGGTCAGGCCGCTCATGCCACCGCTCCGTCCGCCGCGCCGAGGCCGTTCGAATCGAGGAGGGCCACCTGCAGGCCCTGCTCGCGCAGGTAGCCGATCGGCACCACGTTGTCCTGGTGGCTGCCGGGCAGCTCCACGCGCATCCGGCCGACCATCCGGCCGGCGACGGTCTCCACCGCCGCGCCGAGGATGTTGATGTCGATCTGGTAGGTGCGGGCGAGCTGGGAGACGAACGGCTGGGCCGGGGCGTCGCCCTGGAAGGTGATCTCCAGCACGGTGGCGCCGGGGTGGCCGGTGCCGAACTCACTGAGCGGGAACAGCTCGCGGGCCAGTTCGGAGCCGGGCTGCGCCAGCAGGTCGGTCAGCGCGCCGGACTCGACGACCCGGCCGCCGCGCATCAGGGCGGCGGAGTCGCAGACGGACTTGATGACGTCCATCTCGTGGGTGATCAGCAGGACGGTCAGGCCGAGCTGCTGGTTGAGGTCGCGCAGCAGCTTGAGGATGGAGCGGGTGGTCTCCGGGTCGAGCGCCGAGGTGGCCTCGTCGGAGAGGAGCACCTTCGGGTCCCCCGCGAGGGCGCGGGCGATGCCCACGCGCTGCTTCTGGCCGCCGGAGAGCTGGCCCGGGTAGCTGCGGGCCTTGTCGGCCAGGCCGACCAGCTCCAGCAGTTCGCCCGCCTTGCGGCGGCGCTCGGTGCGGTCCAGTCCGATGATCTCCAGCGGGAGTTCGACGTTCTGCTGCACCGTCCGCGAGGAGAGCAGGTTGAAGTGCTGGAAGACCATGCCGATGCGGCGGCGCGCCTCGCGCAGCTCCCGGCCGGCCCGGTTCTCGCCGCCGGACAGGGCGGTGAGTTCGAGTCCGTCCACGGTGACGGTGCCGGAGGTCGGGCGCTCCAGCATGTTCACGCAGCGGATGAGGGTGGACTTGCCGGCACCGCTGGTGCCGACGACTCCGTAGACCTCGCCCGGGCGGACGTGCAGGTCGACGCCGGCGAGGGCGGTGACCTCGCGGCCTCGGGAGCGGTAGACCTTCGTGAGGTCCGTGGTGGTGATCACAGGGGCTTCCGTGGGTCGGGGGCGGGCGGCGTGGGGCGACCGCCGGACCGGGTCGGTCGGCGGTGCTTTAGATTCGGCGCTGTGTACGGCGCTGCGTACGGCGTTGCGCCGATGGGGGTCCGGGGCCTGCCACTCCTTGATCGTGGCCGGTGGACGGCCGGGCCGCGCGACGGCGTGGCCCTTACGAGTCACCGGCGCGGATCACCGGTGGCCGCGGGCGGGCACGACAGGAGGAAGGGTTCCGGGAGGAAGGCGGCGACGTTCACACGGACGGAACGGAGCCGGAGTCTCGCTTCGGGGCGCGAGGAGGAGGCACCCTCGACGGGGTGCCCGGGGGCGGTGGCCCTCAGCGGTGACACATTCGACGACACATGGCACGCTCACCTGCCGGCAGGGTGCCGGTGGGGGTCCAGTTCGTCGTCGCAGTCATGTGAGCCAGTAAATCAGATGGGTCGATTGGTGCCCAATCAGTCGCGACAGCTGTCCGCAATGCGGACACACATGCCTGTCACCTGCGGAAACATGACTCGACGCCGCCACCGGAACGTCCGGATGGTGGCGGCGCCGAGGAGGTGCGGGCGGTGGTCAGGCCGTGGCGGCGAGCGGGAGGGCGGCGGGCTTCTTCTCCAGGTGGACGAAGCTGAGCCTGCTGCTGACCTGCTCGACACCGGTCTGACGGTAGCCCTGGCGGGCGTACAGCCGGAGGTTGCCGAGGCTGCGGTGACCGGTGAACAGGCGGTACGCCGCCACCGCGCCGTCCTCGGCGAGGCGCTGCTCCAGCGCGTCCAGCAGACGGCCGCCGAGGCCGTGGCGCTGCATCCTCGGATGGACGACCAGGCGCTCTATCCGGGCGACGCCGTCCTCACCGAGGCTGCCGCGGACGGTGCCGACCACCTCGTCGCCCAGGCGGGCGACCAGGACGTGCTGGTGGGACAGTTCGCCGAGCAGGCTCTCCAGGCTCTGGGTCAGTGGCTCGATGGCCCAGTTGCCGTACAGCTCCGCCTCGGGCTGGTAGCCGAGGTACTGGAGCTTGAGGATCTGCTCCGCGTCCTCGGCCTCGGCCGCCGAGATGATCACACTCATGCCCATGTGCTGGGGCCTCCCCATCGTCGTGCCGGCGCGCAGAGGGTGGCGCGCTCACGCTCAGTATCCGAGTGATCGCGCCACCGTCAAGGGCTTTCGTTCGCCAGCGCTCTACCCGGGTGCAAGCTCCGCTCAACCTTCGGGAGGGTCATTCGTGGCGAACGTCACGGATAGCGCTCCGCGTGGAGGAGTTGGCGCAGGCAGGCGAGGCAGCGAGAGCGGGTGGGGCCGATGGAGCCCCTGGGCATGCCGAGGCGCTCGGAGAGTTCGCGGTACGTCGGCGGCGGGTCCTCGGCGAGGGCGGCGACGAGTTGCGGGCAGCGGCCGGGCAGGGCGGCGACAGTCTCGCGGACGACGCGGCGGCGGTGCTCGGCGAGGTAGACGTCCTCGGCGGAGGGCACGGAGGGGACGGAGGGGACGACCGGATCGGGGGTGCACACACCGTGCATGACCGGGCCGGGGCGGGCGCGGTTACGGAGCACCGGGGGCACGCACGCGGGAGGGGCGCGACGGCAGTGCCGCCGCGCCCCTCCCCCGACCGCGCGTCAGCCGCGCGCCCACTCCCGCTGCCGCGCCAGATCCGCCTTCACCTCGGCGAGCTGGACCGCGACCGCGGACGGGGCGGTGCCGCCGCGCCCGTCGCGGGAGGCGATGGCACCGTGCACGCTGAGCACCGAGCGCACCTCGGGGGTCAGGTGCTCCGAGATCGCGGCGAACTGCTCGTCCGTCAGGTCGGACAGCTCGATGCCCTCGGCCTCGCAGACCTTCACGCAGGAGCCCGCCACCTCGTGCGCGACCCGGAACGGCACACCCTGCTTGACCAGCCACTCGGCGATGTCGGTGGCGAGGGAGAACCCGGCGGGGGCCAGCTCCTCCAGCCGGTCCCGGTGCACGGTGAGGGTGGCCATCATCCCGGTGAACGCGGGCAGCAGGACCTCGAGGGTGTCGCAGGAGTCGAAGACCGGCTCCTTGTCCTCCTGGAGGTCCCGGTTGTAGGCCAGCGGCAGCGCCTTGAGGGTGGCCAGCAGGCCCGTCAGGTTGCCGATGAGGCGGCCGGACTTGCCGCGGGCGAGCTCGGCGATGTCCGGGTTCTTCTTCTGCGGCATGATCGAGGAGCCGGTGGAGAAGGCGTCGTGCAGGGTGATGAAGCCGAACTCCTTGGTGTTCCAGATGATCACCTCCTCCGCGATGCGGGAGAGGTTGATGCCGATCATCGCGGTGACGAAGGCGAACTCGGCGACGAAGTCCCGCGAGGCGGTGCCGTCGATGGAGTTGCCCACCGAGCCGCCCTCGAAGCCGAGTTCGGCGGCGACGGCCTGCGGGTCCAGGCCCAGCGAGGAGCCGGCCAGCGCGCCGGAGCCGTACGGGGAGACGGCGGTGCGGGCGTCCCACTGGCGCAGCCGCTCGGCGTCGCGGCCGAGGGCCTGCACGTGCGCGAGGACGTGGTGGGCGAAGAGGACGGGCTGCGCGTGCTGGAGGTGGGTGCGGCCCGGCATCGCGGTGTCGGGGTGGGCCTCGGCGAGGCCGACCAGGGCCTGCTGGAGGTCGAGGACCAGGCCGCCGATGACCTTGGCGTGGTCGCGCAGGTACATCCGGAACAGGGTGGCGATCTGGTCGTTGCGCGAGCGCCCGGCCCGCAGCTTGCCGCCGAGGTCGGCGCCGAGGCGCTCCAGCAGGCCCCGCTCCAGGGCGGTGTGCACGTCCTCGTCGGCGACGGTGCCGGTGAAGGTGCCCGCCCGGACGTCGGCGAGCAGCTGGTCCAGCCCGGCCAGCATGGCGGCGAGCTCCTCGTCGGAGAGCAGCGAGGCCTTGTGCAGGACGCGGGCATGCGCCTTGGAGCCGGCGATGTCGTACGGCGCGAGGCGCCAGTCGAAGTGGACCGAGGCGGAGAGCTTGGCCAGCGCCTCGGACGGGCCGTCGGCGAAGCGCGCGCCCCAGAGGCGGACGTCGGCGGACTGGTCGGCGGTCATCGCGTCGAGCTCCTTACGAGGGGACGTGCAGGACGTACAGGTTTACGGTGATGGGCATAAGTATGCACGATGGCGCATGAAACGCCAACCCCGCCCGGAGAGGACGGGGTTGGCGTTCCCGAGAGCCCTACTGCGCCTTGGCCTGGGCCAGTTGCATCAGGTGGTCGGCCAGGGCCTGGCCGCCGGCCGGGTCCCGGCTGATCAGCAGCACGGTGTCGTCGCCGGCGATGGTGCCGATGATCTCGAACACCTCCGCCTGGTCGATCGCCGAGGCGAGGAACTGCGCGGCCCCGGGCGGGGTGCGCAGCACGACGAGGTTGCCGGAGGCCGTCGCGGAGACCATGAGCTCGCCGGCCAGGCGGGCCATCCGGCCCTCGCTGGCGGACTCCCCCATGGGCGCGCGGGGGGTGCGGTCCCCGCCCTCGGCCGGGACGGCGTAGATGAGCGCGCCGTCCCGGTTGCGGATCTTGACCGCTCCCAGCTCGTCCAGGTCCCGGGAGAGGGTGGCCTGGGTGACCACGAGTCCGTCGTCGGCGAGCAGCTTGGCGAGCTGGCTCTGCGAGCGCACGGGCTGGCGGGTGAGCAGGTCCACGATCCGCCGGTGGCGCGCCGTGCGGGTCTGGGGGACCTGCGGCGTCGGACCGGCGGCGGAGGAGCCGGAGAGGGAAGCGGTCATGTGATGATTCTCCCGGACGACGGTCAGCTCGCCACGGCCGGGGCGCTCTCGCGCACCGTCCGGAGGATGCCGGGCAGGGCGGCGAGGAAGGCGTCCGCCTCCTGCTCGGTCAGCACCAGCGGCGGGGCGAGGCGCACGGCGTCGGGGACGGCGGCGTTGACGAGGAAGCCCGCCTCCTGCGCCACGGCCTGCACCCGGGCCGAGACCGGCTCGGTGAGGACGATGCCGAGCAGCAGGCCCGCGCCGCGCACGTGGGAGACCAGCGGGTCGCCGAGCGCCTCGACGCCCTGGCGCAGCCGCTCGCCGGTCTTGCGGACGTGTTCCAGCAGGCCCTCGGACTCGATGGTGTCCAGCACCGCGAGGCCGGCCGCGGCCGCCACCGGGTTGCCGCCGAAGGTGGTGCCGTGCTGGCCGGGGCTGAGCAGGTCGGCCGCGGGGCCGAAGGCGAGGACGGCTCCCATCGGCAGGCCCCCGCCGAGGGCCTTGGCGAGGGTGACGACGTCCGGCTCGACGCCCTCCTCCGCCTGGTGGGCGAACCAGTGGCCGGTGCGGCCGACGCCGGTCTGGATCTCGTCCAGGACGAGCAGGGTGCCGGTGGCGCGGGTGATCTCGCGGGCGGCCTTGAGGTAGCCGTCCGGCAGGGGGATGGCGCCGTTCTCGCCCTGGATGGGTTCGAGGACGACGGCGGCGGTCTCGGTGGTGACGGCCGCGCGCAGGGCCTCGACGTCGCCGAAGGGGACGTGGGTGACGTCGCCGGGCAGCGGTCGGAAGGGGGCCTGCTTGGCGGGCTGGCCGGTGAGGGCGAGGGCGCCCATCGTCCGGCCGTGGAAGCCGCCCTCGAGGGCGACCAGGTGGGTGCGGCCGGTGAGGCGGCTGAGCTTGAAGGCGGCCTCGTTGGCCTCGGCGCCGGAGTTGCAGAAGAAGACCCGGCCGCCCTCGCGGCCGTCCAGCTTCAGCAGCCGCTCGGCGAGGGTGATGGTCGGCTCGGCCATGAAGAGGTTGGAGACGTGGCCGAGGGTGGCGATCTGCTTCGTGACGGCCTCGACGACGGCCGGGTGGGCGGTGCCGAGGGCGTTGACGGCGATGCCGCCCAGCAGGTCGGTGTACGCCTTGCCGTCCGCGTCCCACAGCGTGCTGCCCTCGCCGCGCACCAGCGGGAGGCGGGGGGTGCCGTAGTTGTCGGTGAAGCTGTGCTGCCAGCGGTCCTTGAGCCGGTCGTTCGCGGTCATGCCAGTCCCCCGGTCACGGTGGTCTCGTCGTCGGGCACGACCATCGTGCCGATGCCCTCGTCGGTGAAGATCTCCAGCAGCAGGCTGTGCTGCACCCGGCCGTCCAGGACGCGGGCGGTGCCGACGCCGGAGCGGACGGCGCGCAGGCAGCCCTCCATCTTGGGCAGCATGCCGGTGGCCAGGCCCGGCAGCAGCCGCTCCAGCTCGCTCGCGCCGAGCTGGCTGATGACGTCGTCGGAGTCGGGCCAGTCCTTGTAGAGGCCCTCGACGTCGGTGAGGATCACGAGCATCTCGGCGCCCAGCGCGACGGCCAGGGCGGAGGCGGCGGTGTCGGCGTTGATGTTGTAGACGTGGCCGTCGGCGCCGCGCGCGATCGAGGAGATGACCGGGATGCGGCCGTCGGCGATCAGCGCCTTCACCGCGCCGGCCTCGATGTTGACGATGTCGCCGACCAGGCCGATGTCGACCTGCTCGCCGTCCACGACCGCGTAGCGCTTGACGGCCGTCATGGTGTGGGCGTCCTCGCCGGTCATGCCGACGGCGAAGGGGCCGTGCTCGTTGAGCAGGCCGACGAGTTCGCGCTGCACCTGGCCGGCGAGCACCATCCGGACCACGTCCATGGTCTCGGGGGTGGTGACGCGCAGGCCGTTGGTGAAGTTGGACTCCAGGCCGAGCCTGTCCAGCTGGGCGCTGATCTGCGGGCCGCCGCCGTGCACCACGACGGGGTGCAGGCCCGCGTAACGCAGGAAGACGACGTCCTGGGCGAAGGCGGCCTTGAGGCTCTCGTCGACCATGGCGTTGCCGCCGAACTTGATGACGATGGTCTTGCCGTGGAAGCGCTCCAGCCACGGCAGAGCCTCGATGAGCGTCATGGCCTTGGGCAACGCGGTGTTGTTGCGGGCCTGTTCGCCCTTGGGTGCGATCTGCACGGGGATTTCCCTCGGAGGAAAGATGTCGCGGATCAGGTGGAGTAGGCGCTGTTCTCGTGGACGTAGTCGGCCGTGAGGTCGTTGGTCCACAGCGAGGCACTGGCCGTACCGGCGTTGAGGTTAGCCGTGATGACCACCTCGCGGCCCTTCATGTCCACGAGATCGCGGTCCTCGCCCACGCCGCCGGACTTGCAGACCCAGACGCCGTTGATGGCGACGTCCAGCTCGTCCGGCTCGAAGGCGGCGGTGGTGGTGCCGATGGCGGCCAGCACCCGGCCCCAGTTGGGGTCCTCGCCGTGGACGGCGCACTTGAGCAGGTTGTTGCGGCTGATCGTCCGGGCGACCTCGACGGCCTCGCCCTCCGTGGCGGCGCCGGTGACGTCGATGCGAATGTCCTTGCTCGCGCCCTCGGCGTCGCCGATGAGCTGGCGGGCGAGGTCGGCGCTGACCGTGCGGACGGCCTCGGCGAACTCGGCCTCGTCCGGGGTGATGCCGGAGGCGCCGGAGGCGAGCAGCAGCACGGTGTCGTTGGTCGACATGCAGCCGTCGGAGTCGATCCGGTCGAAGGTGGTGCGGGTGGCGCCGCGCAGGGCGGCGTCCAGGCCGGGGGTGTCGACGGCGGCGTCGGTGGTGAGGACGACGAGCATGGTGGCCAGGCTGGGGGCGAGCATGCCCGCGCCCTTGGCCATGCCGCCGACCGTCCAGCCGGCCGGGCTGGTGACCTGGGCCGTCTTGTGGACGGTGTCGGTGGTCTTGATGGCGACGGCGGCGGCCTCGCCGCCGGTGGCGCTGAGCGCGCCGGCCGCGGCGGTGACGCCGGGAAGCAGCAGGTCCATCGGCAGGCGCACGCCGATCAGGCCGGTGGAGGCGACGGCGACCTCGCCGGCGCTCAGGCCCAGATCCTCGGCCGCCTTCTCGGCGGTGGCGTGGGTGTCCTGGAAGCCGAGCGGGCCCGTACAGGCGTTGGCGCCACCGGAGTTGAGGACGACGGCGGTGACCTGGCCGCCCTTGAGCACCTGCTCGGACCAGAGGACGGGCGCGGCCTTGACGCGGTTGGAGGTGAAGACGCCGGCGGCGGCGTACGCGGGGCCGTCGTTGACCACCAGCGCGAGGTCCGGGGCGCCGGACGCCTTGAGGCCGGCGGTGACCCCGGCGGCGCGGAAGCCCTTGGCGGCGGTGACGCCGACGTTGGGGGTGGTGGTCACGGTGCGACTCCGTTCATCGGGAGGCCGAGCTCCTCGGGAAGGCCGAGGGCGATGTTCATGCTCTGCACCGCGCCGCCGGCGGTGCCCTTGACCAGGTTGTCGATCGCGCTGATCGCGATGATCCGCCCGGCGGTGGCGTCCAGGGCGACCTGGACCAGCGCGGTGTTGGCGCCGTAGACGCTGCTGGTCTGCGGCCACTGCCCCTCGGGCAGCAGGTGGACGAAGGGCTCGCCCGCGAACGCCTCGGTGTAGGCGGCGCGCAGGCTCTGCGCGCTCACGCCGGGCTTCGCCTTGGCGGAGCAGGTGGCGAGGATGCCGCGCGGCATCGGGACGAGCGTGGGGGTGAAGGAGACGGTGACGGGCTCGCCCGCGAGCGGGGTGAGGTTCTGCGCCATCTCGGGGGTGTGCCGGTGCACGCCGCCGACGCCGTACGGGCTGACGTTGCCCATGACCTCGCTGCCCAGCAGGTGGGTCTTGGCGGCCTTGCCCGCGCCGGAGGTGCCGGAGGCGGCGACCACGACGGCCTCCGGCTCGGCCAGGCCCGCCGCGTAGGCGGGGAACAGCGCGAGGGAGACGGCGGTCGGGTAGCAGCCGGGGACGGCGATGCGGTTGCCGCCCTTCAACGCGGCGCGGTGGCCGGGGAGTTCGGGCAGGCCGTAGGGCCAGGTGCCGGCGTGGGCGGAGCCGTAGAACTGCTCCCAGTCGGCGGCGGCCTTGAGCCGGAAGTCGGCGCCGCAGTCGACGACCAGGACGTTCGGGCCCAGGGCCTGGGCGACGGCGGCGGACTGCCCGTGCGGCAGCGCCAGGAACACCACGTCGTGGTCGGCCAGCACCTCGGGGGTGGTGGGCTCGAGCACGCGGTCGGCGAGCGGCCACAGGTGCGGCTGGAGGGCGCCCAGGCGGGTGCCCGCGTTGGAGCCGCCGGTCAGCGCCCCGATCTCCACCTCCGGGTGGCCGAGCAGCAGGCGCAGCACCTCGCCGCCCGCGTATCCGCTCGCGCCGGCGACGGCGACTCGCACAGCCATGGCGTTCCTCCTTGGTCGCTCTCGGTTCGGTGGCTCCGGGTCCGGTGGCCCTTGGCCGGGTGATGGCATGAATATACGCGCGACGGAAAATTCATGCAAGGCTCCCTCGGCACACCGGTACCCCGGGTCGTACCCCGCCATCAGCCGATCGGTTGATGCCGCTTCGAGCGCGATGGGCGATGCCCGGAACAGGGCCCCACCGACAGGATCGAGGCATGTCAGTCATCGAAGTGAGCGGCCTGAAGAAGGTCTACGGGGGACGCACCGTCCTCGACGGCGTCGAGTTCGCGGTGGAGGAGGGCGAGATCTTCGGCATCCTCGGCCCCAACGGCGCCGGCAAGACCACCACCGTCGAATGCGTCGAGGGCCTGCGCTCCCCCGACGCCGGCCGCGTCCGGGTCCTCGGGCTCGACCCGGTCGCCGACCGCGAGCGCGTCACCCGCGTCCTCGGCGCCCAGCTCCAGGAGAGCGAGCTCCAGGCCAAGCTGACCGTCCGCGAGGCGCTGGAACTGTACGGCGCCTTCTACCGCCGGCCCGCCGACTGGCGCCACCTCGCGCAGCGCCTCGGCCTCACCGACCGCCTCGACGTGCGCTTCGGCAAGCTCAGCGGCGGGCAGAAGCAGCGGCTGTTCATCGCGCTCGCCCTGATCGGCAACCCCAAGGTCGTCGTCCTCGACGAGCTCACCACCGGGCTCGACCCGCGCGCCCGCCGGGACACCTGGCAGCTGATCGAGGAGGTCCGCGACTCCGGGGTGACGGTCCTGCTCGTCACCCACTTCATGGAGGAGGCGCAGCGCCTCTGCGACCGGATCGCCGTCATCGACAAGGGCCGCGTCGCCGCCCTCGACACCCCGCAGGGCCTCATCGGCCGGGCCTCCAGCTCCACCGTCATGTCCTTCACCCCCTCCCAGCCGCTGGACGAGCGCGAACTCGCCCTGCTGCCGGGCATCGCCGCCGTCGAGGCCGGCCACGAGCCGGACCGGCGGATCGTGATCACCGGCACCGACGAGACCGTCGGAGCGGTGCTCTCCCTGCTCGCCCGCCACCGCATCACCGCCGGCCGGCTGCGCGTCGTCGACGCCACGCTGGACGACGCCTTCCTCGACCTCACCGACCACCAGGAGGCCTGACATGTCCGCCACCACCACCGTCCTCAGGACGGAGGCCCGGCTCTTCCGCCGCGAGCCCGCCGTGATCTTCTGGCTGATCGCGTTCCCGACCGTGCTGCTCGTCATCCTCGGGTCGATCCCCGCCTTCCGGGTCGCCCACGCCGAACTCGGCGGGCGGCGCATCGTCGACCTGTACGTGCCCGTGGTCGTCCTGCTGTCCGTGATCATGGCCGGGGCGCAGACCATGCCCGGGGTCCTCACCGGGTACCGCGAACGCGGCATCCTGCGCCGGATGTCCACCACACCGGCCAGCCCCAGGCACCTGCTCACCGTCCAGATCGTGCTGCACTCGGCGGCGGTCCTGGTCTCCGTGCTGCTGGCGCTGGCCGTCGGGCGGATCGCCTTCGACGTCGCCCTGCCCGAGCAGGCCGCCGGGTACGTGCTGGCGCTCGTGGTCACCGTGTTCGCCGGGCTCGCGCTCGGCGCCACCATCTCGGCGCTGTCGCGCACCGCGAAGATCGCCCAGGCCGTTGGCACCATCGTCTTCTTCCCGCTGATGTTCACCGCCGGGGTCTATGCTCCGGTACCGGTCATGCCGAGCGTGCTGCGGCAGATCGTCGGACTGACGCCGATCGGGGCCGCCTCCCAGGCGCTGGACCAGGCGAGCGTCGGGCACTGGCCGGACTGGTCGCACCTCGGGGTCACCGGGCTGTGGGCGGTCGTGCTGGTCGGCGTGGCCGTGCGCTGGTTCCGCTGGGAGTGACGGCGGTGGCGTGGACCGTGGCGGGAATCACGGCGGGAATCACGGCGGGAATCGTGGCGGGAACCGAATGGGGGACGGGGATGCAGGCCGGACGGGTGTCCAGCGCGGAGGAGCGCTGGGGGAAGTTCTTCCGCTGGGGCCCGTACGGTCTCCTCGCCCTCGCCGGCTCCATCAGCGCCGCCACCGCCCCCGTCCTGATGACGCGCGACGGCATGATCGCCGCCGGAGCCCTGCTCCTCCTCGCGCTCGGTCTGCAGCTGTGGTGGGGACGGCTGCGGCCCCGGCTGCCGGAGCACGCGCCGGCGGCGCGGGTCTACTACGTGCTGCGCACGGTGCTCGCCTTCGCCCTGAGCTGGCTGAACCCGCTGTTCTCGATCTTCGCGGTGATGGGCTACTTCGACGCCGTCCGGCTGCTGCCCCCGCGCCTGGCCAAGGCCGGGCTGCTCGCCACCGCCGTCACCCTGGCGGGTGCGCAGTCCGGCGGGCTGCCGCCGCGCTCGATGGGCGGCTGGCTGCTCTTCGGCGCGATCTTCGCCGTCCACGCGGCGCTGTCCACCATCTTCGGCAACCTCGGCGAGCGGGAGGCCGCGGAGGCCCGGGCCAAGGCCGCCACCATGGCCGAGCTGGAGCGCACCAACGCCCGGCTCGAACAGGCCCTCGCCGAGAACGCCGGCCTCCAGGCCCAACTGCTGCTCCAGGCACGGGAGGCGGGCGTGGACGAGGAGCGACGCCGCCTCGCCGCCGAGATCCACGACACCATCGCCCAGGGCCTCGCCGGGATCATCACCCAGCTCCAGGCCGTCTCCGCGGCCGAGGACGGGGACGTCGCCCACCGCCACCTCGAGCGGGCCCAGGCCCTGGCCCGGCAGAGCCTGGGCGAGGCCCGCCGCTCGGTGCACGGCCTCGGGCCCGGAGCGCTCGAACACGACGCGCTGGGCGAGGCGCTGCGCAAGACGGTGGCCGAGTGGTCCGAACGGGCCGGGGTGCGGGCCGAGTTCACCGTCACCGGCACCGCCGAACCGCTGCACGACGAGATCGAGGCCACGCTGCTGCGGATCGCCCAGGAGGCGCTGTCCAACGCCGCCCGGCACTCCAAGGCCGAGCGGGTCGGCGTCACCCTCTCCTACATGGACGGCGAGGTGACCCTCGACGTGCGCGACGACGGCTGCGGCTTCGACCCGCTCCACCTGCCCCCGCGCAGCGAGTCCGGCGGTTTCGGGCTCGGCGGGATGCGCGCCCGCGCCGAACGCCTCGCCGGGACGGTCGACCTGGAGTCGGAGCCCGGTGGGGGCACCGCGATCTCCGCCCGCGTACCGTTGGTGCGCCATGACTGACCTGACGATCACTCTCATCCTCGTCGACGACCACCCCGTGGTCCGCGACGGGCTGCGCGGCATGTTCGACTCCGCCCCCGACTTCCGCGTCCTGGGCGAGGCGTCCGACGGCGTCGAGGCCGTGGCACTCGCCGAACGGCTCGACCCCGACGTCGTGCTGATGGACCTGCGGATGCCCGGCGGCGGCGGGGTCGAGGCCATCGCCGAGCTCACCCGGCGCGGCGCCCGCAGCAAGGTGCTCGTGCTCACCACCTACGACACCGACTCCGACACCCTCCCGGCGATCGAGGCCGGCGCCACCGGGTACCTGCTCAAGGACGCACCCCGCGAGGAGCTGTTCACGGCGGTGCGCGCCGCCGCCGAGGGCCGTACCGTCCTCTCCCCCGCGGTCGCCTCCCGGCTGGTCTCCCGGGTGCGCACCCCGGCGACTCCCGCCCAGAGCCCGCTCAGCGCCCGCGAGCGCGAGGTGCTGGCGCTCGTCGCCCGGGGCACGGCGAACCGGGAGATCGCCCGGGCGCTGTTCATCAGCGAGGCGACGGTCAAGACCCATCTGACGCACCTGTACGCCAAGTTGGGCGTCAACGACCGCGCGGCGGCGGTGGCGGCCGGGTACGACCGGGGGATCCTGGGCGGCCCTACCGCCTGACGGCGCGCAGGACGACGAACTTCGGGTTGCCCGCGACCAGTTGGCAGTTGCCGAAGAGGCGGCGCAGCTTGACGTGGTAGCCCAGGTGCCGGTTGCCGACCACCCACAGCTCGCCGCCCTGGCGCAGCGCCCGCTTGGCGCCGGTGAACATCCGCCAGGCGGTGGCGTCGGTGGTCGCCTGGTGGCTGTGGAACGGCGGGTTGTTGAGCACCAGGTCCACCGAGGCGGGGGCGAACAGGGCCGGGTCGAGCGCGTCGGCGGCCAGGAACTCGGCCTTCGCCTCCGGGCCCAGGTTCGTACGGAAGGTCTCCTCGGCGGAGGCCACCGCCTGGTGCGACTCGTCCACGAACACCAGCTCCGCGCCCGGCCCGGCCAGCGCCGCCGCCGTACCGACCACGCCGTTGCCGCAGCCGAGGTCGACCACCCGGGCGCCCGGGGCGGGGGCGGGCAGGTGGGCGAGGAGGAACCGGGTGCCGATGTCGAGCTTCTCGGCGCAGAAGGTGCCCGCGTGGTTGACGACCGTACGGCCGGAGGCCGGGCCGATGTCCGGCGGCAGCGCGTAGCGGTGCGGCCACGGGCTGGGGCCGGGGGCGAGCGCCGGGTCGGGGGTGCAGACGATCAAGCGGGCCTTGCGGACGGCCAGCGAGGTGCGGGTCGGGCCGAGGATCCTCTCGAACAGCTGCAGCGTGGAGGTGTGGATCTCGGTGACCATGCCCGCGCCGAGGACCACCGTGCCCGGGTGGAGCGCCGGGGCGAGGCGGTGCAGCTGGTCCTCCAGGAGGGCCAGGCTCTTGGGGACGCGCACCAGCAGCACGTCGATCCGCTCGGGCGGGGTGTCGCGGGTGGTCAGCAGCCGCTGCTCCTCGACGGCGGCGCCGCGGCGGGCCAGGTTGGCCCTGGTCGCCTCCCGGCCGAGGTGGGAGTCGCTGATCTGGACGGGCCCGTACGGCGCCAGCGCGGTGGTCAGGGCGCCCCAGCGGTCGCCGAGGACGGCGATCCGGCGGCCCTCCAGCTCGACGGCCACGTCCTCCGCGCTGGGGCTCTCGCCCGCGAGGTGGCGCAGCAGGTACTCGTCGGCGGCGTCCCAGGCGCGCAGGCGCTCGCGCGGGTCCTGGGGGTGGCGGGTGAGGTCGAAGGTGCCCCACGGGGTGGTGAAAGCGGTGGTGATGTCGGGATTCATCGTGTTCTCAGGCTATCGGACGGGCACACGGGGAACGGTTCCGGCGGATACTGGAAGAGCCCGCCGCGAGAGGGGTGAGGGCGATGGACTGGAAGCTCGAAGTCGTGGTGGTCCCGGTGGCGGACGTCGGGCGCGCGAAAGCCTTCTACGAGGAACAGGCCGGGTTCACGGTCGACCACGACACCCGGCTGCGCGACGGCGTCCGGGTCGTCCAGTTGACCCCGCCGGGCTCGCCCTGCTCCATCGTGGTCGGCTCCGGCGTCATCGAGTCCCCGCCCGGCTCGGTGAAGGGCCTCCAGCTGGTGGTGGCCGACATCGAGAAGGCGCACGCCGAACTCACCGCGCGGGGCGTGGCCGTCAGCCCCGTCCAGCACTTCGAGGCCGGGGCCCGGGTCAACGGGCGCGGGGAGGCGTGGAACTCCTTCGTGTTCTTCAACGACCCGGACGGCAACGGCTGGGCCGTGCAGGAGGCCCCGGCGGCCTGAGAATTCCCGGGACCCTCCGCGAACGTCGCATAGGCTCCTGGGATGGCCGAAGACGAGGGAAACGTACGGGTGGACGCCTGGATCTGGTCCGTCCGGCTCGCCAAGACCCGCGCCCTGGCGGCGGCGGCCTGCCGCGCCGGGCACGTACGGGTCAACGGGGACCGGGCCAAGCCCGCGCAGGCGCTGCGCCCCGGGGACGAGGTGCGGGTCCGCGAGGAGGGCTACGAGCGGGTGGTGGTCGTGCGCAAGCTGATCCGCAAGCGCGTGGGCGCGGCCGTCGCCGCCGAGTGCCTGACCGACAACAGCCCGCCACGCCCGCCGCGCGAGTTCGCCCCCAAGATCGCCGAACGCGACCGCGGCGCCGGTCGGCCCACCAAGCGCGAACGCCGCGAGATCGACCAGCTGCGGCAGCGCTAGAGAACGGGATGGGCCGAGCGGGCGGGCGGCGGCGGGGCAGGGTGGTCGTCACGCCTACGGTTTGAAGGCGACGCCCGCGTAGGCGGAGACGTCCTGCCAGCCCTCGGGGAGTTCGGTGGTGCGGACGTGGCCGGGGGTGGGGCGCCAGAGGGGGAGCTGGACGAGGCCGGGGCCGGCGAACTCGAAGTCGCCGAAGAAGGGTTCGACGTCGCCGCGGGGGCGCAGGACGAGGGGGGAGCTGGCGCCCCGGTAGATGCGCACGCCCTCGGCGGTGCTCTCGCGGGAGGCGAAGTCCGGGCTGCCGTGGGAGAGGATCAGCACGCTGCCGGGCGCGAGGGCGTCGCGCAGGGTCTGCACGATGCTCTGCGCGCCCTCCTCGTCGCGGATGAAGTGCAGGACGGCGAGGAGCATCAGGGCGACGGGCCGGGAGAGGTCGACGGCGTCGCGCAGCATCGGGTGGCCGAGGATGGCCTCCGGCTCGCGCAGGTCGGCCTCGACGACGGCGGTGCGGCCCGCCGGGTGGGCGGCGACCCGGGCGCGGGCGTGGGTGGCGACGATCGGGTCGTTGTCGACGTACACGACGTGGGCGTCCGGGACGACGCGCCGGGCGACCTCGCTGGTGGAGCCGACCGCCGGTATGCCGGTGCCGATGTCGACGAACTGGCGGATGCCTCTTCCGGCGGCGAACTCCACCGCGCGGCCGAGGAACTGGCGGTTGGTGCGGGCCAGCAGCGGAAGGGCGGGGTAGGCGGCGATGGCGGCCTGGGCGGCCCGGCGGTCGGCCTCGAAGTTGTCCTTGCCGCCGAGGTAGTAGTCGTACATCCGCGCGGTGTGCGGGGTGCCGGTGTCGAGCTCGGTGGGCGGCTGCCAGTCGTCGACGCGCGCCCACTGCCAGTCGGTCACCTGATCGACGGCCGCCGTGTCCTCGTACATGCCGTTGGGCCCCCCTTGCTCGACGCCGTACGCCTTCACCGCCGCTCCACGCGCGACGCGCCGCGATCGTATCCATGGATTTCTCGTGGAAACAGCGGGAGTTCAGGTTTACGCAAGCCCGAAAAACAGGAGTGTGTGCACGTCAAAAAGGGTGCGGGCAATTCCGCCGGCCCCCCGCCCGGATCGCTCCGCCCTCCCACCGTCTCTATGCTGGCTGCCGATGAGCACCGACCGCCGCACCGTACTGCGCACCGCCGCCCGGCTCGCCGCCCTCACCGCCACCGGAGGGCTCCTCGCCGCCTGCGGCAGCGACGGGCACCGCCGGGCCGACCACGAGGCGCTCGCCGCGCACCCCGGCAGCGGCGACCCGTCGCACACCACCGACCCGGCCTGGAACGGCGCCGAGGGCCCGGCCTCCGCCGCGCCGACCGCCTCGCCCCAGCCCGCCGAGGAGACGCCGGCCGCCGCCGCACCGGCCACCGCGCCCCCGGCCCCGCCGGTGCTGACGCCGCTGGCGCCCGGCACCCCGGTGGAGGTGGTGTCCGGGCCGCGCACCAGCAGATTCGTGGCGCTCACCTTCCACGGCAGCGGCGACCCGAAGCTCGCCACCGCCCTGCTGACCGCCGCCGAGCAGCGCGGCGTCCAGCTGACGGTGATGGTGGTCGGCAGCTGGCTGGACCAGCAGCCGCAGATGGCCCGGCGCATCCTCGACGGGGGCCACGAGCTGGGCAACCACACCCAGAACCACCTCAACATCTCGGCGATGACCCCCGACCAGGCCCGCGCCGAGATCGCCCAGTGCGCGGACCGGCTGATGCGCCTGACCGGCTCGATCGGCCGCTGGTTCCGGCCCTCCGCCGCCCAGTACGCCACCCCGACGGTGCGCGACCAGGCCAGGGCGGTCGGCTACGAGCACGTGCTGTCCTTCGACGTGGACCCGCGCGACTACTCCGACCCGAGCGCCGCCGAGCTCCAGCGCCGGGTGCTCACCTCGGTGCGCGGCGGCTCGGTGGTGGCCCTGCACATGGGGCACCAGTGCACGATCGACGCGCTGCCGGGGATCCTGGACGGGCTCGGCAAGGCGGGGCTCCAGCCGGTGACCGCGAGCAAGCTCTGCGCCTGAGGGCCGGGGGCCGGGGGCCGGGGGCCGGGGGCCGGTCAGACCATCGGGTCGTCGTCCTTGTACGGCCGAAGCCGCAGCGTCCGGGCGTCGACGGCGCGGATCTCCTCCGCCCGGTTGACCAGTTCCTCCAGGTCGTCCCGCCCGGCGTGGATGAACCGCCCGTGCAGGCCGTCGAACCGGCCCCGGGCGGCGTCCACGGTGACGGCGACCATGTAGGGGACGGACCCCCAGGTCTTCATCCCCTCGAACATCGGCATCCCGGCGGTCATGTCGGTGGCCACCGCCCCGGGGCTGATGTCGAGCACGACCACGCCGTGCCCGGCCAGCGAGTCCGCCATGTTGTCGGACAGCTGCAGCAGCGCGCCCTTGGAGGTGGCGTACGCGGTGTAGTGGCCGTCCGGGCGCAGCGCGAATCCGGAGCTGAGGTTGACCACCCGGCCGCGCCCGCGCTGCACCATGCCGGGCAGGACGCAGCGCAGCAGGTTGTAGGGGCCGCGCAGGTTGGTCTCCATCACCTGCCACCACTGGTTGGCGTCGGTCTCCCAGATCGGCACCTCGGCGCGGTCGACCGTACCGGCGTTGTTGATCAGCAGGTCGACCGGCCCGAGGTCCCGCTCGACGACCCGTACGGCCTCGCGGACCGCTCCGATCCGGCAGACGTCGGCGGTGACGGCCACGCCCCGGGCGCCGTGCCTGACGCACTCCTTGAGCGTGTCGGTCAGCGTCTCGTGGGTACGGCCGACCAGGCCGACCGCCATGCCCTCGGCGGCCAGGCCGATGGCGATCTCCCGGCCGATGCCCCGGCCCGCGCCGGTGACCAGGGCGACCTGTCCTTGCAGCGATCCCGTCGGCACCCCGTGCTCCCTTCCCGTCCCCGGCCCCCGTCTGCGGCATTCTGACGGCCGCCGGGCGGCGCCGGGCGCGGTCACACGCGCCGGGCCCGCCGCCTCACTCCTTCGGGGGACTGCCGGGGGGCTGCGGGGGGACTGCCGGGGACTCGAGGGACGGTGGCACGGTGAAAGGGAGGGGGTGACCTACTGGCCGGTAGGGAGTAGTAACGTCGGGGGACGGTGCCCGGTGCACCACATCCGGCACACCGGCCCCCTGACCGGCGGCTCGCCGGGCCACCAGACGCTGGGCGACCCCCAGCACCACCGAAGGGCAACTGAGTGAGTGACATCGCGCGCGTCGGAGTGATCGGCTGCGGCCTGATGGGGTCGGGCATCGCCGAGGTGTTCGCCCGCGCCGGGCTGGACGTCCTGGTGTCGGAGGCCAGCGGTGAGGCCCTGGAGTTCGGCCGCACCCGGCTGACCAACTCCCTGGACACCGCGGTCAAGCGCGGCAAGCTGAGCCAGGAGGCGCGGGACGAGGCGCTGTCGCGGCTCTCCTTCACCACCGACCTCGCCGACTTCGCCGACCGCGACCTCGTCGTCGAGGCCGTCGCCGAGCGCGAGGACATCAAGATCCGGATCTTCGAGACCCTGGACAAGGTCGTCGAGCGCCGCGACGCGATCCTCGCCTCCAACACCTCCTCGATCCCGATCGTGAAGCTGGCCGCCGCCACCTCCCGCCCGGAGCAGGTCATCGGCCTGCACTTCTTCAACCCGGCGCCGGTGCAGAAGCTGGTCGAGGTCATCCCGACCCTCACCACCTCCGCCACCACCACCGAGCGCGTCGAGGCGTTCGCCACCCAGGTGCTCGCCAAGGAGCCGATCCGCGCCCGCGACCGCGCCGGCTTCGTCGTCAACGCCCTGCTCGTGCCCTACCTGCTCTCCGCGGTGCGGATGTTCGAGTCGGGCGTGGCCACCGCCTCCGACATCGACAAGGGCATGGAGGCCGGCTGCGCCCACCCGATGGGCCCGCTGCGCCTGTGCGACCTGATCGGCCTGGACACCATCGTCTCCATCGCCGAGAGCATGTACGACGAGTACAAGGAGCCGCTGTACGCCGCTCCCCCGCTGCTGTCCCGCATGGTCGACGCGGGCCTGCTGGGCCGCAAGTCCGGCCGCGGCTTCTACGACTACACCGCGACCGCCTGACGTACGGCGCACCACGCGCGAGGGGCCCGGGAGCTGATCGCCCCGGGCCCCTCGCCGTTCGGTTCAGACCGCCCGGCGGCGGACCCACCAGACGGCCACCGCGCAGAGTGCCACGGCCAGCAGGGTGGTCCAGCCGAACTCGATCCACTGGAAGGGCCAGTAGCGCTCGATCGGCTGGTAGCTCTCGTGCAGCGAGTAGCCGCCCTCGCTCACCAGCTTCTGGGCGCCGTAGTAGTCGCCCCCCAGGTCGTAGAACTGGCCGACACTGAGGTGCTTTCCCGCCGGGTCGGCGTACCAGATGCCTCCCTCCCACCGGTGATCGACGGTGGTCTGGGTGAGGGTGTGGATGGTGTCCTCCAGCGGCGCCATGTAGCCGAAGCGCAGGGACTGGGCCACCAGGCCGGTCACCACCGAGGCCGCCACACCGATCCCCACCGCCACCACCGTGCGCCGAAGCACCGCTCCGGCCAGCGCGGACACCGCGAACACCAGCAGCACCCGGCCCACCAGGGCGGGCGCGGCGCCCGAGAACGCCATCGCGTCGAACTCGCCCGAGTGCTGGACCATCGGGTCGATCCACCAGGTGTACACCAGGGCGGTCAGCGCCGTCGCGACGGCCAGGGCGAGGCCGACGACCGTCAGGGCACCCGTCGTCCACCGCGTCCGCCCGGCGCCCTGGGTCCAGGCGAAGCGCACCGTGCCGTGCTCGAACTCCCGGGCCAGCAGCGGCCCGCCGACGAAGGCCCCGAGCGCGCCGCCCAGGAAGAAGACGATGTTGCCGCCGACCATCAGCACGGTGCCGTCCTGGCGCAGGAAGCCCTTCCAGCGCTCGTTGCAGGCCCGCTGGGCCTCGTCGCAGCCGCCCGCCCCGGAGGCGGTGAAGTCGGCGTGCAGGAGGTACCCGCTGACGGCCAGCAGCAGCACCAGCCCGGCGGCGACGCACAGCAGGGTCCGCAGCGCGGGGCGGTGGCGCAGCCCGGCGGCCCGCAGGATGGCGGAGCGGGGCGGGGCGAGGGTGATCGAGCTCACGACAGGACCTTCTGGTTCGTACGGACCGCCCCGCGCGGGCCGGGCAGGGCGGAGGCAGTGGGCTCGCGCAGGTAGGCCAGCACCAACTCCTCCAGGCCGACGCGCTGTTGGCGCCAGTCGCCGGAGACGGGGGCGTCCACGCCGCCGGTGCGGACCAGGAGGTGGGACTGCCCGGCGGCGCGGCGGTCGCGCACGACGGGAAGCTTCTCGGCGAGGGCGTCGGCCTCGGCGGTGGGGCCGGTGAGCATCCGGTGTCCGCCGAGCAGGTCGTCGACCTCCCCGGCGACCTGCACCCGGCCGCCGCCGAGGACCACCAGGTAGTCGCAGCTCTGCTCCAGCTCGCTGACGGCGTGCGAGGAGAACACCACCGAGAGGCCGTCCTCGGCCACGGCGGTGAGCAGCACGGACATGAAGTCGTGCCGGGCGAGCGGGTCGAGCGCCGCCAACGGCTCGTCCAGCAGCAGGAGTTCGGGGCGCTTGGCGAGGGCCAGGGCGAGCGAGACCTGCGCCTGCTGGCCGCCGGAGAGGCGGCCGTACCTGCGGTCCATCGGGATGCCGAGGCCGTCCAGGTGGTCGAACGCCCGGGCGGCGTCCCAGCGGCGGTTGAGGTGGCGGCCCAGGGCGAGCAGGTCCCGCACGCGCAGGCCGGGATAGAGAGAGGCGTTCTGGGCGACGAATCCGATGCGGTCCAACGCCTGCGGAGATCCGGGGAGTTGGTCGCCGAGGACGGTCATCGCCCCCTCGCTCGGCAGGGTGAGGCCGGCGGCCAGGCCGAGCAGGGTGGTCTTTCCGGCGCCGTTGGGTCCGACCAGGCCCACCACGTGCCCGGCGGGCACGGCCAGGTGGCAGTCCTTCAGCGCCCAGGAGCGGCGGTAGCGCTTGCCGATCCCGCCGCAGTCGATCACCGTGTCCCCCGCCATCAGGCCACCACCCCGTCGCGTCCCTCGCGCAGGTCGCGCAGCGCGTCCTCGAACACGGCGACCATCCCCCCTTCGTCCAGCCCGGCGGCCCGCGCCGAGCGCATCCAGTCCAGCAGTCCCCGCCGCAGCTCGGCCCGTTCGCGCAGCGGCACCACTCCGGCGGGCAGCCCGCGCACGAAGGTGCCCTGGCCGCGGCGGCCGGCGGCCAGGCCCCGGTGTTCCAGTTCGCGGTACGCCTTGAGCACGGTGTTGGGGTTGATCGCCAGCGCGGCGACCGCCTCGCGCACCCGGGGCAACCGGTCCCCCTCCTTCAACCAGCCCATCCGCAGCGCCTGTTCGACCTGCTGCACGAGCTGCAGGTAGGTCGGGACGCCGGAGGCCGGGTCCAGGCGGAACTCGATGGGAGAGGGCTGGTCAGAGGCTTTATCTACTTCCATAGTGAAAGATATAAAGGATCGAATGACGTGACGTCAACCCGGACGACTCTTCGGACGACTCTCCGGACAACGCGAAGGGCCCCGCCCGGACCGGGAATCGGTCCGAACGGGGCCCCAGGGCCCTACGGCAGCGCTCAGGCGCCGCGCAGCACCGCGCCCGTACGGGCCACGGCCTCGGCGACGGCCGCCTCGCGGGCGGCGGTGGCCTCGTCGGCCGTCAGCGTGCGGTCGGCGGCGCGGAAGCGCAGCGCGTACGCCAGCGACTTCTTGCCCTCGCCGACCTGCTCGCCGGTGAACACGTCGAACAGCCGGATGGCCTCCAGCAGTTCGCCCGCGCCCGAGCGCAGCGCGCCCTCGACCTCGGCGGCCGGGACGGCGGTGTCGACGATCAGCGCGACGTCCTGGGTGGCCACCGGGAAGCCGGAGACCGCCGGACCGCTGACCTTCTCGGCGCCGTCGGCCGTCAGCAGGTCGATGTCGATCTCCATCGCGGCGGTCCGGGCCGGCAGCCCGAGCGCCTTGACCACGCGCGGGTGCAGCTCGCCCGCGTGCCCGACCAGCCGGTCGGTGCCGGCCACGCGCAGCGCGGCGCAGCGGCCCGGGTGCCAGGGCATGTGCTGGTCCTGGCTGACGGCCAGCTCGACACCGGCGGCGCGGGCCACCGTGCGGGCGGCCTCGACCGCGTCCGCCCAGGAAGCCTGGTCGCCCTTGCCCCACCAGCCCGACGGCAGCCGCTCGCCCGCGAGGGCGACGGCCACGCGGCGCGGCTGGTCCGGCAGCGCGGCGTCCAGCGCGGCCAGCTCCTCGTCGCTGGGCCGGTGGTCGACGCCGGGGCGCGGGGCCACGCTCAGCTCGTCCTTGGGCCGGAAGACGGTGCCGGTCTCGTAGATCGCCAGGTCGGTGTTGCCCCGGCCGACGTTGCGGCGCAGCGCGCCGAGCAGGCCCGGCAGCAGCGTGGTGCGCAGCGCCGGCTCCTCGTCGTTGAGCGGGTTGACCAGCTTGACCGTACGGCGGCGGCGGTCGTCCGGCTCCAGGCCGAGCGCCTCGAAGGCGGCCTCGCCGAGGAACGGGTAGTTGTTGACCTCGACGTAGCCGGCCCCGGCCAGCGCCACGCCGATGCGGCGGTGGACGCGCTGGGCCTCGGTCAGGCCCTTGCCCGGCGGCACGTTCGGCATCCGGGCGGGGACGTTGTCGTAGCCCTCGAGCCGGATGACCTCCTCCGCGAGGTCGAACGGGTCGGTGAGGTCGGGCCGCCAGGTCGGCGGGGTGACCTCCAGGACGTCGGCGCCCGCGACGGAGCAGCCGATCTCCTGCAGGCGCCGGGTGACGGTCTCGCGGCCGTACCCGGTGCCGGCGACGCGGTCGGGCAGGTCGGCGGCGATGGTGATGGTGCGCACCGGGTGCGGGGCCGCGATGTCGGTGACCCCGGCCTCGGCGGTGCCGCCGGCGATCAGCACCAGCAGGTCGACGGCGCGCTGCGCGGCGGCGCGGGCGGCCTCGGGGTCGACGCCGCGCTCGAAGCGCTTGGACGCCTCGGAGGGCAGCTTGTGGCGCTTGGCGCTGCGGGCGATGGCGACGGCGTCGAAGTGCGCGGCCTCGATGATCACCTCGGTGGTGCCCGGGCCTGCGGCCGGGTCGAGGATCTCGGTGGAGGCGCCGCCCATGACGCCGGCCAGGCCGATCGGGCCGCTGTTGTCGCAGATCAGCAGGTCCTCGACGGACAGCTCGCGCTTGACGCCGTCCAGCGTGGTCAGGGTCTCGCCCTGCTCCGCGCGGCGCACCACGATCGGGCCGTCCACGCGCTGCTTGTCGTAGGCGTGCAGCGGCTGGCCGACCTCGAGCATCACGTAGTTGGTGATGTCGACGGTCAGCGAGATCGGGCGGATGCCCGACTTCTGGAGCCGGCGCTGCAGCCAGATCGGGGACTTGGCGGTCGGGTCGACGCCGACGACCGTACGGGCGACGAAGCGGTCGCAGCCGGCCGGGTCGTTGACCTTGACCAGGTAGCCGAAGGAGTTCGCCGGCGGCACGTCCAGCAGCGCCGGGTCGGCCAGCGGCAGCCCGTACGCGGCGGCGGCCTCGCGGGCCACGCCGCGCATGGACAGGCAGTAGCCGCGGTCCGGGGTGACGGCGATGTCGAGCACGTCGTCGACCAGCTGGAGCAGCTCGATGGCGTCGGTGCCGGGCTCGAACTCCGGCGGCAGCACGATGATGCCGTCGTGGTCGTCGCCCATGCCCAGCTCGCGGGCGGAGCAGATCATGCCGGCCGAGGTGTGGCCGTACGTCTGGCGGGCCGCGATCGGGAACGGGCCGGGCAGTACGGCGCCCGGGAGCACGACGACGACCTTGTCGCCGACGGCGAAGTTGCGCGCGCCGCAGACGATCTCCTGCGGCTCGCCGGTGCCGTTGGCGGTGCCGACGTTGACGAAGCAGTGGCGGATCGGCTTCTTGAAGCCGGACAGCTCCTCGATGGAGAGCACCTCGCCGACCACCAGCGGGCCCTGGAGGTCCCCGCCGAGGCGCTCGACGGTCTCGACCTCCAGGCCGGCCCGGACCAGGCGCTCGGCGACGTCACGGCCGGTCTCGCCGGCCGGCAGATCGACGTACTCGCGCAGCCAGGAAAGCGGGACGCGCATCAGATCTCCATCCCGAAGGGGAGCGTGAAGCGCACGTCGCCCTCGACCATGTCGCGCATGTCGGCGACGTTGTGACGGTTCATCAGGATCCGCTCCAGGCCCAGGCCGAAGGCGAACCCGCTGTAGCGGTTCGGGTCCACCCCGCAGGCCACCAGCACGCGCGGGTTGACCACGCCGCAGCCGCCGAGCTCGATCCAGCCCTCGGAGGAGCAGGTGCGGCACGGGCGGTCCGGGTTGCCGACGCTCTCGCCGCGGCACACGAAGCACTGCAGGTCGATCTCGGCGCTCGGCTCGGTGAACGGGAAGTACGAGGGGCGCCAGCGCAGTTCGAGACCGGTGCCGATCAGCTTCTCGACCAGCACCTCGATGGTGCCCTTGAGGTCGGCGAAGGTGATGCCCTCGTCGACGGCGAGGCCCTCGACCTGGCGGAACACCGGGGTGTGGGTGGCGTCCAGCTCGTCGGTGCGGTAGACGCGGCCCGGGCAGACGACGTACACGGGCGGCTCGCGGTCGAGCAGGGTGCGGGCCTGGACCGGGGAGGTCTGGGTGCGCAGCACCACGCCGGAGTCGGCGGAGCCGTCCGGGGCCTGGACGAAGAACGTGTCCTGCATCGAGCGGGCCGGGTGGTCCGGGCCCAGGTTGAGGGCGTCGAAGTTGAGCCACTCCGCCTCGACCTCGGGGCCCTCGGCGACCTGGTAGCCCATGGCCACGAAGGTGTCCTCGATGCGCTCGGCCAGGGTGGTCAGCGGGTGCCGGGCGCCGCGCGGGGCGCGGTCGTACGGCAGCGTGACGTCCACCGCCTCCTCGACCAGCACGCGGGCGTCGCGCTCCGCCTCCAGCTCGGCCTGGCGCTTGGCCAGCGCCTGGTTGACGGCGCCGCGCGCCTGGCCGATCAGCTTGCCCGCGGCGGCCTTGGCGTGCGGGGGCAGGGCGCCGATCTCGCGGTTGGCGAGGGAGAGCGCGGAACGGTCGCCGGTGTGGGCGACCTTGGCCTGCTTCAGCTCGTCCAGGCTGCCGGCGGCGGCGAAGGCGGCGATCGCCTCGTCCCGCGCCTGCTCCACCACCTCGGGCTTGAGGGCCTCGACCTCGACCGGGTCGTACGACTTGTTGGGTGCCGACATCTCTATCTTCCCGTGCTCCCTGCTCGTCCGTGCTCAGGTGTGTGGGCCAACGCCAAAGGTCGAGTGTAGTCGCAGCCCGTGGCGCGGCTTCCGCGGAGCCCGCCGGGCGTGACCTCGGAACATGCTCGCGAACTCGCTAGAGCATGAAGTCCGGGATGCCGGCGGGCAGGACGAACCGGAACCGGGCCCCGCCGCCGGGGGCGCGGTCGACCCGGATCGAACCGCCGTGGGCCTCGACGATGCCCTTGACGATGTAGAGGCCCAGGCCCGTCCCGCCCCGCTTGGAGCCGCGCCAGAAGCGCGTGAAGACGCGCGGCATGGACTCCTCGGGGATTCCGCTGCCCTCGTCGCTCACGGTGACCGCTGTGCCTTCCACGATGCGGGGAGGGGTGCCGGGGCGCTCCCACGCGGGGGCCTCGACGACCTCCTTGGCCGGTGCCACCTCGATGGTGACGGTTCCCTCGCCGTGACGCACCGCGTTCTCCAGCAGGTTGGCGAGCACCTGGTCCAGTTTGTCCGGGTCCGCCCAGAGGACGGTGAGCGGCTCGGTGATCCGTACGTCGAAACGGTCCTCGGCGATGCCGGTGGCCACCGTCCGCTCCACGTGCCGGCGCACCGCCGCCGCCACGTCCACGACCTGCTTGCGCAGCTCCAGCCGGCCCGCGTCGATCCGGGAGATGTCCAGCAGCTCCGCGATCAGCCGGGTGACCCGGTCGGCGTCCGCGTCGACCGTCTCCAGCATCAGCCGCTTCTGCCCGTCCGTGAACCGCTCCCACTTGGCCAGCAGCGTCGCCGTGAAGCCCTTGACGCTGGTCAGCGGGGAGCGCAGCTCGTGCGCGACGGTGGCGATCAGCTCGGCGTGGCTGCGCTCGGTGCGCCGCCGCTCCTCGGTGCCGCGCAGGGCGATCACCAGCCGCCGCAGCGGCCCGCCGGGCTCGTCGCGGACGTACCGGGCGGTGACCAGCACCTCGCGCCCGCCCGGCAGCAGCAGGTTGCGCTCCGGCTGCCGGGTGCGGATGGCCAGCCCCCCGTACGGATCCGTCAGCTGCCACCAGCGGCGCCCGTCGAGGTCCTCCAGCGGGAGGACCTCCTCCAGCAGCCCGCCCAGCGCCGCCTCCGGGGGCACGCCGGTCAGCGCGGCCGCGGCCCGGTTGAAGCGGACCACGCGGCCGTCCGCGTCGGCGACCACCAGGCCGTCGGGCAGGTCGTCCGGGTCCAGCTCAGGCCCGCTGCCGACCATGGGTGTCCTCCCCGATTACCCACCGTGCCGTTCCCCCCACGGAGGCGACCCTAGCGCCTCGCAGGCCCCGACAGTAGGGCCTGCGGTGGGGATCACCGGCGCGTCGCGGGGCGTGTCGCGCGTTCGCGCCGGGTGCGGCGTACCCCGCGCGCCGCCCGCGGACGTCAGGCCGGTGTCAGGCCGACGTCATCCTGAGCCGTCGGGGCTCAGGCCCCGGCCCGGCAGCCGCCCGGGGAACGCTGGGCCCGGGCGGAGGCGTACAGGCAGACGGCCGCCGCGGTGGCCAGGTTGAGGCTCTCGGCGTGGCCGTGGATCGGCACCCGCACCACCTCGTCGGTCAGCGCGCGAGTCTCTTCCGGGAGCCCCCACGCCTCGTTGCCGAACACCCACGCGCCCGGCGCACCCAGGGTGCCCTCGTCGAGCTCCTGATCCAGGTCGCGCTCCCCCGCGCCGTCCGCAGCGAGCACCCGTACGCCCGCCTCGCGCAGCTTTCCGACCGCCTCCTCCACGGGCACGCCGACCGCCACCGGGAGGTGGAACAGGCTGCCCACGGAGGCCCGGACGGCCTTGGGGTTGTAGAGGTCCACGGAGGCGTCGGTGAGCACCACGGCGTCCGCGCCGGCCGCGTCGGCCGTACGGAGCACGGTGCCCGCGTTGCCGGGGTCGCGCACGTGCGCCAGCACGGCGACCAGCTTGGGGCGGGCCTTGAGCACCTCCGCGAAGGGGGTGTCGATGAAGCGGCACAGCGCCACGATGCCCTGCGGGGTCACGGTGTCGCAGATGCCGGCCACGACCTCGTCGGTGGCCGTCAGCACCGGCAGCCCCTCGTCCAGGGCCGCCTCGACGATGCCGGCGTGCCGCTCGGCGGCCTCCTGGGTGACGTAGACCTCGACCACGGCGTGGTCCTCCGTACCCGGCAGCCTGCCGAAGGCGACGGCCTCCCGGACGGCCTGCGGGCCCTCGGCCAGGAAGCGGCGCTCCTTGGTGCGCTGGTTCCGCTTGGCGAGCCGGCGGGCCGCGACGACGCGCGGCGAGCGCAGGGAGGTCAGCAGGGGGGTGTCGGTGCTCGGCATGGTCTCGTTCTCTAGGACCTGTGGGACGAAAGCGAGGGACGGAAGCGAAGGACGAAAGCGAAGGACGAAAGCAGAACCGGACCCGCAGGCGAGCCTGCGGGTCCGGTCGGAAGCTCAACCGATCTCGGAAGATCAGGCGGCGTCGGCGGCGGCCTTCGGGGCGTTCACGTCGGCCGGCAGCGCCTTCTGGGCGACCTCGACCAGGGAGGCGAACGCACCCGGGTCGTTGACGGCCAGGTCGGCGAGCATCTTGCGGTCGATCTCGACGCTGGCGGCCTTCAGGCCCTGCACGAAGCGGTTGTAGGTGATGCCGTTGGCACGGGCCGCAGCGTTGATGCGCTGGATCCACAGCTGACGGAAGTCGCCCTTGCGCTTCTTGCGGTCGTTGAAGTTGTAGACCAGCGAGTGGGTGACCTGCTCCTTGGCCTTGCGGTACAGGCGCGAACGCTGGCCACGGTAGCCGCTGGCGCGCTCCAGGATGACCCGGCGCTTCTTGTGGGCGTTGACTGCCCGCTTGACGCGTGCCACTTCATTACTCCTTGGGTTGGACCACGGACTACTTCACGTGGTCCGTCATTCGAATGGGTCGGGAAGGATCAGCTGCCCCGCACGGCTCGCGCCGGGCGGGAGGCGATCACTTGCCGAGAAGCTTCTTGATCTTCTTGGCGTCGCCGGGGGCCAGCTCGATCGTGCCGGCCAGCTTGCGGGTCAGCGTGGAGGGCTTGTGCTCCAGGAGGTGGCGGCGGCCGGCGCGCTCGCGCAGCACCTTGCCAGAGCCAGTGATCTTGAAGCGCTTGCTGGCGCCGCTGTGCGTCTTCTGCTTCGGCATTTCGCCGTATCTCCTCGTCGGTCCCGTCCGCGCCCGCGCGACCTGGGCCGCGCGGGCGTGAACTGGATGGATCTGTGATGACCGGGCGGGACGCCCTGTCACCCTGTGGCCGATCCCCGGGCACGAGCCTCGCGGCTCAGGCGCCCTGGGGGGCGGCCGGCTGCTCGACCGGAGCCTCGGCCACGGGGGCCTCGGCCTCGGCCGGGGCGTCCAGCGCCTCGGTCTCGACGTCGTCGGCCTCGACGTCGTCGGTCTCGGCGACGTCGATGTCCGCCTCAAGGTCGACGTCGATGTCCGCGTCGTCCTCGGGGCCGGTGGTGCGGCCCTGGCGCTCGGCCTTGCGAGCGTCCGCGAGGGCGCGGGCCTCGGCCATCGCCTCGGTCTTCTTCTTGTGCGGGCCGAGAACCATGATCATGTTCCGGCCGTCCTGCTTCGGCGACGACTCGACGAAGCCCAGCTCCTGGACATCGTCGGCGAGACGCTGCAGCAGGCGGAAACCCAGCTCGGGACGGGACTGCTCACGACCACGGAACATGATCGTGATCTTGACCTTGTCGCCCATCTTGAGGAACCGGACGACGTGACCCTTCTTGGTGTCATAGTCGTGCGGGTCGATCTTCGGCCGGAGCTTCATCTCCTTGATGACCGTGTGCGCCTGGTTCTTGCGCGCCTCACGGGCCTTCATGGCCGACTCGTACTTGAACTTGCCGTAGTCCATGAGCTTGCACACCGGCGGCCGGGCGGTCGCCGCGACCTCGACCAGGTCGAGGTCGTACTCCTGCGCAAGCTCCAGCGCCTTGGCAAGCGGCACGATGCCGACCTGCTCGCCGCTGGGACCGACGAGTCGCACCTCCGGGACGCGAATCCGGTCGTTGATGCGGGGCTCGGTGCTGATGGGGCCTCCTCGGTTGCACCTTCTGCGATGCGGCCGTCGGACGGCGGTCGCACGTAGTGGACTCGACCACTGGGCAGGGCTTCATTCGTGTTTCGCTGCCCGGCACCTTCCGGCACCGTGTGCACCGCGACACGAAAAAAGCCCCGCTCGGTACAAGCGGGGCTCCACACAATCCGGGGGCGGCACCCGGTGAGGGGCGCTGCGGGCGACTCGGCACCGTGGCGCCCGTCGCGGACCGGGACCCGTCGACCCTGAGGCCGACAAGGTGGGAGACTTTCGCGGTTGCCCTCTCGGGCCTCCTCGGTGGAGCCTCCACTTGCTGGCCAGGTGCCCTTGCGGGCTCCCGGCCGGTCAGTCTCGAAGCATACAGCGCCGGGCGGTCGAACGCTATTCCGCCCCTCGCGCACTGCCTTTCCTTCGCTTTCCGGGGCCCTTGTAGGCTCCCTCCGTACCCACCTTCACGGCACGACGGAACGAGCCCCCCTTGAGCAGCGAGCCCACCCAGAACCCCGCCGCGGACGACGACGCCATCGGCTTCGACGACCTCACCCGGGACATCGCCGAGGTCCCGGCCGTCGAGGTGATCACCACCGTCGCGGTGCACCTGATGAGCGCCGCGGCCGTCAAGTGCGGTCTCGCCGAGGGCGGCGAGAAGGACAAGGACCTGGACGAGGCCCGCAAGCTCATCACCGCCCTGGCCGGGCTCGTCACCGCCGGCGCCCCGGAGATCAGCAACTTCCACGCCGCGCCGCTGCGCGACGGGCTGCGGTCGCTGCAGCTGGCGTTCCGCGAGGCCTCGCTGGTGCCGGACGCGCCGGGCGCGGGGCCGGGCGAGAAGTTCACGGGGCCGGTCTACTCCTGATCCCCGTACCGACCTCGTACGGGAAGGGGCGCGTGTCGAGCCGGCACGCGCCCCTTCCGCGTCTCAGCGCTTGTCCGGCCTTCAGCGCTTGTACAGCGGCTCGCCCGGCAGCTCGGCACCGGCCGGGAGCACCGCGAGGTCGAGGCCCCGGTCCAGCCGCACCCGCAGCACCGGGTCCGCCGCCACGGCCTGCCCGACGCGCTGGGCCGCCGCCTGGAGCCCCTGCTGGTCCAGCGCCGGGTCGAACACCACGGCGAGCACCCCGTCCGACCCCTCCGAGGGCGCCAGCAGGGCGGTGACCACCTGCGGCTCGGCGGCCAGCAGCGCCCGTACGGCCTCGCGGACCTCCGGGTCGGCCGCCGGCGGCAGGTAGGGGCGGTTCTCGGCGAGGGCGCGCAGCCGGGCCCCGGCGAGCAGGAAGGTCACCGGGCCGGCCGGGTCGATCAGCAGGGTGTCCGCGCGCTCGGAGAAGGCGACCATCGCGGCCTGCGGGGCCGCCGTCGGCGCCGGGCGGGCGTCGGCGCGCCAGCGGGCGAGCGTCTCGAGTGAGGTGAAGGCGGGCAGGGCGCGGCGCCCGTCCGGGGCCTCCAGCACGGGGACGGCCATGTCGCTGGACTTGTCGTGCTTGTGGCCGTGCTCGTCCACCTCGACCTCGCCGAGGATCGCGACGATCGGCACCATCAGCCGGGTCGGGGTCAGCGCGGCCAGCACCTCGGGCTCGGCGGAGCGGTCCTGCGACCAGCGGGCGAGGGCGGCGGCCAGGGCGGGGTCGGCGCTGCCGTCGTCCTCGGAGAATCCGGGGTTCGGGATGCTCTTGCCGGCGAACGCCGGGTTGGAGAAGTCTTTGCGGTCCACCGGCCGACCGTATGCCAGAACACCCCCTTCGAGGTATTCCGGCGCTCGCACCCCCTACCCACCGGTAGCGCGGTGTGGCAGCCTGCGCGCATGGCTCTGCTCGACGCACCCGCCCCGGTCTCCGATCGCCTCCGCTACGACCGGGCCACCGCTCATCTGGACGGGCCGGTGGCCGTCGTCGACCTCGCCGCGTTCGACGCCAACGCCGCCGACCTGGTGCGCCGGGCGGGCGGGAAGCCGATCCGGGTGGCCAGCAAGTCGCTGCGCTGCCGGGCGCTGCTGGAGCGGGCGCTGGCGGTGGAGGGCTTCGCCGGGGTGATGAGCTTCACCCTGGACGAGTCGATCTGGCTGGTCCGTACGGGCCTGCGCGACGTACTGCTCGCCTACCCCTCCGCCGACCGCGCCGGGTACGCCGCGCTGACCGCCGATCCGGAACTGGCGCGCGAGATCACCGTCGTCCTGGACGACCCCGCCCAGCTGGACCTGATCGACAAGGCCCGGGCCGGCGACGCCGAGGTGCGGGTCTGCCTGGAGCTGGACACCGCCCTGCACCTGCTGGGCGGCCGCGTCCGGGTGGGCGCCCGGCGCTCGCCGCTGCGCACCCCCGAGGACCTGGAGGCGTTCGCCGAGCTCGTCCAGCGCCGCCGGGGCTTCCGGGTGGTGGGCCTGATGGCGTACGAGGGGCACGTGGCCGGGGTGGGCGACCGGGTGCCGGGGCGGCCGGTGTACTCGCGGGTGATCCGGCTGATGCAGGACCGGGCGCGGGCCGAACTGGCCGGGCGGCGGGCCGAGGTGGTGCGGCGGCTGCGGCGGGTGGCCGAGCTGGAGTTCGTCAACGGCGGCGGCACCGGCAGTGTGGAGTCCACCGCGGCCGAGCGGGCCGTCACCGAGGTGGCCGCCGGTTCCGGGCTGTACGTGCCGCGGCTCTTCGACAACTACCGTGCGTTCCAGGGCCGTCCGGCCGCGCTGTTCGGCCAGCCGGTGGTGCGCCGGCCCGACGTGGGCGTGGTGACGGTGCTCGGCGGCGGGTACCCCGCCTCGGGCGCGGCCGGGCCGGACCGCTCGCCGGTACCGTACCTGCCGGCGGGCCTGCGCTACGACCCGATGGAGGGCGCCGGCGAGGTGCAGACCCCGCTGCTGGGCGCGGCGGCGGACGACCTGCTGATCGGCGACCGGGTCTGGTTCCGCCACGCCAAGGCGGGCGAACTGTGCGAGCGCTTCGGCGAGTTGCACCTGATCGAGGGCGCGGAGGTCGTCGAGACCGTTCCGACGTACCGGGGCGAGGGGCGGACGTTCCTCTGATCCGGACGTTCCTCTGACCCGGACGTCCCTCTGGCCCGGACGTCCCTCCAGCCCGGCGCGAGCCTTTCGGGAGCCTTAAGCGGGCCCGATGGAACACCTAACCCCGTAGTCCCGTCGGGCCTTTGCGCTGCTCACGGGCCGACAGGTCGTCAAAAGTCGTCAACGTCGGGCCTATTGCCATCTGGTCCAGACCAATCCTACGCTTCGGCCGGGAGCCGCGGTCCGGGCCGGCGGCTTCCGGACGGGCAGGCGTGCCCGCTCTCCCCCACACCCGCCCGGAACGACGGTCGAGGAGTCCTCACCCCATGTCCATCAAGCGAAACGCCCTGTCCGTCGGCGTGGTCGGCGCCGCGTGCCTCGCGGTGGCGCTCACCACCGCCGGGAGCGCGAGCGCGCACGGCACGATGACCAACCCGCCCAGCCGCATCGCCTCCTGCTACGCGGAAGGCCCCGAGCACCCCGTCTCCCAGGTCTGCAAGGACCTCGTCGCCACCAGCGGCACCCAGCCGCTGTACGACTGGAACGAGGTCAACATCGCCAACGCCAACGGCAACCACCAGGCACTGATCCCGGACGGCCGGCTCTGCTCGGCCAACCGCGACAAGTACGCGGCGCTCGACTGGCCGCGCACCGACTGGGCGGCCACTCCCGTCAAGCCCGGCGCGTTCACCTTCCAGTTCCGCGCCACCGCCCCGCACCTGGGCACCCAGACCGTCTACATCACCAAGGCGGGCTACAACCCCACCCAGCCGCTCAAGTGGTCCGACCTCGACCCGACGCCCGTCGCCAAGATCCAGGTCGACCGCAACACCGTCAACGGGGCCTACTCCTACTCGGGCACGCTGCCGCAGCGCACCGGCCGTCAGGTCCTCTACACGATCTGGCAGCGCAGTGACAGCCCGGAGGCGTTCTACGCCTGCTCGGACGTCGACTTCGGCGGCGCCGCCGTCTCCTCGCTCGCCGCCCCGGCCGCCCCCGCCCTCGCCGCCGCGCCCAGCGACGCGCAGATCGCCGCCGACGCCTCCAAGTCGACGGTCGCCCACCACGGCCACGGCGGGGACCCAGGCGCCCCGGCCGGCGAGCTCGTCCCGACCGCCTCCGCGGCGGTCGGCACCTCGGCCACCGGCCCGCTGCTGCTCGCCGGTGCCGGCGCGATCGGCGTCGGCTGGGCCGCCATGGTGCTCCGGCGCCGTCGCCTCGAGGCTGTTCGACGCGACGCCTGACGCCGGACACGGAACCGGACCGGAACACCCCCGTCCGGTCCGGTTCCCTCAGTACCGCCCGTACTGCCAGTACCGCCGGCACCGCCAGCACCGCCCCGCGGACCGACGCGGCGGCCAACCCGGAGGGGGGTTCCTCCGGGCGGGCCGCCGCGTCGTCGTGAGTGTCTGGGGACCGGATCTCAGGTGGTGGTGCCGCCGGTGCCGCCCGGGCCGCCGTTCTGACCGCCGTTCTGGCCGCCGTTCTGGCCGCCGTTCTGGCCGGGCTTTCCACCGCCGGGGAGCTGGGGGAGCTTCCCCTTGAAGTCGGTGATGCCCTTGACGATGGTGTCCATCACGGCGACGTCCGGCGCCTTGTCGGCGATGTCGAAGCCGAAGTGCACCGAGATCAGCGCCTTCCCGTCGCCGGACGGGAAGACCACCGTCTCCACGTAGCCCGAGTTGCCCTTGGTCGGGTCGGCCTTCCAGCGGACGAGCCAGCCGTCCTGGCCGTTGACCGTGACGGCCTCGTTCTTCAGCTCCTGGTGGCCGGTGAGGTCGCCGTAGGACTCCTTGGCGGCCTTCTCGATGTCGGCCTTCGCCGCCGCCTGGGCGTCGCTGCCGCCGCCGTCGATCCGGCCGGTGGTCAGGCCGCCGAGGGTGCACTCCTTGGTGGGGTCGTCCGCGCAGCTGTACGAGCCGACGTACGCCGCGGCGTAGCCCTCGGAGGTGTGGCTGCCCTTCCAGCCCGCGGGGACCGGGATGGAGAGACGGTTCACGATGTCGATCGCGGCGCCGGGCTTGGCTTTGCCGGTGCCACCGCCACCACCGCCACCACTGCCGCCGCTGCCGCCCTTGCCACCGTTGCCGCCGCCGCTGGAGCCGTCGGAGCCGTCGGGGCTCTCGGAGCCGTCACCGAAGCCGGGCAGGCCCTTCCCGCCGTTCGGGACCGGCGGCTGCCAGGTGGCCCGCGCCTGGCGGTCGTGGTCGCGGCCGTCCATCGCCAGGTAGGTGATCCCCGAGCCCACGCCCAGGCCCAGCACGGCGGCGAGGGCCGTGGCCGTGACCAGCTTGGACGGCTTGCGCCGCGCCTTGCGCGGGGCCTCGGCGGGCGCGCCCCAGAGGGCGCCGACGGGCGGCGGCTCCGGGTAGCGGACGGTCGGGCCGCTGGACAGGACCTCGCCCTCCAGCACCCGGGGCTGCTCCGCCGTGCCGTCCCCGGCGGCCCCGGGAGCCTCCGCCGCCGAAGGCTCGGGGTGCGCCGGGGCCTCCGGGGACGGGGTCGGGGTCGGGGTCGGGGTCGTAGTCGAGGTCGGGGGCGCCGGGGGCGGGGTCGGCGCGTCCGAGGGCGCGGGGCGGGTCGAGGCCGTCCAGCCCTGGCCGTCCCACCAGCGCTGCGGGCGCGGGTCGCCGGTCTCCTTCGGGTCCGGGTACCACCCGGCGGGAATCTGCTCACTCACAGAAGAGAATCTAAAGCCCGGCGGATAAGCGCGAAATCAGCGCAGCGGCGGATTCCGCCGGTTCTCGATGATTTTCCCGTGAGAAGCCGGAGGGAAGGCCCTCCCCCCGGTCCTGCCCCCGGTTACAGCGGGGTCACGTACGCCCCGGAGATCCCGCCGTCCACCAGGAACTCGCTCGCCGTGATGAACGAGGAGTCGTCGCTCGCCAGGAACGCGACCGCCGCGGCGATCTCCTCGGCCCTGGCGAAGCGGCCGAGCGGAATGTGCACCAGCCGGCGGGCGGCGCGCTCCGGGTCCTTGGCGAACAGTTCGCGCAGGAGCGGGGTGTCCACGGGCCCCGGGGAGAGCGCGTTGACGCGGATGCCCTCGCGGGCGAACTGCACGCCCAGCTCCCGGGACATGGCCAGCACCCCGCCCTTGGAGGCGGTGTACGAGATCTGCGAGGTGGCCGCGCCCATCCGGGCCACGAAGCTGGCGGTGTTGATGATCGAGCCGCGCCCGTGGCGGCGCATGTACGGCAGGGCCGCCTTGCAGCACAGGTAGACCGAGGTCAGGTTGACCTCCTGCACCTTGCGCCAGGCGTCCAGGCCGGTGGTGAGGATCGAGTCGTCCTCCGGCGGGGAGATGCCCGCGTTGTTGAAGGCGACGTCCACACTGCCGTAGGTCTCGTACGCCTCGTCGAACAGCGCCTCGACCATGTACGGGTCGGTGACGTCGGTGTGCACGAACAGCCCGCCGACCTCCTTGGCGGCGGCCCGGCCGCTCTCCTCGTCGAGGTCCGCGCAGACCACCTTCGCGCCCTCCGAGGCGAGCCGGCGGGCGGCGGCCAAGCCGATCCCGCTGCCCGCGCCCGTCACCACGGCGGTGCGGCCGACCAGTCGGCGGCAGACCGCCTCGTCCTTCTCGCTCATCGGGCTGTCACTCCTCGGTGTGGATGAAGACGTTCTTGGTCTCGGTGAAGTGGCGCAGCGCGTCCGGCCCCAGTTCGCGGCCCACCCCGGACTCGCCGTACCCGCCGAAGGGCGTCCAGTAGCGCACGGAGGCATGGGAGTTGACGGAGAGGTTGCCCGCGCGCACGCCCCTGGCCAGGCGCAGGGCGCGGCCGAGGTCCCTGGTCCAGATGGAGCCGGAGAGGCCGTAGCGGGTGGCGTTGGCCAGGCGCAGCGCGTCCGCCTCGTCGGTGAAGGGCAGGACGACGGCGACGGGACCGAAGATCTCCTCGGTGACGGCGGGTTCGCCCTCGTCCTCGGGGGCGAGGACGGTGGGCGGGTACCAGTAGCCGGGGCCCTCGGGGACCGCTCCCCGCGCCAGGACGGGGATGCCGGGGGTGACGTAGGAGGAGACGCGGCGCACCTGGGCGGCGGAGATGAGCGGGCCGAGCTGGGTGGCCGGGTCGGCGGGGTCGCCGGTGCGCAGGGCCTCGACGGCGGGCAGGAGGTGGGCGAGGAAGTCCTCGTAGACCTCGCGCTGGACGAGGATGCGGCTGCGGGCGCAGCAGTCCTGGCCACTGTTGTCGGCGAAGGACATCGGGTCGGCGGCGCGGGAGAGGTCGGCGTCGGCGAAGACGATGCTGGGGCTCTTGCCGCCGAGTTCCAGGGTGACGCGCTTGGCGCGGGCGGCGCAGCGGGCGGCGACCTCCTTGCCGACGACGGTCGAGCCGGTGAAGACGATCTTGCCGACCCCCGGGTGGTCGACCAGGGCCCGTCCGGTGACGGCGCCGGGGCCCGGGACGATCTGGAGGAGCCCCTCGGGAAGGCCCGCGGCGGTGGCGAGTTCGGCCAGGCGCAGGGCGGTGAGCGGGGTGGCCTCGGCGGGCTTGAGGAGGACGGCGTTGCCGGCGGCGAGGGCGGGGGCGAAGCCCCAGGCGGCGATCGGCATCGGGAAGTTCCAGGGGGCGATCACCCCGACCACGCCGACCGGCTCGTGGAACGTCACATCCAGGCCGCCGGCGACGGGGATCTGACGGCCCGACAGACGCTCGACTCCCCCGGCGGCGTACTCCAGCAGGTCGCGGACGTTGCCGGCCTCCCAGCGGGCGTTGGCCAGGGTGTGTCCGGCCTCGCCGACCTCCAGCGCCGCCAGTTCGGGGACGTGCACCTCGACCTGGTCGGCGAACCGGCGCAGCAGGCGGGCCCGTTCGCCGGGGGCCAGGGCCGCCCAGCCCGTCTGCGCCTTGGCGGCGCGCTGTACGGCCTCGGCCAGCTGCTCGGGGGTGGTGTCCGGGACGACGGCCAGCACCTCGCCGGTGGCGGGGTTGCGGACGGCGCTGCCGGTGCCGCGGGTGCTGTCGGTGCCGCCGGTGCTGTCGGTGCCGCCGGTGCCACCCGTGGGCTCGCTCATGTCCTCACATCCGTTCGAAGGATCGGTAGCGCTCCCAGTCGGTCACCGTGCCGTCGTAGGCGGCCTGTTCGACCCGGGCCATGTTCAGGTAGTGCTCGACCACGTCGTCGCCGAACGCCTCCCGGGCGAGCTCGCTCTCCGCCCACAGCTCGGCGGCCTCGCGCAGCGAACCGGGCACCCGGGCGTACTCGTCCACCCCGTAGGCGTTGCCCAGGCAGGGCGCGGGCAGCTCCAGCTTGCGCTGCAGGCCGTGCAGGCCCGCGGCGATCATCCCGGCCACGGCCAGGTACGGGTTGACGTCGCCGCCGGGCACCCGGTTCTCCATCCGCAGGCCCGGGCCGTGGCCGACCACCCGGTAGGCGCAGGTGCGGTTGTCGCGGCCCCAGGCCACGGCCGTCGGGGCGAAGGAGCCGGGGCGGTAGCGCTTGTAGGAGTTGATGTTCGGCGCGTACAGCAGGCTGAACTCCCGCAGGGCGAGGAGCTGCCCGGCGAGGAAGTGCCGCATGGTGTCGGTCATCCGGCCGTCGCGGTCGGCGAAGGCGGGCGCGCCGACGGCGTCGCGCAGCGAGAGGTGGATGTGGCAGCTGTTGCCCTCGCGCTCGTCGTACTTGGCCATGAAGGTGAGGGCGCAGCCGAGTTGGGCGGCGATCTCCTTGGCGCCGGTCTTGTAGACGCTGTGCTGGTCGCAGGTGGTGAGCGCGTCGGCGTAGCGGAAGGCGATCTCGTGCTGGCCGAGGTTGCACTCGCCCTTGGCGGACTCGACGACCAGCCCGGCGCCGGCCATGTCGTTGCGGATGCGGGAGAGCAGCGGCTCGACGCGGGCGGTGCCGAGCATCGAGTAGTCGACGTTGTAGAGGTTCGCCGGGGTCAGGCCGCGGTAACCGCCCAGCCAGGCGGACTCGTAGGTGTCGCGGAAGACCAGGAACTCCAGCTCGGTGCCGACGTCCGCCGCGAGGCCGTGCTCGGCGAGGCGGGCGATCTGGCGGCGCAGCAGCTGGCGCGGGGCCGCGTCCACCGGGTGGCCGCCGTGGCGGGCCAGGTCGGCGGTGACCTGGGCGGTGCCCGGCTGCCAGGGGGTCAGCCGCAGGGTGGCGAGGTCCGGGCGCATCGCGAAGTCGCCGTAGCCGGTCGCCCAGGAGGAGAAGGCGTAGCCGTCCACGGTGTTGAGGTCCACGTCCACGGCGAGCAGGTAGTCGCAGGCCTCGGCGCCGTTGACGAGCACCTCGTCGAGGAAGAACCGGGCGGCGAAGCGCTTGCCCTGCAGGCGGCCCTGCATGTCGGTGAAGGCCAGCGCGACCGTGTGCACCTCGCCGGCGTCCACCAGCGTGCGCAACTCGTCCACGGTCAGAGGCGCGCGGGGCCGGGCGGCCGAGGCGGCGGGTCCGGCGGCGGGTTCGGACATGGCGGGACCATCCTCATCGATCACTCTTCGAGATCAATCGGTCACACGGAACCGTACGGCCTGGGGCTCTCGGGGCGGAAGAGGGCGGACGGGTGTGGCGCGCTTTCGGGTTCCCGGCCGGGCGGCGGCCGCGTGGCGGACGGGGGTTCGGGTGGCGCGGGTGCAGAATGCGCGCCATGGATCGCAGGCCATTGATCGGCGTCAGCACCTACCTGGTGGGCGCGAGTTGGAGCAGCTGGCGGGACCGTCGGGTCGCCCTCGTGCCCGAACGGTACACCGCGTTCGTACGGGACGCGGGCGGGATCGCGGTGCTGCTGCCGCCCGACCTGCCGGAACGGGCGCCCGAAGTGCTCGCGCGGCTGGACGCGCTGGTGATCGCGGGCGGGCCGGACATCGACCCCGCGTACTACGGCGAGGATCCGCACCCGGCCACCGAGGTGGACTCCCCCGAGCGGGACCGGTGGGAGGTCGCGCTGCTGCGGGCCGCGCTGGCGGCGGGGATGCCGCTGCTGGGGATCTGCCGGGGGATGCAGGTGCTCAACGTGGTCTGCGGGGGGACGCTGGTGCAGCACCTGCCCGACGTGGTCGAGGTGGACGTGCACACGGGCTCGCCGGGCACGTACGGGACGCACCTGGTGCGGCCGGTGCCCGGGACGCTGCTCGGCGGGCTGATGCCGGAGAGCGAGGTGGAGGTGCCGACCTACCACCACCAGGCGGTGGGGCGGGTCGGCGAGGGGCTGCGGGTGTCGGCGCACGCGCCGGACGGGACGGTGGAGGCGGTCGAGGGCCCGGGGTTCACCCTGGGCGTGCAGTGGCACCCGGAGCAGGGGGACGACCTGCGGGTGATGCAGGCGCTGGTGCGGGCGGCAACGGCGGTGACGGTGGGGTGAACTGACGAGCGGGGAACGGGAGTCGGGCCCGGAGCCTCCTGTTCCCCGGTACCTCCCGTTCCCCGTGTCAGGCCGTCGCCGGGGTGGGGACGGGGATGTGAGTGGCGGCGGCCAGCAGGGTCGGGAGCATGCGGGTGGCGTGGGTGGCGTAGCCGTGGGGGGAGGGGTGGATGCCGTCGGGGCCGAGGAGGTGGGGGGCCTGGTCGCGGAACTCGGGGCCGGAGGTGGGGGCGAGGTGGGCGCCGAGGCGGTCGGCGGTGCGGGTGTGGCGGCGGGCGAGACGGCGGGAGCGGCGGTGGCCGATCCAGCGGACCGGGGCGCGGAAGCCGGGGCCGTAGCCGGGGTCGGGGCAGGGCACGACGACCAGTTGCCAGCCGGACTCGCTCAACGCCTGGGCGAGGTGGGCGTGTTGGCGGGCAGCGCGGCCCAGCGGGGCGGGGATCAGGACGTCGTTGCCGCCGACGAGGAGCACGGCGATGCCCGGCCGCAACCGGGCCGCGCGGTGCACCTGGCGGCCCACGGAGGCGGTGGTGGCGCCGACGCGGGCGTGGACGCGCAGGTCGACGGGCCGGCCGGTGCCCTCCGCGAGGCCCTGGGCGAGCAGGGCGCCGAGGGTCTGGTCGGGGCGCTGGGCGCCGTAGCCCTGGGCGAGGGAGTCGCCGAGCATCAGCAGGGTCAGCGGCTCGTCGCCGTGCCCGTACCGGCCGTCCGCGACGGGCACGGTCCAGTCGCGGGGCGGGCGGCGGGCGAGGAGGTGCAGGTACAGCCGGGCGAGCCGGAGGGCGAGGCGGCGCATGGCGGGGGCTCCTGGGCGGTCAGGCGGTCAGGCGGTCAGGACGACGGCGGCGCTGTGGCCGCCGAAGCCGCTGGAGACGGTGAGGGCGGCGGGCAGGTCGAGGGGGCGCGGGGCCTTGGTGACCACGTCGAGGTCGATCGCGTCGTCGAGCCGGTCGAGGTTGGCGGTGGGCGGGATCAGCCGGTGGCGCAGGGTGAGGGCGGTGATCGCCGCCTCGATGGCGCCGGCCGCGCCCATGCAGTGCCCGATGACGCTCTTGTTGGCGGTGACCGGCGGCGGCCGGTGGAAGACGCTGCGCAGAGCGGCCGCCTCGGCGGGGTCGTTGAGGGCGGTGCCGGTGCCGTGGGCGTTGACGTGCCCGATCTCGTACGGGGCGAGCCCGGCGTCGGCGAGGGCGGCGCGGACGGCCCGGGCGAGGCCCTCGCCGCCGGGGTCGGGGGCGGTGGGGTGGTGGGCGTCGGCGGCGGCACCGTGTCCGGCGAGGTGGGCGTAGGGGCGGGCGCCGCGGGCCCGGGCGTGCTCGGGGCGTTCGAGGACGAGGAGGCCCGCGCCCTCACCGAGGACGAAGCCGTCGCGGTCGGCGTCGAACGGACGGGAGGCGCCCTCGGGGTCATGCCGGCGGCGGGAGAGCGCGCCGAGGCGGTCGAAGGCGACGGCGGTCATCGGGGTGCGCGGGCTGTCGGTGCCGCCGGCGAGGACGAGGTCGCAGGTGCCGGCCCGGACCAGGTCGGCGGCGAGGGCGAGGGCACTGGTACCGGAGGCGCAGGCGGTGCTGACGACGAGGGCCGGGCCGCGGGCGCCGAGGTCGAGGCTGACCTCGCCGGCGGCCATGTTGGGGATGGAGCGCGGCAGCATCAGCGGGGAGACGCGGTCGGCGCGGCCCTCGGCGAGGCGGGCGTACTCGGCGGCGTACGTGTGCACGCTGTTGGCGCTGACGCCGAGCACGACGCCGACCCGGGTGCCGTCCCACTCCCCCGGGTCGAGCCCGGCGTCGGCGACGGCCTGCCGGGCGGCGGCCACCGCCATCCGGCTGAAGGGGTCGAGCCGGCGGGCGAGCCGCCCGCCGAGGAGGGCCGGGGCGTCGAAGCCGGTGACCGGGCAGGAGAAGTCGACGGCCAGGCCCGCGAGTTCGGGGTCGCGCCGGGCGGTGGGGCGGGCGTCTAGGAAGTGCTCCCAGACGGCTCCGGCGCCGCAGCCGGCCGGGGTGACCAGGCCCAGGCCCGTGACGGCGACCGCGCGCGGGCTCAACTGACGCTCTCCGTCATGTGGTTGGGGGCCGTGTGGTTGGGGGCCGTGTGGTTGGGGGCCGCGAGCTTGGCGTCCGGGTCCGCAAGGCTGGCGTCCACGCGGGCGGCGAGTTCGCCGAGGGTGCGGTCGGGGGTGATGTCGGCGACGGTGACGCCGAGGCGCTCCTCCACGACCAGGGACAGCTCGACCAGGGCGAGGCTGTCCAGGGCGAGCGAGGCGAGGGCGGCGTCGGGAGTGACGAGCGCGGGTGCGACCTCGAACTCGTCGACGAGGCAGGAGCGGATGGTCTCGTAGGCGGCGGCCATGGCGAACTGTCCTTTCAGCGGGGCTGGTTGGGGAGGTGGAAGACGACGGCGAGGCCCCGGCCCGGCAGTGCGAGCCAGGCGAGGACGGCGGCGAGGGCGGCGGCCGTCGCGCCCACGGCGGAGGCGTCGGCGAGCCCGTCGAGGAAGGCGTCGGCGAACGCGGCCCGGTCGGCGGGGGCGGCGCGGTCGAGGGAGGTGGCGAGGACGGAGCCGAGCACCGCCACCCCGAGGGTCGAACCGACCTGCCGGGTGGCGTCGTTGAGCGCCGAGCCGACACCGGCCGCGCCGATCGGCACGGCGCTCATCACCACCTCGGTGGCGACGGGCGCCAGCAAACCGGCGCCGAACCCGGCCGTCGCCTCGAAGAACAGCACCGCCCCGTCGCCCGATCCGGTGGCCAGCCCGGCGAGTTGGAGGAACCCGGCGGCGATGAGCACCAGCCCGCCGGCACACGGCGCACGGGCGCCGAACCGCCGGGCCAGCACCGGCCCCAGGACGGCCCCGACGGCGAGCGACAGGGACAGCGGCACCATCCGCTGCCCGGCCTGCCAGGCGCTCAGGCCGCGGACCTGCTGGAGGTAGAGGGTGAGCAGGAACATCGCGCCGAACATCGCGAAGGACATCAGGGCGAGCACGGTCACGGCCGGCCAGACCGGCCCGCCACGCAGCAGCCGTACCGGCACCATCGGTGCGGCGCAGCGCAGTTGGCGCCGGACGAAGCCGGTCAGCAGCGCGGCGGCGAGCGCGAAGGCGGCGAGGACCGGAGCGCTCGCCCAGCCCCGGCCCGGGGCCTCGATGACGCCCCAGACCAGCGCGAGCAGCCCGGCGCAGGACAGCAGCGCGCCCGGCCCGTCCAGGGGCCTCGCCTCGGGGGCGCGGGACTCGGGGGCGCGTGACTCGGGGACGGCGAGCAGCGCGGCCAGGGCGATCACCGCGATCACGGGGACGTTCAGCCAGAACGCCGAGCGCCAGCCGTACCGGTCCACGAGCAGACCGCCCGCGACCGGGCCGAACACCGCGCCGACCCCGGCGACGGCCGCCCAGAGGCCGATCGCCCGCCTGCGGGCGGCCGGTTCGCGCAGCACGTGCACGATGGTGGAGAGGGTCGCGGGCATGAACAGGGCGGCGCCCAGGCCCATCCCGCAGCGGGCCGCGACCAGCGCGCCCGGCCCGGCGGCCAGCGCCCCGGCGGCGGAGGCGGCCCCGCACAGGGCGAGGCCCGCGAGGAAGGCCCGGCGCCGCCCGTACCGGTCGCCGAGCGCGCCGCCGGCGAGCACGCAGCCGCCGAGGGCGAGGGCGTAGCCGTCGACGATCCACTGGGTCTCGGCGAGGGTGGGGCCGAGGTCGGCGCGCAGGCCGGGGATCGCGACGTTGAGGACGGTGAAGTCCAGGCCGAGCAGGAACAGCGCGGCGCAGACCACCGCGACGGCGGCCCAGGCGCGGTGGCCGTCAGGCTGCCGGGCCTGGGGCCTGTCGTGGGAGCTGTCCTTGGGCCTGTCCTGGGGCCTGTCCTTGAGCACGTCGCGGCCTCAGACGGGCAGCCGCAGCGGCTCGTCGCGCCGCCGCAGGCCGATCCGGTACAGGGTGACGGCGCCGCGCAGGAACGTCACCTCGCTGGCGCGCAGGTAGCGCCGGTACCGCCGGTAGCCCTCCGGGCCGATCAGCCGCTCGGCCTCGGCGCGGGCCCGGAGCAGCCGGGCCGACCAGGCGGCGAGGGTGCGGGCGTAGTCCTCGGCCGAGGCGGTGAGGGTGACCACGGAGAAGTGCGGGTCGCAGGCGGCGGCGATCTCGCTCAGCCGGGGCAGCCTGCCGCCGGGGAAGACGTCGGAACCGACGAACTCGCCGATCGGGCCCGCACCGTCGGCCGCGCCGTCGTAGGCGATGGTCTGCAGGGACATCCGGCCGCCGGGGCGCAGCCAGCCGTGGCAGGACGCGAAGTAGTGGGCGTAGACGGCGAGGCGCTCGGCGCGGGTCATGCCGGCGGTGGCGAAGTGCTCGAAGGAGCCCATGCCGACGATCGCGTCGTACGGCCGCTCGGGGCGGTGGTCCTCCCAGCTCTCCAGGCGGGGCTCGGCGCCGGGGAGGGCGCGGGCGGCGAGGAAGGCGTACTGGGCGGGCGAGACGGTCAGACCGGTGGCGCCGGCGACGCGGTCGTCGCGGCTCGCGTGCTCCAGCATGGCGCCCCAGCCGCAGCCGACGTCCAGCAGCCGCAGGCCCTCGCCGGGGCGGGCGTCCCGGGCGCCGACCAGGTCGAGGTGGTGGTCGAGCTTGGCGCGCTGGGCGCGGAGCAGGGCGGTGGTGTCGGGCTCCTCGCGCGGGATGCCGTCCCACTGGCCGGCGGTGTAGGCGAGGGTCTCGTCGAGCCAGAGGGCGTAGAACTCGTTGCCGAGGTCGTAGTGGAAGGCGATGTCGTCGGCGGGGGTGCCGGCGGTGGTGATCGTGGTGGAGGTCGTCATCCGGGTCCTGTTCCTGGGGCCTGTTCCTGGGGCCTGTTCCTGGGTGCTGATCGATGGGCTGCTCAGGTGTTCTCGCCCCGGCTGCTCTCGCTCGGGCCGCTCTCGCTCGGGCCGCTCTCGCTCGGGCCGTCCTCGCTCGGGGCGCCGGGGCTCGCCGCCGAGGGGCCCGTCGAAGTCCCGGCCGAGGCTCCAGGGGACGTACTGGTGCGGGAACCACTCGCGCGCCGTGTCGAGATGACGGTTCATCAGCTCTTCGGCGGTCGCCTCCAGTTCAACGAGCCGGCGAACGGAGTCCGTGGTGACGATCTTCACGGGCCATGATCGTCGCGGACCCGCTCACCGGCGCGCAAACCCGCCTCACCCATCCGGGTGAGGCGGGTTTGAGGGCCTTGAGCTGGGCTTATGCCGCCGGCAATCCGACCCTCGAACGGCAACGACAACGGTCACCAGTACAACCTTTGGATCTTTGTCGATTCTGCGGTTCACTTCGAGTGCGGAGGCGATCACCTCCGTCCGTTTCCAGGTGTGCATTCCACCCGTGTATCCAGAGAGGGCTTCGATGGCCGGCCACGAGCATTCCCACGATGATCATGCGCATGACCACAAGCACTCACACGGTCACGGCGGTCACGGGGGCCATGGCGGCCACTCGCACGGCGTGTCCGCCGACGCCGACCGCCGCTGGCTGATCAGCGCGCTCACCCTGATCGTCGTCTTCATGGCCGGCGAGGTCGTGGTCGGCTTCGCCGCCCAGTCCCTCGCCCTGATCTCCGACGCGGCGCATATGCTCACCGACGCCGCCTCGATCGTCCTCGCCCTGGTCGCCATGCGTCTGGCCGCCCGCCCCGCCCGCGGCGGCTACACGTACGGGCTCAAGCGCGCCGAGATCCTCTCCGCGCAGGCCAACGGCGTGACGCTCCTGCTGCTCTCCGCCTGGCTCGGCTACGAGGCCGTCACCCGGCTGTTCGAACCGCCGGAGGTCACCGGCTCACTGGTGCTGGTCACCGCGCTGGTCGGGGTCGCCGTCAACATCGCCGCCGCCTGGTGCATGTCCAAGGCCAACCGCAGCTCGCTGAACGTCGAAGGCGCCTTCCAGCACGTCATCACCGACCTGTACGCGTTCATCGCGACCGCCGTCGCGGGCCTCGTCATGGTGACCACCGGCTTCGCCCGCGCCGACTCCATCGCCTCCCTCATCGTCGTCGCGCTGATGCTCAAGGCGGGCGTCGGGCTCGTCCGCGACTCCGGGCGGATCTTCCTGGAGGCCGCCCCCGCCGGCATCGACCCCGACGCGGTGGCCGACCGGCTCGTCGCCGAACCGCTCGTCGAGGAGATCCACGACCTGCACATCTGGGAGATCACCTCCAACCAGCCCGCCCTCTCCGCCCACATCCTCGTCACCCCCGGCGGCGACTGCCACGCCGTCCGGCGCCGGCTCCAGAGCCGGCTCTCCGAGGAGTACGGCATCACCCACGCCACCCTCCAGGTCGACCACGTCGGCGAGGACGAGGCCGGCGCACTGCTCCAGATCGCCCCGCACGGCGACACCGCCGCCGAGCACTGCGCCGACGCCCACGGGCCCGTCCACCGCGCGGGGCCGCACGAGCACTGAGCACCGTACGACCGCCCTCCGTCGGCGCGGTGCGGCATGATCTGACGCGTGACCGCACCGCTGACCGCACCGCGACTGATGCTCCTCGACTCCGCCAGCCTGTACTTCCGGGCCTACTACGGCGTGCCGGACACCCTGCGCTCCCCGCAGGGCGAGCCGGTCAACGCCGTCCGGGGCCTGCTGGACTTCATCGCCCGGCTCGTCCACGACCACCGGCCCGACCAACTGGTCGCCTGCATGGACGCCGACTGGCGCCCCCAGTGGCGCGTCGACCTCATCCCCTCCTACAAGACCCACCGCGTGGCCGAGGCCGCCGTCGACGGCGAGGAGGAGGTGCCCGACACCCTCGCCCCGCAGGTCCCGGTGATCGAGCAGGTCCTCGACGCCCTCGGCATCGCCCGCCTCGGCTCCCCCGGCTACGAGGCCGACGACGTGATCGGCACCCTCACCGCCCGCGCGCAGGGCCCGGTGCAGATCGTCACCGGCGACCGCGACCTCTTCCAGCTCGTCGACGACGCCCGGGAGATCACCGTCCTCTACCCCGTCAAGGGCATGGGCAACCTCCAGGTCACCGACGACGCGCTCCTGCTGGAGAAGTACGGCGTGCGCGGCGCGCAGTACGCCGACATGGCCGCCCTGCGCGGGGACCCGTCCGACGGCCTGCCCGGCGTCAAGGGCATCGGCGAGAAGACCGCCGCCCAGCTCATCAACGAGTACGGCGACCTCGCCGCCATCCGCGCGGCGGCCCTGGAGGTCGGCTCCAAGCTCACCCCCGCCCGCCGCCGCAACCTCGTCGAGGGCGCCGCCTACCTCGACGTCGCCCCCACCGTCGTCCGCGTCGCCACGGACGCGCCGCTGCCCGACTTCGACCCGGCCCTGCCGCAGGAACCGCTGGACCCGATGGCCCTCGAACACCTGGCGGCGCGCTGGGGGCTGGGCAGCTCGCTGGAGCGGGTCGTGGAGACCCTCGCGGCTCGGTAGGCCTTGTTTCCGCGGCTCTCGCGGGCCCGCACTACGCCAGTAGTGCCACTACTTCCGTAGTGGCACTACTGGTGTAGTGGCACTACTGGCGCAGTGCGGGCCGCCGATGTAGCAGCACTACGGAAGTAGTGACCCCGGGGCGCCTAATCCTGCGGGACCACCGCCCCCTGGCGCGCAGCCCGGCCGGTCGCCCCGGCGGCGGTGGCCAGGGTGACGAGCGCGCAGAGTGCGACCGTCCCCGCGAGCTGCGCCCAGGGGAAGACCGTCGGCGCGTCCGTCACCAGCCTGCTCAGCGAGGCGTGCTGGGTCACGGCGGCGAGCCCGGTCGCGACGGCGGCGAGGATGGTGCCGACGACCACGGCCACCGCCGACTCCGCCGCGGCCATCCTGATGATCTGACCGCGCACCGCGCCCGCCATCCCCAGCAGGGCGAACTCCCGGCGGCGGCCGGCCAGGGCCATGACCAGGGTGTTGGCGACGGCGATCAGCGCGTACGCGAGGGCGATGCCGAGGATCACCACGGCGGCCGTGTCCGTCTGCTCGGCGGCGTGGGCGCGCCGGGCCTCCAGGTAGGCGTCGTACGTGGACAGGCGCGCGCCCGATCCGGCCAGCGCCTGGGCGACCGCCTTCTCGTCCACCGCCTCCCGGTCGAGGTAGACCATGCTCGGACTCCGGCCCCCGGTGAGGGAGGCGGAGACGTACGCGTCGTCGCCGTTCAGTCCGCGCGCGATGATCGCCGTGACGGCCGTCCGCACCCGGGCGCCGGTCGGCAGGAGGGTGACCACCTCGTCGCCGACCTTGAGCCCGTCCTCGGTGGCCGCCTTCTCGTCGATGACCAGGAAGTTCGGCGGCGGCGAGGCCAGCGAACCGGAGATCACGGGCGGGGTCACGGTGGTGCCCAGGGCTCCGGCGGGGACGGCGGTGGCGCCGAGCGAGTCGATCTGCTCGTCCTGGGCGGTGCCCAGGCGGATGTTCATCGGGGTGACCGGCGTGACGCGCAGGCCGGGCACGGCGGCGAGCCGCTCCACCGTCGGCGCGTCGGCCCCGGTCACGACGGCGGCCGCGTGGATCTCCTGCCGCTGCCGGGCGAGGCTCGCCGCGTCCCCGGACTTCTGCATGGTCAGCAGCGTGCCGACCAGCCCGACCGCCACGACGATCGGCGCCACGGTCGCCGCCGTACGCCGCCGGCCGGTCAGGATGTTCTCCCGCACCAGCATCGGTCCGGCCTTCGCCGACCGGCGCAGCGGAGCCGTCAGCAGGGCGGTCACCGGGCGCAGCAGGACGGGCGCCAGCAGCGCCACCGCCCCGACGTACAGCACGGGCACGGCCTCGTACTTGCGGGCGCTCGCCGCCAGGTACGGCTGCGTACGGGCGATCACCACCCCGGCCACCACCGCGCCCACCAGCATCGCCGCCCCCAGCAGCCAGCGCACCGGCGTCATGCCGCGCCGCTCCACCGCGCTCTCGCGCAGCACCTCGATCGGGCGGATCAGCGAGACCCGCACGAGGGTGGCCGCCGCGCCGACCAGCGCGGCGGTGACGCCGATCACGAAGGTGACGAGGAGCGGGAGCGGGTTGAAGGGGATGGCGAACCAGCCCGGCGCCACGTGGTGGTCCACCATCCAGGCGCGCAGCGGTCCCGTCGCGAACGGCGCGAGCGCGCAGCCGACCACCGCCGCCGCGACCCCGATCAGCAGCGCCTCGCCCAGCACCATCCGCCGCACCTGCCGGGGCGCGGCGCCGACCAGCCGCAGCAGGGCCAGTTCGCGGCGGCGCTGCTCGGTGGCGAAGGCGAAGGTCGCGATGACGACGAAGACCGCCACGCAGACGGCGAGCCCGGTCGTACTGCCCGCCATCGCCTGGGCGCCGGCGAGGGCCTGGGCGCCGCCGGACGGGTCGGGGTCGAGCTCGGTGCGGTCGTCGCCGGTGAGGACGACGGCCTTGAGGCCGCTCGGCGGGGCCTGGTCGGTGATCAGGGCGTTGACGCCCGGGGAGAGGCGCTGGGCCTCCGCGCCGGTGAAGAAGACGGCGTCCTCGAACCAGCGGGCGTCGGTGACGCCGACGACGCGGTAGGCGTTCAGGTGACGCCCGATCTGCTCCGCCTTTCCACCCCCGACCACGATCTCGTCCGCGCTCTCGGGCGCGCGCCCGGCCGTCAGCCGGTAGCCGGCGAAGGCGGCCGAGGACCACGGGTGGCCGGTCGCCTGGACCTCACCCGCTACGGGGAAGCTGCGGTCGGCGGTCGCCCCGGGCAGCTGCGCTACCACGTCCTCGGGCAGGACGGCCGGGGCCTTCATCGGCTGCCCGTCGAAGCCGAGCGGGGCGATCACCGTACGGGCGGCCGCGAAGCGCTGCGGCCCCGAGTGCGGGCTGCCGAAGGTGGCCGCCAGGGCCAGCGTCATCAGCCCGATCATGGTGGTGCCGAGCGCGAGGGCGAGGAACGCGCCGACGAAGCTCGTCAGCCGGTGGCGCAGGGTGGCTGCGGCGAGCCTCAGCACGGCGTCTCCAGCGCGGCCATCCGCAGGACCACGGTCTCGGCGGTCGGGGCTGCGAGTTCACCCGTCACCACGCCGTCCGCGAGGAACAACACCCTCTGCGCGTAACTCGCGGCGACCGGGTCGTGGGTCACCATGATGACCGTCTGCCCGTGCTCCTCCACCACCCCGCGCAGCAGGGCGAGCACGTCGCGGGCCGTACGGGAGTCGAGCGCGCCGGTGGGCTCGTCGGCGAAGAGCACCTTGGGCCTGGTCACCAACGCCCGGGCGATGGCCACCCGCTGCTGCTGGCCGCCCGAGAGCTCCCCCGGCCGGTGGTCCCCCCGCTCCGCCAGCCCGACCTCCGCCAGGCCCCTCTCGATCTCCTGCGGCTCGATCGCCCTCCCGGCCAACCTGAGCGGCAGCTCCACGTTCTGCCGAGCCGTGAGCGCCGGAATCAGATTGAACGACTGGAAGATGAACCCCATCTGCTCCCGCCGCAGCACGGTCAACGCCCGCTCCGACAACTCGTGGACCGGCGCCCCGTCCAGCAACACCCGCCCCTCATCCACCCGGTCGAGCCCCGCCGCACACTGCAGCAACGTCGACTTCCCCGACCCGGACGGCCCCATGATCGCCGTGAACGTCCCCGCCTCGAACCCGACGTCCACCCCGTCCAGCGCCACCACCCGGCTCTCCCCCCGCCGGTACGCCTTCCGCACCCCCTCCAGCCGGACCACATCTCTCCCGGCCGAACCCCCGCTGTGCACCACGCCTGAACCTTCCCTCGAACTGCGAACAACCAGCGCCCGAGGCTAATCGATCAAGAACCCCCCACACCTCAGGGGTCCCGCGCATCAAATCCCGGAGGAATCCCCGAGACGCGTCGGCCCGAAGGCGTCGGCCAGGCTGGTCAGGATGGAGCCGGGCCAATCGTTCTCCCCGAACACGCCCATCGGGATCGCCAGGACGCCGTACTCGCTCCGGAGCCTCTCCGCCGGGATGTCCACCGGGAAGAAGTAGTTGCCGGGGCTGGTCCGGCTCTCCTCGGGAATCGCTGCTCGCACCTCGGCCGGCAGGCGGTCGAACAACCGCTGTGCCCGTACGGCGAGTTCGTCGGCGACCTGCTGCGGCAGATCACCGTGCTCGCCCAACAGGTGCTCGGCGAGGCTCAGTTGTTCCGGGGTCGGGGCGTCCGTCCGGAATGCATCGGCCAGTTCGGTGTCCTCAGGACTCAGCAGGACGACACCGAAGGTGCGGGGCCACAGCCACCCCTTGGTGACCGAATGCAGCAGGACAGCGCGCCCCGTCTCCAGCAGTTGCTGCGTCCCGGCGTCGAACGGGGTTCCCAGGTCGTAGACGCTGTCGATCAGCAGACGGCGACCCGGGGACTCCCCCAGCCACGAGACCAGCGCCTCGCACTCGCCCCCGGACAGGTACCGCCCGAGCGGCTTGCTGGGGTTGGCGAGCAGCAGGTACTCGGGCCGACCGTCCACGGGCGCACTCGGCCAGGCCGGGGCGGGCAGGGTCGGGTACGACTCCGGCTCCAGGCCCGCCTCGCGCGCCAGCTCGAAGTACACGGGGTACACGTCGGCGGGCAGCCACACCCGTGCCTGCTTGAGTCGGAGGTGGCGGAACACCACGTCGAGCCCGTGCCGGACCCCTCGGGAGACCATCGCCCGGCGCGACCACTCCTCCGGCAGCCCGTACCGCCGCAGCCAGGTACGGGCGAGATCGCACCGGTACACCGTGCCCGCCTCGGCCGGTGCCTCGGGGCGCAGCGCGGCCAGTGCCCGGTACAAATTCGTCTCGGCGGCGTCCAACAGCGCCTCATCGGCGCCGAGTTGCCGCTCCCTGAACTCCTGGAACTCGTCGAACCTCATGCCGTCACCTCGCTCGCCCGGTCCTCCAGCGAGGCGTAGCAACGCCCGTCCGCCAGCACGTTCCAGCTCCTGACCACCCCGTTGCTCCGCTCCCAGTACAGGCTGGGCTCGGTGTACGCGGCGATCCGCATCGGCCGGCCGTCCCACGCGCCGTCGTAGACCGGCGCACCCCAGGGCAGGCGGCTCGACTCCTCGAAGCCGTGCTGCTCGGCGAACCCGGTGACGACCGACAGCGACACCTGGTGCTCCCGGCTCCACACGTTGGCGGCGCGCTCGAAGTAGAGCGACTCGGTGCTGGTGGAGACGTAAAGCTCCTTGAAGCAGACCTCCTCCACGCCCGACGCCGCCGCCCACGACAGGTACTCCCCGACCCCGGCCGCATCGGCCACCCCACCGCGCTGGAGCACGCAGATCAGCCTCAACCGCAGCCCCGGCCACCGGTCGCGCTCGGTACGCCAGGTGTCGATCACCTCGCCCACCGGCGTCCGCAGCATCATCAGCCGCTCACTCACCTCGTCGTCCTGGTGATGCCGCGACACCGCCAACACGCTCAGCCCGGCGGCAGCCAACGCCTCCAGCCGGTCCGCCCTCTCCGCGTCCCCGCCCTTCGCCAGCGTGTGCCCATTGGTGATCAGCACGACCTTCGGAAACACCGCCGCGCAGGCCGACACCAACCGCACCTGCTGCTCGAACGGTATGAGCGTCGGCTCCCCGCCCCCGGTGATCACCGCCCGCTCAGCCCCGGCCTCCCGGGCCCGCTCCAGCCAGCCCCCGACCGCCTCCCACGGCACCCGCGCCGGCGCCTGGTCGCTGGATATCGAAGCCGCAGAGAAGCAGAACGAACACCGCGCCTGGCAGGCCGAAGCGACCGGCAACACCGAAACCGATCTCGGCCGCAGTTCGGCGTACGGCCGGTGCGCCGCCTCGTGCAGCCGCAGGGAATCCGCCATCGCCTCCTCGACCGTCGTCGGGCTCAGCCCGAACTCCCCGTCGACTTCATGGACCGCCTCCAGCCGAATGCTCGCCTCGTGCAACTCCATCCCGAGCCCGGTCCCCTCATTGGGCACCAACTCGCCGGGGTCCACCGCCGTCTCCAGCACCAGCAATCGGTCCCCCGGAATCGCCAACCGCTCCAGCAGCCGCCGTGCCTTGCCGACGCCGATGCCCAACTCGGCACGGGTCAACAGGTGAAACCGGTCCGGAAACGTACTCTCCGGAATCCCGGCCTTACCGTAAGCGAGGGCGTACTTGTCGAAGCCCCTCGCGAAGTTCGACAGAACGATGACGTGAAATCGCTGGTCGGTACGGTTCATGGCGTCATCATCCACGAATCCGCCTGCTCCCCGTCACCGATTAAATCGAGGAGCGAATCAGCCCATTTCCCCCACCTGATACCCGCGTGACGGCCATCCGGTCATCGGCGATACTCTTCGCCGGGAAATCGGGAAACACGAACCGCCACGAGTACGTCCCGAAGCCGACACATCCGAGGTCATTCACCCAAGGGGGAGCATCCGTGACCATTCGTCATCGCGTCGGCCTGGCCGCCGCGGTAGCCGGCTCGGCGATAGCCGGGACCGTCCTTCCTTCCGTCGCACACGCGGCCGACCAGAGCGTGCTCTTCGTCGACAACACGCGTCCCCAGAGCTGCAGCGACACCGGAGGCGGGACGCAGGACCAGCCGTTCTGCACCGTCCAGGCGGCGGTGGACGCCGCGCAGCCGGGGCAGACCGTCCAGGTCAAGTCGGGCGGCGAATATCTTGAATCGGTCACGGTCAAGCACTCGGGCCTGCCCGGCCAGCCGATCACCGTCAAGGCCGACATCCCCTACGGCACGCCGACGACGACCCTCGGCATCGCACCGGGCAAGGTGGGCGTTCCGCCGGCGGCGCACGCCCTCGTGTTCTCCGGCGTGCACGACATCACGGTGTCGGGCTTCCGGCTCGAGGCGGCGCAGGAGAGTGTGCTCGTCCAGGACTCCGAGCGCATCACGCTGAACCGCGACACCATCCTGGGCGGCAATCCCGCGTTCAACGGCACCTCCTCCTTCCCGGGCCCGACGCCCGCGCTGCGCATCACCGGCAAGAGCAACGCCACCACGGTGAGCCGCAGCACGGTCGCGAGCCTCGGAACGGTCGGCGTCGCCGTGGAGGCCGGGGTCACCGGAACGGTCGTCACCACCAACAACATCGGGGACAACGCCGCCGGCGGCATCACGGTCACCGACGCCCCCGGCACCGTCGTGGCGAGCAACACCTTCGCCGAGAACTGCGGCAACGACGTCCTCCTCACCGGGAACTCCTCGGGGTCCACGGTGGTGAACAACGTGATCACCAAGGTCCCGGCCGGTCACTGCTCGGACCCGGCCCTCAAGTCCGCCGCCGCCCTCTCGGTCTCGGCCGACTCCGTCACCGGGACCAGGGTCGACTACAACAGCATCGTGCCCGCGGCGGCCGGCGGCGTCGGCTACCAGTGGGGCGCCACCTCCTACACCACCGCCGCGGACTTCCGGGCCACCGGACAGGGCGCCCACGACAACGCGGTCAACCCGAAGTACGGCTACGACTACAAGCCGACGGCCGCCGAGGGACTGACCGACGCGGCCGACGCGACCGCCCCCGGCATGCTGGACACCGACCTCTACGGCAACCCCCGCGCCGACGACCCGCAGATCGCCAACACCGGCACCGGGCCCGGCTACTACGACCGTGGTGCGGTCGAGCTCCAGGACGAGACCTCCGTCTCGGTGAGGACCTACCTCAGCACCCCCGCCGGCCACCCGCTGCACGCCCGGCTCCAGGTGCAGTACACCCCCGGCTGGGCCCCGGACGGTGCCAAGCTCGACTTCGGCGACGGCAGCGAGCAGGTCACCCTGGCCCAGGGGGACAACACCCTCGAGCACGACTACCCGGCGTCCGGCACCTACACGGCGACGGCCACCGCGACCACCAGGACCGGCCTGGTCCGCACCGCGCCCAACACGTTCACGATCGCCCCGGTCCCCGCCATCACGGTCCGCCCCTGGGCGGGCACCACCGATGTGGCCACCGCTCGGGTCTCCTTCCAGGACAACACCACCAGCCCGTGGCCGGTCACCCGCTACACCGTCGACTTCGGTGACGGCAGCGCCCCGGTCGTCACCGACGGGCCGACCCCGCCCACCGGCCTGACCCACGACTACGGCGTCGGCGGCACGTACTCCATCACCGAGACCGTCCTCGACGACCACGGCCGCACCACCAGCGCCTCCGCCTCGACCCGGGTCAACGGCCCCCAGCGCGGGGTGCCCTTCGCCGGCTACCTCGGCGGCCCGACCACCCAGGTCGGCATCTTCGACAACGGCCGCTGGCACATCGACTACAACAAGACGAACGGCACGCCGAGCGGCAACGCCGGCTTCGGTGACGCCGGGGACATCCCGGTCGTCGGTGCGTGGGAGAACACCTGCCAGTGCCAGCTGGGCATCTACCGGCCCAGCACCGCCACCTTCGCCCTCCTGCTGCAGAACGGCTCCGTCGTCACCGTCCCGTTCGGCCAGCCCGGCGACATCCCCGTCGTCGGCGCCTGGGACCGCAACGGCCACGACCAGCTCGCCATCTACCGCCCCAGCACCCGCACCCTCGCCGTCCGCCACGACAACACCGTCATCACGACCTTCCAGTTCGGCGACAACGGAGACCTTCCGATCGTCGGCGACTGGGACGGCGTCCACCACGCCCAGTTCGGCCTCTTCCGCCCCGGCCACAACCCCGGCGAGTCGAACACCTTCATCCTCCGCCACGACGACGGCAGCATCTCCACCGCCTCGTTCGGCGCCACCGGCGACGTCCCCGTCGTCGGCGACTGGCAGCGCACCGGCCGTACGACGTACGGCATCTTCCGCCCCAGCAGCCACACCTTCGCGCTGAACAACCCGAACACCGGCGCGGCCGACCCGATCTTCACCCTGTACTACTGATCCGTGCTCCAGCTTCGGAAGGCCGGCACACGTTCGCGTGTGCCGGCCTTCCGGCGTGTCGGGGCGGCCGCTCCTTCAACTGGCCCTCCTCCCCGCCGATTTATCCAGGTGACGGCCAGTCGATCGTTGACGATACTCTTCGCCGAGCAACCGGGAACACAATCGCCACACGTGCTTCCCGAATTGGACACATCCGGGGTCATTCGCCCAAGGGGGAGCAACTGTGACCATTCGTCATCGCGTCGGCCTCGCCGCCGCGGTAGCCGGCTCGGCGATAGCCGGAGTCGCCCTTCCGTCGGTTGCGCACGCGGCGGACCAGAGCGTGATCTACGTCGACAACGCGCAAAACCGACAGTTCTGCACCGACGCCGGCACCGGAACACAGGACCGGCCCTTCTGCACCATCCAGGCCGCCGTGGACCTCGCGGAACCAGGCCAGACAGTTCAGGTTCAGGCCAAGCCGGGCAACGTCTATCCCGAAATGGTGACGGTCAAGCGTTCGGGCCTACCCGGGAAGCCGATCACCATCAAGTCCGACATTCCGTACGGCACGCCGCAGACGATCGTCGGCACCCACTCCTGGACGGCAGGCACTCTGCCGGCCCCGCACGCGCTCGTACTCTCCGGGGTGCACGACATCACGGTGTCCGGCTTCCAGTTCGAGGCGCCGCAGGAGAGCGTGCTCGTCCAGGACTCCGAGCGCATCGTCCTGAACCGCAACACCGTCCTCGGCGGCAATCCCGACTTCAACGGCAACCCGTCCTACCCTGCTCCGACCCCTTCCCTGCGCATCACAGGAAAGAGTGCCGCCACCACGGTCAGCCGCAACAGGGTCAGCGGCAACGGAACGACAGGCATCGCCGTGGACACCGGGGTCGCGGGGACGGCCATCACCACCAACGTGATCGTGAACAGCCACACCGGCGGCCTCCTCGTCACCGGGGCACCGGGCACCGTCGTGGCGAGCAACACGTTCGCCAAGAATTGCGGCAACGACGTCTCCCTCGCCGGGAACTCCTCCGGGGCCACGGTGGTCAACAACGTGATCACCAAGATCGTCGCGCCGCGCTGCAGCGACCCGGCGCTCAAGTCCGCCACCAACCTGTCGGTCTCGGCCGACTCCGTCACCGGGACCACGGTCGACTACAACAGCATCGTTCCGGCGGCCGACGGCGTCAGCTACCAGTGGGGCAGCAGCCCCTACACCACGCCCGGCGACTTCCGAGCCACTGGACAGGGCGCCCACGACAACGCCGCCGACCCGAAGATCCCGTACTACACCGCCGACTTCAAGCCCCAGGCAGCCGAGGGCCTGACGGACGCGGCCGACGCGACCGCACCCGGCATGCTGGACACCGACTTCTACGACAACCCGCGCGCCGACCACCCCCAGATCGCCAACACCGGCACCGGCGTCGGCTACTACGACCGCGGCGCGATCGAACTCCAGGACGAGACCTCGGCGTGGCTCCACGGGACCGCCTCCCCGACTCCCGACCACCCTCTGCACGCACAGTTCCAGACCCAGTACCAAATCGGCTGGGCACCGGACGGGGCGAGGCTCGACTTCGGCGACGGCAGCGGCCAGGAGAACCTCGTCCAGGGAAGCGGCCAGATCGATCACGACTACCCCGCGCCCGGAACATACACGGCGAAGGCCACCGCGACCACCAAGACCGGCCTGGTGCGCACATTCAGCGTCACACTGACGATCGCCCCGGTCCCCGCCATCTCGCTCTACCCGCAGATCGGCTCCGAGGACCAGGCGACGGCGCGGGTCTCCTTCCGGGACAACACCACCAGCCCTTGGCCGGTCGTCCGCTACACCGTCGACTTCGGCGACGGCAGCGCCCCCGTCGTCACCGAGGGCGCGAACCCGCCCATCGGCCTGACCCACGACTACGGCGTCGGCGGCGACTACACCGTCACCGAGACCGTCGTCGACAACCACGGCCGTACGGGCACCGCCTCCTTCACGGCGCACGTCAAGGGCCCCCACGCCGGCGTGCCGTTCGCCGGTTACCTCGGCGGCCCGACCACCCAGGTCGGCATCTTTGACAACGGCCGCTGGCACATCGACTACAACAAGCGAAACGGCACGCCGAGCGGCCACGATTCCTTCGGCGACGCCGGGGACATCCCCGTGATCGGCGCCTGGGAGAACACCTGCCAGTGCCAGCTGGGCATCTTCCGGCCCAGCACGAGCACCTTCGCCCTCCGGCTACGTAGCGGAGCCGTCGTCGCGGTCCCCTTCGGTGAGCCCGGTGACATCCCCGTCGTCGGCGCCTGGGACCGCAACGGCCACGACCAGCTCGCCATCTACCGCCCCAGCACCCGCACCCTCGCCGTCCGCCACGACAACACCCTCATCACGACCTTCCAGTTCGGCGACAACGGAGACCTTCCGATCGTCGGCGACTGGGACGGCGTCCACCACGCCCAGTTCGGCCTCTTCCGCCCCGGCCACAACCCCGGCGAGTCGAACACCTTCATCCTCCGCCACGACGACGGCAGCATCTCCACCGCCTCGTTCGGCGCCACCGGCGACGTCCCCGTCGTCGGCGACTGGCAGCGCACCGGCCGTACGACGTACGGCATCTTCCGCCCCAGCAGCCACGTCTTCGCGCTGAACAACCCGAACACCGGCGCCGCCGACCCGATCTTCACCCTCTACAACTGACCCCTGCTCCACCCTCGGAAGGCCGGCACGCGTTCGCATGTGCCGGCTTTCCGGCGTTCTGGCTCGGGTGCTCGTTCAACTGGCCACTCTCCCCGCCGATTTATCCGGGTGACGGCCACTCGATCGTTGACGATACTCTTCGCCGAGCAGCCGGGAACACGATCACCACAGATGCTTCCCGGTTTGGACACATCCGGGGTCATTCACCCAAGGAGGAGCAAACTGTGACCATTCGTCATCGCGTCGGCCTCGCCGCCGCGGTAGCCGGCTCGGCGATAGCCGGAGTCGTCCTTCCGTCAGTCGCGCACGCGGCGGACCAGAGCGTGATCTACGTCAACAACACGATGCACCGCCAATTCTGCAGCGACGCTGCCGGCAGCGGGACGCAGGACCGGCCCTTCTGCACCATCCAGGCCGCCGTGGACATCGCGCAGCCGGGGCAAACGATCCAGGTTCAGGACAGGGAGGGCAACTCCTATCCTGAAATGGCCACGGTCAAACGCTCGGGACTGCCTGGCAAGCCGATCACCATCAAGTCCAACATGCCCGACGGCACACCCCAGACGGTCATCGGCACCCACACGTGGGACGCGGGCACGCTGCCGTCCCCGCACGCCCTCGTGCTCTCCGGGGTCCACGACATCGTCGTGTCCGGCTTCCAGTTCGAGGCCCCGCAGGAGAGCGTGCTCGTTCAGGACTCCGAGCGCATCGTCCTGAACCACAACACCGTCCTCGGCGGCAACCCCGGGTTCAACGGCATACCGTCCTACCCGAACCCGACGCCGGCCCTGCGCATCACCGGAAAGACCGCCGACACGACGGTGAGCCGAAGCAAGGTCATCAGCGGCGGAACGGTCGGCATCGCCGTGGATGCCGGGGTCACCGGAACGATCGTCACCACCAATCTGCTCGTGAACAGCCGCACCGGTGGCCTCGCGGTCACCGACGCCCCGGGCACCGTCGTGGCCAGCAACACCTTCCACCAGAACTGCGGCACCGACATCCTCCTGTCCGGGAGCTCCTCAGGCGCGACGGTGGTGAACAACGTGATCACCAAGGTCCCCAAGGGCTACGACTGCGCGAACGACGCGCTCACCTCCGCCACCGACCTCTCGGTCTCGGCCGACTCCATCGCCGGGACCACGGTCGACTACAACAGCATCGTGCCCGCGGCGGGCGGCCTCAGCTACCAATGGGGCGCCACCTCCTACGCCGCTCCGGCCGACTTCCGAGCCACCGGACAGGGTGCCCACGACAACGCCGTCGATCCGAAGATTCCTCAGGACACCGTCGACTACAAGCCGCAGGCCGTCGAAGGCGTCACTGACGCGGCCGACGCGGCCGCGCCGGGCATGCTGGACACCGACTTCTACGACAACCCCCGCACGGACACGCCTCAGGTCGCCAACACCGGCACCGGGCCCGGCTACTACGACCGAGGCGCGGTCGAAATCCAGGACGGAACCGTCATCTGGGTGTGGGCAACCGCCCCCACCACACCCGGACACCCGCTGACTGCCCAACTCCGACTGCAGTATCAGCCCGGGTGGGCGCCGGAAGGTGCCAAACTCGACTTCGGCGACGGCAGCGCAACCGTGAACGTGGCACAGGGGAGCAGCCAGGTCGACCACGAGTACCCGGGACCCGGCACCTATACCGCGACGGCCACCGCGACCACCAAGAGCAGCCTCGTCCACACCTACCGGTCCACGCTGACGATCGCCCCGGTCGGCCCGATCTCGCTCAACCCCCAGGCGAGCAACCCGTACGAGCCCACCGCACAGGTCTTCTTCCAGGGCAACATCACCAGCCCGTGGCCGGTCGCCCGCTACACCGTCAACTTCGGCGACGGCACCGCCCCCCTCGTCACCGAGGGCCCGAACCCGCCCGCCAGCCTGTCCCACGACTACGGCGTCGGCGGCACCTACACCATCACCGAGACCATCCTCGACAACCACGGCCGCACATCCACCGCCACCCTCCGGACCTCGGTGGCCGGGCCCCAGACCGGAGTACCGGTCGCCGGAAGCCTCGGCCCGACCGCCGACGTCGCTCTCTTCGACAAGGGCCTCTGGTACGTCAACCGCTACCACGACCACGTGACCAACCGTGTGGTGACGACAGGCTCCTTCGGCGACCCTGGGGACATCCCCTTCTTCGGCGGCTGGGAAAACACCTGCCGGTGCCAGCTGGGCATCTACCGCCCCAGCACCGCCACGTTCGCCCTCCAACTGCAGAACGGCTCCGCCGTCACCGTCCCCTTCGGCGAGCCCGGCGACATCCCCGCCGTCGGCGCCTGGGACCACAACGGCCACGACCAACTCGCCATCTACCGCCCCAGCACCCGCACCCTCGCCGTCCGCCACGACAACGCCAGCGTGACGACCATGACCTTCGGCGACGCCGGCGACCTCCCGATCGTCGGCGACTGGGACGGCGTCCACCACGCCCAGTTCGGCCTCTTCCGCCCCGGCCACAACCCCGGCGAGTCGAACACCTTCATCCTCCGCCACGACGACGGAAGCATCTCCACCGCCACCTACGGCGCCACCGGAGACCTCCCCGTCGTCGGAGACTGGCAGGGCGCCGGCCGCACCACCTACGGCATCTTCCGCCCCAGTACCCACGTCTTCGCCCTCAACAACAGCTACACCGGACGCCCCGACTCCATCTTCGCCCTCTACGCCTGACGCCCCCCCCCAAAAGGCCGGAGCACGGACCCACCGCGCTCCGGCCTTCCGCCGTGCTCGCCGCCCTACACGACCTTGTACTCGCTCGCCAGCCGCCGGACCTCGGCGTCCTTGAACGCCTGAACCTCTTCCACGATCCCGCTCCTCGCCAACTCGGCCACGGGCACGCACAGGTCCATCCGCTGGATGCAGACACCCACCGTGTACTCCCCCTGCTCGGTGAGGTACAGGCGGACCGCTCCGACGCGGGCCAGCGCTTCGGCGATCGCTGCGACCGACTCCGGTCCGTGCTGGATGCTGGTGAGCATCCGCACGTCCGCGAACTGGCCGTAAGATTCGACCAGGTTGACGACCCGATCCACGTGGGCCGCCCCGGGAACGATGATGTTCACCGAGGCCTTCACTCCGTTGGACACGGCGGCCCGAATCGTCTGCTCCGCCGCCCGGATCTTCGCCTCGGCCAGTCCCGCCGACCGGAACCGTTCGGACTGTACGGCACCCAACTCCTCTGCGGTCGTGCCGAAGACGGAGACGTTCACCCGGTTGAGGCCCGCCGCCGAGCACTCCGCCATCACCTGCCGTCCGCGCTCCCCGTTGCTGGTCATGCCGACGCTCAGGCCGATGCGGGTGAGCGATGCGACCAGTGCGGGCACCTCGGTGTGAGGGTCGGTTCGCCGCCAGTGAGGTGCACCTCGTCGGCGCCGAACGCCCTCGCCACGGTTCGCACCGCCCGCCGGAACGACAGGTCCGGAGCCATCTTGGCCGCGAGGAAGGCGACACCATTCGTCTCGCTGTAGATCGACACGCGGCCGGTCCTACCAGGCCCGGCCGCGAAGGGCAGCTCGGTGCGGCCTCGGTGATCGGCAGTGACGGGCGTTCCCTCGTTGTGGCAGAACGTGCAGGCCAGCCCGCAGTCGTCGATCACCTTGATGCGGATGGTCCTGTCACGGACGATACGGACCGCCGGTCGGTTGAATGCTGACAACGTTCGTCTCCTGTCACTCGAACGTGAGCCGAGGGATCGCCTCGATGTCGATCCCGTACCGGCGGTAGACCTTGGCCGTGTTCTCACTGGTCAGTTCGTCCAACGGGAGCCCCAGCTCGAGAGCGGTCGCATGGACGTGCTCGGCGCTGTCACCCTCGATCTCCAGGTACGGGGGAATCAGTGGCCAGCGGTCGATCTCGACGGCCGCACCCCCGAGTGCCCAGGAGGACCGGCGGTTCTCCTGGTACGCCTTCGGCCGGTAGCCGAGCTTGCCGAGAATCGCGTTCGTGGTGTCGAAGTCACCGACGCTCGTCTCCGTTTCGGTGACGCCGTCGATCGCGTCGGAGTGGATCTCCTTGACGCACAGCGTGACGTCGGAACCGGTGTCGCGCAGCCGTACCCACGCGCCCGGCCGACCAGGGATGTCGTAGACGTAGCGGCGCTGGAGCCGGTCACGCAGGTGCTCGGCGCCAGCCTCGGCCAGACGGGAACGGATCGCCTCCGGCTCGATGTTGAGGATCTTCGCCTCGAACTCGATTGCGGTCACAGGTGGTTGCCTTCCTCGATGCGGTACGCGCGCACGACATCGGCGATGCCGCGCGCCACTTCCTCGGCCGTACGACCGGTGCCGTCCACCGGAACCAGGCCGAACTCCCGGTACACACGGGTGCTCTCCGCCACATTCGGCTCCTCGCGCTGGTGCCAGTACGTCAACGTCCCTCGCTCGGCACGCCCGCGAATCCGCTCTTGGCGGACGCCTTCCTCCACTTCCAGAAGGATCGCCACGTCCGGGACGAGGGCCTCGTCCGGATACCTAGGCGCGCAGCCATGGCCCATCGCCCTGTGCGTCGCGATGGTGCGCGGGAAGTAGGACTCGACCACTACCGTCCGGCCGGCCTCGACGAGGGCCCGCGCGGTCTCGGACTTGATGTGGTTCGCCATCATCCACCAGTGGAACCTCGCCGGCAGGACGCCGGTGGCATCGACCTCTGCCCGCATGCGCGGGAAGGTCGGCAGCATCCCGTCCGTGAGGTGAACACCGTTGACGAGTGCGGCGATCAGGGGCGCGACGGTGGTCTTCCCGCTCGCGCTGAGTCCGTCGAGGGTGACGAAGACCCCTCGGGCCACGTCCATGCGAACTCCGTTCCGGGTCGGTTCATCACGGCCCCCAGTTCCAGGGCATCCGATGGGCTCCGCGCAGGCACGCCACTCGGTACATGGCCTGTCGACGGGTGTGGGCGTCGAGGTGGGCACGGCGTACCACCTCCATCACCTCGGTGAGCACGACGAGGTCGCGCACGACCTGGTAGCCGGACCAGGCTCCGATGTAGGCGCGCTCCAGGGGGCGGTCCTCGTACGAGAGGTAGGTGTCCGCGAAGCGCCCGTGGTCCTCGCGTGGGCCGATCAGTTGCTCGGAGCGCCAGCGGGCGGCGACCAGATCCCATTCGCGATGGCCACGTTGGAGCGGGCGGCGCAGCAGGAACCCGACGCGGACCCCGTTGTCGTGACACGGCACCATGCGGAGGCCTCCGAGGATGACCGTGTCCGGAGACGGCCAGTCGAGGTAGTCCCACTCCTCACGCAACTGGGCCTCGCGCCCGCGGAGGAACCGGCGGGCGGAGTCGTCGAGCGGAGCGGAGTCCAGACCGTCCAACAGCCCGTCGAACGGGTCGTGCTCCCCGAGCCGGGGAGCCGTCGCGGGATCGATCCTGTGCGTCAGGGCCGTCACCCAGGCGGACAGGGAGGTGTCGCTGCTCGGTGTCCCGGGATCGTGCCAGAAGGTCACGGCCCGCCCGTCCTCGGTGACGTGAGCGCCCTCGCTCCACGAAGGGATCACGGCAACCCGCTGCTGCCGCAGGGTCTCCGCTCCCTGAAGCCCTGGTTCGAGGAGTTCGGCCCGCGCGGGGAGGTTCGGCAGCCGTCGTGGACGACGGAGATGCTCCGCGACTACTTCGCCCCAGTAGACCCCGCTCCCTGATCGGCGCGTCTGGGACGACCTTGCTGCCACACAGGAAGTCGGCCGGGCCGACTTCCTGTGTGGCGTGAGGCCGCGTGCCGCCCCTACGGCACGCGGCCGGGCCCGGGGCGGGCAGCTGCCGGGAGGCGGGTGGGGGGTGGATGGTGGGGAACGGCGGTAGAGCTTCTCAGCGAAGCTGATGGCGCGCGGGTGTTCACCCCGGAGGACGAGGCCGCCCGGGCTGGGAGCCCGGGCGGCCTCGCCACTGGTCGGTGTCGCTCAGCCCACCGAGGAGTAGGCGATGATGCCCCGGCGGAGGCTGTCGACGGCCTTGCGGGCCGTTTTGCGGAGGTCGGCGTCTTCGCCCGCGGCGTCCTGGATCTGGCCGAGGACGTCGATGAGCTGCTTGGTCCAGCGGACGAAGTCGCCGGCGGGCATGTCGGCGTCGCGCAGGACCTGGTCGAGGCTGTGGCCGAGGGCCCAGCGGTAGGCGGCCCAGGCGAAGCCGAGGTCGGGTTCGCTCTGGCCGACGCCTTCGGCGGTGTTGATGCGGTGCTGTTCCTCGAGGGCGTCGAGGTGGCCCCAGATGCGGACCATCTGGCCGAGGGCCTCCTTGGCGCCGCCTTCGGGGACGCGCGGGGCGCCGGCGTCGTCGGACTGGCGGGCCTCGTAGACCAATGCCGAGGCGCAGGCGGCGAGTTCGGGGGCGGCGAGGCCGCTCCAGACGCCTTCGCGGATGCATTCGGAGGCGAGCAGGTCGAGTTCGCCGTAGAGCCGGCCGAGGCGCTTGCCGTCGTCGGTGACGCTGTCGCCGCTCAGGTAGCCGAGGTCGGTGAGGAGGCCGCAGACGCGGTCGAAGGTGCGGGCGATGGTGTGGGTGCGCGAGCGCATCCGGCGTTCGAGGACTTCGGTGTCGCGGTGGAGCCGGTGGTAGCGCTCGGCCCAGCGGGCGTGGTCCTCGCGGTCGGAGCAGCCGTGGCAGGGGTGCTGGCGGATCTCGGTGCGCAGCCGGGTGATCTCGGGGTCGTCGGCGGCGGCGGCGCGCCCGCGGCGGAAGCGCTCGGGTTCGAGGTGGCCGGCCTTGGTGCGCAGGGCGGAGGCGAGGTCGCGGCGGGACTGGGGGCTGCGCGGGTTGAAGGACTTGGGGATGCGCAGTCGTTCGATCGCGGCGACGGGCGACGGGAAGTCGATCATCGCGAGCCGCTTGACCTGCCGTTCGGCGGTGAGCACGACGGGGCGCGGCCCGTCCTGGAAGTCGGGGTGGCGCGGGCCGCCCCGGCCGGAGCGGTCGACGGGTGGCAGGCCCGGGTCGAGGACGAGGGCGAGGCCCGCGAACTTGCCGGTGGGGACGTGGATGACGTCGCCGGGCTTGAGCTGCTCGATGGATTCGACGGCGGCGGCGCGGCGCTGGCTGGTGCCTTCGCGCGCCATCTCGTTCTCACGGTCCTTGAGCCGGCGGCGCAGGTCCATGTACTCGTCGAAGTCGCCGAGGTGGCAGGTCATGGACTCGCGGTAGCCGTCGAGGCCCTCCTCGTTGCGCTGCACCTGACGGGCGATGCCGACGACGGATCGGTCGGCCTGGAACTGCGCGAAGGAGGTCTCGAGCAGTTCGCGGGAGCGGTGCCGCCCGAACTGGGCGACGAGGTTGACGGCCATGTTGTAGGACGGCCGGAAGGAGGACTTGAGCGGGTACGTACGGGTGCCCGCGAGGCCGGCCAGGGCCTCGGGGTCGAGGCCCCGCTGCCAGAGCACGACGGCGTGGCCCTCGATGTCGATGCCGCGGCGCCCGGCGCGGCCGGTGAGCTGGGTGTACTCGCCGGGGGTGATGTCGGCGTGGGTCTCGCCGTTCCACTTGACGAGCTTCTCCATGACCACCGAGCGGGCGGGCATGTTGATGCCCAGAGCAAGCGTTTCGGTCGCGAAGACGGCCTTGACGAGGCCCTTCACGAAGAGCTCCTCGACGACCTCCTTGAACCGGGGCAGCATCCCGGCGTGGTGGGCGGCGATGCCGCGCTCGAGCCCGTCCAGCCACTCGAAGTAGCCGAGGACGTGGAGGTCCTCGTCGGGGATGTCGGCGCAGCGCTCCTCGACGAGGGCGCGCACCCGGGCGCGGTCGCCCTCCTTGTTGAGCCGCAGGCCGGAGCTGAGGCACTGCTGGACGGCGGCCTCGCAGCCGGCGCGGCTGAAGATGAACGTGATCGCGGGCAGCAGGCCTTCGGCGTCGAGCCGGTCGATGACGTCGACGCGGCCGGGCGTCCAGACCTTGCCGGGACGGCCGTTGGGCATGGAGCGGCCCCGGCCGCGGCCGAAGCGGTCGCGGGGGTTGCGGTCCAGCTCGGAGCGGGCGAGGCGGACGAGTTCGGGGTTGACGGCCTTGCCGGGGTTCTTGAGGCTGTGCTTGGGGCGGCCGTCGCGGTCGGGGTCGGCGAACAGGTCGTACATCCGGTTGCCGGCCATGACGTGCTGCCACAGCGGCACGGGCCGGGTCTCGGAGACGATCACCTTGGTGCCGCCGCGGACGGTGTCGAGCCAGTCGCCGAACTCCTCGGCGTTGGAGACGGTCGCGGAGAGCGAGACGAGGGTGACCGACTCGGGGAGGTGGATGATGACCTCCTCCCAGACGGCGCCGCGGAAGCGGTCGGCGAGGTAGTGCACCTCGTCCATGACGACGTAGCCGAGGCCGTCGAGGGTGCTGGAGCCCGCGTAGAGCATGTTGCGGAGCACCTCGGTGGTCATGACCACCACGGGGGCGTCGCCGTTGACGGTGTTGTCGCCGGTGAGCAGGCCGACCTTGGCGGCGCCGTAGCGCTTGACCAGGTCTCCGTACTTCTGGTTGGAGAGCGCCTTGATCGGCGTGGTGTAGAAGCACTTGCGCCCGGCGGCCAGGGCCAGGTGCACGGCGAACTCGCCGACGATGGTCTTCCCGGAGCCGGTGGGAGCGGCGACGAGGACGCCGGATCCGGCTTCGAGGGTTTCGCACGCCTCCACCTGGAAGGCGTCCAGCGGGAAGTCGTACAGCTGCTGGAAGCCGTGCAGGGCGGTGGCCTGCTCAGCGGCCCGGCGACGGCTGGCCGCGTACGCCTCGGCGGGGCTGAGCTCCCGGTCGTCCTGGGGCTCTGGATCGGGGGTGTTCATCGCCGTCCGGGTGTGGTTGGTGTGATCTCGCATCTCAGCGAGAGGTTACCCGGGAGGAGTGACATCGATAGCACTGTTTTTCCGGGCCGTGGCACGGGGGCACTTCGCACGCTCATCGCCAGGGCACCGCCCGCACATCACCTGGAGGTCACTCTTCACTCAAATCCATAGTTGCAAATGTCTTCAAGTGATCACGGACGAACAGGACTCGATCCGGATCGAACGTCTCCGGTCTTTCCCCGTGAACCACCCCGGCCCCTGCCTACCTTCTGGAGCCACCGACTCAACAGACTCACGGGAGGACAGCCACCATGGCGGATCTGGAGACGTCCCTCAAGCAGGCCATGACGATCGACGGCGCGATCGGCGTCGCCCTGGTCGACTACGGCAGCGGCATGGCCCTCGGCAGCCTCGGCGACGGCAACGAGCTCGACCTCAACGTCGCCGCGGCCGGCAACACCGACGTCGTGCGGGCCAAGATGCGGGCGATGGAGATGCTCAACCTGCACGACAACGAGATCGAGGACATCCTGATCAGCCTCACCAGCCAGTACCACATGGTCCGGCCGATCACGACGCCCAGCGGGCGCGGCCTGTTCCTCTTCCTGGCGCTCAACCGCAGCCGCTCCAACCTCGCGATGGCCCGCCACCAGCTCAAGCTGATCGAGAGCTCCCTGGAGATCTGACCCACGCCGTACGACGCGGAAGCAGGAGCAGGAAGGGGGCGTCGTGACGGTGGCGCTGTACCAGGCCAAGGCCGAGTTCTTCCGGATGCTCGGCCATCCCGTCCGCATCCGGGTGCTGGAGCTGTTGCAGGCCGGGCCCACGCCCGTGCGCGGCCTGCTCGCCGAGCTGGACGTGGAGCCGTCCAGCCTCTCGCAGCAGCTCGCGGTGCTGCGCCGCTCCGGCATCGTCACCGCCACCCGGGAGGGCAGCACGGTGGTGTACGCGCTGGCCGGCGGGGACGTCGCCGACCTGCTGCGCTCGGCCCGGCGCATCCTCACCGGGATGCTCGCGGACCGCACCGTGCTGCTCGCCGAGCTGCAGCGGACAACAGGACCTAACCCTTGAGCAGCCGCGCCACCCCGTCCGCCAGCCGCTCGTACTCCTCGGCCCGGTTGTACAGCTGGGCGCTGATCCGCAGCACCCCGCCGCCGGCCCACGGGCGGACGGCGACCCGGGCGCCGAGCCGGCGCCACACCTCGCCCATCACCTCCCGCGCGCCGTCCTCCGTCTCGGCGACCCCGGCGGGCAGCCGCACCGCCCGCATCCACACCCCGGGCGTGGCGGGCAGCGGCCGCAGCCCGGCGCGTTCGGCGAGCACCCGCTGGCCGTAGCGGGCGAGCGCGGTGTTGTGCCCGCTCACGGCCGCCGTGCCGAGCGTCCGCAGCAGCGCGAGGCCCGCCGGGGCCGCCAGCCAGGGCGTGTAGTCGCCGGTGCCGCGCCACTCGACGTTCGCCGGGTACCCCCGGTGGTCCTCCCAGGAGACGGCGAGCGGGCGGACGCGGCCGCGCCACTCGGGGCGGACGGCGAGGACCCCGGTGGGGCGCGGGGCGAAGGCCCACTTGTGCAGGTTGCCGAACCAGAAGTCCGCGTCCGGGGCGACGGGGGCGTGCAGCATGCCGGGGGCGTGGGCGCCGTCCACGACGGTGGTGACGCCGCGCAGGCGCAGTTCGGCGAGCAGTCCGGGGCCGGCGACCAGCCGGGCGGTGGGCGAGGTGAGCTGGTCGAGGACGGCCACGGTGGTGCGCCCGTCGACGGCGGCGAGCACCGCCTCCCGTACGGCCGCCTCGTCGGGCGCGTCCAGCGGGATCTCGGCCGTACGCAGGTGGGCGCCGCGCTCGGCGGCCTTGCGGGCGACGGCCCGGGTGACGGCGCCGTAGCCGTGGTCGGTGACGAGGACGTGGTCGCCGGCGGCGAGCGGCAGGCTGTCCAGGGCGATGGAGACGGCCTCGGTGACGTTGGTGACGAGCGCGAGCCCGTCCCGGTCCGTGACCAGTTCGGCGGCGATCGCTGTACGGGCCTGGGCGATGCGGGCGGGCAGGGTGGCGAAGAAGCCGTCCGGGTCGAGCTCCTCCTGTTCCCGCAGCTGCTCGCGCAGGCGCAGGACGGGCAGCGGCGGCGCACCGTACGAGCCGTGGTTGAGGTGGGCCGTGCCCTCGGCGAGGGCGAACAGACCCTCGGCGGCGGGCAGCGGCGCCGGGGGCTCGGCGGCCCACAGGTCCTCGGTCAGGTTCGAAGGCTGGCTCGAAGGCTGACTCGAACGCTGGCTCGAGGTCACGTCCTCGGTCACGGTTCCCTCCAGGTGAATGATGTGTGACATTTCACATGACATAACGCTGGCAGGTCAACGCCTCGGACGACCACGATCGGGCCATGACGATCGCCGACCCCTTCCTGGCCCTCAGCGCCCGCACCAGCCGGTTCACCAACGGAGCGCCGCGCGCCTTCACCCTCGCCGAGGACGGTACCCGGCTCCTCCTGCTCCGCTCGACCGGTTCCGACGATCCCGTCGACCGCCTGTACCTGCTGGACGCCGCCACCGGCGAGGAGCGCCTGGTCGCCGACCCCGCCGTCCTGATCCCCGGCCGCAGCGGAGCCCGCGCCGAACTCCCCGCCGTCGAGCGGCGGTTGCGCGAACGCACCCGGCTGACGGCCGCGGGCATCGGCACCTATGCGGCCACCCCCGACCTCTCCGTCGCCGTCTTCGCCCTCGACGGCCGGCTCTTCCGCACCGACACCGCCACCGGCGTCACCACCGAACTCCCCACCCCCGCACCGGTGTTCGACCCCAGGCCGGACGCGAGCGGCGAGCGGATCGCCTACGTCGCCGAGGACGCCCTCCACCTGGGCCCCGGCCACGAGCGGCTCTCCCCCTACGACCCCTGCGACCTCCGCGACAGCGCCCGCTGGGGCGTCGCCGAGTTCGCCGCCGCCGAGGAGCTGGGCCGCTCCCGCGGCCACTGGTGGCGCCCGGACGGCAACGCCCTGCTCGCCACCCGCGTCGACGAATCCGCCCTCCCCCGCCGCTACTTCGCCGACCCGGCCGCCCCCGGCGAGCCCGGCGAGGACTTCGCCTACCCGCAGGCCGGCGGCCCCAACGCCGATGTCCAGCTCTGGGTGCTCGGCCTCGACGGCACCCGCGTCCAACTCCACTGGGACGCAGCCGAGTTCCCGTACCTCTGCGCCGCCGAGTGGGCCTCGGACGGCGAGGTGCTGCTCACCGTCGCCGACCGCCTCCAGCAGAACGTGCTGCTGCTCACCGCCGACCCGGCCACCGGCGAGACCCGCGAACTCTCCCGCACCACCGACGAGTTCTGGGTCGACGACCTGCCCGGCACCCCCGCCCGGCTGCCCGACGGCCGCCTGCTCACCGTCCACGACACCCCGCACGCCCGGGGCCTCGCCCTGGACGGCAAGCCCCTGGACACCACCGGGCTGCAGATCCGCCGCGTCCTCGGCCCCTTCCACGGGGGCACGGGAGCCCTCCTCTGCGAGACCGGCCACGGCGACCCGGCCGACCAGCACCTCCACCTGATCGACCCGGACGGTGCCGCGCCCACCCCCCTCCACAGCGCCCCGGGCACCCACCACTCGGCCCTCGCCTCCGGCGACACCCTGCTGCTCACCACCGCCACCCCCGAGGGCACCCGCCGCACCCTGCACAGCCGAACGAGCGAACTCCCCCTCACCGACCTCTCCGCCCCCCTCCCGTACACCGTCCGCCCCCACCTCGCCCGCGTCACCGAACGCGCCCTGCCCACCGCCGTCGTGTACCCGCGCGCCCACGTGCCCGGTGACCGCCTGCCCGTCCTCCTGGACGTCTACGGCGGCCCCGGCTTCCAGGCCGTCGCCACCGAGCCGCGCCGCTGGCAGCTGCGCCAGTGGTGGGCCGACCAGGGCTTCGCCGTGGTCACCACCGACAACCGCGGCACGCCGTTCGTCTCCCCCGAGTTCACCCGCGCCATCTTCCGCCGCTTCTCCGAGGCGGCCCTGAACGACCAGGTCGACGCCCTGCACGCCCTCGCCGCCGCCCACCCCGACCTCGACCTCGGCCGCGTCGGCGTGCGCGGCTGGTCGTACGGCGGGTACTTCGCCGCCCTCGCCGTGCTGCGCCGCCCGGACGTCTTCCACGCCGCCTGCGCGGGCGCCCCGCCCACCGACTTCCGCCTCTACGACACCGCGTACACCGAGCGCTACCTCGGCCTGCCGCAGGACAACCCCGAGGGCTACGCGGACGACTGCCTGCTCACCGACGCGCCCGCCCTGGAACGCCCGCTGCTGCTGATCCACGGCCTCGCCGACGACAACGTCCACCCCTCCCACACCCTGCTGCTCTCCCAGGCCCTCACCCGCGCCGGCCGCCCGCACAGCGTCCTGCCGCTGCCGGGCGTCACCCACATGACCCCCGGCGGCGTGAACGAACAGCTGACGCTCGCCGAACTCGCCTTCCTGCGCGGGGCGCTGGACCGTTGAACCGGCCGGCCCGGAGCTGACAGACTCTCCGCTCGGCCGCCGCGAAGAACGCACCGAACAGGGCGCACAAAGCAGAGCGCACAAAACAGGGCGGCGCGAACGAGAACGGGGAGCACGAACGGATGAAGATCGAAAGACCGGGCCCGGTCGCCGGCCGCCAGTGGACCCCACTGACGGTCGGCAACGCGGGTCTCGCCTTCGGGCTGGAACTCGCCATGCTGGTCGCCCTGGGCTACTGGGGCTTCAGGACCGGCTCCACCCTGGCCACCCGGCTGCTGCTCGGCCTCGGCGCCCCCGCCGCGGCCGCCACCGTCTGGGGCCTGTTCCTGGCGGCGGGCGGCCCGAGGTTCCGCCAGCCGCTGGCCGTGGAGATCGTGCTCAAGCTGCTCGTCCTCGGCACGGCCGCCCTGGCCCTGCACGCCGCCGGCCGCACCACCCTGGCCTGGGTGTACGCCGGGCTCGTGGTGGTCAGCGTGACGATCGAGTACACCACCCGTTAGCAACGACCGGGGCCCCGGGCCGCCCCGCGCGGGGGGGGGGGGCGGGCCGGGGCCCGGGGGTTGGGGGCACCCCGGGGGGCGCCGGCCGCCCGGCCGGCCACCCGCCCGCCCCCCCCGCGGCAAGTGAGCCC
>NZ_JBITFA010000010.1:0-141774 GCF_044455705.1 Kitasatospora sp. NPDC051170 | reverse complement strand
CGGGGCCCCCCCCCGGGGGCGGGGGCCCCCCGCGCCGGGGGGGGGCCCCCCGGCGGGGGGGGCCCCCGCGGGGGGCGGGGGGGCCGGGCCCCCCCCCCCCCCCCCCCCCCGCGCGGCGCGGCCCGGGGCCCCGGTCGTTGCTGGAACCCGGTCGGACGCGGCCCTCTGGAGGTTCCCCGCCCCGCCCGACCGGGCGTCTATTCGGCCACTCCCTCCGGGAAGTGGCACGCCGCCTGCCGCTCGCCCGTACCGACGATCCGCAGCAGCGGCCGCTCGGTGCGGCACAGCTCCTGCGCCTTCGGGCAGCGCGGGTGGAAGCTGCACCCCGACGGCGGGTTGGCCGGGCTCGGCGGGTCGCCGAGCAGCACGATCCGCTCCCGCGCCCGCTCCGCCGCCGGGTCCGGCAGCGGCACGGCGGACAGCAGCGCCCGGGTGTACGGGTGCGCGGGCTCGCCGTACACGTCGGCCTTGTCGCCGATCTCGACGATCCGCCCCAGGTACATCACCGCGACGCGGTCGCAGACCCGCTTGACCACCGACAGGTCGTGCGCGATGAACACGTACGCCAGGCCCAGCTCCTTCTGGAGGCGCTCCATCAGGTTGACCACCTGGGCCTGGATGGAGACGTCCAGCGCGGAGACCGGCTCGTCCGCGATCACCAGCTTCGGCGAGGTCGCCAGCGACCGGGCGATGCCGATGCGCTGCGCCTGGCCGCCGGAGAACTCGTGCGGGTAGCGGTCCACCTGCTCGGGGATCAGCCCGACCAGCTCCATCAGCTCGACGGCCCGCTTGCGCGCGTCGGCCGCGCTGGAGCCCTGCACCAGCAGCGGCTCGGAGATGATCCGGGCGACCGTCTGGCGGGGGTTGAGCGAGGAGTACGGGTCCTGGAACACCATCTGCAGGTGCCGCCGGTGCGGGCGCAGCCGGCCCTGCGGGAGGCCGCCGATCTCGGTGCCGTCGAAGGTGACGGTGCCCGAGGTCGGGTCCAGCAGGCGGACGATCATCCGCCCGGTGGTGGACTTGCCGCAGCCGGACTCGCCGACCAGGCCCAGGGTCTCCCCGGCCTCGAGGTCGAAGCTGACCCCGTCCACGGCCCGGATCGGCGCTCCGGCCCGGCCGGTGCGGCTGCGCCGGCCGGGGAAGGTCTTCACCAGGTCCTTCACGGAGAGCAAGGGCATCAGGACACCACTTCCGAAGTCGGCACCAACGGCAGGTGGCAGGCCGCCATGTGCCCGGGCCCGAGCGGGTCGAGCAGGGGCCGTTCGGCCAGGCAGCGGGCGTGGTCCTCGGCCTGCGCGGCGGTGGTGCGGGCGCAGCGCGGGGCGAAGGAGCAGCCGGGGGCGGGGGCGAGCAGCGAGGGCGGGGTGCCCGGGATGGCCCGCAGCGGGGCGTCGTCGCCGTCGTCGAGGCGGGGCAGCGAGTCGAGCAGCCCGCGGGTGTACGGGTGGGCGGGCTGTGCGAACAGCCGGTCCACGGGGGCCTGTTCGGCCGCGCGGCCGCCGTACATGACGAGCACCTCGTGGGCGACCCTGGCGACGACGCCGAGGTCGTGGGTGATCATCACGACGCCGAGGCCGCGCTCCTGCTGGATGCGGGCGATCAGGTCGAGGATCTGCGCCTGGACGGTGACGTCGAGGGCGGTGGTGGGCTCGTCGGCGATGAGCAGCTCGGGTTCGCAGGCCAGCGCCATGGCGATCATGACGCGCTGGCGCATGCCGCCGGAGAACTGGTGCGGGTACTCGTCGACGCGCCGGGCCGGTTCGGGGATGCCGACCTCGGCCAGCATCTCGATCGCCCTGGCCCGGCCGGCCTTGCGGCTCGCCCGGAAGTGCACCCGGTAGTGCTCGGCGATCTGCTCGCCGACGGTGTAGAAGGGGTGCAGGCTGGAGAGCGGGTCCTGGAAGATCATGGCGATCCGCCGGCCCCGCACCGTCCTCAGCTCCCCTTCGCCGAGCCCGTTGAGCTCCTGCCCGTTGAGCCGGATCGAGCCCTCGACCTTCGCGCCCTGGTGCAGGCCCATGACGGCGAGCGAGGTGACGGACTTGCCGCTGCCGGACTCGCCGACCAGGCCGAGGGTGCGGCCGGCCTCGACGGCGTAGGAGATGCCGTCCACCGCCTGGACGGTGCCGCGCGGCGTGGAGAAGGCGACCCTGAGGCCCTCGACCTCCAGCAGTGCGCTCATCAGTACCTCACTCTCGGGTCGACGAACGCGTAGAGCAGGTCGACCAGCAGGTTCGCCACGACGATGAAGAAGGCCGCGAGCAGGGTGACGCCGAGGATGACCGGCTGGTCCGAGCGGGCCAGCCCGTCGTAGAAGAGCCGGCCGACGCCGGGCAGGCCGAAGATCGACTCGGTGATGACGGCCCCGGCCAGCAGCCCGCCGAGGTCCATGCCGAAGATGGTGAGGATCGGCGTCATCGCGGAGCGCAGCCCGTGCTTGACGGTGACGGTGCGCAGCGGCAGGCCCTTGGCCCGCGCGGTGCGGATGTACGGCTCGGCCATCGCCTCGATCATCGAGTTGCGGCTCTGGCGCGCGTACATGGCCGCGTACAGCAGGGCCAGGGCGATCCAGGGCAGCAGCAGGTTGGTGGCCCAGTCGAGGGGGCCGTCTGTGAAGGCGTGGTACGACGGGTACGGCAGCAGCCCGGCCGTCCTGACGACGCCCCAGATCAGCATGATCGAGGTGAAGTAGACCGGCAGCGAGGCGGCGCCGACGGAGAGCACCATCAGGCTGCGGTCGGTGACGCCGCCCTTGCGCAGCGCCGAGGTGACGCCCGCGCCGAGGCCGAGGATCAGCCAGAGCACGGCCGAGCCGATGGCCAGCGAGATCGAGACCGGCAGGCGGTCGGTGAGCAGGTCCCAGACCGGCAGCGAGTACTCGTAGGAGTAGCCGAGGCAGGGGAAGCCGCAGCGCACGGCGCTGGGGCCGCTGCCGTAGTCGCGGCCGGCGAAGATGCCGGTCAGGTAGTCGCCGAACTGCTGCCAGACGGACTTGTCCAGGCCCATCGCGGCCTTGACGTCGGCGAGCCGTTCGGGGCTGCAGGTCTTTCCGCAGGCCGCGGCGGCCGGGTCGTTGGGCAGCAGGTAGAAGATGGTGAAGGTGATGGCGCAGATGGCGAGCAGGATGCCCGCCACGCCGAGCAGTCGGCGGCCGAGGTAGAGGATCACGACCGGCCTCCCCGGGGGTCGAGGATGTCGCGCAGCGCGTCCCCGAGGAGGGTGAAGGCGAGCACGGCGAGGAAGAGGAAGACCGTCGGGATGAGGAAGTACGTCGGATCGGTCTCGTAGTACTTGATGCTCTCGGCGATCATCTGCCCCCAGGAGGCCGTCGGCGGGCGCACGCCCACGCCGAGGTAGCTGAGGGCCGCCTCGGTGGCGATCATGCCGGGGATCAGCAGCGTGGTGTACGCGATGACCGGTCCGGAGACGTTGGGCAGGATCTCCCGGGTGAGGATGCGCCAGGAGCGGGCGCCGCCGACCTTGGCGGCCTCGACGTACTCGCGGTGCTTGAGGGAGAGGGTCTGGCCGCGGACGACGCGGGCGATGCCCGGCCAGGTGAACAGGCCGATGACCAGGGTGATCAGCAGGATCCGGTTGACGTCCTGGGCCACCGACATCATCGCGATCATGAAGATCAGCGAGGGGAAGGACATCGTGAGGTCCATCAGCCGGGACAGCACGGTGTCGGTGCGGCCGCCGAAGTAGCCGGCGGCGATGCCGGCCAGGGTGCCGGTGACCACGACCACCGCGGTGGCGGTGAAGGCGATCAGCAGCGAGACCTGGCCGCCGTGCAGCACCCGGGCGAACAGGTCGCGTCCGCTGCTCGGCTCGACGCCCAGCCAGTGCCGGGCGCTGATGCCGCCGAAGTCGCCCCGGGGCGTGCCGCCCAGGTACGAGTCGACGGCGCGCTTGTCGAACTCCTCGGGGGTCCAGCCGCCGAGCTCGCTCAGCGGGCCGGCCAGGACGGCCGTCAGGACGAGCACGGCGACGGTGATCAGGCCGAACCGGGCCGAGCCCTTGGCCCACAGCTGGTCCCAGACCAGCCGCCAGGGCCCGCGCCCTGCGGCCTTCGCGGGGCCCGCCGGCGCGGCCGCGGCCGCGTCGACGGGCTCAGTGGTGGTACTCATCTGTGCCGGTCCTCAGCCCTTGCCCTTGGAGGGGTCCTTGAGGCCGACGGTGGCGAGGTCGAGCATCCCGGCGAAGCCGGAGTTCCCGAACGCGCCGGCCACGTTGGTGCCGACCATCAGCGGGCGCCGCTGCCACATCAGCGGGACGGCGGGGGCCTTCTTCATCAGGTCCTCGTCCAGCTGCTTCCACGCCTTGTTGGCCTCGTTCACGTCCGTCATGGCCGCGATCTGGTCCATCCGGTCCATCGTGGCCTGGTCGCGGAACTGGCTGTAGTTGCCCTGGTTGCCCTTCTCCTTGATGGTCCGTCCGTCGAACAGGAACGGGAGGAAGGTCGCGGCGGAGGGGTAGTCCGGGCACCAGCCGTTGATGGTCAGCTCGGGGGCGTTCTTGGTGTCGCCGAGGGTGTCGGTGAAGGCGGACGGGTCCACGGTGTTGACGGTGACCTGCACGCCGACCTTGCTCAGCGACTGCTGGATCGCCTCGGCCCGGGTCTTGTCGCCGAGCGAGACGGTGAGCGAGACCTTGAGGTCGGTCTTGCCGGCGTCCTTGAGCAGCTGCTTGGCCTTCTCCGGGTCGCCGGCGGCCGGGATCTTCAGGGGGTCGGACTTCTCCCCGCCGGTCAGGTTCGGCGGCAGGAAGCTGGTCGCCACGTCGGTCACGGCCGGGCCGCCGAAGGCCGTCACCTGGGCCTCGCGGTCGACGGCCCACATCATCGCCTCGCGCACCTTCGGGTCGTCGAAGGGCGCCTTGGCGGTGTTCATGTACAGCATGTCCGTACAGCCGGTGCGCTCGGCCGACATGCGCGAGCGCACGTCCGCCTTGGGGAGCACCTTGGCGATGGACTCGTGCTGCATCCAGGGCATGTTGATGGCGTTGGCGTCGCCGCCGTCGCTCGCGATGATCCGGTCGTCGGCCTGGCCGCCCTTGATGCCCTGGGTGACGACGATCTTGTCCGGGTACGCCTTGCGGACGGTGTCGGTGCCCTGGTCCCAGTTGGTGTTGCGGACCAGCACCAGCTGCTTGCCGCGGTCGTAGCTCTCGATCTTGTACGGGCCGGAGGAGAACGGGCGGGAGTCGTACTGGGTGCCCTTCTCCTGGGACTGCGGCACCGGGGCGAAGGTCGGCAGGGTGACGGTCTGGGAGAACTCGGCGACCGGGCGCTTCAGGTGGAAGACGATCGTCTTGTCGTCCGGGGTCTCGATGCTCGCCAGGTGCTGGCCGGTGAGCGGGCCCTTGTAGGACTCGCCGCCGGCCAGGTACTGGACGGCGTAGTCGGGGCCGCCGGTGAGGTCGGGGGAGAACGAGCGCTCGACGTTGTACTTGATGTCGGCGGACTTGATCGGGCTGCCGTCCTCGAACTTGAGGCCGTCCTTCAGGGTGAAGGTCCACACCTTGCCGCCGTCCGCGGACTTGCCCAGGTCGGTGGCGAGGTCGGGGACGATCTCGCTCCCGGCGGCGCCCGGCTCGGACTTGAAGGTGGTCAGGGTGCGGTAGAGCAACCGGGTGCCGAAGTCCATGTGCGGAACGGTCCAGTTGCGCGCCGGGTCGAGGTGGGCGAAGTCCTGGTTGGTCAGGACGTTGAGGGTGCCGCCCTTGGCGGGCGTGCCGCCGATGATCGTGCCGCTCTCCGCGCCCGGGCCCTTGGTGCTGGAGGGCGCCGCGTCGCCGCCGGTGTCGCTCTTGTCGTTCTTGCAGGCCCCGAGACCGAGGGTGAGGGTCGCCGCGAGGGCCGCCGCGAGGGCGGCGTGGGTGCGCCTGGTCATGTTGCAACTCCGCTGTGGATGGCCGGATCTGGCCGCTGCGCTGTGTGACCCGTAACATAGTAATGTGAAATTGCACTGCACAAGAGGTGACAGCCGCCGTTACCGAGCTGTGTCCGTGCCTGTGTCCGCGCGACACATCTCCCAAGCCCCGCCCAGGAGTTCATCGTGACCCTCGCCCCGGCCGGCCTGAACACCGGCAGCCACGACCTTCCCGTCTCCCCCGCCCTCGACGCTTTCATGGCCACCCAGTGGGCCCCCAGCCCCCTCCCCGCCCACCTCCGCGTCCCCGGCCACGACCGGTTCCCCGGCCGCCGCGCCCGGCTCTCCGCCGCCTTCCCCGGCGAACGGCTCGTCATCCCCGCCGGGCGCCTCAAGGTCCGCAGCAACGACCTGGACTACCGCTTCCGCCCCCACAGCGCCTACGTCTGGCTCACCGGCCTCACCGGGGAGGACCAGGCCGACCACGTCCTCGTCCTCGAACCCGCCGGCCCCGAGGGCCACGAACCCGTCCTCCACCTCCACCCCCGCTCCCCGCGCTCCGGCGGCGGCGGCGAGTTCTACCGCGACCGCCGCTACGGGGAGTTCTGGGTCGGCCGCCGCCCCGACCTCGCCGAGGCCGCCCGGCTCACCGGCGTACGCGCCGAACACCTCGGCCACCTGGAGAAGCTGCTCACCGCCCCCCAGCCGCCCACCCGCGTCCTGGCCGGGGTCGACCCGTACGTGGACGCCGCCACCGGACGAGCCGCCGCCTCCGTACAGGACCGCGAACTCGCCGCCGTCCTCGCCGAGCTGCGCCTCGTCAAGGACACCTGGGAGATCGGCCAGCTCCAGCTCGCCGTCGACCACACCGTCACCGGCTTCGAGGACGTCGTCCGCGCCCTGCCCACCGCCCTGCGCCACCCCCGCGGCGAACGCTGGATCGAGGGCGTCTTCGACCTGCGCGCCCGCGCCGAGGGCAACGGCACCAGCTACACCACCATCGCCGCCTCCGGCGCCCACGCCTGCGTCCTGCACTGGATACGCAACGACGGCGCCCTCGACCCCGACTCACTGCTCCTGCTCGACGCGGGCGTCGAGACCGACACCCTCTACGCCGCCGACATCACCCGCACCCTCCCCCTCAGCGGCACCTTCACCCCCGTCCAGCGCCAGGCCTACGACCTCGTCCTCGCCGCCCAGAGCGCCGGCATCGCCGCCCTGCGCCCCGGCGCCCGCTACCGCGACTTCCACGCCGCCGCCATGCGCGTCATCGCCGAGGGCCTCGCCGACTGGGGCGTCCTGCGCATCCCCGCCGAACAGTCCCTCGCCGAGGACAGCGGCCTCCACCGCCGCTACACCCTCTGCGGCAGCGGCCACATGCTCGGCCTCGACTACCACGACTGCGCCCAGTCCCGCGCCGACCACTACCTCGACGGCACCCTCGAGGAAGGCATGGTCCTCACCGTCGAACCCGGCCTCTACCTCCAGCCCGACGACGAAACCCTCCCCCTCGAACTCCGCGGCCTCGGCATCCGCATCGAGGACGACCTCGTCATCACCTCCGACGGCGCCCACCTCATGTCCGGCGCCCTCCCCCGCGAGGCCTCCGCCATCGAATCCTGGATGTCCACCCTCCTCAGCTGACGAGAGGCGGCCACGAGCCGGACGGTCAAGCCACCTTGACCGTCCGCTCCCCGTGCCGCACCAGCACCTCGACCTCGCCCCCGATCGCCGCCGAATACGCCCGCAGGTTGTCCAGGCTGTCGATCTGCCCGTGCTCGATCTGCGACACCCGCTCCTGGCTGACGCCCATCAGCGCGGCCACCTCCTTCTGGGTGAGCCCCGCCTTCCGCCGGAGCTCTGCCAGCTCGTACCCCCGGATCCGGGCCAACGTCTCCTGGCGAATCCGCGCCCGGTTCGCCTTCGCCTCCGGCGAGGCCAACCAGGGATTGATCCGCAGGGCCTCAGCCTTCACCTCGGTCCAGCTACGCCCCTTCATACACGAACCCCCTTGCCCTTCTCGATGATCTGCCACATGGCAGTACACCTAGTCGCCCGTTGGTGCCACCGCTGGCTTTCCCGCCCAATCCACCCCTCAGGGGGACAACACTCCTCACCCGGCGCGCGCCCGGCGCACTACCCCCGCGCGCTCAGCGGATCAGGCCGCGGATGCGGGCCTGGCGGACGGCGGACGTGCGGGAGTCCACGGCCAGCTTGGTGTAGATGTGCACCAGGTGGGACTTCACGGTCGCCTGGCTGAGGTGCAGCCGCTGGCTGACCTGCTGGTTGGTGAGCCCGTCCGCGACCAGGCGCAGGACCTCCGTCTCGCGGGCGCTGAGCGCCGCCGCCGGGGTGCGCATCCGCTCCAGCAGCCGGTCGGCGACGCTGGGCGCGAGCGCCGAGCGGCCCGCGGCGGCCGAGCGGACGGCCTGGGCGAGTTCCTCCGGCGGGGCGTCCTTGAGCAGGTAACCGGTGGCGCCCGCCTCCAGGGCGGGCAGGGTGTCGGCGTCGCTGTCGTAGGTGGTGACGATGAGCACCCGGGGCGCGCCCGGCTCGGCGGTGATGCGGGCGGTGGCCTGCGCGCCGTTGAGGGCCGAGCCGGGCCCGAACTGCAGGTCCATGAGCACCACGTCCACCCCGCCCGCGGCGGCCAGTTCGACGGCCAGTTCGACGGCCCGCTCCGCGGTGGCCGCCTCCGCGACGATGGCGAAGTCCGGCTCGCCCTCCAGGACGGCCCGCAGCCCGGCCCGCACCACCGGGTGGTCGTCGGCGATCAGCAGCCGGATCACGCGCCCGCCTCTCCGGCCGGCGTCACGGGCAGCTGCACGGCGAGCGCCGTCCCCTCCCCGGGCGCCGACTCCACGGTGAACCGCCCCCCGAGCGCCCGCGCCCGGGCCCGCATCGAGGGCAGCCCGAACCCGCCGTCGCCCCCGCCCGTACGGCCCGCGACCGCCGCCGGATCGAACCCGGCCCCGTCGTCGAACACGTCCAGCGCCACCTCGCCCTCCATGTAGCTGAGCGTCACCTCGGCGTGCGAGGCCCCCGCGTGCCGGACGGTGTTGCCGAGCGCCGACTGCGCGATCCGCAGCAGCGCGACCTCCTGCGGCACCGGCAGCCGTACGGGCTCCCCGGAGACGTGCAGCTGGACGGCGAGCCCGCTGTGCGCCGTCGTGGTGGCGCACAGCCGCTCCAGCGCGACGGGCAGCGGGTCCCCGTCCAGCGCGGGCGGGGTGAGCGCCCGGACGAAGCGCCGGGCCTCGTCCAGGTTGTCCTGCGCGGCCTGCCGCGCCTGCTCGACGTACCCGGAGGCCGCCTCGGTGCGCTCGGGCAGCGCCCGCTGGGCGGCGCGCAGCAGCAGCTGGATGGAGCTGAGGCTCTGCGCGAGGGTGTCGTGGATCTCCCGGGCGAGCCGCTCGCGCTCGGCGAGGACGCCGGCGGTGTGGTGGGCGGCGGCGAGGTCGGCGCGGGCGGCGGTGAGCTCGTCGATGAGCCGGCGCCGCTCCTCGCTCTCCCGGTACAGCGCCTGGTAGCCGAGGACGGTCGCGGTGGCGACGGCGGCCCCGAGCGCGGGCCCGATGGAGGCGGCGAAGCCGAACGTGTGCAGGTGCCAGGACCAGGCCGCGATCGCCGCGAGCGCGGTCAGGGCGACGGCCACGAGCCCACCGCGGCGGTCGAGCAGGTGCAGTTCCAGGAAGTACAGCGGGAACGCCAGCCACACCCCGTCCTGGGTGGCGATCAGCACGCCCGCCCAGGTGACCCCGAGCAGCGCCAGCCACAGCGCGGCGGCCCGGCGCGACCGGCGTACGGAGGCGAGCCGGGGCCCCACCGCGTAGCAGACGGCCATCGCCGAGGCGGCGGCCCCGACGGCCACCGGATCGCCGTCCCGGCCGACCGCGGCCCGGACGACGACGAGCGCGAGCAGGCCCGCCACGAGCAGGTGCAGGCAGACCTGGAGGATGCGGGCGACGGGGGTGATGCGGGGTCGTTCGGTCGCCATCCCTCCAGCCTAGGGTCCGCACCCCGGCCCGGCATCAATCAAAAGGTTGAACTCCGGCTCTGCCCTTCGATGCCGAGGATGCAATCCCGGGTGCGATGCCCGCCGGGGCCCGCCTCCAGCAGGGTGGAACCGTCGGAGATCCAGCTGTGCAGAGAAAGGCCCACACCGTGTTCGTCGCCTGGAGGGACCTGAGGTTCGCCAAGGGCCGGTTCGCCCTGATGGGCACCGTCATCGTCCTGATCACCGTCCTGGTCGGCCTGCTGTCCGGGCTGACGGCCGGGCTCGGCCGCCAGAACATCTCGGCGATCACCGGCCTGCCCGCCGACCACCTGGTCTTCGGCCGCCCCGCCGACGGCCAGAAGCTCTCCTTCACCGACTCCCAGGTCACCCCCGGGCAGTGGCAGGACTGGTCCCGCGAGCCGGGCGTCACCTCCGCGCAGCCGCTCGGCATCACCACCACCAAGGCCGCCGCCGGGCAGCGCACCGCCGCCCTCTCCGCCTTCGGCGTCCCGGACGGCTCCGGCCTCGCCCCGCAGGGCTCCCGGATCGGCCCCGGCCGGGCAGTGCTCTCGAAGACCGCCGCCGAGAACCTCGGCCACCTCGCCCCCGGCGCCGAGTTCACCCTCGCCGGCCACCGCCTCACCGTGGCCGCCGTCGACGGCGACGCCGCGTACAGCCACACCCCGGTCGTCTGGACCAGCCTCGGCGACTGGCAGCGCCTCGCCCCCGGCGGCGAGGGCCACGCCACCGTCATAGCCCTCACCACCGGCGAGGGCGCCGACCTCGCCGGCGCCGACGCCCGGCACTCCACCCTCACCCACAGCCGCGAGGACTCGCTCGCCGCGATCGGCTCCTACACCTCCGAGAACGGCTCGCTGCAGCTGATGCGCGGCTTCCTGTTCGCCATCTCGGCCCTGGTCATCGGCGCGTTCTTCACCGTCTGGACGATCCAACGCAGCGGCGACGTCGCGGTGTTGAAGGCCCTCGGCGCCTCCACCCGCTACCTGTTGCGCGACGCCCTCGGCCAGGCCGTCCTGCTGCTGGTCCTCGGCACCCTGCTGGGCACGGCCATCGCCTCCGGCTTCGGCGCGCTGATCGGCTCCGCCGTCCCCTTCGTCCTGGACGCCCCGACCGTCCTGTTCCCGGCCCTCGTCATGATCGCCCTCGGCGCGGTCGGCGCGGGCCTGTCCATCCGCCGGATCACCTCCGTCGACCCGCTGACCGCCCTGGGGAGCGCACGTTGAACGAGCGAAGCGAAGTGACCATCGAAAGGTGCGCGTGGGCGAATGCCCCCGCCGAGCGAAGCGAGGCGGGCGCATGAGCCTCGAACTCGACCGCATCACCCTCACCTACCCCGACGGCGACGGCCGGCTCACCGCCCTCGACGAGGTCTCCCTCACCGTCCCCAAGGGCAGCCTCACCGCCGTGATCGGCCCCTCCGGCTCCGGCAAGTCCAGCCTCCTGGCCGTCGCCGCCACCCTGATCACCCCGGACTCCGGCCGCGTCGTCGTGGACGGCACCGACACCACGGGCCTCGGCCGCGCCGAACTCACCGCCCTGCGCCGCACCCGCATCGGCATCGTCTTCCAGCAGCCCAACCTGCTGCCCTCGCTCACCGCCGTCGAACAGCTCCAGGTCATGGCCCACCTCGACGGCCGCTCCCCCCGCGAAGCCCTCCCCCGCGCCCTCGACCTCCTCACCGCCGTCGGCCTCCGCGACCAGGCCGCCCGCCGCCCCCACCAGCTCTCCGGCGGCCAGCGCCAACGCGTCAACATCGCCCGCGCCCTGATGAACGACCCCACCGTCCTGCTCGTCGACGAACCCACCAGCGCCCTCGACCACGACCGCGGCGCCGCCGTCCTCGACCTCCTGACCGACCTCACCCACCGCCGCGCCACCGCCACGATCCTGGTCACCCACGACCGCACCCACCTCACGGCCATCGACCAGATCGCCGAAGTGACGGACGGCCACCTGACGCTCCCGGCGGTGGCCCGCTAACGGAACAACTCCTCCACCGACAGCACCACTCCCGTCCCGGGCAACGCAACGGCCTGCCCGGGACGGCGCACGACCCGCTCCCGGTACATCCCACCCTCAGGCCGGGTCATCACCACCACCCGCCGCTCCTCGCGGTCGACGACCACGTACGCCGGCACCCCGGCCGAGGCGTACGCGGCGGGCTTCCTGGTGAGGTCACTGCTCAGGGCGGCCGTGGTCACCTCCAGCACGAGCCGGAAGATCTTCGGGTCATAGCAGTTGTACGTCACCATGTGGTCGTCGCTCGCCGCATCGACGATCGAGACGTCCGGCATCGCAAAGTCGGCGGGCCCGGTCGGCAGCCAGATGCCGATTTGCCGGAAGACCTCTACTCCTTCATCATCCAGACCGGCTTTCCAGCAGGCTCGCATCACATCGGTCAGGATGCGCGCGTGTCGTCCGTCCGGTAGGGGTTCGACCGATACCTCACCGCCGAGCACCTCCACACGATGGTTCGGGAAGCGTTCGAAGAGGGCTTCGGCCATGTCGAGCACGTGGTTCTTCACGCGCGGATTCTCACGCGATCCGCAGACCGAAACCCCTACATGCCCGGGCAAGCCGCCCGAACGGGTGGTTTGGCCCTACCGGGCGCGGAGGCGGAGGGCGGGCTTCTCGGGTTCGCCCTCGCCGGCCCAGAGGGAGCGGACGTGGCTGAGGTGGCGGGTCATGCAGGCTTCGGCCGCCGCCGCGTCGCCGGCGATCATCAGGTCCAGCAGCTCCAGGTGCTCCTCAGCCGAGGAGACCAGCTGGCCGAGCTCGTCGAGGCGGGTGAGGCCGTAGAGGCGGGAGCGCTTGCGCAGGTCGCCGACGACCTCGACCAGGCGGGCGTTGCCGGCCAGGCCCAGGAGGTCGAGGTGGAACTGGCGGTCCGCCTCCAGGTAGCCGATGAGGTCGTGCTTGCGGGCGGCGGCGACGATCGCCTCGGCCTGCGGGCGCAGGCGCTCCAGCTGCTCGCGCGTCGCCGTGCGGGTGACTCGGCCGACGGTCGGGACCTCGATGAGGGCGCGGATCTCGGTGTAGTCGTCGAGGTCGCGCTCGGTGAGTTCGGTGACGCGGAAGCCCTTGTTGCGGACGGCCTCGACGAGGCCCTCGCGGGCCAGGTCGAGCATGGCCTCGCGCACCGGGGTGGCGGATACGCCGAAGTCGGCGGCGAGGGCGGGCGCGGAGTAGACGACGCCGGGGCGCAGTTCGCCGGAGATGAGGGCCGCGCGGAGTGCGTGGGCGACCTGGTCGCGGAGCCGCTCCTGGACGGAGATCAGGGTGCGGGGTTTGAGGTCGGCCATGGTGTTCCTCCGGGTGGGTGCAGAACACCAGTGTACAATGTCACGTTACGTTGCGTGTGCAATCGTCCACGCCCCGAACCCCTGCGCGAGACATCGTCCCAGCGCAGGGGCGGCCTGACAACGGCCGGCCGCACACGACCTGCAACCCCCCGGCGGGGAAACACAGTTGGGCCCGACCTCAGGCCAGCGAGCGCTGGTACACCTCCGCCGCCACCGCCAGGTCCTCCCAGGCCATGCCGACGCTCTTGAAGAAGCGCGGGCGCCCTCCGAGCAGCAGGGCGTCGCCGCGCACCAGCTCGCCCAGGTTCCACACCTGCCGGCCCGCGACGCCCGCCATGATCAGGTCCCCGGCCTCCCGGGCGGCCACCGCCCGTGCCTCCACGTACAGTTCGGACCGCCGCACCAGGGTCTCGTCCACCTCCCGCGCGTCCACCTCGTGCGAGCCGACCGCCGCGACCGCCGCGTGGTCGGGCACCGCGGCGCCGTCGAACAGCGGGGTGCGCGCGGTGGTGCAGCACACGACGACGTCGGCGGCGGAGACGGCCTCCGCCGTGCCCACCGAGGCGGCGAGCCCGAGCTTCCGCCCGTACGCCGCCAGCACCTCCGCCCGTTCGGCGTTGCGCGCCACCACGGTGAGCCGGGTGAGCGGCCGCAGGGCGAGCAGCGCGTCCAGGTGCCCGTACGCCTGCGGTCCGGCGCCGAACAGCACCAGGTGCGCGGCCTGCGGCTCGGCGAGCCGGGACAGCGCGGCGGCGGTGACGGCCGGGGTGCGCAGCGCGGTGAGCGCCGCGCCGTCGAACAGGGCGAGGGGCTGCAGCGTGGGCCCGTCGAGCAGCAGGTAGCTGCCGGTGATCCGGGGCAGCCCGAGCTCCGGGTTCGCGGGCGCCACGCCGGCGACCTTCACCCCGGCGTACGGCCCGGCGGCCGCGGGCATCAGCAGCAGTTCCCCCGCGGGCACCGGTACGGCCGACCGGGCGGGTGCCTGCTCGGGGTCGAACCCCTCCCGCAGCACCCGCTCGATCGCCCGCACCGCATCGGCGGGCCCGACCCCGCCGACTCCCGGTACGGCGTACTGGAGCGGCACAACCGCCGTACCGGGCCGTATGGTCGAGCTCACAGGAGGAACCCCGCTCCCAGCTCGTCGCCGTCCTCCAGCAGGAAGACGTGCTCGCCGGTGAGGTGCGCCGTGCCGGTGACCTCGGTGACGACGCCCTCGCCCAGGGGGTCGCCCCCGGCGAGGACGCGCCCGCCGAAGACCGTCCCGATGATCGACTCGTGGCGCAGTTCCTCCCCCGGGGCGAGCCGCCCTTCGGCGGCGAGGATCGCGAGCCGGGCGGAGGTGCCGGAGCCGCAGGGCGAGCGGTCGATCTGCCCGTCCGCGAAGACGGTGACGTTGCGCTGGCTCAACACCCCGTCGTCGGAGGGGAGTTCGTCGTACAGGATCACCCCGTACACCCCCGAAAGCCGAGGGTCGATCGGGTGCGAGACCGCCGCCGACCCGGCGAGCAGGTCCCTGATCTCCCGCCCGGCGGCGGTGAGTTCGGGCAGCTGCCCGGTCTCGACCGCCAGCCCGAGCGAGGCGGCCGGCACCGAGGCGTAGCAGGCGCCGGAGTGCGCGACCGCCACCTCGACCGGCCCCCGGGAGGTCTCCAGCCGCAGCTTCAGCTCGGCCACGCGCGTGGGCACGTTGCGGAAGGTCACCCCCGTGGTGCGGCCTTCCGCCCGGTGCACCAGCGCGGTGACCCGCCCCGAGGGCACGTCGATGCGCACCCGCGCCACCCCGTTCTCGGGGGCGGCGACGAGCCCGGAGTCGACGGCCCAGGCGCCGAGCGCGATGGTGCCGTGCCCGCAGGCCGTCGAGTAGCCGTCCTTGTGCCAGAACAGCACGCCGAGGTGCGCCTCCGCGTCGTCCGCCGGGACGACGAACCCGCCGTACATCCCGGCGTGCCCGCGCGGCTCGCGGCTGAGCAGCTGCCGCACCTCGTCCAGGGCGGAGGCCCGAGGGGCCGTCGCCGTGCCGCCCGCCCCGATCGCGATGGCCCGGCGCTCGGCGACGGTGTCGCCGGGCACGGGCGGCAGCCCGTCGAGGACGATCCGGAACGGCTCCCCGGCGGTGTGGTAGTCGACAGCCTCTACCCGCATCACAGACCGCGGCATCACAGACTCCCGCCCGGCAGCACGCTGACCGTCCGGCCGACGGTGTAGAAGTCCAGTGCCGCCCGGCCCTGTTCGCGCTCGCCGTGGCTCGCGCCCTTGGTGCCGCCGAAGGGCAGGTGGAAGTCGACGCCGCTGGAGGGGGCGTTGACCCGGATCATGCCCGCGTCCAGCCGGTCGGCGGCGGCGAGCGCCACGTCCAGGCTGCGGGTGTGCACCGAGGTCGCGAGGCTGTGCGGGGTGTCGTTGGCGAGTTCGATGGCCTCGTCCAGGTCGGCCACCTCGTGCAGCACGGCGACCGGGCCGAAGAACTCCTCACGCACCAGCGGGTGTTCGGCCGGCACGTCCGCCAGCAGCGTCGGTTCGACGTACCAGCCGGCCCGCTCGGGCACGCCGCCGCCGACGAGCACGGTGGCCCCGGCCTCGACGGCCGAGCCCACGGCGCCGACCAGCCGCTCCCGCGCGGCGGACCCGATGACCGGCCCGCACACCGCCTCGTCCACGGCCGCCAGCGCCTTGACCAGCGCCTCGCGCAGCGGCCCGTACGCGGCGCCGACGGCGATCACCCGGCTGGTGGCGGTGCACTTCTGCCCGGCGTACCCGGCGACGGCGGCCGCGATGTGCTCGGCGGCCAGCGCGATGTCGGCGTCGGGCAGCACCAACGCGGCGTTCAGCCCGCCGAGTTCGGCCTGTACGGGCACCCCGCGCTCGGTGGCGGCGCGCACCACGGCCCGCCCGACCCCGGTGGAGCCGGTGAACGAGACCACGTCCGCCGTGTCGACCAGCGCCGAGCCCTCCTCCGCCCCGCCCGGCACCACCGTGAACACGTCCTCGGGGAACCCGGCCGCGGCGGCCAGCTCCGCCAGCCGCAGCGCGCAGGCGGTCGCCTCCGGCGCCGGCTTGAGCACCACCGTGTTCCCGGTCGCCAGCGCGGGCGCCGCCTTCCAGCTGGGGATCGCCAGCGGGAAGTTCCACGGCGCGATCAGCCCGGCGACCCCGTGCGGGCGCCGCCGGGTGAGCAGCAGCCCCGGCCCCCCGGCGGTCTCGTGCACCTCCCCGGCGGCCGCGTACGGCGCCTGCGCGTAGTAGCGCCAGATCGCCGAGGTCCGGGCGACCTCGCCGCGCGCCTCGGCGAGCGGCTTGCCGACCTCGCGCACGATCAGCGCGGCCAGTTCCCCGGCGTGGGCGTCGATCGCGTCGGCGATCCGCCCCAGCGCCGCCGAGCGGGCGCCCGCGCCGGCCGCGACCCAGCCGCGCTGCGCGGCCCTGGCCCGCAGGACGGCGGAGCGCACGGCCTCACCGCCCGGTTCCTCGACGGCGAGGAGGACGTCGGCCGGGTCGGCGGGGTTGGAGGAGGTGATGGTCATGACTACCAGCCCTTCGGCGGGGTTTCGGAGCAGGGGGGTTCAGGGCGGGGAGGCTCGGAGCGGGCTTCGGAGCGGGCTTCGGAGCGCGGGCGTCAGAGCAGGAAGCCCGCCGGGAACGGGTCCGTCGGGTCGAGCAGGTACTGCGCCGTCCCCGTGACCCAGGCCCGCCCGGTGACGGTGGGCACGACGGCGGGCCGCCCGGCCACCGTGGTCTCCTCGACGAGCCGCCCGGTGAAGGTCGTCCCGATGAAGGAGTCGTTGCGGAAGTCCCGCCCGAGCGGCAGTTCGCCGCGCGCGTGCAGCTGCGCCATCCGCGCCGAGGTGCCGGTGCCGCAGGGCGAGCGGTCGAACCAGCCGGGGTGGATGGCCATCGCGTGCCGGGAGTGCTCGGCGGTGGAGCCGGGCGCGGCGAGGTACACGTGGTGGCAGCTGTGGAAGGACGGGTCCTCGGGGTGGACGGGCTTGTCCGGGCCTTCGTTGATGGCGTCCATCAGGGCGAGGCCCGCGGCCAGGATCTCCTGCTTGCGCTCGCGCTCGAAGGGCAGCCCGAACTCGGCGAGCGGCAGGATCGCGTAGAAGTTGCCGCCGTACGCGAGGTCGTACGTCACCGTGCCGTACCCGGGGACCTCGATCTTGCGGTCCAGGCCGACGGAGTAGGAGGCCACGTTGCGGATGGTGACGGCCTTGGCCGCGCCGTCCTCGACGCGCACCTCGGCGACGACCAGCCCGGCGGGCGTGTCGAGGCGCACGGTGGTGACGGGTTCGACCACCGGCACCATCCCGGTCTCGACCAGCACGGTGGCCACCCCGATGGTCCCGTGCCCGCACATCGGCAGCAGCCCGGAGACCTCGATGAACAGCACCCCGTAGTCGGCGTCCGGCCGGGTGGGCGGCTGCAGGATCGCCCCGCTCATCGAGGCGTGGCCGCGGGGCTCGTACATCAGCAGCGTGCGGTAGTGGTCCAGGTTCTCCTGGAAGTGCACCCGACGCTCGGCCATGGTCGCACCGGGGATGACACCGAACCCGCCGGTGATGACCCGGGTCGGCATGCCCTCGGTGTGCGAGTCGACGGCGTGGAACACATGACGGCTGCGCATGAGGCACAACTCCAGTGGGCGAGGCGAACGTCGGGGGTTCCGATCCGGCTGCCCCCGCAGCCGGTCGGGGTGGTTCAGCTGATCAGGCGAGGCCCTCGGCCAGCGCCTTCTCGGTCGCGGCCCGCACGGCCGCCTCGATCTCCGGGGTCAGCGGCCCGCGCGGCGGGCGCACGGGGCCGCCGGGGCGACCGGCGATGTCCATGGACAGCTTGATGGCCTGGACGAACTCCGTCTTGGAGTCCCAGCGCAGCAGCGAGTGCAGCGACTTGTAGAGCGGCAGCGCCGTCTCCAGGTCCCCCTCGACGGCGGCGCGGTACAGCGCGACGGACGCCTCGGGCAGCGCGTTCGGGTACCCGGCGATCCAGCCGACCGCACCGGCCAGCGCCAGCTCCAGCAGCACGTCGTCCGCACCGATCAACAGGTCCAGCCCGGGGGCCAGTTCGGCGATCTCGTACGCCCGGCGCACGTCCCCGCTGAACTCCTTGACGGCGACGATCGAGCCGTCCCCGTGCAGCTCGGCGAGCAGCGAGGGCACCAGGTCGACCTTGGTGTCGATCGGGTTGTTGTACGCGACCACCGGCACGCCGGCCTTGGCGACCTCGGCGTAGTGGGCGCGCACCGAGGCGGCGTCGGCCCGGAAGGCGTTGGGCGGCAGCAGCAGGACGGAGCCGGCGCCGGCCTCGGCGGCCTGCTCGGCCCAGCGGCGGGACTCGGCGCTGCCGTACGCGGCCACGCCGGGCATGACCCGGGAGCCGTCGCCGGCCGCCTCGACCGCCACCTCGACGATGCGGGTGCGCTCCTCGTCGGTGAGAGTCTGGTACTCGCCGAGCGAACCGTTGGGGACGACGCCGTCGCAGCCGGACTCGATCAGCCAGCGGACGTGCTCGGCGTACGCGTCGTAGTCGACGGACAGGTCCGGGCGCAGCGGGATCGCGGTGGCGACCATGATGCCGCGCCAGGGGCGGGTGCTGTCGTGTGCGGTGTGGGACACGGTGTTCTCCTTGGTGAGGTGTGACATTTTATTAGTGGGGACAGGCCGGAGACAAGAGTCTCCGGCCAAAGGTTCAGGAATTCGGATTCACGAGACCGGCGGCTCCCCCGCCGCCAGCTGCGCCAGCGGCACCGGGCACCCGAACGGCCGCCGGTCCGGCGACGGCGCAGGCGCAGGCGAAGCCGCAAGCGAAGGCGCAGCCGCCCCGGAATCCGGGCCCCCCGCCAGGCAGGCCACCGCCGGGCCGCACATCCGCCCCTGGCACCAGCCCATCCCGGCCCGGGTGAGCAGCTTGACGGTCCGGGCGTCGCCCGCCCCCAGCTCCTCGACCGCCTCGCGCACCGCCGCGACCGGCACCTCCTCGCACCGGCAGACGTCGGTCTCCGGCCGCAGCCAGCCCGTCCAGCCCGGCCCGGGCCGGTGCGCGCCCGCCATCAGCTCGGCGAAGGCCCGCAGCCGCCCCCGGCGGCGCAGCAGCGCACCCGCCGGGGCCACCCCGGCCACGGCGTGCGCGGCCAGCGTGCCCTCGGCGATCGCGAGGTCCGCGCCGCCGACGCCGTTGGTCTCCCCCGCGGACCACAGGCCCGGCACGCTGGTCGCCATCCGCGCGTCCACGGCCAGGGCCACCGCGCCGTCCGGGCAGGTCCGGGTGGCGGCGCCCAGCTCGGTGGCCAGGTCGATCTGCGGCAGCAGCCCGTGCCCGACGGCCAGGGCGTCGCAGTCGATGCGCCGCTCGCTGCCGGGCACCGGCCGCCAGTCGCCGTCCAGCCGGGCGACGGTGACGCCGGTGACCCGGTCCGTCCCGTGCGCCTCGACGACGGCGCTGCGCAGCCGCAGCCGCACGCGGTGGCGCAGCAGCGCCGTGCCGTGCCCGGCGCCCTCGACGAGCTTGGCGGGGACGGCCGCCAGCACGCCGGGCCGTCGGGCGTACCCGAGGTAGCCGGTGGCCTCGACCACCGCGGGCACCGAGGCCCCGGCGGTGACCAGCGAGGAGGCCGCCGCGAGCAGCAGCGGCCCGCTGCCGGCCACCACGATCCGCCGCCCGGGCAGCACCAGGCCGGACTTCAGCATGGCCTGCGCGCCCCCGGCGGTGACGACCCCGGGCAGCGTCCAGCCGGGGAACGGCAGCTGCCGCTCGTACGCGCCGGTGGCGAGCAGCACGTGCCGCGCCCGCAGGGCCGTACGGTCCCCGGCGTCCGGCCCGCGCGTGACGTGCACGGTCCAGCCCTCGTCGGTGCGCTCCAGCGCCCACACCTGGTGGCCGCCGCGGAACTGCGCGCGCGACTGCGCGGCCAGCCGCCCGGCCAGGCCCGTGTAGACGGACCATCCGTGGTGCAGCCGCTCCGGCCGGGCCGCGCCCATCCCGGGCGCCGGGTGGCGGTAGTACTGCCCGCCGGTGGCCCCGGAGCCGTCCAGCAGGGCGCAGCGCAGCCCCAGGTCGGCGGCGGTCACGGCGGCGGCCAGGCCGGCGGGGCCGGCCCCGATGACCACCAGGTCGAACGCGTCAGACGGCGAGGTCGGCACGGCCGTGGCCCTCCTGGGTGGTGACGACGGTGCCCGGCTCGGCGGGCAGCAGGCAGGTGCGCTGGTTGGGCCGGCCGTCGACGACGGCCAGGCAGTCGAAGCAGGCGCCGATCCCGCAGAACGCCCCGCGCGGCTTCCCGCCGACGCGGGTGGTGCGCCAGGCGAGCACGCCGTCGGCCCAGAGCGCGGCGGCGATCGACTGCCCGGGCAGCGCGGGCACGGCCCGGCCGTCGAACTCGATGTGGTGGGCGGGCCCGGGCTCGGCCCCGACCAGCCCGGCGGGGGTGCGGCGGCGGCTCATCGGCTGCCTCTCCAATCCAGCGATCTCGACATCTCAGACAGTGGGGAACCGGTCGGCCCGGAACGGCGCGAGGTCCAGCTCCGGCCGCTTGCCGGTCAGTTGCTCGCTGATCAGCAGCCCGGTGGCCGGGGCCAGCCCGATGCCGGCCCCCTCGTGCCCGCAGGCGTGGTACAGCCCGGGCACCCGGGCGTCCGCCCCGATGGCGGGCAGGTGGTCCGGCAGGTACGGGCGGAAGCCCCGGTAGGCCCGCATCACGGTCACCTCGGCGAGCACCGGGAACAGCGCGGCGGCCTGCCCGGCGAGCCGGCGCAGGACCTCCTGGGAGAGCGTGCGGTCGAAGCCCACGCGCTCCCGGCTGGCGCCGATCAGCACCGGCCCGCCGGGGGTGCCCTCGACGACGCCGGAGGTCTGGAGGTCCGCCGATCCGCTGGCCACGTCGGCCACGTAGTCGGCGGCGTACACCTTGTGCCGCACGATCCTGGGCAGCGGCTCGGTGACGAGCACGAAGCCGCGCCGGGGCATCACCGGCAGGTGCACCCCGGCCAGGGCCGCCAGCTCGCCGCCCCAGGTCCCGGCCGCGTTGACGACGGCGGGCGCGGCCAGCTCGCGCCGCTCGGTCCGTACGCCGCGCACCGCGCCGTCCGGGCCGCGGTCGACGGCGGTGACGCTCTCGCCGGTGATCAGCTCGGCGCCCATCCGCCGGGCCTCGCGCAGCAGGTGGGCGGCGGCGAGGGCGGGCTGGACCTGGGCGTCCTGCGGGTAGAGGAAGCCTCCGGCGAGCCCGGGCGCGAGGTGGGGTTCCAGCTCGTGCAGCCGCTCGGCGGGCACCTCCTCGGCCTCCACCCCCGCGCCGGCCTGCGTCGCGGCGAACTCCCGCAGCGCCTGCTGTCCCTGCGGCGTGGAGGCGACGACCACCCCGCCCTTGGGCTCGTACTCCATGGCCGGGCCGAAGGCCTCGTCGAGCTCGCGCCAGAGCCGGGTGCTCAGCAGCGCGAGGTCGAGCTCGGGCCCGGGCGCCTTGTCGGAGACCAGCAGGTTGCCCTCGCCGGCGCCGGTCGTCCCGCCGGCCACCGGGCCGCGGTCGACGACGGCCACGGCGAGCCCGGCGCGGGCGGCGTAGTACGCGCAGGCGGCGCCGACGACTCCGGCGCCGACCACGACGACGTCCAGGGGAGGTCTCCGAGTCATCAGCACGCCAGTAATATGTCACATGCCATCCACCCTGCCAAGGCTTCCGGAACAGCGAGGAGCCCCGGCCGGCGGGCCGGGGCTCCTCGCTCGGTGACCACGGGATCAGGTGATGTCGTCCATCTGCTCACGACGCGCCGCCGGCACCGGCGCCGCGCTCGCCACCGGGGCGCCCGAGGCGTGCACGTCCTCGATGCCCGCGACCGGCTGCACCGACAGGTCCAGGTGCGAGGCCTCCTCGTCGTCCAGGTCCGCGTCCGGGTTGCGGCGCCGCCTGCGCCGGTCGTTCAGCAGCGCGATGCCCACCGCGATGAAGTACAGCGCCCAGATCGGCGCGGCCAGCGCCAGCATGCTCACCGGGTCCGCGCTCGGCATCGCGAAGGCCGCGAACACGGTGATCGCCATGACCATCCCGCGCCACCAGCCCAGCAGCCGCTTGCCGGTCACCATGCCGACCATGTTCATCATCACGAGCAGCAACGGGAACTCGAACGCCAGGCCGAAGACCAGCACCATCCGCGTCGCGATGTCGAAGTAGTCGTTCGGCGGCAGGATCGGCGTGGTCCCGCTCGGGGTGAACTGGATCAGCACCTCGACGGTCGTCGGCAGCACCAGGAAGGCCACGGCCACGCCCGACAGGAACAGCGGCGCCCCGCACGCCATGAAGATGACGGTGTACTTCTTCTCGTGCTTGTGGAGCCCGGGCGCCACGAACGCCCACACCTGCCACAGCCACACCGGCACCGCGCCCACCACGCCGGCCGTCAGCGCCACCTGGAGCATGAAGGTGAAGCCGGAGGTCAGACCGATGTTGGAGACCTGCGCGCACTTGCCGTGGTAGTGCTCGACCTGTTCGGTCGTGGTGCACTGCGGCAGCGGCTTGAGCAGGAAGCTCTCGATCTGCTTGTGGTAGATCAGGGCGACGATCGTGATGACCACGATCGCGAGGGCCGACTTGACCACCCGGTTGCGCAGTTCCCGCAGGTGGTCGGCGAGGGCCATCCGCCCCTCGGGATTCTTGGACGCCTTCGGCGCCTTGGACAGCTTGCTCAACCCCGGTCCTCAGAAGATCGTGCGTAGGCCCGCCGGTCGACGGGCCTGAGTGGTCGCGTACGTCACGCCTGTACGACGGGCGGCGGCTCAGCGCCGCCCTTCGCCCTCGGCCTCGGTCACCGGACGGGCCGTGGACGAGGCACCCGGCGCGGACTGGATGGTCTTCGCCGGCGAACCCTCGGACACCGGAGCGGCGGCCGGCGGCGCCGCCGGCTCCCCGTCCGTCTTCATCGCCTTGGCCTCGCTCCTGAGGATGCGCAGGGACTGCCCCAGCGACCGCGCCACATCGGGCAGCCTCTTGGCTCCGAACAGCACGATGGCGAAGATCACGACCACCACGATCGCGGTCATCGAGATGCGCATGCGCGACCACCTTCACTCATGGCGACCCACCGGGCCGTCCGCGCGGATGGTAACCGCTGCGGATGACGCCCCGACGAAGGCCGCCCGAACAGGACAGCGGCCCCCGGCGGACGGTGCAGGAGTGTTCAGGAGCCATCTGAGAGCGTAACGCGACCTCACGCCCGTGCAGCAGCCCCGGTACCGCCGAACCCGCGTCCTGTGCTACCACTCCCGCGATCAGTGCTATCGGGGGACGGCGGCGGAGAGGTCCTCCGCCGCCTCCGCGAGCGCCCGCGAGGCCGTGTCCACGCCCTTGGCCAGCGCCCGCACGTCCGCCCAGAGCCGGATCGCGAGGACCCCGAGGACCAGCAGGCCCGCGGTGGCGAGCAGGACGGCGGCGACGAGCATCCAGGACATGCGCCCCAGCCTATACGCGCGGGCCCACCCCACTTCGCGCCGAAGAAGCCCCTACCCCTCCACCGGCACGAGCCGCATGGTCCGCACCCCCGCCGCCGTGAGCGCCTCGACGATCTTCGCCCCCGCGGGCTTGCGCACCGCCGCCCCGCAGCGCGGACAGCCGAAGCTGTAGTGCGCCTGCTCGGGAGTGCGCCCCAGCGTCAGCCGGAAGTCCTCCGCCGGGAGCTCGACCTTCTCCCGGCACTGCGAGCAGTACACCTTGAACCTGGTCCCGGCTTCCACCCCTCAGGCCCGCCCCTCCCCGTAGGCGGCCAGCGCCTCCCGCGCGGCCGAACGCGCCTGCTCCGCCAGCTCCGGCGGGGAGACGATGCGCCCGTCCCGGCCCAGCCGCAGCGCCAGCGGGCGCAGCTGGGAGGGGTCGGCGCTGCGCAGGGTGATCCGCAGCCCGCCGTCGGGCAGTTCCTCGGCCGTGTCGTGGGTGTAGTACTCGGCCACCCAGCGCCCGCCGGAGGACACCTCGACGACCACCTCCGGGTCGTCCGCCGCCGGGTTGACCAGCCCGCCGCTCAGGTCGCGCGGCTCGCGCCGGGGCGGGTCCGCCGGAACGTCCAGCACCCGGATCTCCGCGACCCGGTCCAGCCGGAACATCCGGTGGTCCTCCGAGGTGCGGCACCACGCCTCGAGGTAGGTGTGCCCCTCGGTGAGCAGCCGGATCGGGTCCACCTCGCGCTCGGTCATCCCGCCGCGCCCGTGCGAGTAGTACCGCAGCCACAGCCGCCGGCCCTCGCTGAGCGCCCGGTCGATGTCCGCGAAGACGTGGCTCTCCGCCTCGAAGGTCACCCCGACGCGGGCGCTGCCCTCGGCGCTCTCCCCGGCCGCGTTCTCGATCTTGGCGACGGCACGGGTGAGCGCCTCGCGGTCCCCGGCCCGCAGCCCGGGCAGCCCGGCCACCGCGCGGGCGGCCACCAGCAGCGCGGTCGCCTCGTCGGCGGCCAGGCGCAGCGGCTGCGCCACGTCGTCGACGTTGTGCCACCAGATCCGCTCGCCGTCGGTGTCGATGTCGAGCAGGTCCCCGCCGCGGAAGCTGGTGCCGCACATCGGCAGCACGTTGAGGTCCCCGATCAGCTCCCGCTCGGAGATCCCGAACGCCCGCGCCACCTCGGCCACCTCGGCCCCGGGGCGCTCGCGCAGATAGGTGACCAGCGACAGCATCCGTCGCGTCTGGTCGATCGCATTGCTCATGCCCGCACATCCTCGAAACCCGCGACCGCCCGCAGCCGGTCGACCACATCCGCCCGCAGCTCCTCCGGCCCGAGCACCAGCACGTCCGGCCCGAACTCGGCGAGGTCGGCGCCCAGCCCGTTGCCGTACGGGATCTCCAGCTCGTCCCAGTCCTCGTCCACCCGGACGCTGCTCAGCGCCTTGGTGCGCAGCGGGAAGCCCGCGCCCCGCCGGACCCGTACGGTCGCGGTGGCGGTGGCGCCCTCCCCGGCGAACTTGGCGACGGTGGCCCGCACGTCCACGTGCTCGGGCACCGGCGCCGCGAAGGCCCCGGGCCTGCTGCGCACCTTGCCGACGATCCGGCTGAGCCGGAACACCCGGGCGTCGCCCCGGTCCCGGTCGTACCCGGCCAGGTACCAGTGCCCGCGCCAGCACTCCAGCGCCCAGGGCTCCACGCTGCGCTGGTCCGCGGCGGACGCGCCGGCCTTGCGGTACTCGAAGGTCACCGGACGGCGGTCCCGGGCGGCGGTGAGCAGCGGCTCGAACGCGGCCTCCCGGGCGGGGATGCGCGGCTCCAGGGCGGTACGGCCCTCGGCCTCGGCGAAGGGGATTCCGGCCGCGCGCAGCTTCTGCAGGGCGCCGCTGGCCGCGCCGGACATCTTGGCCTGCTGCCAGACCCGGGCGGCCAGGGTCAGCGCGGCCGCCTCCTCGGCGTCCAGCGCGATCTCCGGCAGCCGGTTGCGGTCGGGGCGGGCCAGGTAGCCCAGCTCGCCGTCCAGCGCGCTCTCGTCGACGTCGATCACCAGGCCGAGCTCGCGCAGGTCGTCCTTGTCCCGCTCGAACATCCGGTTGAAGGCGTCCTCGCTGCTGTTCTGCCAGGCTTCGCGGTACGCCTCGATGGATTCCCGCAGCTCCTTCTTGGAGAGCGGACGTCTGGTGTTCATCAGGCACAGGGCGAGATTCATCAGCCGCTCTGCCTTGGCGATCGCCATCGCTGACCCTTCCGGTGTGCCGCGCCGCGCGCGGGGTGCGCCAACCGGGCGATCCGCACCCGGCGGGACCGACCGTACCGGTAGCGGTACGCACGGCAAAAGCCGCCTCCGGCCCCGCCCCTTCGGAATCCGGGACGTGACGGCGGGCCGGGCCCCCGAAGAGGCCCGGCCCGCCGTCAGAACCGGCTCAGACGCCCAGCAGGTCGACCACGAAGATCAGGGTCGAGTGCGGCGGGATCGCCGAGGTCGGCGACTGCGCGCCGTACGCCAGGTGCGACGGGATGGTCAGCTCGCGACGGCCGCCGACCTTCATGCCGACGACGCCCTGGTCCCAGCCCTTGATGACGCGGCCGCCGCCCAGCGGGAAGCGGAACTCGTTCGGGCTCCGGTTCCAGCTCGCGTCGAACTCCTCGCCGGTCTCGAAGGTCACGCCCACGTAGCGGACCTTGACGTTCTGGCCCGGCTTGGCCTCCTCGCCGTCACCCACGACGATGTCGCGGATCTTCAGCTCCGTCGGAGCATCGCCGACCGGGAAGTCGATCTCGGGCTTCTCGTTGAGGTTGACGCTCACAGTCCCTCTTCTCACTTTCGCAATCCGTACACGACCGAGCGGCGGGCATCCGCACGCGAGGTCCGTTGCCAGACCACCGTACGGGTGCCCGCCGCCCGTCCGGGAACGGCCACGCGGCCGGACCCGTAGGTCAATCACCCACCATTGTCACCCGAAAGTGGATCAGCCCTGACCGGCGTCGAGGATGTCCACCACGAAGACCAGCGCCGAGTTCGGCGGGATGTCGCCCTGGCCCTTGTCGCCGTAGGCCATCGCCGCCGGGATCACCAGCTCGACCCGGCTGCCGACGGTCTGGCCCGCCAGCCCCTGGTCCCAGCCCGCGATGACCTGGCCGCCGCCCACCGGGAAGGAGAACGCCTGGCCCTTGCTGAGCGAGGAGTCGAAGACCTTGCCGTCCTTGAACAGCGCGCCGGTGTACTGGACGACGACCTTCTCGCCCTTCTCCACCGCCGGGCCCGTGCCCTTGATCAGGACGTGGGTCTTGAGCTCGGTCGGGTCCTTCGCCCCGGCGACCGGGGTGATCTCCGCCGGCTTCTTGCCGTTGTCCTTGACCTGCGGGAACTCCGCGGGCGGCGCGGTGACGGTACCGCCTACCACCGCGTCCGGCGCGTTGGTGTTGCGGATGTCGATGACGAAGATCAGGTCGTCCTTGGCGCCGATCGACATGTCGGCCTTGCCCTTGTCGCCGAACGCGGCGGCCGGCGGGGCCACCACCAGCACGCGGGAGCCCGCCTTCTTCCCGACCACGGCCTGGTCCAGCGCCGGGATCAGCGCGTCCGTGCCGGCCTGGAAGATCTGCGGCTTGCCGTTGTTGTCGTACGAGCTCGGGATGTCCTTGCCCGTGTTCCAGTCCTTGGCGGTGTAGTCCACCGAGGTCCAGTTGTTCTTCTCCACCTTGGGACCGCTGCCCTCGGAGAGGACCTTGACCACGAAGGTGCCGTCCGACTTGTCGCCGGGCACCTGGATCTCGGCCTTCTTGCCGAAGTCGCCCGTGATCGTCGGCAGCACCTTGGCGCTGTCCTTGATCGGCGGCACCGGCTCGGTGGTCGGCGTGGGCGGCGCGGTCTTGGCCGCGTCCGGCTTGGCGGCCGACGGCTCGTCCTTGGTGCCGCCGTCCTTGTTCACCAGGTACAGCGTCACGGCGCTGCCGGCCAGCAGCACGGCGAGGACCGTGCCGAGGATCACACCGAGACGGCCCACTCCGGGCGGGTTCTCGTCGTACCCGGCCTCGGAGAGGTCGGCCCGGCGCACGTTGCTGGCGAAGATCTGCGGGGCGTCGTCGCCGTCCTCCTTCGGCGCACCGGCCGGACGCGGGCTCTCGCCCGGCTGCGCCCAGCCCGCCTGCTGCGCGAGGATCGCCGGGGGCACGACGATCGACTCGCGATCCGCCGCAACCGACCCGCCGGAACGCGAGGCGGCCGGGTCACCGGCGGGGCCGTTCGCCGCGGTGCCGTCGCCGCCCGGGCTCGGCGTCTTCTCAGTCATGACTCCCCATCCATCTCGCCACGAGGTCTTCAGGTCCGCACCCGGCGTGGTGAGAGCCGGGCCGCCCGCCGCACCGCCCGCCCAGGACCTGGGCGCCGGGCGGCGCCTGCCACAGTGCGAGGGCAGTATGACAGCTCAGGATGAGGGCGGACGCGAGCGTCCGCCCAAGCCTACGGAATCCCCCGGGCCAGTTCCTAGGGCGTGCCTGACAATTCCCGCCGGGCGGGCGGCGCCGGGGCACGCACCTCGACGGCTTCTCGTCAGTCGCCAATGCTCCGCAGTGGCTCCCTCCTCGGCACCGCCGATGCACGCACCCCAACGCCGCCCGCTCATCCGACGCCAATTGTCAGACCCGCCCTAGACCGCTTCGAGAATGTCGATCACGAAGACCAGCGTCGAGTTCGCCGGAACGGCGCCCTGCGCCTTGTCCTGGTAGCCGAGCGCGGGCGGCACCACCAGCAGCACCCGGCTGCCGACGTTCTGCCCGACCAGGCCCTTGTCCCAGCCCTCGATCACGCTGCCGGTGCCGATCTGCACCGCCTGCGCGCCGCCGTGCGTCCAGGAGGCGTCGAACTGCTGGCCGTTGCTCCACAGCACGCCGGTGTACTGCACCACCAGCGTCTGCCCGCTCTTGACCGGCTTGCCCTCGCCCTTGACCAGCACCGCCTGCTGGAGGTCCGCCGGCGCCGCCTGCCCCTGCGGGACGGTGATCGTCATCGGCGCCTTGCCGTTGTCCTTGACCTGCGGCAGCGTCGCCGCCGCCTGCGTCATCGCCCCGGTCAGCGTGGAGTCCGCCGGCAGCGCCTCCACGATGTCCAGGACGAACACCACCGTGTCCCCCTTGGCCACGCCCAGCTGGTCCGACCCCTGGTCGCCGAAGGCCGCCGCCGGCGGGGCCACCACCAGCAGCCGGGTGCCCACCTTCTTGCCGATCACGCTCTGGTCCAGCGCCGGCACCAGCTGCCCGCTGCCCGCCTGGTACAGCTGCGGCTTGCCGCTGGGATCGTACGAACTGGGCAGGTCCTTGCCCGTCGTCCAGTCCTTCGCCGTGTAGTTGACCGTCACCCAGTCGCCCTTGTTGACGGCCGACCGCTCGCCCTCGCTCACCGTGTTCACCACGAACTGCCCGCCGGGCCGGGCGCCCTCGGGGATGGTGATGGTCGCCTTGCTGCCGAAACCGCCGCCGGACAGCACCGGCATCGGAGAGGCCTCGCTGACCGGAGCGGGCACGGTCGGAGGCGCACTGGCCGTGGACGGCGTCGCCGGGGAGGCCGCCTTGGGCGAGCTGCTGCACCCGACGGCGAGCAGCAGCGGCAGCGTGAGAAGCAAACCGGCGGTGCGGCGCACGGTGGTCCTAACTGTCGGTCGAAGTCGGCCATCCCAACTCGACGCACAGCGTATGCCCGGCACGCCTCCGGCCCCGGTAGACACCACCGGGGCCGGACAGCACCTTGATCACGGAGCCCGCCGCGGGATCACATCCCCGCGATGAGCTTCTCCACCCGCTCGTCCACCGACCGGAACGGGTCCTTGCACAGGACGGTGCGCTGCGCCTGGTCGTTCAGCTTCAGGTGCACCCAGTCCACCGTGAAGTCCCGTCGCTGCTCCTGCGCCCGCCGGATGAAGTCCCCGCGCAGCCGGGCCCGGGTGGTCTGCGGCGGCACCGACTTGGCCTCGAAGGTCTTCAGGTCGGTGGTCACCCGCTTCGCCTGGCCCTTGCCCTGGAGCAGGTAGAACAGCCCGCGGCGGCGGTGGATGTCGTGGTACGCGAGGTCGATCTGCGCCACCCGCGGGTTGGACATGCTCATCTGGTGCTTCTCGCGGTAGCGCTCGATGAGCTTGTACTTCATGATCCAGTCGATCTCGGTGGCCACCCCGTCGAGGTTCTCGCTGCGCACGGCCTCCAGGGTGCGGCCCCACAGGTCGAGGACCCGGGCGACGGTGCCGGTGTTGATGCCCTTGCGGTCGGCGAACTCCAGGGCCTTGGTGTAGTACTCCTCCTGGATGTCCAGCGCGCTGGCCTCCCGGCCGTTGGCCAGGCGCACCTGGTGGGTGCCGGTGAGGTCGTGGCTGACCTCGCGGATCGCCCGGATCGGGTTCTCCAGCGTGAGGTCGCGCATCACCACCCCGGCCTCGATCAGCCGCAGCACCAGGTCGGTGGAGCCGACCTTGAGCAGCGTGGTGGTCTCCGACATGTTGGAGTCGCCGACGATCACGTGCAGCCGGCGGTAGCGCTCGGCGTCCGCGTGCGGCTCGTCCCTGGTGTTGATGATCGGACGGGAGCGGGTGGTCGCGGAGCTCACGCCCTCCCAGATGTGCTCGGCCCGCTGGCTGACGCAGTAGACCGCGCCGCGCGGGGTCTGCAGCACCTTGCCGGCCCCGCAGATCAGCTGCCGGGTGACCAGGAACGGGATGAGCACGTCCGCCAGGCGGGAGAACTCCCCGTGCCGGGTCACGCAGTAGTTCTCGTGGCAGCCGTAGGAGTTGCCGGCCGAGTCGGTGTTGTTCTTGAAGAGGTAGACGTCCCCCGCGATGCCCTCCTCGTGCAGCCGCCGCTCGGCGTCCACCAGGAGTCCTTCGAGGATGCGCTCGCCCGCCTTGTCGTGCGTCACCAGCTCGACGACGTCGTCGCACTCGGGGGTGGCGTACTCGGGGTGGGAGCCGACGTCGAGGTAGAGGCGGGCGCCGTTGCGCAGGAACACGTTGCTGCTGCGGCCCCAGGAGACGACCCGGCGGAACAGGTACCGCGCCACCTCGTCCGGCGACAGCCGCCGCTGCCCGCGGAACGTACAGGTCACGCCGTACTCGTTCTCCAGCCCGAAAATCCGGCGGTCCATGAGCACTCCCTTGTCTGTCGGAGCTTCCGAAACCGCCTCCACGACGACTGGGCCGCCGCAGGGGCACCGGAGCCCCGTACGGCGGTCGGGCCGCCGCACGGGACTCCTCCTGGTACTACTCGTCCGACGCCGGGGTGGCCGCCGGCCTGTCCTCGTCGTCCGACTCGGCGGACTGGTCGCCCTCGAGCAGACGGGCGAGCTGGTTGCCGAGGATGCGCTTGAACTTGCGCTGCTGGAACCGCTGGCGGTCGAGGACGGCCACCTCCAGCTGCTCCGGGGTCAGGGTGCGCGGGCTGCCCCCGTTGGGGTCGCGGGCCAGCGAGTCGACCGCGACCTTGACGGCCTCGGTCAGGCTCAGCCCGGCGCGGTGGCGCTGGCCCAGGTAGTTGCCGATGGAGTCGGCGTTGCCGCCGACCACCACGTAGTTCTTCTCGTCGACGACCGAGCCGTCCGGCGTGAGCCGGTAGATCTGGTCCTGGTCGACGTCGCGGCCGACCTCGGCCACGATCAGCTCGACCTCGTACGGCTTGTCGCCGACGGAGGAGAAGATGGTGCCCAGCGTCTGGGCGTAGACGTTGGCCAGGCCCCGGGCGGTCACGTCGGCCCGGTCGTAGGAGAAGCCGCGCAGGTCGGCGTAGCGGACGCCGCCGATGCGCAGGTTCTCGAACTCGTTGTAGCGGCCGACCGCCGCGAAGGCGATCTTGTCGTAGATCTCGGAGACCTTGTGCAGCGCCCGCGAGGTGTTCTCCGCGACGAAGACGATGCCGTCGGCGTAGGTGAGCACGACCACGCTGCGGCCGCGCGCGATGCCCTTGCGGGCGTACTCCGCGCGGTCCGCCATGGCCTGCTGGGGTGAGACGTAGAACGGTGTCGACACCGGCGGTCGTCCCTTTCCTGTGAGGTGGCGGCTAGATCAGCGGGGCCTGCGGGCCGTTGGGGCGGGTCAGGCGCTCGTCGGTGATCGCGACGGCGATCTCGGCGACCTCCGAGTCGGTGAGCCGGCGGAAGCCGTCCTCCGTGATCAGCGAGACGATGGGGTAGATCTTGCGGGCGAGGTCCGGGCCGCCGGTGGCGGAGTCGTCGTCGGCCGCGTCGTAGAGCGCCTGGATGACCAGGGTGGCGGCCTGCTCGGCCGTCAGGTCCTCGCGGTAGAGCTTCTTGAGCGAGCCCCGCGCGAACACCGAGCCGGAGCCGGTGGCGGCGAACCCGCGCTCCTCCGAACGCCCGCCGGTGACGTCGTAGTTGAAGATCCGGCCGCGCCCGAGGTCGACGTCGTAGCCGGCGAACAGCGGGACGACGGCCAGGCCCTGCATCGCCATGCCCAGGTTGCCCCGGATCATGGTGGTCAGCCGGTTGGCCTTGCCCTCCAGGGAGAGCGTGGTGCCCTCGATCTTCTCGTAGTGCTCCAGCTCCAGCTGGAACAGCCGGACCATCTCGACCGCGAGGCCCGCGGTGCCGGCGATGCCGACCGCGCTGTACTCGTCGGCCGGGAAGACCTTCTCGATGTCGCGCTGGGCGATCACGTTGCCCATCGTCGCCCGCCGGTCGCCGGCGATCACCACGCCGCCGGCGAAGATCGCGGCGACGATCGTCGTGCCGTGCGGCGCCTCGACCACGGCCCCCTCGGGGAGCCCGCGGTGGCCGGGCAGCATCTCGGGCTTGTGCTCGGCGAGGAAGTCCAGGAACGAGGACGACCCCGGAGTCAGGAAGGCAGCCGGTAGACGCCCGGTGCCACGGATGTTGGCTTCCACACGATTCCTTCCAGGTAGCTTGAAGCGCGCGCTGCCCGCACCCTACCCGCCCGACGATCATCGTCCGAGGGTGGAGGGCCGGTGCCGGACGGCCGGGCGGCCGGGCCGCCCGGCCGCGTTTCGACGGTCGCGACCGTGAATTCCCGAATACCGGGAGCGGGGGCTATTGCCCGCCCTTCTGCACGAATCCGCGCACGAAATCCTCGGCGTTCGACTCGAGCACCTCGTCGATTTCGTCGAGAACCGCGTCGACGTCGTCGCTCAGCTTTTCCTGGCGCTCCTTGAGGTCGTCGGAATTCTGGGTTTCCGCCGCCTGCTCCTCGACCTCCTCGGAAGAGCGGTTCGCCCGCTGCTGGCCGCCGCCGGTGTCCTTGCTCGCCATTTCCCTCACCCCGCTCGATTCGTCTGGCACGGTTTGGTCGGTGGGTCGGTGCTGGTTGCACCGACCCTATACACAAGGTGCGACTGCCGCTCCCGGTTTGCCGGTGGCGCTTCCTGTCCAACACCCGCTGCCACCCCGGATGATTCCCATTCGGCGGACGTTCACCCGTGGTGATCGAAAAGTTACCCGCCGGCCAGGACGCGGAGGAGGTCCTCCGCCGTGCGGCAGCGGTCCAGCAGCTCCTTGACGTGGTTGCGGGTGCCGCGCAGCGGCTCCAGGGTGGGCACCCTCTGCAGCGAGTCGCGCCCCGGCAGGTCGAAGATCACCGAGTCCCAGGAGGCCGCCGCGACGTGCTCCGCGTACTGGTCGAGGCAGCGCCCGCGGAAGTAGGCCCTGGTGTCCTCCGGGGGCTGGGTGACGGCCCGCTCGACCTCCTCCTCGGTCACCAGCCGCTCGAAGCGGCCGCGGGCCACCAGGCGGTTGTAGAGGCCCTTCTCGGGGCGCACGTCGCTGTACTGGAGGTCCACGAGGTGGAGCCGGGAGTTGTCCCACTCCAGGGCGTCCCGGCTGCGGTAGCCCTCCAGGATCTCCCGCTTGGCGATCCAGTCCAGCTGCTTGGAGAGCGACATCGGGTCGTTCTCCAGGCGGGTCAGGACGTCCTCCCAGCGGGCCAGCACGTCCACGGTCTGCTCGTCGGCGTCCGTGCCGAAGCGGTCCTCGACGTACTTGCGGGCCAGCTCGAAGTACTCCAGCTGGAGCTGGACGGCGGTGAGCTTGCGCCCGTTGCGCAGGGTGATGAGGTGCTTGAGGTTCGGGTCGTGGGAGACCCGGTGCAGGGTGCGCACCGGCTGGTCGACGGCGAGGTCGGAGGCGATGAAGGAGTCCTCGATCATCGACAGGACCAGCGAGGTGGTGCCCAGCTTGAGGTAGGTGGAGATCTCGGAGAGGTTGGCGTCCCCGATGATCACGTGCAGCCGGCGGTACTTCTCGGCGTCGGCGTGCGGTTCGTCGCGGGTGTTGATGATCGGCCGCTTGAGGGTGGTCTCCAGCCCGACCTCGACCTCGAAGTAGTCGGCCCGCTGGCTGATCTGGAAGCCGTGCGCCGAGCCGTCCTGGCCCAGGCCCACCCGGCCGGCGCCGGTCACGACCTGGCGGGAGACGAAGAACGGCGTGAGGTGGCGGACGATGTCGGCGAAGGGCGTCGCCCGCTTCATCAGGTAGTTCTCGTGGGTGCCGTAGGAGGCGCCCTTGTTGTCGGTGTTGTTCTTGTACAGGAGGATGTTCTGCCCGTTGGGCAGCTCCAGCGCGCGCCGGGCGGCGGCGGCCATGATCCGCTCGCCGGCCTTGTCCCAGAGCACGGCGTCGCGCGGGTTGGTCACCTCGGGCGAGCTGTACTCCGGGTGCGCGTGGTCCACGTAGAACCGGGCCCCGTTGGTGAGGATCACGTTGGCGAGGCCGATGTCCTCGTCGGTCAGCTGGCTGGCGTCCGCCACCTCGCGCGCGAGGTCGAACCCCCGCGCGTCGCGCAGCGGGTTCTCCTCCTCGAAGTCCCAGCGGGCCCGCCGGGCCCGGTGCATCGCCGCCGCGTACGCGTTGACGATCTGGGACGAGGTGAGCATGGCGTTGGCGTTGGGATGCCCGGGCACGGAGATCCCGTACTCGGTCTCGATCCCCATCACGCGCCGTACGGTCATGCGGCCCTCCTTGCCCGGTGCCCCGCCCCCGACGGGCGGAACACGCTGACGTACCGCTGAACAACACCGGCGCCGGCGTTGTGCCCGCGGACGGTGGGTCGAGCCTAGAACCCGGCACTGACGGGCGGGCCCCGAGACGCGCCGTCCGGCTGCGGGGCCGCGAGGCGCCACAGCCGGACGGTGTGCAGGTGCCTTACAGGTACTGCCCCGTGTTGGCGACGGTGTCGATGGAGCGGCCGGACTCGGCGCCCTGCTTCCCGGTGACGAGGGTGCGGATGAAGACGATCCGCTCGCCCTTCTTGCCGGAGATGCGGGCCCAGTCGTCCGGGTTGGTCGTGTTGGGCAGGTCCTCGTTCTCCTTGAACTCGTCCACGCAGGCGGCGAGCAGGTGGGAGACGCGCAGACCGCGCTGACCGTGGTCGAGGAAGTCCTTGATGGCCATCTTCTTCGCGCGGTCGACGATGTTCTGGATCATCGCGCCGGAGTTGAAGTCCTTGAAGTACAGGACCTCCTTGTCGCCGTTGGCGTAGGTGACCTCCAGGAAGCGGTTCTCCTCCGTCTCGGAGTACATCCGCTCCACCACGGACTGGATCATCGCGGCCACCGTGGCCCCGAGGGAGCCGTCGTGCTCCTTGAGGTCGTCCGGGTGGAACGGCAGCGAGTCCTTGAGGTACTTGGAGAAGATGTCCTTCGCGGCCTCGGCGTCGGGGCGCTCGATCTTGATCTTGACGTCCAGGCGGCCGGGCCGCAGGATCGCCGGGTCGATCATGTCCTCGCGGTTCGAGGCGCCGATGACGATGACGTTCTCCAGGCCCTCCACGCCGTCGATCTCGGCGAGCAGCTGCGGGACGATCGTGTTCTCCACGTCCGAGCTGACACCCGAGCCACGGGTGCGGAAGAGCGACTCCATCTCGTCGAAGAAGACGATGACGGGCGTGCCCTCGCTCGCCTTCTCCCGGGCCCGCTGGAAGACCAGGCGGATCTGCCGCTCGGTCTCGCCCACGTACTTGTTGAGCAGCTCGGGGCCCTTGATGTTGAGGAAGTAGCTCTTCCCCTGCGGACGGCCGGTGACCTCGGCGACCTTCTTGGCCAGCGAGTTGGCGACCGCCTTGGCGATGAGCGTCTTGCCGCAGCCGGGCGGGCCGTAGAGCAGGACGCCCTTGGGCGGGCGCAGCTCGTACTCCTTGAAGAGGTCGGCGTGCAGGTACGGCAGCTCGACCGCGTCGCGGATCTGCTCGATCTGGTTGCCGAGGCCGCCGATCTGCCGGTAGTCGATGTCCGGGACCTCCTCGAGGACCAGCTCCTCGACCTCGGACTTCGGCACCACCTCGTACACGTAGCCGGAACGCGGTTCCAGCAGCAGTGCGTCCCCCGCCCGGATGGTGATCCCCCGCAGCGGTTCCGCGAGGCGCACCACCCGCTCGTCGTCGGTGTGGCCGATGACCAGGGCGCGCTCGCCGTCCTCGAGGATCTCCTTGAGGGTGACGATCTCGCCGATGCGCTCGAAGGCCATCGCGTCCACGATGTTGAGGGCCTCGTTGAGCATCACCTCCTGGCCACGCCGCAGTTCGTCGAGGGCGACGGTGGGGCTGACGTTGACGCGGAGCTTGCGCCCCCCGGTGAAGATGTCCGCGGTGCCGTCCTCGTTGGCTTCGAGGAAGGTGCCGAAACCCGCCGGGGGCTGTGCCAGCCGGTCCACTTCCTCCTTGAGGGCCACGATCTGGTCGCGGGCCTCACGCAGGGTGGAGGCGAGCCGTTCGTTCTGGGCGGTCACGCCGGCCAGGTTGGTCTGGAGCTCGACGATCCGCTCTTCGAGGATTCTCGAATTGCGCGGCGAGTCGGCGAGCTTGCGGCGCAGCACGGCGATTTCCTGCTCAAGGAACGAGACCTGAGCGGCCTCGTCGGAACCACGAGCGGGCCTGCCGGTGCTGCGGTTGTAGTCGTCATCGTGGGCTGCCACGGTCCTCACCTCCTCCGGGGAGCTGGACGCTTCCAGACCCTACCTGGGACCAGGGGTCCGTAAACCCCTAGATCAAGAAAGATGGAACGGGCGTGTCCGATCTTCGCCCCAGCGTGCTTCCCCTCTGCTAAGGGGATACCCACCGCGCACCGGCCAAAGCGGGCCAGATGTATCGTCGAGCGAAGTGATATCCGATCGCGACCGGTACTCAGGGTCCGATCGTTGTACGAATGGCGGGATTGCCCCGGAAACGGGGTCGACCCGGGACAGAAACGGCAGGGGACATGTCGGTGACCGAGCAGACGGCGGAGCAGGCCGAGCAGCTGGAGGTGTGGATCGACCAGGATCTGTGCACCGGCGACGGCATCTGCGCGCAGTACGCCCCCGAGGTCTTCGAGCTGGACATCGACGGGCTGGCCTATGTGAAGGGCCCTGACGAGGAGTTGCGCCAGCAGCCCGGGGAGAGCGCCCCGGTGCCGCTGACGATCCTTCAGGACGTGGTGGACTCGGCGAAGGAGTGTCCCGGCGACTGCATCCACGTGCGCCGGGTCTCGGACCGGGTCGAGGTGTACGGGCCGGACGCCGAGTAGCGGCGCCCGGCCGGCGTCCGTCTCGCGGCGTCAGGTACGGCTGACCGGGGCGGCGGTCTGGGAGCGTTCCCAGCCGCCGCCCCTGCGCGTCCAGGTCAGGTCGAGCGCGAGGTCGGGAGCGTAGCGCGGCACGTCGTCGCTCGAATACCCCTGCGCGTGGCCGGTGATGGCGCCATCCGAGCGCAGCGCGAGCCGGCCGACGGTGAGGTTCTCCCGCTCGGAGAGCAGGGTGGCGAGCACGGTGGGGGTGCGGTCGGCGCCGAAGCCCAGCAGGTAGACGGCGTCCGGCGGGGTGCCGTTCTCGGCGTCGCAGTGCGCGGCGACGACGGTGGCCGGTTTTCCGTCGGCGAGGACGGCGGGCACGCTGAGCGCGGGCTTCACCGGGAACGGGCCGCAGTCGAGCGGCAGTTGGGCCCTGCTCGGGTCGGGGGCGGCGGCAGCGGGCAGCGCCGAGGGAGTGGAACGCAGCGGCACCGGGGTGCCGGTCGCCGGGGAGGCGGCGAGGGCGGTGGCGACCACCGCGCCGCAGCCGGCGAGGGCAAGGGCCCAGTGCCAGGCGGAAGTTCGCACGTGCCCGGGACCCGTACGGCCCCGCGGTGTCTGCTGTCCGGCCTGCGCCTTGACCGCGGTCTCCACCAGGCGTCCCCTCCAGCGGTGTGGGTGAGGCAGCATCGTCCCACACCGGGGAGGCGCGCACGACGAAGGGGGTGGTACGGGCCGGAGCCCGCACCACCCCCTTCACGTCGCTGAAAGGTCAGCCGAGGTCCGGCTGCTCCGGGTCCGCCTCGCGAGCGGCCTTGCGCGCCGCGGCGCGCTCCTGGAGCGTCATCTCGGACGCCCCGTTGTCGTAGTCCTCGCCGTACGCGCCCTTGGCGGGGCGGCGGCGGCGCAGCGGCGGCTCGACGCCGTCCGCCAGGCGGCGGGCGGTGAGCAGGAAGCCGGTGTGGCCGATCATCCGGTGGTCCGGGCGGACGGCCAGGCCCTCCAGGTGCCAGGTGCGCACCATGGTCTCCCACGCCTGCGGCTCGGTGAAGCTGCCGTGCTCGCGCAGCGCCTCGACGGTGCGCGACATCTGCGTGGTGGTGGCCACGTAGCAGCAGATCAGGCCGCCGGGGACGAGCGCCTTGGCGGCGACGTCCAGGCACTCCCAGGGGGCGAGCATGTCGAGGATGACGCGGTCGACGTCGGTCTCGACCAGGTTGTCCTGGAGGTCGCCGACGGTGAGCTTCCACGCCGGGTGCGGGCCGCCGAAGTAGCGCTCCACATTGCCCTGGGCGATGTCGGCGAAGTCCTGCCGGCGCTCGTACGAGGCGAGCATGCCGGTGTCACCGACGGCCCGCAGCAGGTACGTGCTGAGCGCGCCCGAGCCGACTCCGGCCTCGACCACGCGGGCACCCGCGAAGATGTCGGCCATCGCCAGGATCTGACCCGCGTCCTTGGGGTAGATCACGGCGGCGCCGCGCGGCATGGACAGGACGTAGTCGGGGAGCAGGGGGCGCAGCGCGAGGTACGGGACGTTCCCCGTGGTGCGCACGACCGTGCCCTCGGGGGCGCCGATCAGCTCGTCGTGGGGGAACGCACCCTTGTGGGTGTGGAACTGGTTCCCTGCCTGGAGCGTGAACGTGTAGTGGCGACCCTTGGGGTCGGTCAGCTGGACCTGGTCCCCGACCTGGAAGGGCCCGCGTCGGCGGGCGGCACCGGTCGGTTCGGACATGCGGGCAATCCTACGGGAAGCGCACCGGCCCGCCCGACCAGGGGCGTCGCGGAACGATCACGGCCCCCGCGGCGGCCGCTCAGTACCGGGCCAGGGCGGAGCTGAGGCGCTGCTCGATGTCGGTGAGCGCGGCGACGCCGTACATCCGGCCGTCCGCCTCGACGACGAGGTACTCCCCCGCCGGGGTGGCCTGGAGGGCGCGCAGCAGGTCCTCGCCGCCGAGGTCGGCGTCCAGGCGCATGCCGGGCTCCAGGTCCCGGGAGAGCGGGCCGACCGAGACCCAGGGGCGGCGGTGCTCGGGCACGGCCCGTACGGCCGACTCGCGGACGATGGCGATCGGCTCGCCCCGGCCGTCCACCACCACGACGGCGCCGGCCTGGGCCTCGCGGGCGCGGCGCATGGCCTCGCCGAGCGGGGTGTCGGCGGTGACCTCGACGGCGCGGCGGGCGACGTCGCGCAGCCGCAGGCCCGGCAGGACCTCCTTGAGGCGGGCGTTGCGCAGGCTGCTCGTGGCGCCGTTCCAGATGATCGCGGCGAGGACGGCGGCCAGGACGGCGTCGACCAGGGTGTCCGTGCCGGAGCGCTCGGTGGTGCGGGCCGCGTTGAGCAGCGGCAGGCCGACCAGGACGGCGACGGCGAGCACCCGGCCCGCCCAGGCGGCGGCGACGGTGCCGGCCATGGGCCGGCCGGTGATCGCCCAGACCACGGCGCGCAGCATCCGGCCGCCATCCAGCGGCAGGCCCGGCAGCAGGTTGAAGGCGGCGACGACGAAGTTGGCGACCGTCAGCCCGGTGAGCAGCACCCCGGGCACGGTGTCGAGCTCCACGGCCTGCACGCCCAGCAGGAACAGCCCGCCGAGGACGAGCGAGAGCAGCGGGCCGACGAAGGCCAGCCAGAACTCGCGCCAGGGCGACTCGGCCTCGTTCTCGATCTCCGAAACGCCGCCGAAGAACTGCAGCTGGATGCGCCGCACCCCGAGCCGGTAGCGCAGCGCGACCAGGGTGTGGGCGAGCTCGTGCACCAGGACGGAGGCGTAGAAGGCGACGGCGAAGAAGAACGCGAGGAGGTAGCGGGCGCCGCCGAGGTCGGGCAGGACGTCGCCGAGCTGGCCGCCGAAGACCCAGGTGATCAGCGCGGCGATGACGAACCAGGAGGGGGTGACGTAGATCGGAACGCCGAAGGGGCGGCCCATCAGGATGCCGCCGCGCCCGGGCGGGGCCGGGCGGCGCCCGCGGTCGTCCTGCGGCGGCTGGTCGGAGGTCTGTTGCCCCCTGCTGTCGCTCACCGTGATCCCTTCGGTCGTCTCCCCCGCGTCGTGCCCGGTGCGCCCACGCTACGTGATCGCGGGCCCGCCGCGGCGCGTGCCCCACGATCCCTTCATACCCATCGCGGGGGCCGCCGTGGCAGAGCCGTGGCAGCGGGATGACAGCGAAGGGCCGTAGGGTCGTGGGCATGCAGCAGACCGACACCACCGCGCCCGCCGGGGCCACGGCCCGCCCGGCGGCGGCGCCGACCGGCCTGTCCCCGTCCCGGGCGGGGGACTTCCTGACCTGTCCCCTGCTGTACCGGCTGCGGGTGATCGACCGGCTTCCGGAGCCGCCGAGCGCGGCGGCGACCAGGGGCACCCTGGTGCACGCGGTGCTGGAACGGCTGTTCGACTCCCCCGCGGCCGAGCGCACACCCGAGCGGGCGCTCGGGCTGCTGCGCCCGCAGTGGGAGCGGCTGCTCGGGGAACGGCCGGAACTGGCCGGCTTGTTCCCGGAGGACGGAGACGATCCGGACGGCGCGGCGCTGACCCGCTGGCTGGCGGACGCCGAGAAGCTGGTCGGCCAGTGGTTCCGCCTGGAGGACCCGACGCGGCTGCACCCGGTGGAGCGCGAGCTGTACGTGGAGACGGCGCTGGAGTCGGGCCTGCTGCTGCGCGGGTACATCGACCGGGTGGACGTCGCCCCGACCGGCGAGGTCCGGCTGGTGGACTACAAGACCGGCCGGGCGCCCTCGCGGGACTTCGAGGGCAAGGCCATGTTCCAGATGAAGTTCTACGCGCTGGTGGTGTGGCGCTGGAAGGGCGTGATCCCCCGCCGGCTGCAGCTGGTCTACCTCGGCGGCGGCGGGGACGTGGTGAGCTACGACCCGGACGAGGCCGACCTGCTGGCGGTGGAGCGCAAGCTGCTGGCGCTGTGGGAGCGGATCGGCCACGCGGTGGCCACCGGGGATTTCCCGGCCACCCGCAACCGGCTCTGCGACTGGTGCGATCATCAGGCCAGTTGCCCGGAGTTCGGGGGCACCCCGCCGCCGTACCCCCTTCCGCTGGCACGTGTTTCCGACGAGGAAAATCCCACGGGGGATCTGATGAGCAAGATGAGCAAGGAGTCCGAGTGACGATCCGAGTGCTGCTGGTCGACGACCAGCCGCTGCTGCGCACGGGTTTCCGGATGATCCTGGAGGCCGAGACCGACCTGGTGGTGGTCGGTGAGGCCGGCGACGGACAGCAGGCGCTGGACCAGGTGCGGGCGCTGCAGCCCGACGTGGTGCTGATGGACATCCGGATGCCGCGGATGGACGGCGTCGAGGCGACCCGCCGGATCGCCGGCCCCGGGCGCGACGGCCCGGCCAAGGTGCTGGTGCTGACCACCTTCGACCTGGACGAGTACGTGGTGGAGGCGCTGCGCGCGGGCGCGAGCGGCTTCCTCCTCAAGGACGTCCCGGCGGAGGAGCTGGTGCAGGCCATCCGGGTGGTCGCCGACGGCGCGGCCATGCTGGCGCCGAGCATCACCCGCCGACTGCTGGACATGTACGCCACCAAGCTGCCCTCGGGCGAGGAGGCGCCGCCGCAGGCCCTGGGCGCGCTGACCGAACGGGAGCTGGAGGTGCTGAAGCTGGTGGCCCGCGGGCTGTCGAACGCGGAGATCGCCGCGGAGCTGTTCGTCAGCGAGACGACGGTCAAGACGCATGTCGGCCACGTGCTGACCAAGCTCCAGCTGCGCGACCGGGTGCAGGCCGCGGTGTACGCCTACGAGAGCGGGCTGGTGCGCCCCGGCGCCCTGTAGGACACGTACGAGAAAGGCCCGCTCCGGCGTCCGGAGCGGGCCTTTCTCGTACGCCTACCTGGTGCGGCCGATGTCCCAGAAGCGGAACACGCCGGTGGTGTCGACGGTGGACTCGACGCCGGTGATGTACGAGCGCGCGGCGAAGAACGCCTTGTTCTGGTACAGCGGGATGAGCGGCGCGTTCTCCGCGACGATCTGCTGGATCTGCGAGTAGCCGGCGGCGGCCGCGCTGCGGTCGGCCTGCTTGAGGCCCTCCGGCACCAGCTTGCCGCTGATCCGCGGGTCGTCCCAGCCGTGGTGGTAGGCACCGCCCTGGACGATCAGCGGGGCGATGTAGTTGTCCGGGTCCGGGTAGTCGGCGAACCAACCGATGATGTACGCCTGGTACTTGCCCTCGGCCCAGCCCTTCTTGTAGGCGTCCCAGTCCGGCTCCTGCTGGACGGTCACCTGGAACAGGCCGCCGGCCTCGAGCTGCTTCTTGAGCGTGTCCGGCTCGGCGTTGCCGGCCCGCGAGCGCGACCAGGTGAGGCTGAGCTTCACCGGCAGCTGGACCTTGGCGTCGGTGAGGATCTTCTTCGCCTTGGCGGTGTCCTGGTCGCCGTAGCGGTCGAAGTAGGCGGTGGTGTGGCCGTTGACGCCGGCCGGGACGAGCGCGTACAGCGGCTGGACGGTCCGGGCGAAGACGTCGCGGGCGAGCGACTTGCGGTCGAGCAGCTGGGCGGCGGCCTGGCGGACGGCGAGGTTGCCGCCGACGGAGTCCTTGGTGTTGAAGACCAGCGAGCGGGTGTCGTTGCTGTCGCCCTCGACGACCTGCACGTCCGAGGCGCCGGACTGCTGGTCCGAGTGCATCTGGGCGGCGGTGTTCGGCTCCAGGCTGTTGTCGGTGAGGTCGACCTCACCCTTGTCCAGCGCCGCCTTGAGGTCGGCCGGCTGGTCGAAGTACCGCACGGTGAACTTGGTGTTGCGCAGCTTGGCCTCGCCGCTGTACTTGTCGTTGGCGACCAGCACGACCTTGCCGAGCTGCTGGCCGTCGCCCTTGCCGGCCTTGACCATCTCGACGGAGTCGAAGCGGTACGGGCCGGAGCCGACCAGCTTGTCGTTGGCGACGAGCTTGTCCGCCGGGTACGCCTGGTGGTCGACGATGGCGCCGGCCGGGCCGGCGAGCTTGGCCGGGAGGGTGGCGTCGGGGGCGCCGAGGTGGAAGAGCACCTCGTTGTCGCCCTTGGCCTCGACGGTCTTGATGGAGGAGAGCAGCGAGCCCGGGCCGTTGGGGTCGTTGATCTTCCGGGTGCGCTCGACGGAGAACACCACGTCCTGGGCGGTCAGCGCGTGGCCGTTGGAGAACTTGAGGCCGGGGCGCAGGGTGCAGTGGTACTGCATGGCGTCGGCGCCGGTGAACTCGCAGGACTGCGCGGCGTCCGGGGAGGGCGCGCTGGAGGCGGCGGGGAAGGCCAGCAGCGACTGGAAGGTGTTGCGCAGCAGCATCCAGGACGCGGAGTCGTACGCGGCGGCCGGGTCCAGGACGCCGGTGAGCTGGGTCGTCCCCATGGTGATCGCCTTGCCGTCGCTGCCCTTGACGGCGTCGGTCACCGACCCGCAGCCGGTCAGCGTCACGGCGACCAGGCCGGCACAACCGAGTACGGCCAGGCGTTCAGCGGGAGTTCTCACGGGCGCGTCCTTGGGGTGGGGTACGAACCCGAGTAGCGTGCCATATCGAACACATTCGACCGGTACCCGCGAAGATGACGTTTGGGACACGGGAGTTGGGGGCAGTCGGCGATACCCGACGAGTTGTCAGGCATTGCCCGATTTCTCCCCGGGGCGAACCTCGGAGGCGGTACGAACAAATCCCCTTACCAGCCGATAGGGCCGCCTGCGATGAGACGACAATCACACAGTTGAGCGTTCACACCCGGGTGGCGACCACCGAGCGCAGCAGGTCCAGGTCCACCTGCTCCAGCGAGGAGACCACCAGGCGCCCCGGGGCCGGCTCGATCGGCGCCACCGAGGGGACCGCGATCACCGGGCAGCCCGCCGCCTCGCCCGCCCGCACCCCGGTCGGGGTGTCCTCGACCACCACGCAGCGGCCCGGCTCGGCGCCCAGGCGGCGGGCCGCCTCCAGGTACGGGTCCGGGAACGGCTTGGTGCGCGCCACCTCGTCGCCGCCGATGGTGAAGGCGAAGTGCTCGGCGCCCAGCGAGCGCAGCACGATGTCGATCACGTGCCGGTGCGAGGCCGACACCAGGGCGGCCGGGATCCCGTGCGCGTCCAGGGTGTTGAGCAGCCGCTCGGCGCCCGGCATCAGGGGCACCCCGCCGGCCAGCAGCTCCACGAAGCGCTCGTTGACCATCACCCCGAGGTCGGCCGGGGCGATGTCCACGCCGGTGCGGCCGACCAGGTAGTCCATCACCCGGGTCATCGGGCCGCCGACCACGTGGGCGCGGTCCGCCTCGTCCAGCCGGTGGCCCAGCTCGGCGAAGAGCGTGACCTCGGCCTGCCACCAGAAGTCCTCGGTGTCCACCAGCGTGCCGTCCATGTCCAGCAGCACCGCCTGGAGCCCCCGGGCGTCCCCGTGGTCGAGCACGCGCGTGGCGGTGGTGGTGGAGGTCATGGCGGCTTCCTTCCGTCCGGACCCGGGCGTACCCGGGGATGGCACGGGCCGGCCCGCTGGTCAGCGGACCGGCCCGTTCAGGATCATCCAGAATACGCCCGCACCCTCCGGAAAGAGCGAACGCGGCGGGGCGATGGGATTACCGGGCGTTGAAGTACTTCGCCTCCGGGTGGTGGATCACGATCGCGTCCGTGGACTGCTCCGGGTGCAGCTGGAACTCCTCGGAGAGCACCACGCCGATCCGCTCGGGCCGCAGCAGCTCGGCGATCTTGGCGCGGTCCTCCAGCTCGGGGCAGGCCCCGTAGCCGAGCGAGAAACGGGCGCCGCGGTACTTGAGGGCGAACATGTCCTTGACGTCCTGCGGGTCCTCGCCGGAGAAGCCCAGCTCGTAGCGGACCCGGGCGTGCCAGAACTCGGCCAGCGCCTCGGCCAGTTGGACGGAGAGGCCGTGCAGCTCCAGGTAGTCGCGGTAGGAGTTCTCCGCGAACAGCTCGTTGGCCGCCTCCGAGATCCGGTTGCCCATGGTGACGACCTGAAGGCCCACCACGTCCCGCTGGCCGGACTCCTCCGGGCGGAAGAAGTCCGCCAGGCAGAGCCGGCGCCCGCGCCGCTGGCGGGGGAAGGTGAAGCGGGTGCGCTCGGTGCCGTCCTCGTGGAAGACGATCAGGTCGTCGCCCTTGGAGTTGGCCGGGTAGTAGCCGTAGACCACGGCGGCCTCCAGCCAGCCCTCGGTCTGCAGCCGGTCCAGCCAGGCCCGCAGCCGCGGCCGGCCCTCGGTCTCCACCAGCTCCTCGTACGAGGGGCCGTCTCCGGCACGGGCGGCCTTGAGGCCCCACTGGCCCTTGAACAGCGCGTCCTCGTCCAGCCAGGAGGCGTAGTCGGCGAACGGGATGCCCTTGACGATGCGGTCGCCCCAGAACGGCGGGGCCGGCACCCGGTTGTCCACCACGACGTCGGAGCGGATCTGGCCGAGGTTGACCTCGGGCTCCGGCTCCTCCACCTGGGCGCGGGCGTGGCGGCGCTGCTTGAGCTCCGGCAGGACGGCGCCGGGCACGCCGCGCTTGACGGCGATCAGCGCGTCCATCAGCCGCAGGCCCTCGAAGGCGTCGCGGGCGTAACGGACCTCGCCCTCGTAGATCTCGTGCAGGTCCTGCTCGACGAAGGCGCGGGTCAGGGCGGCGCCGCCGAGGATCACCGGGTAGCTGGCGGCCAGCTTGCGCTGGTTCAGCTCCTCCAGGTTCTCCTTCATGATCACGGTGGACTTGACCAGCAGGCCGGACATGCCGATGACGTCCGCGTTGTGCTCCTGGGCGGCGTCGAGGATCGCCGAGACGGGCTGCTTGATGCCCAGGTTGACGACGTTGTAGCCGTTGTTGGACAGGATGATGTCCACCAGGTTCTTGCCGATGTCGTGGACGTCGCCCTTGACGGTGGCCAGCACGATGGTGCCCTTGCCCTCGCTGTCGGACTTCTCCATGTACGGCTCCAGGTGGGCCACCGCCGTCTTCATCACCTCGGCGGACTGGAGCACGAACGGCAGCTGCATCTGGCCGGAGCCGAACAGCTCGCCGACCACCTTCATGCCCGACAGCAGGGTGTCGTTGATGATCTCCAGCGCCGGGCGCACCGTCAGCGCCTCGTCCAGGTCGGCCTCCAGGCCGTTGCGCTCCCCGTCGATGATGCGGCGCTGCAGCCGCTCGTCCAGCGGGAGCGCGGCCAGCTCCTCGGCCTTGGACGCCTTGACGGAGGCGCTGGAGACGCCTTCGAACAGCTCCAGCAGGCGCTGCAAGGGGTCGTAGCCCTCGCGGCGGCGGTCGTAGACCAGGTCGAGGGCGGCCTCGCGCTGGTCCTCGGGGATCCGGGAGATCGGGAGGATCTTGGAGGCGTGCACGATCGCCGAGTCCAGTCCGGCCTCCACGCACTCGTGCAGGAAGACGGAGTTGAGCACCACGCGGGCGGCCGGGTTGAGGCCGAAGGAGATGTTCGACAGGCCCAGGGTGGTCTGCACCCCCGGGCGGCGGCGCTTGAGCTCGCGGATGGCCTCGATGGTCTCGATGCCGTCCCGGCGGGACTCCTCCTGGCCGGTGGCCAGGGTGAAGGTGAGGCAGTCGACCAGGATCGAGCCCTCGTCGATGCCGTAGTCGGCGGTCAGCTCGGCGATCAGTCGCTCGGCGATCTCCACCTTGTGGGCGGCGGTGCGGGCCTGGCCCTCCTCGTCGATGGTGAGGGCGATCAGGCCGGCGCCGTGCTCGCGGGCCAGCGAGGCGATCCTCCCGAAGCGCGAGTCGGGGGCGTTGCCGTCCTCGTAGTTGACGGAGTTGAGCACCGCGCGGCCGCCGATGGCCTCCAGGCCGGCGCGCAGCACGTCGGGCTCGGTGGAGTCCAGCACGATCGGCAGGGTGGAGGCGGTGGCCAGGCGGCCGGCGATCTCCTTCATGTCGGCGACGCCGTCGCGGCCGACGTAGTCCACGCACAGGTCCAGCAGGTGGGAGCCGTCGCGGATCTGGTCGCGGGCGATCTCCACGCACGCCTGCCAGTCCCCCGCCAGCATGGACTCGCGGAACTTCTTCGAGCCGTTGGCGTTGGTGCGCTCGCCGATCGCCAGGTAGGAGGTGTCCTGGCGGAACGGCACGGCCTGGTAGAGCGAGGCGGCGGACGGCTCGGGCTGCGGGTCGCGCGGGGCGACCGGGCGGCCCTGGACGCGCTCGACGACCTGGCGCAGGTGCTCGGGGGTGGTGCCGCAGCAGCCGCCGACCAGCGAGAGCCCGTACTCGCGGGTGAACACGTCGTGGGCGTCGGCCAGCTCGGCCGGGGTCAGCGGGTAGTGGGCGCCGTCCTTGCCGAGCACCGGCAGGCCCGCGTTCGGCATGCAGGACAGGCCGATCCTCGCGTTCTTGGCCAGGTAGCGCAGGTGCTCGCTCATCTCGGCCGGGCCGGTGGCGCAGTTCATGCCGATGTAGTCGATGCCCAGCGGCTCCAGGGCGGTCAGCGCCGCGCCGATCTCGGAGCCGAGCAGCATGGTGCCGGTGGTCTCCACGGTCACCTGGGCCAGGATCGGCAGGTCCAGGCCGGCCTCGGCCAGGGCGCGCTTGCAGCCGAGGATCGCGGCCTTGGTCTGGAGCAGGTCCTGGCTGGTCTCGACGAGCAGCGCGTCGGAGCCGCCGGCGATCAGCCCGGCCGCGTTCAGCCGGAAGCCCTCGCGCAGGGTCTCGTACGGGGCGTGGCCCAGGGTGGGCAGCTTGGTGCCGGGGCCGATCGAGCCGAGCACCCAGCGGACGCGGCCGTCCTCGGCGGTGCGGGCGTCGGCCGACTCGCGGGCGATCCGGGCGCCGGCCTCGGAGAGCTCGAAGATGCGCTCGGAGATCTCGTACTCGCCCAGCGCGGAGAAGTTGGCGCCGAAGGTGTTGGTCTCCACGCAGTCCACGCCCACCGCGAAGTAGGCGTCGTGGACGGAGCGGACGATGTCCGGCCGGGTGACGTTGAGGACCTCGTTGCAGCCTTCGAGGTTCTGGAAGTCCTCCAGCGTCGGGTCCTGCGCCTGGAGCATGGTGCCCATCGCCCCGTCGGCCACCACCACGCGGGCGGCGAGTGCTTCACGCAGCGCGTTCGCGCGGCTCTGCGGAGTGATGGACGGATCGGCTGCAGTGGCCATGGGGCGTCTCCCTGGTGCGACGGCTGTCGGCTTTGCGCGCCCGCTTGCTCGGACGCGCACGACGCCAGGGTATCCGGCTCCCGGCTCGGCCTGTCGACCCATTCCGTATCCTGAACGTTCGATCGCGAAGGGGGAGCGACCGCATGGCCTCTGTCAAGACCGTCCTCACACGTGTCGGACGGGCCGTGTCGGCCCCGTTCGGAGCGCTGCGCGAGCGCTGGCGGCGCTGGTCCCGGTGGCGCCGGGCGCTGCTGGTCCTGGCCCTGGTGGCGGCCGTTCCGCTGGCCGCGCTCGGCTCCCTCCTGACCGTGTTCCGGCTCCACTACACGGGTGAACCGGCCCCCGAGGCCCGCACCCGCGGACGGGACGCGGTGTGGCTGGGCCATGCGTGGGTGGACGGACGCAAGACGGACACGGACGTCCAGGCACTGGTCCGCCAACTGGCGGGCACCGGCGTACGGGACCTGTACGTGCACACCGGCCCGCTGGAGCACGACGGCTCCCTCCCGGCCTCCGTCCACCCCCGGGCCCGCTGGTTCACCGAGGCCGCGCACCGGGCCCTGCCCGGCGTGCGCCTCCAGGGCTGGCTGGGCGACGAGGTCAAACCGGAGAAGGACGCCCTGGACCTCGACGACGCCCCCACCCGCGAGCGGATCACCGCCTCCGCCCGCCAGGTGCTCGACCAGGGCTTCGACGGGGTGCACTTCGACATGGAGCCCATCCGCCCCGGTACGGCCGGCTGGCTCTCCCTGCTGGACGCCGTCCGCCCGGTGACGGCGGCGCGCGGCGCGGTGCTCTCCGTCGCGGCCCCGCAGATCGACCCCGTCCCGGGCCTGCACACCGCCGCGATCGCGCTCACCGACCACGGCAAGTGGTGGGACGCGGGGTACTTCACCGAGACCGCCCGCCGCGTGGACCAGATCGCGGTGATGAGCTACGACACCTCCATGCCCACCCAGCCCCTGTACGGCGGGTACGTGGCCCAGCAGACCGAGATGGCGCTGGCCGCCACCCCGCCCGGGGTCGACCTGCTGATGGGCCTGCCCTTCTTCTGGGCCGACCAGCCCGGCCACGACGGCGACGCCGAGACGGTCACCGCCGCCGTGCGCGGCGTCCGCCTGGGCCTGGGCCGCGAGGACCTCTCCCGCCGGCGGTTCGGCGTCGCCCTGTACGTGGACTTCGCCTCGACGCCCGAGCACTGGGCCGCCTACCGGCGCGGCTGGGTGGACGTCTCCTGACCTGACGATCCGTCAGCCAGCACGCCGCCGATATCCGCTGGATCACGACCGGCGGCTCCCTCAGACTGTCCCGGTGCCCGGCCGCTACGCGCATCAAAGCCCGTAGGCTGGGCAGGTAGGGACCGTGGAGCGAGGAGTTCCACGGGCGACGAGAGGTTCGACCGTCGGCGACCGGCCGATCGGCGCCCCGGCCGGGGCGCCCGCGGCAGGCAGCCGACCGGAGGGAGACGCTGGGTGATCGAGCTGGAAGATGTTCCCGAGTTGATCGACCCGGTGATGGTCTGCGCCTTCGAGGGCTGGAACGACGCCGGCGACGCCGCCTCCACGGCGCTGGCGCATCTGGACGAGACCTGGGGCGGCAAGGTGATCGCCGCGCTGGACGCGGAGGACTACTACGACTTCCAGGTCAACCGGCCGACGATCTGGCTGGACGGCGGCATCCGCAGGATCACCTGGCCCACCACCAGGCTCTCGGTGATCCGGGTGACCGAGCCGACCACGCGCGACCTGGTACTGGTGCGCGGCATCGAGCCGAGCATGCGGTGGCGCTCGTTCTGCAACGAACTGCTGGGCTTCGCCCACGAGCTGGGCATCGAGCTGGTGGTGATCCTGGGCGCGCTGCTCGGCGACACCCCGCACAGCCGCCCGGTGCCGGTCAGCGGGGTCACCTCCGACCCCGAGCTGGCCCGCCGGCTGGACCTGGAGGAGAGCCGCTACGAGGGCCCGACCGGCATCGTCGGCGTGCTCCAGGAGGCCTGCACCCACGCCGGGGTGCCGGCCGTGACGCTCTGGGCGGCCGTGCCGCACTACGTCTCGCAGCCGCCGAACCCGAAGGCGACGCTGGCGCTGGTCAACAAGCTGGAGGACCTGCTGGACCTGCGCATCCCGCCGGGCGAGCTGGCCGAGGACGCCCGGGCCTGGCAGCTCGGGGTGGACCAGCTGGCCGCCGAGGACAGCGAGGTGGCCGAGTACGTCCAGCAGCTGGAGGAGGCGCAGGACACGGCGGAGCTCCCGGAGGCGTCCGGGGACGCCATCGCCCGGGAGTTCGAGCGCTACCTGCGGCGGCGGGAGAACGTCGGGCCGACCGGCGAGAAGCCGGTGTCCGGGCACGCCACCGCGGAGCGGCCGGCCGAGCCGGAGGCCCCGGGTGCGTCCCGGGAGAGCCAGGACGAGGACGAGTAGCACGCGCAGCCGTACGACGCGGGAACGCCGAAGGGGCGCCGGGACAGAAGTCCCGGCGCCCCTTCGTTGCGCAACCTCAGAGCGCGACACCCAGCAGGGCGTCCACGGTGCGGCTGACGAGGCCGGGGGCGCCGGTGTCGGTGCCGCCCTCGCCGTCCTGAAGGGCCGCCCAGCGGTCGACGGCGGCCAGCGCGGCGGGCGCGTCCAGGTCGTTCGCCAGCGCCGTACGGATCTCGGCGAGCAGCTGCTCGGCGGCCGGGCCGTCCGGGCGGGAGACCGCGGCGCGCCAGCGGGCGAGGCGCTCGACGGCCTCGTCCAGGACGTCCTTGGTCCACTCCCAGTCCTCGCGGTAGTGGTGCGAGAGCAGGGCCAGGCGGATCGCCGCCGGGTCGACGCCCTCGCGGCGCAGGGTGGAGACGAAGACCAGGTTGCCGCGGGACTTGGACATCTTCTTGCCGTCCAGGCCGACCATGCCGGCGTGCACGTACGCCTTGGCGTACGGGTGGCCGGCGGTGGCGACCTGGGCGTGCGAGGCGCCCATCTCGTGGTGCGGGAAGGACAGGTCGCTGCCGCCGCCCTGGAGGTCGAAGCCCATGCCCAGGTACTGCAGCGCGATGGCCACGCACTCGATGTGCCAGCCGGGACGGCCGTGGCCGAGCTCGGTGTCCCAGGCGGGCTCGCCGGGGCGGGCGGCCATCCAGAGCAGCGCGTCCAGCGGGTCGCGCTTGCCCGGGCGGTCCGGGTCGCCGCCGCGCTCGGCGAAGACCGGACGCATGGCCTCGCGGGTGAGGCCGGAGACGCCGCCGAAGTGCGGGTCGGAGTCGACGGAGAAGTAGATGTCCCCGTCGACCTCGTAGGCGGCGCCGGAGGCCAGCAGCTTCTGGACGATCGGCACGATCCACGGGATCGACTCGACGGCGCCGACGTAGTGGGCCGGCGGGAGCAGCCGCAGGGCGGTCATGTCCTCGCGGAACAGGGCCGTCTCGCGCTCGGCGAGGGCCACCCAGTCCTGGCCGGTCTCGACCGCGCGCTGGAGCAGCGGGTCGTCGACGTCGGTGACGTTCTGGATGTACAGGACGTCGTGGCCGGCGTCCTTCCAGACGCGCTGCACCAGGTCGAACGCGTTGTAGGTGGCGGCGTGGCCCATGTGGGTCGCGTCGTAGGGGGTGATGCCGCAGACGTAGATCCGGGCGGTGCCGTCCTGCGGCACGACCTCGCGGACCTTGCCCGCTGCGGTGTCGAAGATGTGGAGGGGGAGCCCCTGACCAGGCAGGGCGGGAACCTCGGAGGCGGGCCAGGCATGCATGGGATCGACTTTAACCTTGAGAACATTTGAAAGCCTAACCAGTAACGAAGATCGACTGGATTCGCTTCCTTTCGTTGCCTGACCGCTTTCCGACTGGTAAAGCGCGTTCCCCGTACCTCTGCGGACATGGTTGAGCGCCCGGTCGGCCCTGCCGCCGACCGGGCGCCCGGCTGCCCCGAGCAGCGGACGGAGCCGCTACACCCGCTGCCAGAGGGCCGGTACGTTCGGCGGCTCCCAGCCGACCATGGCCGTGTGGCCCTGGAGGCAGACGTAGGAGGCGCCGTTGTAGGTGACGCGGTCGCCCGCGTTGTACGACCGGCCGGCGGTCCAGCTGCCGCTCGGCTGGGTGGGCGTGCTCGTGGGCGTCCCGGTGGGGGTGCCGGTGGGCGTCGCGGTCGGGCTGGGGGTGCCCGGGGTCTGCGGCACGTTGAGGACGAAGTCGAAGCTGGCGTCCTTGCCCGGGCCGTTCTGCCGGACCGTCATCAGCAGCCGCGCGTCGTAGATGGTGTCGGTGTTGTTGCGGGGCTCACCCGGGAAGTAGAGCTGGGTGGTGAGGATTCCGCGGCCGGGGGCCTGGACCTTGACGTGGATGTGCCTGGTCCGGCCCGGGTAGAGGCCGGGGACGATGGTGTCGAGCCGGTACGCGCCGTTGGCGTCGGTGAACTGGTGGCCGCGGAAGGTGTACCCGCTGTTGTCGTAGTCCCCGTTGTCGTCGGCCTGCCAGAAGTCCAGCAGCACGCCGGAGATGCCCCGGCAGGCGCTGCCGAACACGTAGCCGCTCACGGAGAGCCGGGTGCCGGGGCCGTCGTTCGCCATGGAGCTGCGCAGCGGCGAGTTCGGCTTGAAGTACGGACCCTCGGTCTGGTCGATCGTCGGGTCGTCGTGGTCGTGGCACTGCGGTGTGAGGCCGGGGGCCTCGCCGCTGCCCGCCGAGTCGCGGGCCAGCGCCACTCCGCCGCCGATCAGCATCGGGGCGGCACCGATCACGGCGGCGGCCTTGAGGACGGTCTTGCGGCTGATCATGCCGTCTTCGGACGGGGGCATGCCGCCTCCATTCCTGGATGGGTTGGGGGGTGGGGGCGGCCCTTGCCATGGTGGGGGCATGACAAGGGCCGGACCGGCCGCCCGTCCCATCTCGCCGGAAGGACCGCCGGTGGCCAGTAGAGAACCTACGGCCCCTCCGCCGTCGCCGCGATGGACATGATCCGGGGATCGTGGTGATTTCCGTCGACCCGCGCACGGAATTCACCCGGGGTCATCCCCGTCTCCCGGCGGAAGAAGCGGCAGAAGTACGCCGGGTCGGCGAAGCCGGACTCCCGCGCCACCTGGCGGATCGTCAGATCCGTGCAAGCCAGCAGCCGTTTGGCCTCCAGGGTCTGCTGCCGGCGGATCAGCCCGCCCGGGGTCCGGCCGGTGGCCTGCTTCACCAGGCTCTGCAGGTGGCCCGGGGAGACGCCGAGCTCCTGCGCCGTGGAGGCCACCGAGTGCCGCACCCCGCCCGGCCCGGCGATCAACCGCGTGAAGGCGGCGGCCAGTTCGGCCGGGCGGCTGACCACCGCCGGCTGCTCGTCCGGGGTGCAGGCGCGCAGCGCCCGGACGATCAGGATGTGCAGGCTCGCCCGCAGCACCCCCTGGTAGCCGGGCGCCCTCGCGCGGTACTCGTGCTCCATGTCGGCGAACAACGCGCCCACCGCCCCGGCGTGTTCACCGAGGTCGACCGCCGGGTGGGCGGCCAGCGCGCGCAGCGCGGCGAGGTCCTGCGGGTTGCCGAGCAGGAAGTCCTCGTTGAACAGCACGACCCGGCCCGCGAGTTCGTCCGACTCCGACCAGTAGTGCACCTGCCCGGGGGTGATGACGCACAACTGCGGTGGCGCCAGCGGCCGGTGGACGAGGTCCAGCACGTGGGCGCCGCGGCCGCCGGTGACGTGGACGATCTCGTAGAAGGAGTGGCGATGGGGGAAGCCCGCGCGCGAGAGCGGGCCTATCGCGTCGAAACTGCCGATGGCGAAGGGGAGCAGATGGGGCAGCGGGACCTGGAGCCGGTGCATCGGCAGGTCCGGCGCGGCACGGGGTGTGGGGGTGGTCCGTCGCACGTCCATCGGAGCAGTGTGCGACCGATCCGGGAACAGGTCCAGACCATCTGGGCCCAGTTGTGAAGACTCAGACGGGCGGCCAGGGGATCGCGGGCCAGTCGCGGGAGGGCAGCGGGTGCCGGCCCGACTCCCGCAGGGCCGCCACCCGGGCGCGGGTGGCGTCCAGTTCCTCGGCCGTCAGGTGCGGGGCGAGGCGCCCGGCCAGCTCCCCGTCCAGGTCCGCGGCCAGGCGGGCCAGCACCTCCAGCGCCTCCTCCGGCAGCGGATCGCCCGCCCAGCCCCACAGCAGGGTGCGCAGCTTGTCCTCGGTGTTGAAGGTGACGCCGTGGTCGATGCCGTACACCCGGCCGTCCGCGGCGGGGATCAGGTGCCCGCCCTTGCGGTCGGCGTTGTTGAGCACCGCGTCCAGCACGGCGAGCCGGCGCAGCCGCCCGTCGTCGTGGTGCACCAGCAGCGCGGTGCGCCCGCCCTCCACCTCGGCCCGCACGATCGGCAGCCAGCCCTCCTCGGGGCCGCGCGGGTCCTGGAGGTCGAGCAGCGGATCGGCCTCCGGGTCGGGCTCCACCCACAGCTGCACCATGCCCGGGCCGTGCGGGCCCCCGCGCAGCACGGTCGGCGGGATCAGCGCCCAGCCCGTCGCCGCGGACAGCTCGTACGAGGCGACCTCGCGCCCGGCCAGGGTGCCGTGCGGGAAGTCCCACAGCGGGCGCTCCCCGGCCACCGGCTTGTAGACGGCCTGAGCGCTGAGCGAGCCGTGCGCGACGGTGCAGTACAGCGCCGCGTTGGACGCCTCGGTCAGCCGGCCGTGGACGGTCAGCTCGCCCTGGCGCAGCAGGGCCAGGGCGGTGGGCACGTCGGCGGCCAGGGCGGCGGCCGCCGACGGGTCCGCCTGCGGCGGGGTGTCGGTGTTCAGCGCCGGTAGCCGTTCGCGCGCGGGCACAGGTGGCCCTCCGGGTCCAGCGGCAGGTTGCAGAACGGGCAGGGCTTGCGCCCGGCCGCGACCAGGTCCAGCGCGCGCTTGGCGAACACCCGGGCCATCGCGCCGGAGAGCCGCACCCGCAGCATGTCCGGGCCGCTGTCCTCGTCCCGGAAGACGGCCTCGGCCTCGTCCTCGGCCTCGTCCTCTTCCTCCTCCTCGACCAGCGCCTGCGCCTCGACCACCAGGCAGCTCTCGGCGCTGTCCCAGGCCAGGGCCATGGTGCCGACGCGGAACTCCTGCTCCAGCGGCAGGTCGAGCGGGGCGGTGTCGAGCAGGTCGTTCGGCGCGGTGGCCGGGATGGTCGTGTCGCCGCCGCTGCGCCTCAGGGCCTCGTCGAGGACCTCCTCGATCCGCTCGGCGAGCGCGGCCACCTGTGTCTTCTCCAGCAGCACGCTGGTGATCCTCCCCCGGGCGCTGGCCTGGAGGTAGAACGCCCGGGCGCCGGGCTGGCCGACGGTACCGGCCACGAACCGTTCGGGCTGGTCGTAGAAGAAGACCTGACGGGGCACGCTCTCGCTCCGGATCGTGTTCGGTCGTGGCGATCCTCAGGACCGCCGGGGTCGTTGCGACGTCTCGGGTCGGGCGCGCCCGCGCGGCGGCCCCGTGGGGGGCGCGCACCGCCGGGAGTGCCCGTCCCTCACCCTACGACCTCCGGGCCTTCGCCGGGGACCCGAACGGACCCCGGCACCGTCCCGGCCCGCACCTGGCATCGCCCAGCTCAGGCCGTGCCACCGCTCGGGCGGTGCCACCGCTCAGGCCGTGCCACCGACCACGGCGTCGCCGGCCGGGGTGGCCGGGGCGGCGTGCGGCCGGGGGGCCAGGGAGGAGAGGTCGCCGGTGTCGCCCATCCTCAGCACGAAGGGCCGCTGCGGGGTGTAGCGGATCGCGGTGACGGAGCAGGGCTCGACGCTGATCCGCTGGAAGTGGTCCAGGTGCAGGCCCAGCGCGTCCGCGACCACGGCCTTGATCACGTCCCCGTGCGAGCAGGCGAGCCAGACCGCGTCCTCGCCGTGCTCGGCGGCGATCTTCGTGTTCCACTCGCGCACCGCGTCCACCGTGCGGTGGCTCAGTTCGCGCAGCGACTCCCCGCCGGGGAAGGCCGCCGCCGAGGCGTGGTCCTGGACGGTGCGCCAGAGCGGCTCCTTGGCCAGCTCGGCCAGCGGACGGCCCGTCCACTCGCCGTAGTGGCACTCCCCCAGCCGCTCGTCCGCGGCGGGCCGGCCCAGCTCGGGCCGGGCCGCCACCAGCGGGTCCAGGGTCTGCCGGCAGCGCTCCAGCGGGCTGCTCACGGCCCGCACCAGCGGGATGCCGGCCAGCCGCCCGGCCAGCGCCGCGGCCTGGGCCCGCCCGGTGTCGTCCAGGTCCACCCCGGGCGTCCAACCGGCCAGGATCCCGGCGGTGTTGGCGGTCGAGCGGCCGTGGCGGACGAGCAGCAAGGTGGGCATGGGTCTCAGCCTACGGCCCGAGGTGATCGCTACGCGAGGCCCGCGCGCTCCAGCGCCTCGACGCCCGTACGCAGCGCCAGGACGCGCTCCTCCAGGGTGAAGCCGGACGGGGCGAGGGTCAGCGTGGTCACGCCCGCGTCCGCGTACGCCTGCATGCGGTCGGCGATGCGGGCGGTGTCGCCGATGAGGGAGGTGGCGTCGATCAGGTCGTGCGGGACGGCGGCCGCGGCGCCCGCGTAGTCCTTGGCCAGGTACTTCTCCTGGATCTCGTCGGCGGCCTGCTCGTAGCCCATCCGGCGGGTGAGCTGGTTGTAGAAGTTCTTCTCCTTGCTGCCCATGCCGCCGATGTACAGCGCCGCGTAGGAGCGCAGCCCGTCGACGGCGGCCTCGACGTCCTCGCCGACGGCGATGTTCACGGTCGGGCAGAGGTCGAAGCCCTCCAGCGACTTCCCCGCCTTGGCGCGGCCGGCGGTCAGGGCGTCGAGGGAGAGGGAGGCGTGCTCGGGCGAGAAGAAGATGCCGAGCCAGCCGTCGGCGATCTCGCCGGTCAGCTCCAGGTTCTTGGGGCCGATCGCGGCGATGTACAGCGGGATGTGCTCGCGCACCGGGTGCACCGTCAGCTTGATCGGCTTGCCGGGGCCGCCGGGCAGCGGCAGCGTCCAGTTGGCACCCTCGTGCACCAGGCGCTCGCGGGACATCGCCTTGCGGATGATCTCCACGTACTCGCGGGTGCGGGCCAGCGGCTTGTCGAAGCGCACGCCGTACCAGCCCTCGGAGACCTGCGGGCCGGAGACGCCCAGGCCCAGGCGGAAGCGGCCGCCGGAGAGGGTGTCCAGGGTCGCGGCCGTCATCGCGGTCATGGCCGGGGTGCGGGCGGGGATCTGGAAGATGGCCGAGCCGACGTCGATCCGCTCGGTCTTCGCGGCGACGAAGCTGAGCACCGTCGCGGCGTCCGAGCCGTACGCCTCCGCCGCCCAGCAGACCGAGTAGCCCAGGCGGTCCGCCTCCTGGGCCACGGCGATGTTGTCGGCGTCCATGCCGAGTCCCCAGTAGCCGAGGTTGATACCGAGTCGCATCTGCCGCACCTTCCGGTGGATAGGAGTTGCCGCGAGCGTAGCCCCGCCTGCGGCGGCGATGCTACCGACGAGTAGGGGTGGCGTGGGTCACAGGGGGCACCGGGATCGTCCCACGGGTCCTGCGGGTCGGCACCCCTGCCCGGGCACCGGCCGCTACGCTCAGCCGACGTGGGGAGCGCACTCCTTACCTGCGCGTTTACAGGGGCCACCTGCGCGTTCACAGGGCTACCGGGGTCCTCCCCCGGCGCCACCGGCCAGTGGAGGACCGTCCGTTGGAACAGCGTCACCTCGGCCGCACGGGCCTGCGGGTCTCCCGGCTCGGCCTCGGCACCATGACCTGGGGCCGCGACACCGACGAGCACCAGGCCGCCGAGCAGCTCAAGGAGTTCGTCGACGCCGGCGGCAACCTCGTCGACACCGCCGACGTGTACGCCGACGGCGGCGCCGAGTACCTGATCTCCCGCCTCACCGACAGCCTCGTCCCCCGCTCCGAACTCGTCATCGCCACCAAGGCCGGCAGCGTCCCCGAGTCCGCCCGCCGCTTCAACGGCTCGCGCGGCCACCTCCTCGCCGCCCTCGACGCCTCGCTGCGCCGCCTCGGCACCGACTACGTCGACCTGTGGCAGATCCACTCCTTCGACCCGGCCACCCCCGTCGAGGAGACCCTCAGCGCCCTCGACATCGCCGTCTCCTCCGGCCGCGCCCGCTACGTCGGCGTCTGCGACTTCAGCGGCTGGCAGCTCGCCCGGGCCGCCACCTGGCAGCGCGCCCACCACGGACGGGTGCCGCTGGCCGGGGCGCAGCTGGAGTACTCGCTGGTGCAGCGCGGCATCGAACGCGAGGCGCTGCCCGCCGCCCGGGACGCCGGGATCGGGCTGCTGGCCGGCTCGCCGCTCGGGCGCGGGGTGCTGACCGGCAAGTACCGCCACGGCGTGCCCCAGGACTCGCGCGGCGCCTCGCCCTACCTCTCCGGATTCGTGCAGCCCTACCTCGGGGAGCGCTCGCGGCGGATCGTCGACGCCGTCGCCACCGCCGCCGACGGGCTGGCGAGCAGCCCCCTGGCCGTCGCCCTCGCCTGGGTCCGCGACCGCCCCGGCGTGGCGAGCGCCCTGATCGGGGCCCGTACGGTGACCCAGCTGCAGGCGGCGCTGTCGGTGGAGGCGCTTACGCTTCCGGATGAGATCCGCGGCGCGCTGGACGACATCTCGTCCCCGGTGCACCGCTACCCGGACCAGGGCTGGAGCGAGCTCTAGGTCCTTTCTTGACGAGCACGTGGAGTGACCCTTTGGAGCGGACGACGATGACTGAGACGGGCGGCGGCACTCCGGGGGACGCCGAGAAGGCGGCCAAGGTCGCGCAGCTGGCGGCGCAGATCCGGGGGATGGCGCCGTTCAAGAAGGCGGGCACACCCCCGCCGGTCGTCCTTCCCGACCCTGACCCGACGACGGGCCCGACGGCCGGGCCGGAGGCCGAGGAGGCAGCCGAGACCGGCGCAGCCGCCGAGGAAACCGCCGAAGCCGTCGAGAGCAAGGTGCCGGCCCAGGCCCCCGCCCCGGCCGCGCCCCGGCCGGCCGCGCCCCGGCCGGCCGCACCCGCCCCGGCCCGGGCCGCCGCGCCCGCCCCGGTGGACGCCGGCACGCTCCGGGCCGTCGCCGAGGTGCTGGCCGCCGGCGGCGCCCCCGCCGACCTCGCGGCGCCCGCCGTGGCCGCCCTCGGCGGCGACGCCGCCGAGCTGCTGCGCGAGGACCCGTGGGCGGTGCTCGGCCTGCCCGGCGTCCGCCCGGAGCACGCCGACGGCTTCGCCCGGGGCCTGCTCGGCGCCGAGGCCCGGCCCGAGGACCCCCGCCGCGCCCACGCGCTGGTGCTGTGGCTGCTGAGCCAGGCGTCCCTGCGTGGGGACTCGGCCCTGGAGCTGGACCAGGTGACGGCCGAACTCGGCCGCCACCGCGTGCCCGACCCGGCCGCGGCGATCGGGGCCGCCATGGAGGACGGGCAGGTGCTGCCCTTCCAGGAGGTGCTGCCCGGCGCCGAGGGGCGCAGCGCGCAGAGCGACGAGGACGAGGAGGAGGCGCCGACCCGGACCCTGCTCGCGCTGGAGGGGCTGGCGATGGCGGAGGACAGCCTCGCCGAGAAGCTGCTCCAGCTGATGGCCACCTTCGTCCCGGGCGAGGACGCGGGAGACGGCACGGAAGACGGCACGGGAGACGACACGGGAGAGGGCGCTGCTGAGGACGCGGCCGAGGACGCCGCCGAGGAGTCGGCCACCGCCCCCGGCCCCGCCGCCTGGGAGGCCGCCGCCGAGGCCGCGCCCTCCTCCTCCGCCAAGGCCCTGGTGCGGGCCGTCGCCGACGCCCCCCTGGTGCTGCACACCGGCGGCGAGGCCGCCCGCGCCGAACCGGCCGCCCTGCTCGCCGCCGCCACACGCCTCGGCCTGCGCGCCTGCGCCGCCACCTGGACGGACCAGGGCCGCGACTCCTTCGCCGCCCTCGTCGGCCCGGACACCTCCGCCCTCGCCCCCGTCCTCACCCTCGCCGAGCTGCTCTCCGGCACCGCCGGCCCCGGCCGCGCCTCGGACGGCACCCTGGCGCTGGACCTCCTGGTCGTCCTGGACGCGCCGCTGCTGGACGTCGAACTGGCCGCCACCGTCCTGGAGTCGCTCGCCGACGGCACCCGGCTCGTCCTCAGCGGGGACCCTGGCCAGCTCTGGTCCCCCGGCCCCGGCCGGTTCTTCGCCGACCTGCTCGCCGCCAAGGTCTGCCCCGCCGTCGCCTCCCGCACCCCGGACTTCGGCCCGATCGGCGAACTGGTCTCCGGCGTCGGCATCGGCGAGCTGCAGCCCGTCGAGGCGCCGGACAAGGAGGTGGTCATCCTGACCGCCAAGGACGGCGGCGAGGCCGTCCACCGCGCGATCCAGCTGCTCACCGACTCCATCCCGCGCGCCCTCGGCATCCCCGCCGAGCAGGTGGTGCTGATCACCCCCGGCCACGGCGGGCCGGGCGGCACCCGTGCCCTCAACGCCGCCGCCAAGGCCCGCCTCAACCCGGGCCCGGGCCGCTTCGGCGGCTTCGACCCCGGCGACCGCGTGGTCGACTCCCCCGCACCCGGCCTCGTCCGCCCCGCCCGGGTGCTGGACGGCGACGCGACGGGCCTGCACCTGGAGTACGCGGACGGCTCCCGCCGCACCCTCCCGCCCGCCGAGGCCGGCCGGCTTCGGCACGGCTGGGCGCTGACGGTCCACCAGGCGCTCGGCCGCCGCTGGCCGGGCGTGGTGGTCGTGCTGCCCGAGGACGCCGGGCCGGCGCTCACCCGGCAGTGGGTGTACACGGCCTTCGGCCGGGGCGAGCGGCACCTGTCGGTCGTGCACGCGGCGGGCCCGGCGCTCGCCCAGGCCGTCGCCGAGCGCCCGGCGCAACCGCGCACCACCCGTCTGCGGGCGATCCTCGCCGAGAACGCGGCCGAGGCGGAGTAGCGAAGCCGTAGCGCAGCCGGCGAAGCCGTACGAACGGCGACGGGCGGGCCCACTGTCGTGTGGGCCCGCCCGTGCCGTTCCGCCTCTCGCCAGGCGGGGCTCAGTGGTTCAGTCGTCGGGGTCCTCGTCGTCGTAGACCTCACTGACGTCGAACCGGCAGATCAGCAGCCGCGGATCGGCGTGCTCGAAAGGCTCCGGCAGCCACTCCCCCGGATCGGTCGGCTCGGCCGCCGCGACCCAGAGCGTGGAGTCCGCCTCCTCGAGGCCGAACTCCTCGCTGCGGGCGGCGATCTCGTCCGGCTCGTACTCGCCGAACAGCACGCCGATCGCGGCGTTGACCCCGCCGACGCCGCCCGGGGTGAGCGAGTCGTCGAGCCGCTCCGCCTGGGCGCGCAGCCGCGTGGGGTCGGCCACGTGGTAGTCGCGGCGGATCAGCACGCTGATCGCCTCGGGCTGTTCGGGGCCGTGGTAGCCACCCGGCCCCTCGTCCCCGGGGATCTCGAAGGGAGTGACCTCGTCGTAGACCTCGTAGAGGATCTGGTCGTAGGCGATGGCCGCCGTCGCGAGCTGCTCGTAGGCGGCGGACACAGCGGGATCATCCGCTGCGCTGGGGCTTGACACCGCTTCCAGATGACGGTCGATGGCGGCCTTGACCGCCTCGGCGGCGGCGCGTACCTCGGCAATGGTGGGCTGCGCGGCATCAGACATGGTGCAGACGCTATCTCCCCTCGGCGTCGGCACGCACAGCGGTTGTCACCTACGCCCCGGATTTCACCGCAACTTCCCCCCTGATGTCCGATCCGCGCCGTTCTGTCCCCGCGCCCCACGGGCGCGAGGGGCGCGTGGGGGCCGTCCGGGTGCGGCTACGCGCGCCGGGATCGGGGTATCCCCTCCACGGAGGCAACAGAACTGATGCACTGTCAGACCAGGGGCCGGAACCGCGCCCTCCCCCTGGTGGGAGGACGACCGGAAATACCCGGGCCGACTGTCCGAGGCACGCCGTAAGGTTGCGTGCAGCCGATCCCCAGGAGGAGCGTCTTGATCCCAGCGAAGCCGGTCCGGCAGCCGGAGTACGAGTACCAGTCCCTGCGCATGCCGCGCGGCACCACCCGCAACGCGGCGCGCCAACTGCTCACCGAGCACGCCGAGTACGGGCACTGGGAGCTCGACCGGCTGCGGCTGTTCCCGGACGGCAGCCGGACGGTCCGGCTCAAGCGCAGGATCATCCGGCAGATCCGCAGCTGGTGACGGACGCGGCTCGGCCCCGAACGTCCGAACACCCGAGGCCGCCCGTTCGACGGGCGGCCTCGGGTGTTTCGCTTCCTCGGCGCTGCCGCGCCGGGGCTCAGCGGGCGCCGGCGCGGGAGCGGCGGTAGAGCACGCCGCCGCCGAGCAGCAGGGCGAGCCCGGCGGCGCCGAGCAGTTCCACGTCGCCGGCGCCGGTGGAGGCCAGTTGGCTGCCGGGCGCGGCGGCCTGGGCGGCGGAGGTGCGGGCGGAGGCCGGCACGGCCTGGGTGCCGGTGCCGGTGGCCGCACCGGTGGCCGGGGTGGCCGGAGTGGAGGGTGCGGCGGGCGTGGCGCCCTCGGACGGGCCGCCGTTGCGCCCGCTGCCCGGGGTGGTGTCGCCGGGCGGCGGGGTGTGGTGGTCGTCGGGGCAGTCGTCGCTCGGCTTCGGGGCGGGCGCGGGCGGCGCGACGTTGCCGCAGGAGTTGCCGAAGGCCGGGTTGGCGGCGCCGGCCGCGTCCACGGAGTTGCCGCAGACGTTGACCGGGATGTGCACCGGGGCCTGGACGCTGTTGCCGGAGAGCACGCCGGGCGAACCGGCCGCGGTGCCGGAGGCGGAGGAGCCGGCGGTGGTGCCCCGGTTGCCGCCGGTGCCGGATCCGGCGGTGCCCGTACCGCTCTGGCCGCCGTGGCCGCCCTGGCCCGGCTGCGGGGCCGCGTGGCGGGCGCCGCTCGCGTTGGCGCAGCGGTTGGCGAAGGCCGGGTTGAGTGCGCCGATCACGTCGACGGTGTTGCCGCAGGCGTTGACCGGCACCTCGACCGGCACCTGGACCGAGTTCCCGGAGGCGACGCCCGGCGAACCGGCCGCCGTCCCCTGGGCCTCGGCACCTGCGTAGGCGTAGCCGGCGGTCGAGGCCAGCACACTGCCGGTGGCCACGGCCGTGAGGATGCCCTTCTTGGCTACATTCCTCATGTTTTCCCCTGACGTTTCGAGACGACGTGGTGACCTTGCCGCGGGCTTTCTCCGCGCACGATGGCGCCGGTACCCGATCGGTTGACATGACCTGTCGGAAAGTCGGAATTTCCGTATATCCGGAAATCACCCAAGGCCTTCGACTGCACAGGAGTTAACGACAGGCCAACGGTGAGGTTGAGCCGAATGAAGCGTCTTCACCCGATCGAGGGACAGCCGCGAGGTTTCCACCCCCGGACGTTTTTACCCGGGCACGCGAAAGCCCCCGGGCGGCGCGTCCGCCGCCCGGGGGCCGGGTGAGTCCTCAACGGGCCGCGACGGCCCGGAGGTCGACTCAGAAGTTGGCGCAGTGGTTGCCGAACGCCGGGTTCAGCACGCCGATCACGCTGACGGTGTTGCCGCACAGGTTCACCGGGATGTGCACCGGGATCTGGACCTGGTTGCCGGACACGACGCCCGGGGAACCGGCCGCGACACCCTCGGCACCGGCGCCGCCGTGAGCGGACGCCACGCCGGCGGCGGCGACTACGAGACCACCGGTGGCGGCGGCGACGGCGGCGATCTTCTTGACCTTCATCATTCCTCCTGTATGGACAACGCAACCCGTTCGGCGGGCTGCACAGGGATGAACGACGCTGCGGCGAACGGGGTACGGAACATCTGTGCCGTTCACTCTCAACGGTGATCGTTCGCACGGATGACCGGCGCGGAATTCCAAGGAGAATCGTTTCTGTTGATCTCTTATCGCCCGTCCCACAATCATGCGCTCCGACAATGCGAACGGCCCGCTCCCGGAGTTCCGGAAGCGGGCCGACCCAGTCACCTGATCAGCAGGCCCAACAAGCCCGGCAGGCCAAGCAGGCCCGGCAGGCTCAGCAGGCGTCGATGAAGCGGTCCAGCACCCGGACGCCGAACTTGAGCCCGTCCACCGGCACCCGCTCGTCCACGCCGTGGAACATCCCCGCGAAGTCCAGCTCCGGCGGCAGCTGCAGCGGCGCGAAGCCGAAGCAGCGGATGCCGAGGTCCTGGAAGGACTTGGCGTCCGTCCCGCCCGACAGGCAGTACGGCACCGCGCGGGCGATCGGGTCCTCCGCGCGCAGCGCGGTCTGCATCGCCTCGACCAGCGCGCCGTCGAAGTCCGTCTCGATCGCCTTGTCCGTGTGCAGGCTCTCGCGCTTCACGCGCGGGCCCAGCACGCTGTCCAGCTCGGCGAGGAACTCCTCCTCGTAGCCGGGCAGGAAGCGCCCGTCCACGTGGGCGGTGGCCTGACCGGGGATCACGTTCACCTTGTAGCCGGCGCCGAGCATGGTCGGCTGGGCGGTGTTGCGGAACGTGGTGCCGATCATCTTGGCGATGCCGCCGAGGACCCGGACCACCTCGTCCATGTCCTCCGGGTCCAGCCGGTAGCCGAGCACGTCCGACAGCTCGTCCAGGAAGGCCCGCACGCTGGGGGTGATCCGCAGCGGGAACTTGTGGCGGCCCAGACGGGCGACGGCCTCGCACAGCTCGGTGATCGCGTTGTCGTCGTTGGCCATCGAGCCGTGCCCGGCGCGGCCCTCGACCGTCAGGCGCATCCAGTGCATGCCCTTCTCGGCCGTCTCCACCAGGTAGAACCGGGCCTGGTCGTTGACGGTGAAGGAGAAGCCGCCGACCTCGCCGATGCCCTCGGTCACGCCCTCGAACAGCTCCGGGTGCTTGTCCACCAGGAATCGGGCGCCGTAGGTGCCGCCGGCCTCCTCGTCCGCGAGGAAGGCGAGCACCAGGTCGCGCGGGGGCTTGCGGCCGGTGCGCAGCCGGTCGCGGACGACCGCGAGGGTCATCGCGTCCATGTCCTTCATGTCGACCGCGCCGCGGCCCCAGACGCAGCCGTCGGCGATCTCGCCGCCGAAGGGGTCGTACGTCCAGTCCGCCGCGTTGGCCGGCACCACGTCGGTGTGGCCGTGGATGAGCAGGCCCGGGCGGGAGCGGTCCTCGCCCTCGATCCGGACCACGGTCGAGGCCCGGCCCTTGGCCGACTCGAAGATCTGCGGCTCGATGCCGAACTCCGCGAGCTGCTCCGCCACGTACTCCGCGGCCTTGCGCTCGCCCGGGCCGGAGCCGTCGCCGTAGTTGCTGGTGTCGATCCGGATCAGGTCGCGACAGATCTCGGCGACCTCTGACTCCGCCGTAACCTTCGGCGCCGCCGACTCGCTCCGCTCGCTCACGGTCACTCCTCGTCTTGGGCCCGCACCGACGCACCAGTGCGCCACCCCCAGGACCTGCACCCGGGCCGTACGAGCACGTCCGCCCATCCTCCCCCAGCCCCCGCCCCGGTTCCACCCCCTTCGCCCTGGCCGAAACCCGCTGGTCACACCGCCGCCACAGCCCCGGGGCCGGTCACCGGCTGTTCGCGGAACCGTTTTGGGAGCTCAAGCCGATCTTTGCTACAGTTACATCTGTCAGCGCGGCCGACGAGAGATCGGAAGCCGTGAGGGCGACACCCCGTCCGGGTGGCGGAATGGCAGACGCGCTAGCTTGAGGTGCTAGTGCCCTTTATCGGGCGTGGGGGTTCAAGTCCCCCCTCGGACACCGCAGAAGCGGGCCAGGAGATTCTCTCCTGGCCCGCTTTTCCTTTTCGCCCGCCGTTTCCCGCCCGTCCGGCCACCCCCTTCGAGTCGCGGGCCTTCAGGCCGACGGCCCGGCGCAGCGGCCGCGGCCGACCCGCCACGAAGCCGTCCGGCCTCCGCGACTCGAGGGGGTGAATCCGCCGGCCGCTATTTGGCCAGCCAGGACAGGAACGAGCTCCACAGTCCTGTGCGCTCCACCTTGCGGGGCGATGACTGGGCCTCCTCGCGGGCGGGAGCCTCCTGCCGGGACTTCGACGCGGCCGAGCCACGCACGGTCTCGACCGGGGTGAAGCGCGTGGGCAGCGCCGTCAGCGACCGACTGAACGGGCCGGGGCGCCAGGTGAGGCTGTCCGAGGGGACGGCGAGCTCGACGTCCGGCAGTTGGTTGAGCAGGTTCTCGATCGCCGTCACGGTGATGTGCCGGGCGGGTTCCCTGGACGGGCAGGCGTGCGGGCCCGCGCTGAAGGACAGGTGCGCCCGGTTGCTGCCGGATTGCCGCGCCGCGGCGAGCGTCCGGTCGTTGTTGGCGGCCGCGATGCTGACCATCACCAGGTCGCCGGCCTTGAGCTTCGTCCCCGCGAACTCCATGTCGGTCGCGGCGTAGTGCGGGAGGAAGTTCGTCAGCGGCGGGTTGCCCCACAGCGTGTCGTCCAGGGCGTCCGAGATCAGGCCGCCCTTGTGGGCGTACTGGTCGTGGGTGAGCAGCCGGTGCAGGGTGTTGCCGAGCAGGTTGCGCAGCGGCTCGGCCCCCGGGCCGATCACCACCGCCAGCTGGTAGACCATCTCCTCGTCGGAGAGCCCGGCCTCGTGCTTCATCAGCCAGGAGGCGACGTCGTCACCCGGCTTGGCCCGCTTGAGGGCCACCAGGTCCGCCGTGGCCTGGAACAGGACCTCGACCGCCTTGCCGGCGTTGATGCCGTCGAACATGCCGGAGATGCCGAACAGGATCCGGTCGCCGATGTCCGCGGGGCAGCCGAAGAGTTCGGTGAAGACGAACAGCGGCAGCTGCTTGGCGTACTCGCCCACCAGGTCGGCGGAGCCGCGCGAGCCGAACTGGGCGATCAGGTAGTCGGAGATCTGCTGGGTGCGCTGGGTCAGGCGGCGGGAGTCCACCTTGGCGAGGCTGTCGGTGATCGCCTGGCGCAGTCGCAGGTGCTCGACACCGTCGCTGAACAGCGCGTTGGGCCGGTAGGCCAGCAGCGGCAGGACCGGGCTGTCCGCGGGGATGTGCCCTTCCTTGAGTGCCCGCCAGCGACGCGCGTCCTTGCGGAAGGAGGTCGGGTCCTGCAGCATCTGCAGCGCCGCACTGTGGTCCGTGACGAGGGTCGCCTCTACGCCGGGCGCGAGTTCGACGGGCGTGGTCGCGCCGAACTGCCGCATGTAGTCGTAGTAGGCGTGCGGGTCGGCCGCGAACTCCGGCCCGTACAGCGGTATTCGGGCGCCGGTTCCGTGGGCGGGGCACCCGGGCGGGGGCACAAGTGCGGTGGACTCAGCGTCCATGTTCTGCTCCTAGTTGGCACGGTCCAGCAGATGACGGACCAGTGTGATCAATGCGTCGGCCGAGGACTTCTCGTCCCGGGCGTCGCACGTGACGACGGGGGTGTCGTCCAGGAGGTCCAGGGCGTCGCGAAGCGCCGCCTCCTCGTAGACCGGGGTGCCGTCGAAGCGGTTCACCGCGATCGCGTAGTCGAGCCCGTACTGCTCGATCAGGTCGATCACGGCGAAGGAGTCCGCCAGGCGGTCCGGGTCGACGAGCACCAGGGCTCCGAGGGCGCCGCGCGCCATGTCCTCCCACATCTGCACGAAACGCAGCTGCCCCGGCGTTCCGAACAGGTAGAGGACGACGCGGTCGCTGAGGGTCAGCCGGCCGAAGTCCATGGCGACGGTGGTGGTGGTCTTGCCCTTGACGCCCTTGAGGTCGTCGACGGACTCGCCGGCCCGGGTCATCCGCTCCTCGGTGGAGAGCGGGGTGATCTCGGAGATCGAGCCGATGAACGTGGTCTTGCCCACCGCGAAGTGCCCGACCACGAGGATCTTCACCGCGGTCTGGGTCGCGCCGCCGCGGACGTACGCCCGCTCATCCAAACTTGGCTTGGAGACCATTCAGCACCTCCTCAAGGATTCGCGCGTCCACGAGGGAGGCACGCTCGACTGGCGGCCGGACGATGACGAACCCGCCCTCGGTCAGTCCCGAGAGGAGGATCCGCACCACCCCCAGGGGCAACCTGGTGTGCCCCGCGAGTTCGGCCACGGTGAGGTAGCCGGCCTCGCATAACTGGAGGAGGCCCTGCTCCTCGGGGGTCAGCCGGCGGCTCGGGCGCTGCTGCTGCGCGTCCGAGACCGTGACCAGGCTGATCAGGGAGAGCTGTTCGTCGTCCGGCAGACCCCGGCCCTTGGTGATGACGTACGAGCGCACCAAGGGCGGGGTGTCGGGGGTCTGTTCCCCGGGACTCGTCACTGGAACGCGCCGAGGTTCTCGCGCGGGGGCGCCATCAGCGCCTTGCCGAGCTGGCCGACCAGCTGCTGCATCCGGAAGGTGATGTCGGCCATGTCGACGTCCGGGGAGGCGGAGACCCCGAGGTAGGCGCCCTCGCCGGCGGAGATCAGGAAGACCCAGCCGCCGTCGAACTCCACCAGGGTCTGGCGCCACTGGTGCTGGGCGCCGTTGCAGAAGAAGGCCAGCGAGCGGCTCAGCGACTGCACGCCGCTCATGCCTGCGGCGACCCGGTCGGCGTCGTCCTTGTGGAAGTCCTTGGTCCGGGCCATCAGCAGGCCGTCCGCGGATATCAGGACGGCGTGCAGGGCGCCGGGGATCTCCAAGGCGCTGTCAAGCATCCATGACAGATCGTTGTTCACGGGACCTCATGTCCTTCACTGCTCACAGCAGGGGCACTGCTGTTCGTCGGTTCCCCGCCGCCCTGGCCGTTGGTGGCGCGGCCGGACTGGGTGCCCCGCTGGAAGGCGCCCATGATCGCGGCCGTCTCGGCACCGGTACGGGGACCGGCGTCGACGCGGGGGGTGGCACCGGTCGAGGTCGTCGCGCCCGCAGTCGGCACGACGGACATCGGGCGCTTGCGGCGCCGCTTGGGCAGGCCGTCCGGGCCCACGCCGACGCTCGCCGCCGGGGCGGGCTCGAAGCCGTTCCAGCCGGACTCGGCGGCGGCCGCGGGGGCGGCCGGCGACGCGGGCTTGTACTCCGGCATCGCGGTGAGGAGCTCGTGGGGCAGGAGGAGGACGGCGCGGACGCCGCCGTAGGGCGAGGAGGAGTCCACGGAGACCTCGAAGCCGAAACGCTCGCACAGGACGCCGACGACGGCGAATCCGAACTGCGGCGGATTCCCGAGTGCGGAGACGCCGGAAACCCTTTCGCTCGTCAGGAGCTTTTCCGCGCGGGTGCGTTCCTCGTCGTTCATGCCGATACCGGCGTCGTCGACGACGATGCAGATGCCCTTGGGAACCGTGCGGATGTTGATTTCCACGACGGTGTCGGGGCTGGAATAGCTGGTGGCGTTGTCGAGGAGTTCGGCGAGCGCGAGCGCCACCGGTTCGACGGCGCGGCTGGTGATGCCGAAGTCGACCTGGGAGAGGATCTCCACCCGCTTGAAGTGGCGCACGCGGCCCTGGGCGCTGCGGACCACGTCGTAGATGGAGGCGACCTCGCGCTGGCGGCCGAGCCAGCCGTCGCACAGGACGGCGATGGACTGCGCACGGCGTCCGAACTGGGAGTTCGTGTGGTCGATCTCCAGGAGGTCCTCGAGGATCAGCGAGTCGCCGTACTTGGTCTGCAGCCGGGAGAGGATCAACTGCTGCTCGGCGGCGAGGCCCTGGAGCGTGCGCATGGCGGACTTGAGGACGGTCTTCGTCTCCTCGTCGGCGCGCTCGTGGGCGGCTTCCACGGACTGGGAGAAGTCGTTCTCCAGTTTCGTGTAGTGGCTTCTGAGTCCCTCGTAATCCTGCCGGGCCGCCGCCGCTGTTCTGCGCTGTCGGAGGATCACGGCTATGGCGCCGGCAAGAACGATGAGGAGAGCCCAGAGGACTGGGTTCTGTAGGGAAAGCGTCATAGGACTCTCTTCAGGAGACTGGCAGCCAGCTGCTGAATTACCGTCGATTCGGGGGTGGTTCGGCGGACCGTCCGGACCGGGGTCACCACCGGACCGTCCCTGCGACCATGGGTCTCGCGCCTGCCTACCCCCCGGCAAGCGCCGTGATCATATCATCGGATGAAAAGCCTCTTGACGTCCCGCCAGACCCTGGTACGGCCTTGACGGCGATTCAGTTCGTCGCTCAACGATCTGCCTCGCCGTGGCCGACGGGACCCTATCCGACCAGAACATGACAGTCGAGGCAAACGCCCTGCTCCTGTCATCGAGGTGAACGTGCCGTGTACCCCCCGGGGTTCGACCGGGGGGCGTACGGGTTCGGTCGAGGGCGCGGACCGGGGCGCGCGTCAGTGCCGGTGAGGGGAAGGACGCGGAGTACCCGGCTGCTGCGGGACGGACGACCGCAGGGCGTGCCCGGTGCGGTCGTCGGTGTGCCAGGACTGGGACTGGAAGGCGAGGAAGATCGCGGCCCAGCGGTTCTCCGCGGGCAGGTGGATCAGCAGACCGCCGTCCTGGTAGACCCCGTCGTCCGTGGTGAAGCGGCCGCTGTTGCCCTGGTTCATGTGGACGTCGTGCACGCCGTTGCCCGGCAGGAAGCCGAACACCTTGTCCGGGACACCGGGTTCGGGCCCGAAGCGCTGGCCGAGGACGTACAGGGCGGCCGAGCCGTCGGCGATCGCCTGCTGGACGTAGCGGTCGAGCAGGTCGGCCAGGTCGTTGTCCGGGCCCGGGGCGTCGGGCGGCAGGACGTGCATCGCCCCCTGGTCGAACAGGTGCCCCCGGACGAAGTCCAGGCTCGCCGCGCCCGGGTGGGAGGGCAGCGCCGTCCAGCCGCTGCCGGCGGGCGGGAGCAGGGAGGTGACGGGGTGGCGGAAGTCCTCGGACGCGAAGTAGCGCAGGTCCGACGGGGCCTGCTGGGAGAGGACGTTGACGGCCGCCCGGTAGTCGGTGCCCTCCTGGTCGCGCAGGTGGATCTGGTAGTGCGGGGTGTCGGTGGCGCCCTCGCGGCGCCGGTCGACGGCGGTGCCGGCGAGCACCCCGTAGTCCTTGATCGGCATGGGTTGGGGTTCCTCGGTTGCTCGACGACCGGGCACCGGAGGGGCCGCCCGGTCAGGGGTGCCTCCGTTATGGCGTACCCGCCGCGCGAACTCGCGGAGAATCGACGGATGTTCACTTTCCGTCCCCCATAAGGGTTTTCGGCGCACACGACGTTGACGTGATCGCCATGCCCTCTTTCCCCGCCGGTGCCCGAAGAGCCTCCGAGGGGTCAGTTGCCGCCGAGGGCGCTCTCGATGCCCTGGACCATCCGCCACAGCGGGGCCTTGCGGCTGGCGACCAGCACCACGACCTCGTCCTCGGGCTCCTCGCCCGGGCGGGCGGCGCCCCGATCGGCCGGGCGGTCGCTCCAGGTGGCGGTGACGAAGGCCATCGCCGCGTCCACCTCGGCCACCCAGTCGCTCTCCCCGCCCGAGCGCAGCCAGGTGCGCAGGGCGTGGTTGTGCGCGGCGACCACGGCGGCGGCGATGACGTCGGCGCGCAGCGGGCCGTCGGGGCGGGCGGCGAAGCGGCCGCGCAGATAGGCGGCGAGGGTGTGCTCGTAGCGCCAGACCACCGACAGCTCGTACGCCCGCAGGCCGGGGACCTTGCGGGTGAGGCGGTAGCGCTGGACGGAGAAGGAGGGCTGCTCGGCGTACATCCGCAGCACCAGGCGGGCCGCGTCGCAGGCGTGCTTGACCGGGTCCTCCTCGCCGGTGCCGGAGTCGAGGAACTCGGTCATCTCGGCGAGGCTGCGCTCGTGGTCGGGGAAGACCACGTCCTCCTTCGCCGGGAAGTAGCGGAAGAAGGAACGGCGGCCGACGCCGGCGAGGGAGACGATGTCGTCGACGGTCGTCTGCTCGAAGCCGCGTTCCAGGAAGAGCTCGAAGGCCGCGGCCACCAGCGCCTCGCGCATGGCCGGCTTGGAGGGCCCGTCGTTCATGGCCTGGTCCTGCTCTTCCTTCTCGCTCATTCTGGGGAACCTAACACCGCCGTGCGGTGCGACCTCGATCGGCCGGGCCGGTGTGCCCGGGCCCGGCCGACCGAGGGGGCTGCCGTTACGGGAGGTTGCGGGCCATGACGATGCGCTGGACCTGGTTGGTGCCCTCGTAGATCTGCGTGATCTTCGCATCGCGCATCATCCGCTCCACCGGGTAGTCCCGCGTGTAGCCGTACCCGCCCAGCAGCTGCACCGCGTCCGTGGTGATCTCCATCGCCGCGTCCGACGCGTAGCACTTCGCCGCCGCACCGAAGAACGTCAGGTCACCGTCACCGCGCTGCGACTTCGCCGCGGCGGCGTAGGTCAGCTGACGGGCCGCCTCCAGCTTCATCGCCATGTCCGCCAGCATGAACTGCACACCCTGGAACTCCGCGATGGCCTTGCCGAACTGGCGGCGCTCCTTCACGTACCCCTTCGCGTAGTCCAGCGCGCCCTGGGCGATGCCGACGGCCTGGGCGGCGATCGTCACCCGGGTGTGGTCCAGCGTCTTCATCGCCGTGGCGAACCCCGTGCCCTCCGCACCGATCATCCGGTCCGCCGGAATACGCACGTCGTCGAAGTACACCTCACGCGTCGGCGAGCCCTTGATCCCCAGCTTCCTCTCCGGCGCACCGAACGACACCCCCTCGTCGCCCTTCTCCACCACGAACGCCGAGATGCCCTTCGAACGCAGCTCCGGGTCGGTCACCGCCATGACGGTGTAGAACTCCGACACCCCGGCGTTGGTGATCCAGCGCTTCACCCCGTTCAGCACCCAGAAGTCGCCGTCCCGCACCGCGCGGGTCTTCATCCCCGCCGCGTCCGAACCCGCCTCCGGCTCCGACAGGCAGTACGAGAACATCCCCTCACCCCGGGCCAGCGCCCCCAGGTACTTCGCCTTCAGCTCCTCCGAACCCGACAGCTGCACCGGCAGCGAGCCCAGCTTGTTCACCGCCGGGATCAGCGAGGACGACGCGCACACCCGCGCGACCTCCTCGATCACGATCACCGTCGCCAGCGCGTCCGCCCCCGCACCCCCGTACTCCTCCGGCACGTGCACCGCATGCAGGTCATTGCCCTGCAGAGCGTCCAGCGCCTCCTGCGGGAACCGCCCCTGCTCGTCCACCTCCGCCGCGAACGGAGCGATCTTCGCCTCGGCCAGCGAACGCACCGCCTCACGGAGCATCTCGTGCTCCTCGGAGACACGGAAGAGATCGAACTCCTGGCTCATGGTCGCCACTCCTGTTTCACGACGGTACTCAGTACCCTTCATTATGCACGCGCGCAGCAAAAAGGGAACTCAGTGCCTTCACATGGCGGCACTGAGTTCCCTATCCTCTGTTCTGCCGAACTTCTGCCGAACGCTCCGGTCCGAACGCAGGGAGATGACAGCGTGCTCCACCCCACCATCGACACCGACAGCCCGAACGCCACGCTGTACTTCCAGCGCTGCGCCTGGTGCGCCAACCCCACCTTCCAGCGGCTGCTGTGCCCCACCTGCGGCTCCACCGACCTGGAGCTGGAGCCGAGCGAGGGGACGGGCGTCGTACGGCGCTGCGAGGTCGAGCAGGCCCGCACCCCGCTGGTCCGTCAGAAGTCGCTGATCCGGATGGCGGAGGGCTTCGACGTCTGGTGCATCGTGGACGGGCTGCGCAGCACCGTGCCGGTCGGCACCCGGGTGCGGCTGCTCCCCTCCCCCGAGGGCGACCAGCCGGAGCTGCGGCTGCTGCCGATGGAGGAGCCGCCGCACCCGCTGGACGCCGAGCCGCGCCCGCTGCCGCCGTCCCGGGGCGGGTTCACCCAGCACCTGGCGGCCTTCGCCGAGTAGGGGCGCGGCGCGCCGGCCACGGACACGGATGTGGAAGGAGGGCGTGGCACCCGGGGTACCGGGTGCCACGCCCTCCTTCGGCGTGCTGCGGGATCAGCCCTTGCGGGAGTTGACCTCGGCGGTCAGCTGCGGCAGGACCTCGAAGAGGTCGCCGACGACGCCGTAGTCGGCGAGCTCGAAGATCGGGGCCTCGGGGTCCTTGTTGACGGCCACGATGGTCTTCGAGGTCTGCATGCCGGCGCGGTGCTGGATGGCACCGGAGATGCCGTTGGCCACGTAGAGCTGCGGGGAGACCTGCTTGCCGGTCTGGCCGACCTGGCTGGTGTGCGGGTACCAGCCGGCGTCGACGGCGGCGCGCGAGGCGCCGACGGCCGCGCCGAGCGCGTCCGCGAGCTCCTCGACGACGCCGAAGCCCGCGGCCTCACCGACGCCACGGCCGCCGGAGACCACGATCGCGGCCTCGGTCAGCTCGGGGCGGCCGGAGGAGACGCGCGGGGTGCGCGAGGTGACCTTGGCGGCGTTGCCGGTGAACTCCACCGACACGTTCTCCACCGCGCCGGCGGCCGGGGCGGCCTCGGGGGCGACGGAGTTCGGCTTGACCGTGATGACCGGCACGCCGTTGCTGACGCGCGAGTCGACGGTGTAGGAGGCGGCGAAGACGGACTGGGTGGCCACCGGGCCCTGGTCGCCGGCGCGCAGGTCCACGGCGTCGGTGATGATGCCCGAGCCGAGGCGCAGCGCCACGCGGGCGGCGACCTCCTTGCCCTCGCCGGAGGAGGTGACCAGGACGGCCGCCACCTCGCCGGCCTTGGCGATCTGGGCCAGGGCGTCGACCTTGGGGACGACCAGCTGGTCGGTGAACTCGGCGCCGTCGGCGACGTACACCTTGGCGGCGCCGAACTCGCCGGCCTTGGCGGCGATGTCGGCGGCCGCGGCGCCCGCGCCGAGGACGACGGCGGACGGCTCGCCGATGCGGCGGGCCAGGGTCAGCAGCTCCAGGGCCGGCTTGCGGACCACACCGTCGGCGTGGTCCACCAGCACGAGAATCTCAGCCATTGTCAGAAGTCTCCGTGTTTCGCGTTTCGCAGGATCGCGGGATCGCAGGGCCGCAGGGCCTCAGCAGGGTCGAGGGGGAAGTCGGACTAGATGAACTTCTGGTCGGCGAGGTAGGCCGCGAGCTGCTTGCCGCCCTCGCCCTCGTCCTTGACGACCGTGCCCGCGGTACGCGCCGGGCGGGCCGCCACCGACTCCACCGCCGTCCAGGACCCCGACAGACCGACCTCGTCCGCCTCGATGCCCAGATCGTCCAGGTCCAGCTCCTGCACCGGCTTCTTCTTCGCCGCCATGATCCCCTTGAAGGAGGGGTAGCGGGCCTCGCCCGACTGGTCCGTCACCGAGACCACCGCCGGCAGCGACGCCTCGACCAGCTCGGTCGCCGCGTCCCCGTCACGGCGGCCCTTCACCACACCGCCCTCGACCGACACCTCCGACAGCAGCGTCAGCTGCGGCACGCCCAGACGCTCCGCCAGCAGCGCCGGCAGCACACCCATCGTGCCGTCCGTCGACGCCATGCCACCGATCACCAGGTCGAACCCGGTCTTCTCGATCGCCTTCGCCAGCACCGCCGACGTGCCGATCACGTCGGTGCCGTGGATGTCCTCGTCGTTGACGTGCACGGCCTTGTCCGCACCCATCGACAGCGCCTTGCGCAGCGCGTCCTTCGCGTCGTCCGGGCCCACCGTCAGGACCGTCACCTCGGCGCCCTCGTTCGCCTCCGCGATCCGCAGCGCCTGCTCCACGCCGTACTCGTCCAGCTCCGACAGCAGGCCGTCCACGCCCTCCCGGTCGGTGGTGTGGTCGTCCGAGAAACGACGGTCACCCGTCGCGTCCGGCACGTACTTCACGCAGACGACGATCCTCAAGCTCATGAGCGGTCTCTCCTGTCCCGGGTGCGCGGGTGCACTGATCCTCGGCCTCGCGTCGAGACCAGGGTACTGAGTGCCAGCCCTGGGCTCTCGTCGACTGGTGTCAGAGGCCCCATCAAGAGGATACGGCACTCAGTACCCCCCGTAAAGGAACTCAGTACCCTTCCCGCCGTCAAGGCTGCATCGTGCACGGACGAAGCTTTCAGGCCATGGCTGAGGTCCCTCTGTCGCCCCACCGTGCGGCTCTGCTAGAAACGCCGGTGGCGACGCGCCGCGCCGCCGTCCGGTCGTCATCGAGAGGGGGAACAGCGATGAGTCGCAAGGACACCGCCTGGGCCTAGCCCGTGAGCGCGACTAGCCCGTGAGCGCGACGGCCGCCTCTCCCGTGTACACGCGGAACGTGAGGGACTCCTGCAGGTACAGCCGCACGGAGTCGGTGTCATGGGAGAGGTAACCGAGCGAGACGTCCTGGCCGAGGAAGAGCTCGAAGTCGCCGCCCCGGGTGGAGAGCAGGAAGGCGCCCTCGACGGCCGGGGCCCAGATGATGTCGCCGTCCAGCAGCCGGGCCAGGTGGTTGTGGACGGGGTAGCCGTGGTCGCTGGTCTCGTTGACAGCGGTGAAGGCCGCCGCGCCGAGCAGCAGCGAGTACGGGCCGCCGACCCCGGCCAGGCGCAGCGCCGTCAGGGCGCGGCTGACGGCCTCGGGGTACTCGCGCACGTCCCCCGGCAGCTGCACCGGCGGGTTGGCGGCGGCCGCCCGGATGCCCTCGACGGAGGCGGCGGCGTAGCCCTCGAAGACGGCGTGGTCCTCGGCGGAGGCGAGGGTGCGGGCGGCGTCCTTGACGGGCTGCCAGTCGGAGTCCCGGGAGCCGCGTTCGACGTCGTCGACGGCCGCGCGGGAGACGGTGAAGGGCACCCGCAGTTCGACCACCGGCCGGGAGTCGCGGGCCCGGGCCCGGACGCCGTCGACCGGTGCCTCGATGTCGCTGAGGTGGCCGGTGCCGACGGCGGCGAGGGTGGCGCCCTCGGGGCCGTGCAGGTCCACGACCCGGCGGCCGGCGATGTGCAGCCGGAAGGTCTGGCGGGCCTCCTCCTCGATCTCCTCCCAGGCGGCGGCGGAGACGGGGGCGAGGTCGCGGTGCAGGTTGTTCACGGGCGCGGTCCTGTCTGCTTGAGGCTGCCGATGCCGAGCGAGCCGTCCCCGGCGGCCTGCGCCGTCGGGGCTTCGGGGGCGGGCGGCGGGGCGTCGAGGAGGTCGGCGGTCGGGACGAAGAACAGGGAGCCGGTGACGGCGGTGGAGAAGTCGAGCAGCCGGTCCGTGGTGCCGGGCGGGCGGCCGACGAACATGTTGGCCAGCATCTCCTCGGTCACCGCGGGGTCGGCGGCGTAGCCGATGAAGTAGGTGCCGTACTCGCCGCCGTGCTCGAAGGAGCCGAAGGGCATGTTGAAGCGGACGATCTCCCGGGACTCCCCGTCCGGTCCGGTCAGCGAGGTCAGGGCGACGTGCGAGTCGGCGGGCTTGGCGTCGTCGTCGAACTCGATGTCGTCGAGCTTGGTGCGCCCGACCGCCCGCTCCTGCTCGTCGACGCCGATGCCGTTCCACTTGGCGAGGTCGTGCAGGTACTTCTGCACGATGACGTAGCTGCCGCCCGCGAAGCCCGGGTCCTCCTCCCCCACCACGACGGCGCGCACGGCGTCGGCGCCCTCGGGGTTCTCGGTGCCGTCGACGAAGCCGAGGAGGTCGCGGTCGTCGAAGTACTTGAAGCCCTGGACGGAGTCGACGACGGTGGCGGCGCCGGCCAGGCGGTCGGTGATGCGGGTGGCCAGCTCGAAGCAGAGGTCCATCCGCCCGGCGCGCAGGTGCAGCAGCAGGTCGCCCGGGGTGGCCGGGGCGCGGTGGCCGGTGCCGGCCACCTCCTGGAAGGGGTGCAGGCCCGCGGGCCTGGGGCCGGCGAAGAGGCGGTCCCAGGCGTCCGAGCCGATGCCGGTGACGCAGGTGAGACCGCCCTCGGGGGCGCGGGAACCGATGGCGCGGCGCAGCCCGGCGAGGTCGGGGAGCAGCTCGCGGACGGCCTGTTCGCCGCCTGGGTCGATCGTGAGGACGAGGAAGACGGCCGCGCCGGTGAGCGGGGAGAGGACGGACTGGGGAACCGGCACCGGTCTGGTCATGGGACCGATTACACCGCAGAGCGGAGGATTCGGCGCGGGCGGCGCAGGAGTGGCCGGCCCTGCCGGGGCCGTCCCCGGCACAGGGGCGGGCGGCCCTGTCACGGCATTCCCCGGCAGGGCCGTCCGGGTGAGCCCTCAGACGCGCCGGCCCGTCCGTCCCAGGCCCGTGGCGGTCACCACCGCTCCCAGCACCGCCGCGGCCACCGGCACCACCAGCGCCGCCCGGAAGCCCTCCAGGGTGCTCGCCCCCGAGCCGAGCGCGGTGGCGTACACCGTCGTCACCACCGACAGGCCCAGCGCCGCGCCGAACTGGAAGGCGGTGTTGAGCAGCCCGCCCGCCAGCCCCTGCTCCCCCGCCGCTATGCCCTCGGTGCCCGCGATCGTCAGCGGCCCGTACGCGAGCGCGAAGGCGAGCCCGGTGAGCAGCATCGTCGGGAACATCATCGGGTACGTCCAGTCGGCGCCCAGCGGCAGGAAGAGCGCGTACGAGACGGCGGCGACCAGGAAGCCCCCGAGGATCACCCGGACGTTGCCGAAACGCTCCACCAGCTTCGGGGTGAGGGTCGGCGCGAGCACCACGTCCCCGCCGACCACGAGCAGCGCCAGGCCCGTCTGCAGCGGGGACCAGCCGCGCAGGTCCTGGAGGTAGAGGGTGACGACGAACTGGAAGCCGAAGTACGAGCCGAGGAACAGCATCGCCCCCAGGTTGGCCCGCACCAGCGGCCCGGAACGCAGGATGCCCAGGCGCACCAGCGGCGAGGCCGAGCGCCGTTCGATCACCACGAAGGCCGCCAGCAGCGCCAGCCCTCCGGCCAGGACGGCGGCGGTCGGGCCGGGCTCCGCGCCCGGCTCGCCGGCGCGGACCACGCCGTACACCAGCAGCAGCACGGCCCCGGTCACGGTGACGGCCCCGGCCACGTCGAAGCGCCCGCCGCGCGCCCGCGAGGGGGCCGCCTCACGCGGGATCAGCGGGACGGCCGCCGCCAGCAGGGCGGCCGCGAGCAGCACCGGGGCGAAGAACACCCACCGCCAGCTGACCGCCGTCAGCAGGCCCCCGACCACCAGCCCCAGCGAGAAGCCCGCGGCGGACGTACTGACGTAGACCAGCAGCGCCCGGTTGCGCGCCGGACCCTCGGCGAAGGTGGTGGTGATGATCGACAGCCCGGCCGGGGTCATGAAGGCCGCCGACAGGCCCGTGACGAACCGGGCCAGGACCAGCACCCAGCCGTCGGTGGCCAGCCCGCCGAGGCCGGAGAAGAGCACGAAGACCGTCAGCCAGAACAGGAACATCCGGCGCCGGCCCAGCAGGTCGGCCGTTCGGCCGCCGAGCAGCATGAAGCCGCCGTAGCCGAGCGCGTAGGCGCTGATGACCCAGGACAGGGCGCCGGTGGACATGCCCAGGTCGGCGCGGATGGAGGGCAGGGCCACGTTGAGCATCGCGACGTCGATGCCCTCCAGGAAGATCGCGCCGGAGAGCACGGCCAGCACGGCGGCGGCGCGGCCGCCGAGGCGGCGGCCCGGGTCCGGTGTGGATTCCGGGCTGTTTCCGGGCAGGGTGTTTTCGGGCAGTGGGTCTTCGGGCAGGCTGTTTTCGGGCAGGGCTGATGACACGGACACCGGACGGCTCCTCGGGGCGACGGGGGGGTGGCGAGGGCCCCGGCGGTTCTCTTCCGTCCGGTCGGTTCCCTCTTGTAACCACCACCATCCTGAGGCAGCATCAGGAAGCGTGGAAGAAGGCACTTCGAAGGAACCGACGCACTGTGCGGGTACCGCGGACGGGTGCGACGACTACGACGTGTTCCAGTGGGACGTGCGCGAGGACTGCGACGTGCGGCGGATCCTCGACCGGATCGCCGACAAGTGGTCGCTGCTGGTGATCGCCCTGCTGGACCGGCAGTCGCTGCGCTTCACCGAGCTGCGCCGGGCGATCGACGGGGTCAGCCAGCGGATGCTCACCGTCACCCTGCGCCAGCTGGAGCGGGACGGCATGGTCGAGCGGACCGTCCACCCGGTGGTGCCGCCCCGGGTGGACTACGCGCTGACGCCGCTCGGGCGCACGCTGCACGCCACCATCCAGTCGCTGGTCACCTGGACGGAGACGCACCAACGCGAGATCGCGGCCGCCCGGGCGGCGTACGACGCCCGGGCGGCCGCGATGTGAGTCGGCCTACGGTTCTGCGGTTCAGGCCCTCAGCCTGTTCAGACCCTCAGCGCCGCCAGCTGCTCGGCGAACGGCACCACCTGCGGCACCGTCTGCTGGGGCACGGCCACCGCCGGGGCCGCCGGGGTGCGGCCGGCCAGCAGCGCCGTCAGGTCCCCCGCCGCCCGGTCGATCCGGCGCGGCAGGTCCTCGGAGAGCCCGTCGCCCTTCGCGCCCCAGTCGTCGGTGGCCGCGTAGACGGCCGTCGGCAGCACCACCGCGCGCAGGTAGGCGAACATCGGGCGGACGGCGTGCTCCAGCGCCAGCGAGTGCCGGGGCGTACCGCCGGTGGCCGCGATCAGCACCGGCTTGCCGGCCAGCGCGTCGTGGTCGATCACGTCGAAGAACGACTTGAACAGGCCGCTGTACGAGGCGGTGAAGATCGGCGTCACCGCGATCAGCGCGTCCGCCTCCGTGACCGCCTCGACGGCCCCGCGCAGGGCGGCGCCGGGGAAGCCGGTGACGAGGTTGTTGGCGATCTCCACGGCGAGGTCCCGCAGTTCGATCACCGTGACCTCCACCTCCCGCCCGTGCCGGGAGAGTTGGCGCACCGTCGACTCGGCGAGCCGGTCGGCGAGCAGGCGCGTCGAGGACGGCTTGCTCAGGCCGGCGCTCACCACCGTCAGCTTGTACGTGGTCACTTGGCGGCCTCCACCTTCTCCTCGCTGATGGCCTTCTCGTCGCGGGCCGCGACCAGTGCGGCGTGGGTGGGCCCGTCCGGCACCTGCGCCGGGCGGTTCTTCGCGAACTCCTCGCGCAGCACCGGCACGACCTCCTCGCCGAGCAGGTCCAGCTGCTCCAGGACCGTCTTCAGCGGCAGGCCCGCGTGGTCCATCAGGAACAGCTGGCGCTGGTAGTCGCCGAAGGTCTCGCGGAAGGCCAGCGTCTTCTCGATGACCTCCTGCGGGCTGCCCACGGTCAGCGGGGTCTGCTCGGTGAACTCCTCCAGCGAGGGCCCGTGCCCGTACACCGGCGCGTTGTCGAAGTACGGACGGAACTCGCGCACCGCGTCCTGGGAGTTCCTGCGCATGAACACCTGCCCGCCGAGCCCGACGACCGCCTGCTCGGGGGTGCCGTGGCCGTAGTGGGCGTAGCGCTCGCGGTAGAGCTCGATCAGCTTCTGGAAGTGCTCCTTGGGCCAGAAGATGTTGTTCGCGAAGAAGCCGTCGCCGTAGTAGGCGGCCTGCTCGGCGATCTCGGGGCTGCGGATCGAGCCGTGCCAGACGAACGGCGGGACGCCGTCCAGCGGGCGCGGGGTGGAGGTGAAGGACTGCAGCGGGGTACGGAAGCGGCCCTGCCAGTCCACCACGTCCTCGCGCCACAGCTGGTGCAGCAGCGCGTAGTTCTCGATCGCGAGCGGGATGCCCTGGCGGATGTCCTTGCCGAACCACGGGTAGACCGGGCCGGTGTTGCCGCGGCCCATCATGACGTCCACCCGGCCCTCGGCGAGGTGCTGGAGCATCGCGAAGTCCTCGGCGATCTTCACCGGGTCGTTGGTGGTGATCAGCGTGGTCGAGGTGGAGAGGATGATGCGGTCGGTCTGCGCGGCGACGTAGCCGAGCATGGTCGTCGGCGAGGACGGCACGAACGGCGGGTTGTGGTGCTCGCCGGTCGCGAAGACGTCCAGGCCGACCTCCTCGGCCTTGCGCGCGATGGCCACCATCGCCTTGATCCGCTCGTGCTCGCTCGGGGTGCGGCCGGTGGTCGGGTCCTGGGTGACGTCGCCGACGGTGAAGATTCCGAACTGCATGGTGCTCACCACACTCCTGGTCTGCCCGGGGCCCCTCGCCCTGGTTCGTTCAACTTTCAACCACCCTAGCATCCGGGCGGCGGCTTGTATTCCCCCCGCCGACAATGGGAGGAGGACCGACGAAGGGCGGAAGGACGGCGGAGCGATGGCGGCGTACATCGCGGTGAGCGCGCTGAGCCACGAGGGCCTGGTGCGCGAACACAACGAGGACAGCCTGACGGTCGGCCCGTGGACGCTCTGCTCCACCGTGACCGACAACCCGCAGACCCTCCTGTTCCCGCTCGGCCCGCCCTGTGTGGTCGCGGTGGCGGACGGGCTCGGCGGGCACCCCGGCGGCGAGGTCGCCAGCGCGCTGGTCGCCCGGCGGCTCGCGGCGGCGGGCGGCGCGCTCGACGGGGAGGAGGCCGTACGGGCCGAACTCCAGGAGTGCAACCGGGCCGTCTACGCGGCCGCCGCCGGGGAGCCGGAACTGGCCGCGATGGGCACCACCGTCGCCGGGCTGGTGCTGCTGCCCGAGCAGGTGCTCGTCTTCAACGTCGGCGACAGCCGGGTCTACCGCGTCACGGCGGACGGGCTGCGCCGGGTCAGCGTGGACGACAGCCCGCCACTGCCGCCCGGGCGGCGCACCACCTCGGTGGTCACCCAGACCCTCGGCGGCTCGCTCGGGCTCACCTTCGTCGAACCGCACGTACGCGCCGAACCGCTGGCCCCCGGCGACCGGTACCTGGTGTGCAGCGACGGCCTGACGGACCCGGTGCCGGAGGAGGAGCTCGCCGCCCTGCTCGCCCGGCCGCCCGAGGGCGCCGACCGGGCGGACGGAGGCGACCGGTCCGACGGCAAAGCGGCGTTCGAGCTGTGGCGGGCGGCGATCGAGGCGGGCGGGCCGGACAACATCACGCTGGCGCTGGTGCGGATCGGGGCGTGAGAACGGCGGCGGCCCTGGAAACGGCCGTGGGAGTGGCGCCGACGTCTCCGTCGGCGCCACTCCCACGGTGGGACTACGTCCGTAGTGGCACTACATCCGTAGTCGCCGGCCGTACCACCCGGAGGGGTTACTTGCGCAGCAGCAGGATGACCCCGGCCGTCGCCAGGCCCACCAGCACCGCGGCCACGCCGTATGCCAGTCGGTGCGCGCGCACCACGGGCAGGAAGCGGTCCACGGCGTAGCGGCCGGGGCCCGTCAGGGCGAGAGCGGCGGCACCGGCCGTCAGCAGGTACTCGTACTCGCCGCCCTTGGGGGCGAAGAAGCCGCCGCCCCAGGTGACGGCGATCGCGTTGACCATGGTGCCGACGATCGCGGCGCCGGCCAGCGGGGTCAGCAGGCCCACGGCGAGGGCGAGGCCGCCGAGGGTCTCGGTGAGGCCCGCGACCACGGCCATCGCATTGCCGGCCGGGTAGCCGCTCATGGTGAAGAACTGGCCGGTGCCGTCGATCCCGCCACCGCCGAACCAGCCGAACAGCTTCTGGCTGCCGTGGGCGGCCATGGTCAGGCCGAGGACGAGGCGCAGGAGCAGGAGTCCGGCGTCGTAGGCGTGCGGGGAGGTGGGGGCGGTCGTGCGCGGGCTGCTGCTCGGCATGCGCGTCTCCATCGATCGGGGTCATCGGTCGTCAACAGGGGGTTCGCGGGTTGTTCAAATTTGAACCTGCCGCTCCCTGACCGTACCCCGAAGTTCAAATTGGAACAACTGACGGGTTTCGAGGAGCCCCGGGGCTCCCGGGACTCCTGGGCGAGTAGCGGCCCGCGCCGGGGGCGGGGCAGGGTGGAGGCATGACCCGACACCGGCAGGACCCGGACGCGACGGCCCCCTACGCCGAGGCGCTGGCCGCCTTCGGCGAGCGCGTCCGGCTGGTCACCCCCGAACAGTGGGACTCCCCCACCCCGTGCGCCGACTGGTCCGTCCGCGACCTCGTCAACCACCTCACCGGCGAGCAGCTCTGGGTGCCCGAGCTGCTGATGGGCTCCACCATCGCCGAGGTCGGCGGGCGCTTCGACGGCGACGTCCTCGGCGAGGACCCGGTCGCCGCCTGGACGGACGCCGCCACCGCCGCCGAGCGCGCCTTCGCCGTCCCCGGCGCCACCGACCTGACCGTCCACCTCTCCTTCGGGGACGTCTCCGGGCGCTACTACCTGGACCAGCTCACCACCGACCTGGTCATCCACAGCTGGGACCTCGCCGAGGGCATCGGCCACCTCACCCGGCTCCCGGCACGCCTCGTCGACTTCGCCCTGGAGCAGATGGGCGGCTACGGCGACCTGTCCGGCAGCGGCCTCTTCGACCCGCCGGTGCCCGTCCCGGCCGACGCCCCCGCCCAGACCCGGCTCCTCGCCGTCGCCGGGCGACGCGACCGGGGCTGATCGGTCTCCCACCCCCCGCCTCCCGGGTGTACGGGCGCGCGGCGCCGGATACTGGACAGTACGGGGGCCACCGGTCGTCGGCGGCTCCCGGTGACCCAGTGGGGACCGCGCGAAAGGCGGGAGCGCCATGAGCCGCAGGCCGGACATCCTCGGCGAGTTCGCCGCCGACCACCGGGAGCTCCTCGAACTGCTGGACCGCATCGAGGCGGCGCCCCCGGGCTCCGCCGAGCGCGGTGACCTGCTGGCGCGGCTCACCGACCTGCTCTTCACCCACTGCGCAGCCGAGGAGGAGCACCTGTTCCCGGTGGTGCAGCACGACGTCCCCGGCGGCGGGGCGCTGGTGTTCAGCAGCATCCACGACCACCTGGCGATCGGGCAGTACCTCTCCGACCTCCAGGGCGTGCAGCCCGACGACCCCGCCTTCGCCACCCTGCTGCGCGGCCTCGCCGACACCCTGCGCCGGCACCTGGCCGGGGAGGAGAAGGCCCTCTTCCCCGCCGCCCGCAAGGCCCTCCCGGCAGCCGCCCGGGCGGAGCTCGGCGACCGGCTGCGGCAGGCCCGGGCGGAGCTGGGCTAGCGACCCCGGTTCCTCAACTCTTGGCGCTGATCACCGCGAAGCGCCCGCCCTCGCGGTCCCGCAGACGCGCGACCCGCCCGTACGGGGAGTCGAAGGCGGGGCCGAACGCCGCACCGCCCAGCTCCACGGCCCGGGCGAGGGCGCGGTCGGCGTCCGGGACGGCGAAGGACACCTCCCAGTGCGGCGGCAGTCCGCTCGGGGCCTGCGACTCCTCCTTGGCCAGCGCCGCGACGCTGTGGCCCTCGGCGCGCAGCACCACCCGGTCGTGCTCCCAGCGGACGTCGAAGCGCTCCGGATCCCGGCCGTCCCAGCGGAACACCTCCCCGTAGAAGAGGGCCGCCGCGAACGGGTCCGGGGTGCGCAGCTCGATCCAGACCGGAGCGCCGGGCAGGTCGAGCCTGCGGGCGCGCCCGAGCGGGCCCTCCCAGATGCCGAACACCGCGCCCGCCGGGTCCGCGGCGAAGGCGACCCGCCCGGCGTCGAAGCCCAGCGGCCCCACAGCGAGGGTGGCACCGCGCTCGCGCACCGCGTCGGCGGCGGCGTCGGCGCTCTCCGTCCCGAAGTAGCAGGTCCACGCGTAGGGGATCGCCCCGCCCTCCGCCGTCCCCAGCCCGGCCACGGCCTCCCCGCCGGTGACGGCGTGCACGTACGGCCCCAGGCGATCCGGAGCCTGCTCGAACTCCCAGCCCAGCAGCGGCCCGTAGAACTCCTCCGCCCCCACCAGGTCCCGGGTCATCAGGCTCACCCAGCACGGCACCGCCGCCACACACCGCACCCGGGCAGCCATCTCACCGCCGACCATCGCGAACCTCCTCCACCCACCCGGCCACCCCACGGCCCTCCGGCCGCCCGGGACGCCCCCACCCTAGGCGCCCACCCGTACGGCCCCGGGGAAGGCAGGCCGGGCTCAGCGCACCCAGTTCTTCAGCGGCTCGGTGTCGAGCGGGATGCCGACGGGGTCGGGGAGGTGGACGGTCTTGCCGAAGGGAAGGGTCCGGACGGTCTCGTAGCGGACTCCGGCGGGATCGCTGTGGACGACGACCTCGGCGGAGTCGCGGTCGATCAGCAGGTAGAGGGGGATGCCGGTCTCGGCGTAGGCACGGGGCTTCTCGACACGCGCCCGCTGGTCGGCTTCGACCTCGGCGAGGGTGATTTCGACGACCATCAGAACCGCCTCGGCGCCGACCCACGGGCCCAGGCCGACGAACGCCTCGGCGTGCGCGAGGATTCCGTCCGGGTTGGCGCGTCCGTTCCGGGACCGGTGCACCTTGAGGCCGTGGCGGTGCAGAAACAGCTCCGGCCGCGCCTGGAGGCATCGGCGCACCAGCCACTCGACGACGCGGCCATGGTCGCCATCCGATCGCGGCCTGACCGCCAGACGGCCGCCGAGGAACTCGAGCCGGAGGCCCTCGATCGTTCGGAACGCGAGACGTGCGAGTTCCTCGAACTCCTCGGGCAGCATCTGCGGCCGGAGCCGTCTCCCGATATCCGTAGTCATGCCGCGACCGTACGTTATGACCCCGATACTCGGGACATCGGGAAGGGGCAGAGATGTGACGCAGGTCACATGGGTGGGGGAAATTCCGGGGACAGATTCCCCGTTTGTGAGTACGTTGGCAGAAGCGGGGAGAAGTTCCCCGGTATGTTGGAGGAGTCGTCGTGACCACCGTCGCCGCTGGATCGGCCCGTGTTGCGGGGAGTGTGCGTACGCCGAAGCTGCGTGCGGATGCGAGCCGGAACAGGGAGCGGATCGTGCTGGCGGCCCGGGACGTGTTCGTCGAGGACGGTGCGGATGCGCCGTTGGACGAGATCGCGAAGCGGGCGGGGGTCGGCAATGCCACGCTGTACCGGAACTTTCCGGACCGGGCGTCGCTGATCCGCGAGGTGGCGATCCTCGTCAAGAACCGCATTCTGGCGCTCGCCGAGACAGCCACCACGGAGGCTTCGGCCCCCGGCGGGGGCGGTCCGTTCGAGGCTCTTCAGCGGTTCGCGCACGGGGCCGTGGCGGAGAAGGTCGGCGGGCTGTGCGCGCTCTTCACCGGCCATGTCGACCCGAACGACCCCGAGTTGGTCGAGATCCGGGAGCGCCTTCGGGCCGCCGTGTGCGGTCTGATGGACCGCGCCCGGGACGCGGGCGAGATGCGCCCGGACGCCGACCACGGTGACCTGTTCATCGCGATCAGCCAGCTGACCCGGCCGCTGCCGGGCACCACGTGCGGGCTGCTCGACGAGTTCGTCCACCGGCACCTGCAGCTGTTCCTGGACGGTCTGCGGGCGCCCGCCCGCTCGACGCTGCCCGGACGGGCGGCGACCTTCGAGGACTTCCAGCAGTCCAGGCACTGACCACGCAACGACGTAGAGACGCAACCACGTAGAGACGCTAGACCCGACCGGCCGGGCGCACCGATGCGCCGAGGCCATGTTCCGGCACGCCCGGCATCCCGTACGGCGCACCGCCGTTCTCGCACGCACCACGCACCCTGAAGTGAGTACCCCCATGCCCCAGAACGACGCCCTCGCGGCGACGTCGGCCGATCCGAGGCGCTGGAAGGCGCTGATCTTCATCGGCCTCGCCCAGCTGATGGTCGTGCTCGACGCGACCATCGTGAACATCGCCCTGCCCTCCGCCCAGCGCGACCTGGGCATCACGGACGGCAACCGCCAGTGGGTGATCACCGCCTACGCGCTGGCCTTCGGCGGCCTGCTGCTGTTCGGCGGCCGCATCGCCGACCTGTGGGGCCGCAAGCGGACCTTCGTGGTCGGCCTGACCGGCTTCGCCCTCGCCTCCGCCCTCGGCGGCGCCGCGGCCAACACCGCGATGCTGCTCGGCTCCCGCGCCCTGCAGGGCGTCTTCGGTGCCCTGCTCGCCCCGGCCGCGCTCTCGCTGCTCGCGGTGACCTTCACCGAGGCGAAGGAGCGCGCCAAGGCGTTCGGCATCTACGGCGCCATCGCCGGCGGTGGCGGCGCGATAGGCCTGATCCTCGGCGGCGCGCTGACCGAGTACCTGAACTGGCGCTGGACCTTCTTCGTCAACATCCCGTTCGCCGTCGCGGCGATCGCCGGCGCCCTGATGGTGATCCGCGAGCCCTCCGAGGGCCGCAACCGCAACAGGCTGGACGTCCCCGGCGTCGTGCTGGTGACCACGGGCCTGGTCTCCCTCGTGTACGGGTTCACCCGCGCCGAGTCCGACGGCTGGCTGGCCGGCGGCACCCTGGGCCTGTTCGCCGCGGCCGTCGTGCTGCTCGGCGCCTTCGTGGTGGTGGAGAGCCGGGTCAAGGCCCCGCTGCTGCCGCTGCGCGTGGTGCTGGACCGCAACCGCGGCGGGGTGTACCTGTCGCTGGGCCTGGCCGTGATCGGCATGTTCGGCCTGTTCCTGTTCCTGACCTACTACCTGCAGGTCGTGCGCGACTACAGCCCGGTCCTGACCGGTGTGGCCTTCCTGCCGATGGTGGCGGGCATGATCACCGGCTCCACGCAGATCGGCGCCCGGCTGATGACCCGCGTCCCGGCGCGCTACCTGATGGCGCCCGGCTTCCTGACCGCCTCGGTCGGCATGTTCCTGCTGACCCACATCGGCACCGACACCTCGTACCCGGCGCTGATCCTGCCCGGCCTCGTCCTGATGGGCCTCGGCATGGGTACGGCCTTCATGCCGGCGATGAGCCTGGCCACGCACGGCGTCCAGCCGCGCGACGCGGGCGTCGCCTCGGCGATGGTCAACACCTCGCAGCAGGTCGGCGGCGCCATCGGCACCGCGCTGCTCAACACCATCGCGGCCAGCGCCACCACCACCTGGCTGACCTCGCACCACGTCGCTCCCACCGACAAGGCGCTGCAGCTCCAGGGCATGGTGCACGGCTTCACGACCGCGATCTGGGTGTCCTTCGGCATCCTGGTGACCGCCGCCCTGATCGCCTTCACCCTGATCAACGCCGGCCGGCCCGGCGCGAGCAGGGGCGAGGCCTCCGGTGCGGAGACCGTCGAGCACAACGACGTGCCGGTGATGGCGCACTGACCCCTCGAACGGCCCCTCGGGGCTCACTCGGGTGCGAACGCGGCCCGTCCGGTGTCCACGAACGGTGGACACCGGGCGGGCCGCCCGCATTGGCGCCTTCCGCTCTCGATGCGGCGGCCCCGCTCGGCGAGAATGGGAGCACCCGCCGCGATGCCCGAGGGAGGTCGTCGTGCACCGTCGAACGGACCGGCGCCGAACGGACCGGCGCCGAACGGACCAGCTCGCCGACAGCAGATACCTGCTGCTGACCACCTTCTGCGATGACGGCAGCCGCCTGGACTCCTCGCTGTGGGTGGTGGCCGACGGCACCGCGCTCGGCCTGTGGGCACCCGCCCACTCCGGTGAGGCCGAACGCATCCGCCGCCACCCCCGCGTGCTGATCGGCCCCTGCGACGCCCACGGCCGCCCCACCGGCCGCCGCCTCCCGGCCCGCGCCCGGCTCTGCGACGAGGACGACACCGCCCGCTACCGCACCTCGCTGATCAACAAGTACGGCCTGACGGCGCTCTTCCGGCTCGCCCGCAGCCGGATGCGGCTCGGGCTGGCCGGGACGGTCGGCATCCGGGTCACGCTCGACGAGCTGGAGCAGCGGCTCGTCGGGCCGGAGTGGCTGCCGCCGACGACGTACTGCCCGAACTGACCGGGTCGAAAAGGTCGAACAGGTCGACCGGGCGGAGCCGGGAGCTCAGGACAGCGGGTGGGTCGGAACGGGGCTGACCTCCTGGATCTCGCCGTGGGCCTTGGTGAGCAGCTGCGAGGCGAGGTCGTTGAGCGCCCGGGCGCCGGCGATCTCCTCGCCCACCCGCAGCTGCTCCGGGTCGGACGGGTGCCGGCTGCTGTAGCCGTGTGCCCGCACCTCGGTCCCGTCGCCGAGCCTGAGCAGGGCGGCGGCGGTCGTACGCGCGCCCTCCTCGCGGAACTCCATCTCGATGTGCCAACCGACCAGAGTCTGCATGGCGGATCACCTCCATCGGTTACCCCTCCAGAGTGCGCCGCACCCAGGGTGAACACCAGGCCAGTGGCGCGGCCCCGAATCCCGTGGCGGCCCGGCGGGGCCGTCCGGCATCATCGCGGCATGATGCGGATGCAGCCCGTGCTGGAGGTCGGTTCCCCCTCGGGCTTCGCGCTGTGGCCCACGGACACCGGCCGGCCGTACGGCCTTCTGGTGCTGGACGGCCGCACCGGACTTCTGGACGTCGCCACGGCGGTGTGGCAGCTCGCCGAGGCCAACACCGGCGCCGTCTTCGACCCCGGCTGCCGCACGGGCCTGGAGGACCGCCACGAGTGGCTGGACGTGACGGACGGGCCCGGCGAGGGCTGGTTCGGCCACGACCCGGACGCCCGGGCCGAGCGGTTCGGCGCGACGGTGCGGCTGACCCCGGACGCCTCCGTCGAGGGCGGCCCGGTCATCGAGCTGCCCGTCGACGAACTGCGCCGCCCGCTCGCGGCGGCCGAGCAGGGCCTGCGTGACTTCGTCCGCCTGGCCGGGAGTCGGGCGCGGCGCCAGCTCCCCGGGCGGGCCGAGACCCTCACGGCCGCCCTCACCCGGGGGCTGGCCCCGGAGCCCGGCGCGTGACCAGCTTCCTGACCCACCGGGCCCGGGTGCACGACGCCGGGCTTCCGCTGTACCGGCGGCACAGTGCGCTGCGGACCTGTCTGACGGAGTTCGCCCCGTACGGGTTCCGGGCGACCTACCACCACCTGACCGTGAGCGCCGGGATGCCCCGGCGGCTGGAGGCCGACCCGGCGGCGCTGGGGCGGGCGGTGGAGGAGCTGCACGAGGCGCGGGTGCTGTGGCTGGCGCGGGCCGGGGAGTACGACGCGCGGCGGCGGGAGGAGAAGCGGGCCGGGCGGCGGCGGCCTTCGGTGACGCCGTGGTGGCGGGTGCACCCGTGGGACTCGCCGGACGCGGCGTGGCGCTGCGACCCGTTCCTGCACCCGCAGTTGGGCCTGCCCGCGTACGTGCGGCGGCAGAACGCGCTGCTGGACGGCGTGGAGCTGCCGGGGTGCCCGGCGTGCGGGGAGGAGGGGCCGGTGGTGCGGGTGCCGAACGCGCACGGGGGCATCGGGCTGTGCCGGGCGTGCGGGCGGGTGCTGGAGGGGTGCCCGTGCGGGGAACTGCACCGGTTCCGGGCGACGGGGCGGGCGGGTGACGGCGGCTGGGCGGGGCTGTGGCGGCGGCAGCACCGGGCGAAGGAACGCGGGCCGAATCCGCACTGGCCGGTGGAGAGCGGGGCCGTCCGGGTGGGGCGGCTGACGGTGTCCGGGGCGTAGCCGTCAGCTGTGGTTGGTCGGGATGGTGACGAGGACGGTGCCGGTGGGCTGGACGCGGACTTCGAAGTGGTCGATCTGGGCGGGCTGGAGGCCCGTGCCGCCGTCGGTGTGGAGGGTCGGGTAGCCGCCCGGGGGGATGGTCCAGGTGGTGACGGGCTGGGGTTGGCCGGTGGTGGGGACGGCGACGAGGGTGCAGGTCAACGGGCCCTGGACGCCGGCGAGTTGGAGGGTGACGCGGCTGCCCCAGGTGGTGGGGCCGAGGCCGACGGTGGCCTGGGCCCCGGTGGTCGGGTCGGTGGCGGTGAAGCTGTCGGCGAGGGCGACGACTGCGGGGCCGGAGTCGGCGGTGATCACGGCGGCGGTGACGGCGGGGCCGGCGACCAGCATCGCGGTGGCGGCCAGGGCGAGGACCAGGCGCCGTACGCGGCCGCGGCGGCGGACGGCGGTGGCCTCGGCGACGAGGCGGTCGAGCAGGTGTCCGCCGGGGTGGGGGGCGGTGTCGGCCGGGTCCAGGCCGGAGGCCCGGGCGGAGGCGGCGTACTCGGCCAGCAGCGGCTCGACGGGCGAGAGTTCGCGCACCTGCTCGGCGCATTGCGGGCAGGTGGCGAGGTGGTGCTCGAAGGCGGCGCGCTCGGCGGGCTCCAGCAGGCCGAGGACGTACGCACCGGCGTCGACGTGGTCGGTCACGATGTCACTCCCCGTTCCTCCAGCGCGAGCCGCAGCGCGCGCAGCGCGTAGAACACCCGGGACCGGACGGTTCCGGCCGGGATGCCGAGTTCGGTGGCGGCCTCGGCGGCGGTGCGGCCCTTGAGGTAGGTCTCGACGATGATCTCGCGGTGGGCGGGCGTGAGGTCGCCGAGGGCGTCGGTGATGGTCATCATCCGTAGGGCGCGGTCGAGTTCGTCCGCGGCGGGCAGCAGTTCCAGCGGGGCGTCGCCGACCTCGCGGGGGCGGGCGAGGGCGCCGCGGTGGCCGTCGATGACGATCCGGCGGGCGACGGTGACCAGCCAGGGGCGCAGCGAGCCGGCCTGCGGGTCCAGGTGGTGGAGGTTGCGCCAGGCGCGGACCAGGGTCTCCTGGACGACGTCCTCCGCCCGTTGGCGGTCGCCGGCGACCAGGTGTAGCACGAAGCCGAACAGCGGGCCAGCGTGCTCGTGGTACAGGGCGCGCATCAGCTCCTCGTCCGGCGGCCCCGCGCCGTGCGCGGCGGGGCCGCCGGCGGGGTGCTCCTCGGTCACCGTTTCATCGTGGCGCACCTGCGTGCCTCCGTCGAGGACGGGCCGCCGCCGTCGCGGTCAGTGACCATCGCGGTCAGTAACCACTGGTCGGCGGCGAGGTGGGGTTCGCGGGCATCGGGGTGGCCGGCTTCGGGGTAGCCGGCATCGGGTTGGCCGGCATGGGGTTGGTCGTGGCGCCCGCCTTGTCGCCGGTGGGCGTCAGGGCGAACCAGGTGCCCGCGACGCCCTGGCCCTTGGTGTCGCCGGGCTTGGTGTCCGGCGCGTACCGGTAGGCCGGCCAGCCGTTGAGGGTGACCTGCTTGGTGCCGTCGGCGCGGGTGACGCTGCCGACGAGCTTGGAGTCGATGCCCTTGACGGTGACGTTGCCGGTGTCGTGCTCGGCCGGCCAGATCACGGCGCAGCCGCCGTTGCAGTTGGACATGGACGGATTGCTCCGGTCCTGGTCGAAGCGGTAGAGCGTGAAGCCGGCGCTGTCGGTGACGATCGTGCCGAGCTTGGGGTCGTTCGTGGTCTGGAGGGTCGCGCTCGACGGGCTCGACGGGGTCGACGGGTTGGAGGGGCTCGCCGGGGCGCTCGGTGTCGTCGAGGGCGCGGGCTTGCCGTACGAGCCGCCGGACGAGCCGCAGCCCGCGACCAGCGCGGCCACGGCCGCGCCGGAGGCGGCCAGCACGGCGACCCGGCGGGTGCGAGGTGTGGTGCGCATGGGACGCCTCCCGCGATCGGTGGTGGGACGGAGGTGGACGCCCTTCCGTACGGACGGCGGCGCCGAGGTGCTCAACGGCGCGCGGAATACCCCGGCACGGGCCGCCGTTGTCCCGGGCACATGGCCTGAACCGCCGCCCCGCCGGAAGGGAAGGAATCGAGAGATGAGCAGCACGGTCGAACTGACCAAGGAGAACTTCGACGAGATCGTCCCGGGCCCGGAGGGCAAGGACTTCGTCTTCATCGACTTCTGGGCGGGGTGGTGCGGCCCGTGCCGCCAGTTCGCGCCGGTGTACGAGAAGGCCGCCGAGCGCCACCCGGATCTCGTGTTCACCAAGGTGGACACGGAGGCCCAGCAGGAGCTGGCCGCCGCGTTCGGCATCCAGTCGATCCCGACGCTGGCGATCATCCGTGAGGGCGTCCTCGTGTTCTCCCAGGCCGGCGCGCTGCCGGAGGCGGTGTTCGAGGACCTGATCGGCCAGGCCCGGGGGCTGGACATGGCCGAGGTGAAGCGCAAGGTCGCCGAGGAGAAGGCCGGGGACGAGACCCAGGTGTGACGGCCGCAGCGTGACGGCCGTGGTGTGACGACCGTGGTGTGACGGCCGTGGTGTGACGGCGCCGCGAGGGCCCGGGGAGTATCCGCTCCCCGGGCCCTCCCGCGTCCTAGAGTCGGTGGGGACAGCGAACCCGATCGACGACGGGAGTGATCCGCCGTGAGCACGTTCGTACTGGTCCCCGGTTTCTGGCTCGGTGCCTGGGCGTGGGACGGGGTGGCCGCGCCGCTGCGCGCCGCCGGGCACGCGGTGTACCCGGTGAGTCTGCCGGGTTGCGCCGAACGGGCGGGTGAGGTGGGCGAGTTCGGCCTGGAGGCCCAGATCGCCGATCTGGCCGAGCTGCTGGTCCGCGAGGACCTGTGGGACGTGGTGCTGGTCGGCCACAGCGGTGCCTGCGCGCCGGTGGGCGGGCTGGCCGACCGGATGCCCGAGCGCGTCCGCCGTCTGGTCTACCTGGACGCCGGCCCCATCCCCGACGGGGGTTCCATCGCCGACATGTGGCCGCCCGGGTTCCGTGCCCGCGCCGAGGCCTCGGCGGTCGACGGCCGTCTGCCGCTGCCGCCGTGGGAGGAGGTGCTCGCCTCGAACGGCGCCATGCTGGACGGCCTCGACGAGGCGGCGCTCGCCGCCTTCCGGGAGCGCGCCACGCCGCAGCCGCTCGCGGCGGCCGAGGACGCGCTGCGGCTGACGGGCGCGCGGGACGCGCTGGCGCACGGGCTGGTCTGCTGCGCGATCCCGCTGGAGCAGGTGCGCGCGATGATCGCCTCCGGCCACCCGTGGTTCGCCGGGATGGACGGGCCGAACTGGGAGATGCGCGAACTGCCCACCGGGCACTGGCCGATGTTCTCCCGCCCGGCCGACACGGCGGCGGTGCTGGCCGAGTTGGCCGCCCTGTCCCCGGAGTGAACAGCCACTGGTCTCACGCGGCCCGGTTGCGCGTGTTCGGCTGCGCGGACGGGCTCGGGCGGGCAAGGATGGTCGCCACGCCGTCCCCGGTGACAGTGTCCGCACGTGGCGGCCGGGGACATCGAACAACGCGGAGGACCGGGCCATGACCAGCAGCGCCGAGGAGTACGACGTCATCGTCCTGGGGGCCGGGCCGACCGGCGAGAACGTGGCCGACCGTACGGTGGCCGCCGGGCTGAGCACGGTGATCGTGGAGGCCGAGCTCGTCGGCGGCGAGTGCTCGTACTGGGCCTGCATGCCCAGCAAGGCGCTGCTGCGCCCGGCGGCGGCGCTGGACGACGCCCGTGCGGTCGCGGGCAGCCGGGAGGCGGTGGGCGAGCGGAAGCTGGACGCGGCCGCGGTGCTGGCCCGGCGGGACTCGTTCACCTCGCACTGGAAGGACGACGGCCAGGTGGAGTGGCTGCGCGACACCGGCATCGAGCTGGTGCGCGGCCACGGCCGCCTCTCGGGCGTGCGCACCGTCACGGTGGAGACGGAGGACGGTTCGGAGCGGGTGCTGACCGCCCGGCACGCCGTCGCCGTGTGCACCGGCAGCCGTCCGGTGCTGCCCTCCGGGGTGCCGGGCCTGGCGGAGGCGCACCCGTGGACCAACCGGGAGGCCACCGGCTCCCCCGCCGTGCCCGGGCGCCTCGCGGTGGTCGGCGGCGGGGTGGTGGGCGTGGAGATGGCCGCCGCCTGGCAGGCGCTGGGCTCCCAGGTCACGCTGCTGGTGCGCGGCGACGGGCTGCTGCCCCGGATGGAGCCGTTCGCGGGCGAGCTGGTGGCGGAGGGCCTGCGGGAGGCCGGGGTGGACCTGCGGTTCGGCGTCGAGGTGTCCGCGCTGGAGCGGGCGGACGGCTCCGGGCCGGTGACCCTCGCCCTCGGCGACGGGCAGCGGCTCGTGGCCGACGAGGTGCTGTACGCGACGGGCCGGGCGCCGCGCACGGCCGACATCGGGCTGGAGCAGGTGGGCCTGCGGCCGGGCGACTGGCTCGCGGTGGACGACAGCTGCACGGTGGCCGGGGTGGACGGCGGGTGGCTGTACGCGGCCGGGGACGTCAACCACCGGGCGCTGCTGACCCACCAGGGCAAGTACCAGGCCCGGATCACGGGGGCGGCCATCGCCGCGCGTGCCGAGGGGCGTGCGCTGGACACCTCGCGCTGGGGTGCGCACGCCGCGTCCGCGGACGTCGCGGGCGCGCCGCAGGTGGTGTTCACCCGGCCCGAGGTGGCCGCCGTCGGGCTGACCCTGGAGGCCGCCCGGCGGGCCGGGCTGCGGGTGCGGGCGGTGGACCACGAGATCGGCGCCGTCGCCGGGGCCTCCCTGTACGCGGACGGCTACCGGGGCCGGGCCCGGGTGATCTTCGACCAGGACCGCGAGGTGATCGTCGGCGCCTGCCTGGTCGGCCCCGGGGTCGCGGAACTGCTGCACTCGGCGACCGTCGCGGTGGTCGGCGAGGTGCCGATCGACCGGCTCTGGCACGCGGTGCCCGCGTACCCGACGATCAGCGAGGTGTGGCTGCGGCTGCTGGAGGGCTGCCGGGGGTAACGGCGGGGGTGGCGCCGACGGGTGACGCGGACGGGTGACGCGGACGGGTGACGCCGACGGGTGGGCGACCGGTGGGCGACCGGGTTCAAACGGCCCGGCCGGGTGACCGGCGCGGCGAGAGGTGGCCGGGGGTCGACGGCGGGACACTGGCCCTCGGGGGCCGTCCAGGGCGGTCGGGGGCCGTCCGCGCGATCAGGTGGTGTCAGTCATGACCGAGGTGCTGTTGGCAGTCGGGACCGAGAAGGGCCTCTTCCTCGGCCGCAGCGGCGACCGGCTGGCCTGGGAGTTCACCGGCCCGCACTTCCCGATGAACGCGATCTACTCCGTCTCCGTCGACCGCCGCGACGGCCGCACCCGGCTGCTGGTCGGCGCCGACAGCAGCCACTGGGGGCCGTCGGTCTGGCGCTCCGACGACCTCGGCGAGAGCTGGCAGGAGCCGGCCAGCCCGGCCGTGCGCTTCCCCGAGTCCACGGGCGCCTCCCTCACCCGGGTCTGGCAGTTGCAGCCGGCCGGGCCGGAGGCGCCCGGCGTCGTCTACGCGGGCACCGAGCCCGCCGCGCTGTTCCGCTCCACGGACGGCGGGGAGAGCTTCTCCCTCGTCGACTCGCTGTGGAACCACCCGCAGCGCAGCGAGTGGGGCGCCGGCTACGGCGGCCAGGGGCTGCACACGATCCTGACCGACCCGCGCGACCCGCAGCGGCTGCTGGTCGCCGTCTCCAGCGGCGGCGTCTACCGCAGCAAGGACGGCGGCGACACCTGGGAGCCGTCCAACCAGGGCCTGCGCGCCGAGTTCTTCCCCGAGGAGCGGCAGTACCCCGAGTTCGGGCAGTGCGTGCACAAGATCGCCCCGGACCCGGCCCACCCCGACCGGCTCTACCTGCAGAACCACGGCGGCGTCTACCGCAGCGACGACTGGGGGGCGAGCTGGCACTCCATCGTGGACGGGCTGCCCGCCGAGTTCGGCTTCGCCGTCGCCGCGCACCCGCGCCGGGGCGACACCGCGTACCTCTTCCCGCTCGGCGGCTCGGGCGACCGCATCCCGCCCGGCCGCCGCTGCCGGATCTTCCGCACCACCGACGGCGGCGGCAGCTGGCAGCCGCTCGCCCAGGGGCTGCCCGGCGAGGATCACTACGGCATCGTGCTGCGCGACGCGCTGCGCACCGACGACGCCGACCCGGCGGGGATCTACTTCGGCAACCGCACGGGCGAGGTGTACGGCAGCCGCGACGAGGGCGAGAGCTGGCAGCTGCTCAAGTCCCACCTGCCGGACGTGCTCTGCGTCCGGGCGGCGGTGGTGGCCTGACGGGCCGGGCGGGCTGGGCGGGCTGCGCGCGGCAGGGCGGGCGAGGCCGGGTCGGGTCGGGCGACCGAAAACCGTTTGCCCCGAGCGCCTTTCCGTGGTGAGCATGGGCCGCCGACGAAGGATCTACAGGACAGGGGTGGGCCATGGCTGAGCCGGACCGGGTGATCAGGCGCGACGGCGGGGGCGTGCCGGTGCTGAGCTACCTCCCGGGTGTACGGGAGGGCAGGCCCTGGGCGGACCTGCTGGAGGTGGTGGACGGCCGGGCCGAGCACCCGGCGGAGGCGGCGGCGCTCGTCCGGGCCGAGCTGCCCGGCTGGGTGGTCTCCGGCACCCCCGAGCTGGGGCGGGAGCTGGCGGCGCAGGGCGCGACCGTCCTGCGCCACGCCCACACCATGCGGCGTGACCTGCGCGCCGATCCCCCGCCGGCCGCCTGGGCCGGGGCGCCGCTGCGCGAGGGCGTACGGGCGGTGCCCAGCGACCGCGCGCCCGAGGAGCTGCTGGCCGCCTGGCGGGCCGCCTTCGCCCCCGGGCACGTGGACCACTTCCCCGGTGACGACGCCCAGGCCGTGGCCGAGCGGATCGGCCCGCTGCTCGCCGGGAAGGTGATCGGCCCGCTGCTGCCCTCCAGCCTCCTCGCGGTGGACGCCGAGGACCGCGTGATCGCGGGCCTCACGCTCACCGACCGCGACGGCCGCCCATGGGTCGCCGACGTCTTCCGCGACCCCGGGCGCGGCTACCGTGGCCTCGGCGGGGACCTGCTGCGCCTGGCCATCGCCGACCTCGCCGCACGCGGCGGCGAGCACCTGACGCTGGTGGTGACGGAGGGCAACCCGGCCCGCGGGGTCTACGAGCAGCTGGGCTTCGACCTGGTCGAAACCTCGCTGACGGTGATCGTCCCCGAGTCCGCTTAGCATCAACCCCCTTCAAGGCCTGGCGAGTTCGAGCACCGCTATCCCGGCGAGCACGGTGGCGGCCGCGGTCATCCGCAGCCGCCCCAGCCGCTCGCGGAAGACCACGGTGGCGATCAGCGCGGCGATCACGATGCTCGTCTCGCGCAGGGCCGCGATCGAGGCCAGGTTCCCCCGGGACTGCGCCCACACGACCAGGCCGTAGGCCGTCAGCGAGAGCACCCCGCCCAGGACGCCCACCGGTATCAGCGGGCCGACGCCGGTCATCAGCCCGGGGCCGCGCCGCAGGCGCGCGATCAGCGCGACCACCGGGCCCTGGAGCACGAACAGCCAGGCCACGTAACCACCGGGCGTCCCCGCCTGCCGCACGCCGGTGCCGTCCAGCACCGTGTACCCGGCGATCATCACGCCGGTGCCGAGGGCGGCTCCCAGGGCGGGCAGCTGCGCCCGCCCGGGTATGCCCTTCGCGAGGGCCAGCCCGATCAGTCCGCAGCAGATCACCAGCACGCCCAGCAGCTCGCCGACGCCCAGGTGCTGGCCCAGCACGGCCACCGACAGCACCGCCACCAGCAGCGGCGCCGAGCCGCGCGCGATCGGGTACATCTGCCCGAAGTCCCCCAGCTCGTAGGCCCGCAGCAGCAGCACCGTCGACGTCACCTGGACGACCACCGAGGCCAGCAGGTACGGCCAGGCGCCGGCCGCGGGCAGCGGATTGAGCACCGCCAGGACGACGCCGACGGCGGTGTACGTCAGGTTGATCAGCGCGAAGCCGACCATCTTGTCCGGGACGCGGTGCGCCAGGCCGTTCCAGACCGCGTGCAGCACCGCCGCCGTGAGGACGGCCAGCGGCACGGCCGCACCGACCCCGACTCCGGCACCGACTCCGGGCATGACAGGACTCCCCTCCGACAGGGCCCATCGGAATTCCAAATGGGCCTGGAACCGGATTCCACGCTACCCTAGATCCATGGAAGAGCGTTCCGAATTTCTCACGCCGCTGGAATCCGGTCTCGCCGCGCAGATCCGGGCCCGGCTCGGCGAGCTGCGCGGCAGCGAGGCGCGCGTCGCCCAGGTGGTGCTCGACCGCGGCGCCGGCCTGGTGCACCTCAGCGTCAGCGATGTCGCGGAGCTGGCCGGGACGGCCTCCTCCTCCGTCGTCCGGGCCTGTCAGCGGCTCGGTTTCCGCGGCTACCAGGAGCTGAAGATCGCCGCCGCCCGGGCCGCCCCGGCCACCGCGCCCGCCCCGGACGAATCCGGGGACCCGGCCTCCCGGGCGCTCGCCGAGACGCTGCGCACCTCCCGGGCCGCACTGGACGGGCTGACCGCGACCCTCACCCCCGACGACCTGCGGGCCGCCGCCGAGCTGCTGGACGGCGCCTCCCAGGTGGTGCTGGTCGGCATGGGCCTGTCCGGCGCGGTGGTGCTCGACCTCGCCTACCGGCTGCGCGCCCTCGGCCTGCCGGTGGACGCCCCCGGCGACCAGTTCACCGCCCAGCTCGCCGCCTCGGGCCTGCCGCCCACCGGCGTCTGCCTCGCCGTCAGCCACACCGGCGCCACCCGGGCGGTGGTCGACGCCGCCCGCCGGGCCCGCGAGGCCGGCGCCGCCGTCCTCGCCCTGTCCAGCTACGCCCGCTCCCCCCTGACCGAGACCGCCACCCACACCCTGGTCGCCGGCGGCCAGGACCTGGTCTTCGGCCTGGAGACCACCGCCAGCCGCCTCGCCCACCTGGCCGTCGTCGACGCCCTCGCCCAGACCCTGCTCACCCTGCGCGGCCCGAAGGCGGAACGGGCCCTGCGCCTCTCGGAGGAGATCTGCGCGGACCACGCGTACTGACGGGCGTACTACTGGGGATCCCGGTGCCCGCCCTCGATCCGGATGCCGCGCACGACCACCATCGTGAGGCCGACCGCCACCAGCAGCTCCGCCCAGAAGAAGGCCCCGTAGTCCAGCAGCGAGCCGATCGGCGGGCCGCCGGGGGCGGCGTTGCGCAGGCCGACGAGGGCGAACAGGGTGGCCGCCATCCAGCCGAGGGCGGGCCAGAGCAGGCCCCGGCGCTGGCGCACGATCAGCCAGGCGGCGCCCAGGACGGACAGGGCGAGCGCCCACATCGCCGCGATCATGAACCAGGCGAGGATGAAGGTGCTGCGGGAGCGGGTGATCCGTTCGGTGACGGCCACCGCCCCCTCGCCGAGTTCGGCGGGCCCGGGGCTGCGGTTGAAGGCGAAGAACGGGTCGGCCTCCTGCAGCTCGATCACCACCGGGACCTCCCGGCCGCCCGCCGTGGCCTTGAAGCCGATGGTCGCGTGGTAGTGGTCGAAGGGGTAGTCGCTCACCCGCCCGTCGAACAGGTCGAAGGAGACGGCTCCGGCCGCGATCTGCTGCCCGGCGGGGTACCGGAGCGTGCGCTGTTCCAGGGAGGTGGTCCCCAGCTCCACGTCCTGGGCCGGCACCAGCAGGTTCTCCTCCCGGGCGAGCGAGCCCTCGGGCTGGACGAGCACCTTGGTGACCAGCGTCTGCGCGGCCGCGTCCACCCGCTGGAGCACGACGTGCACGGTGACCCGGTCCGGGCCCGGCGCCGTGCCCACCGTCTGGGCCTGGCCCCGGCTGGAGCGCTCGTCCAGGTAGAGCAGCAGCCCCGCGACGACGAGCAGCGCGATCGTCGCCACCACCGCGTAGGCGCGCCACGGCCGGACCCTGGGGTGCGGGGGCGGGGCGGCCGCCGCGCGCGCCCGGGCGTGGATGCGGACGCGGGGCCGGGGGCGCGGGGACCGTGCGGCCGGTGCGGCCGGTGCGGCCCGGCGGTGTGACGGCGAGCTCATCGGACGGCTCCCCACCCTGGGCGGTGGCGGCCACGCTGCCGCCCGTCCGACCACCCTCCGGTCGGCGCGGGCCCGCCCGCAACCGCTGGGGCCCGATCGAGCGGAAAGCCACTGGTCGGGGGTGCTGTGTAGGCTCCCCGTCATGGCAAGGGTGACTCGGGACGATGTGGCACGGCTGGCGGGGACGTCGACCGCGGTCGTCAGCTACGTGATCAACGACGGGCCGCGCCCGGTGGCGGCGGCGACCCGGGAGCGGGTCCTCGCGGCCGTGGCGGAGCTCGGCTACCGGCCCAACCGGGTCGCCCAGGCCATGGCCCGCCGGCGCACCGACCTGCTCGGGATGATCGTTCCGGACGCCCGCCAGCCGTTCTTCGCCGGGCTCGCCCACGCCGTGGAGCAGGCCGCCACCGAGCACGGCCGGCTGCTGCTGATCGGCAACTCCGACTACGCGGACGAGCGTGAGGCCCACTACATCCGCGCCTTCCTGGGCATGCAGGTGGACGGACTGATCCTGGTCACCCAGGACCCGTCCACCCCGGGCCTGAGCGGCTTCGACGCGGTGGACGGCACCCCGGTCGTGCTGCTGCACCACCGCACGGAGAGCCCGAACGGCGTCGCCGTGGTGGCGGACGACGAGGGCGGCGCCCGCGAGGTCGTGCGGCACCTGCTCGGCCACGGGCACACCGGGGTGCACTGCTTCGGCGGCACCTTCTCGCTGAGCCCGCACGACCCGGTGACCTGCCGGACGGCCGGATGGGCCGCCGCGATGGCCGAGGCCGGGCTGGAGACCGAGGGCCGGCTGACCGGGGCGCCGTTCGACCGCGTCCGGGCGCACACCGAGGCGCTGGCGCTGCTGGCCCGCCCCGACCGGCCGTCCGCCGTGTTCTGCGCGACGGACGACCAGGCGATCGGCCTGCTGCGGGCCGCCGACGACCTGGGCATCCGGGTGCCGGAGGACCTGGCGGTGGCGGGCTTCGACGACATCGCCGAGGCGGTGATCGCCGGCCCGTCGCTGACGACCGTCACCACCGCCCAGGACGCGATGGCCCGGGCGGCGGTGGAGCTGGTGCTGGGCGGGGCCGAGCTCCGGGCGGCCGGCGCCCGGACGTTCCCGGCCAAGCCGGTGCTGCGGCGCTCCTGCGGCTGCCCGGCGCCGGACCGGGCGGCCGCCGAAGGCTGAGCCGTGCGGATCAGTTGAGCTGGAAGGTCGCCTCGACCGGGTAGTGGTCGCTGGGCGCCTTGGTGTCCAGCTGGCCCGGGGTCCAGCCGGTCTGCGGGTCGAAGTCGATGGCCACGGTGGACATCGAGGCGGGCACCGGGCGGCCGGGGGCGTTGAGGTAGCCGACGTAGTCGAGGTCGTCCCGGTAGTCCTTCGGGAAGGTCTCGACGCCCGCCATGTACTGGCACCAGGAGGAGACCTGGCAGTCCATGGTGGTGCGGTTCTGCGCGGGGTCGGTGGCGGGGGTGCCGAGGACGCCGTTCACGGCGTTCTGGGCGTTGGCGTAGTCGCCGCGGCTCTGGCCGTGGAAGTACTCGACGTTGAGGTCCCCGCCGATCAGCACGGGCGCGGTGCCGCCGACGACGCCGTCCACCCAGGCGCGGATCTCGGCGAGCTGGCCGAGCCGGGTGGACTGGGTGGTGTCGGTGGAGGTGCCGTCCTCGTCGGCCTGCAGGTGGGTGCCGACGACCCAGGCGGGGGTGCCGTTCTTGGTCACCTTGACCAGCGCCGCGCCCTTGTTGGCGTGGTAGTCCCAGGTGCCGTACGTGGAGTTGGAGAACACGTGCGCGTACTGGGCGCTGATCGGGTACTTCGAGAGGATCATCGTGCCGCCGTTGATGACGAACCACGAGTTGGAGCAGTTGCCGCTGACGCCCGTCCAGCCGCCGCCGGAACAGCTCTGGCCGACGACCGGGGTGCGGTACGGGTAGAGGTCGGCGAGCTTGGCGTTGATGTCGGCGGTCGAGGTGTTGTTGAAGTTCTCGTCCAGGATGACGACGTCGGCGCTGTGCTGACGGATGATCTGCTCGACCACCGGGGTGCGGCGGGCGGCCTGCTCGTTCTGGGTGCTGTCGACGATGGCGGTGCCGAGGTCGACGTTGAATGCGAACACGGACAGCGTGGTGGGGCTCGCGGAGGCGGTTCCGGCGGTGGCCGTCGGGGCGATGGTGCCGAGCAGCAGTGCGGCGGTGACCGTGGCGAGGGCGGTGGCCGTGCGACGCGAGAGCATGGGCGTTCTCCTGGGGAGGGATTCCGTCAGTCCGGAGTGGCCCGACGCCCGTCGGCCGGGCGCCGGGGATCGGCGGAGGAACGCTAGCTACTGCTCGGTACATCGGGAAGAACGCCAGTTGAGCAGTTCAGATCACTCCCGTGGCGTCGAGGTGTCTGTACAGCTCAGGTCGGGTGGCTGACAAGGTGTCTGTACAGCATCGCCACATTCGCGGAAGGCGGGCGAGGCCGGGCGGGGCTCCGTCAGTCGTCGAGCAGTTCGTCCGCGAGCAGATCCATCAGCAGGTTGTCGTGCCACGTCCCGTCCGAGCCGCGCTCGTACTGGCGCATGGTGCCGACCGGGCGGAAGCCGACCTTGGTGTAGCAGCGGATGGCGGCGGCGTTGTCGGCGGCCGGGTCGATGATCAGCCGGTGGTAGTGGCGGTCGCGCACCAGGTGGCGGGCCATGGTGCGCACCGCGTCGGTGCCCAGGCCCACGCCGTGCACGGAGGGGTCGAGGTAGAGGTCCATCCCGGCGTGGCGGTACTCGTCGTCGTTGTTGGCGTACCACTGCACGGCGCCGATCACCTTGCCGCCCACGTCCACCGCGAAGGTCTCCGTCTCCGGATCCTCCAGTTCCGTGGCGACCTCGTCGGCCAGGTCCTCCCCGCCGCGCCAGCGGGCGAACACCTCGGGCGTGGCGCGGATGGCCGCCAGGGCCGGGATGTCCTCCGGGGTGGCCGGGCGGAGCGTGACGAGGGTGCCGTGCAGAATCGTCCCCATATGGGGCATGTTGGCACGGAAACCGGCCTCCGGCCAGCGGTTTTACGGGAACGGGGGCCGGTCGCGCGGGAGGGGTACCGCGTTGCTCGCACACCTGACCGACCTGGATGATTCTCCCTCGTGACTCATCTGATTTCCTTGATTGTGATCATCTCGATCATCACGCTGATCAATAGATCGCGCAGCGCCAAGACCACCGTGACCAAGGGGAACCTGGCCCGCGTCGACGTCGACTTCGACGCGGCCGCCTACGGGCTCGCCCCGCGCGAGCGGCTCGACGCCCGCCGCCCCGGCCCGCCGGCCGCCCCGCACGTGCGCAAGGAGCAGCAGGCGGTGGCCGACGCCGCCTGGGCCGGCGACTGGCGGGCCGCCGCCGCGTACGTCCGGGCCGCCGGCACGGACTGGGACGAGCGCTGGTTCCGGCTGGAGCTGCTGGACTCCATCGCCGACGAGGACGAGAGCTGGGTGAAGGCCTGGCGCGCCGGCGACCCGGGCGACTGCGACGCGGCCGCCCTGGAGGCCAGCCGGATGGTGGCCAAGGCGTGGGAGATCCGGGGCAGCAAGTACGCGAACGAGGTGCCCGAGGAGGACATGAAGGCCTTCCGGGCGATGCTGCCGGCCGCCATCGAGGCGGCCAAGCGGGCCTCGCTGCTCGACCCGGCCAACCCCGCGCCCTGGGTGGTCATGCTCACCGCGGCGCGCGGCGCGCAGTACCAGCCGGAGCAGTTCGAGGAGCTGTGGAAGGGCCTGGTCGAGCGGGCGCCGCACCACTACGCGGGCCACGGGCAGGGGCTGCAGTACTGGTGCGCCAAGTGGTTCGGCACCGACAAGAAGATGACGGCCTTCGCCGAGCGGGCCCTGGACGCGGCCCCGGCCGGCAGCCCGCTGGCGGGCGTCTACCTGTACGGGCTGTCGGAGCTGGAGGAGCGCGGCACCCTCGGCTCGATGACCTCCGACGAGCGCCGCAGGCGCCTGATGCAGGTCGCGGCCTCGCTGGCGCAGGTGCGCCCGGACGACCACCGGCTGCCCGGGCTGCGGCACCTGCTCGCGGCGTACGCCGGGCAGGCCGGGCTGTACCAGGTCGCGCTGGAGCAGTTCCGGGCGATCGGCCCGTGGTGCGGCGCCCACGCGTGGAGCAAGGGCGGCGACGACCCGGTGGTGACCTTCGAGATCGCCCGCGCCGAGGCCGTGCGCCGCTCGGGCGCCGCGCCGCTGCCGCCGGAACTGCGGCCCAAGGCGGGGCGGTAGCGCCTTCCGGGGGCGGGGTGCCCGCTTGCGGCGCCCCGGCCCCGGCGCCGCCCCGTGTCTACGGCGCCTCGTCTACGGCGTCTCGTCCAGGCGCAGCCGGGCGCTGACCGTGCCGAGGCCCTCGGCGAGGACGGCCAGCTGCTCGCGGGTGAGCACGTCGATCAGCAGCTCGCGCACCAGGGCGACGTGGCCGGGGGCGGCCTGGCGCAGCATCTCCCGGCCCTGGTCGGTGAGTTCGGCGAAGACGCCGCGCACGTCGCTGGGGCAGGAGCGGCGGGCGACCAGGCCCGCGCGCTCCAGCTGGGTCACCTGGTAGGTGAGGCCGCTCTTGGAGGTGATGAGCTTGTCGGCGAGTTCGGTCATCCGCAGGGAGTCGCCGGGGGCCGCGGAGAGGTGCACCAGGATCTCGTACTGCTGGTGGGAGAGCCCCGCGTCCTCCTTCAGCTGACGCTCCAGGCGGCGGTTGAGGAGGTTGCTCGCGGCGACGAAGCCCCGCCAGGCGGCCATCTCGTCCTGGTCGAGCCAGCGGGGTTCGTTCGGTGAGGACATGGGGCGAAGTCTACTCCTGTTGTTCAAATTCGAACGAAGGTGTACCGTCGATCGCAAGAGGTTCAAATTTGAACTACATGTCGGAGAATCGACGAAGAATCGACGAGAAGGAGGACGCCATGACCGCCGCGGCCCCCGAGCGCATGCCCACCCTGTACCTCTCGCACGGCGCGCCCCCGCTCGCCGACGACCCGGTCTGGCCCGGCGAGCTCGCCGCCTGGGCCGCGGACCTGCCGCACCCCAAGGCCGTGCTGATGGTCTCCGCCCACTGGGAGGAGGCCCCGCTGGCCCTCGGCGCCGTCGAGACCGTACCGCTGGTGTACGACTTCTGGGGCTTCCCCGAGCACTACTACCGGGTCCGCTACGCCGCCCCCGGCGCGCCGGAGCTCGCCGAGCGCGTGCGCAAGCTGCTGCGCGCCCCCGGCACGCCCGTCCAGGACATCCCCGACCGGGGGCTGGACCACGGCGCGTACGTCCCGCTGGTCGAGATGTACCCGGAGGCCGACGTGCCGGTGCTCCAGGTCTCCCTGCCCACCCTGGACCCGCAGCGGCTCATGGAGATCGGGCGCAGGCTCGCCCCGCTGCGCGACGAGGGCGTGCTGATCGTCGGCAGCGGGTTCTTCACCCACAACCTGCGGGCGCTCAGCAGCGACGGCCGGGTCACCTCGGTGATGGCCGAGTTCGACGACTGGGGCCGGCGCGCCCTGGCCGCCCACGACCTGGACGCGCTGCTCGACTTCGAGCACAAGGCCCCGGCCGGGCGCCTCGCCCACCCGCGTACCGAGCACTTCGCCCCGCTGTTCGTCACCCTGGGCGCCGGGGAGGCCGACCTCGACAGCCAGCGCAGCGTCATCGACGGTTTCTGGATGGGGCTGGCCAAGCGCTCGATCCAGCTGGGCTGAGCGCCCCGCCGGCAGCGTGCACAGGTCGATGATCGGATGAACTTCCTGTCACGGCCCGAGCGTTCGCCCTATCGTGTTGACCGTCCACCGACACGAACTGGAGTGACCGTGCGCAACGGCGACGCCGTACGAACCGCCCTGGACGCCTCCCTGCGGGTGCTCACCCCGCACGCCGGGGACCGCGACTGGAGCCGCACCGCCGGACCGCTGCACTGGAGCTGCCGCGAGACCGCCGCCCACATCGCCCACGACCTGCTCGCCTACGCCGGGCAGGTCGCCTCCCGCCCCCGGGACCGCTACCTGCCGTTCGACCTCGCCGTCCACCCCGAGGCGTCCCCCGCCGAGGTGCTCACCGTGGTCGCCGCCGCCGGACAGCTGCTCGCCGTCACCCTCGACGCCGCCCCGCCCGAGCTGCGCGCGTACCACCACGGGCCCTGCGAACCGCACGGCTTCGCGGCGATGGGCGTCGCCGAGACCCTCCTGCACACCCACGACATCACCCTCGGGCTTGGGCTGTCCTGGCTGCCGCCCGCCGACCTGTGCGCCCTGGTGCTCGACCGGCTCTTCCCCGACGCCCCGCAGGTGCCCGCCGCCCACCCGGGGGAGGTCCTGCTCTGGTGCACCGGGCGCGGGGAACTCGAAGGCCGCCCGCGCAGGTCCTCGTGGAACTGGCGGGCGGCCATGGGCGAGTGGCCGGAGTGACCGAGAGTCACTCGTCGCCGGTGGCGACGCGCTCGGCCCGGCTGCGCTCGACGCAGAACTCGCCGCCCTCCGGGTCGGCCATGGTGACCCAGCCCGTGCCGTCCGGGCGGCGGTGGTCGGCCAGGACGGTGGCGCCCAGGGCGACCAGGCGCTCGACCTCCTCGTCCCGGGTGCGGTCCTGCGGCTGGAGGTCGAAGTGGACCCGGTTCTTCGCCGTCTTGGGGTCGGGCACCCGGATGAAGAGCAGCGAGGCGCCGGCCGACTCCACCGTCGCCGCCGGGTCGCCCTCCTCGTCGTCCTCCGCGAGGGAGCCGTCCAGCGCCTTCGCCCAGAAGCCCGCCAGGGCGAACGGGTCCGCGCAGTCGATCGTCACATGCCGTACCAGAGAAGCCATGCGCCTACTCTGGGCCGCGCGCTTCGGGTGCGTCCAGCCATTTCCGGACGTGCCGGTGGCCGTCCACCGGGTACTCCGGCGGGAGGGCGGAGAGCGTCTCCTCGTAGGCGTAGCCGCTCTTGAGCGCCACCCGGCAGGAGGCGGGGTTGTCCACCTGGTGCAGCAGGTCGATCCACCGCAGGCCGGAGGGGGCGAAGGTCTCGAACGCCCAGGCCGTCAGCGCCTCCACCCCGCGCGGGGCGACGCCCCGGCCGCGCGCCGGGGCCGCCGTCCAGTAGCCGACCTCGGCCGACTCCGCCGTCCGCGCCGGTCCGCCGCGCTTGAGCGCCACGTTGCCGAGCAGCTCTCCCCCGTCGGCGTCGAGGACGGCGAAGGAGTACCGGGTGCCGGCCGCCCAGCCCTCGTACTGCACGGCCAGCCAGCGCTCGGCCGATCCGGCGTCCTCCACCGGCAGGCGGGTGAAGCGGCGCAGCGTCGCGTCGCGGTACACCTCGATCAGGGCGGGCGCGTCGGCGTCCTCGAAGGGCCGAAGCAGCAGCCCCTCGGCGAGCAGGGCCTCCGGTGCCCGTAGCGTCACTTGAGCCCCTCCCAGCCCCAGCGCGGCGTCGGCCCGGGCTCGCCCAGGTCCGTGCCGGCCGGGGAGGCGGAGACGTCCTCGGCGATCTTCGTGCCCCAGTCGAAGTACTCCAGGACCCGCTTGCGCAGCACCTCGTCCTCGGGCAGCTCGCGGCCGACGGCCTCGGCCATCAGCTCCATCCAGCGCAGCCGCTGCTCCTCGGTGATGTTCAGCCCGAGGTGGGCGCTCAGCAGGGCCTGGTGGCCGCCGAGCTCGCCGGTGAAGTCGGCCGGGCCGTCGAACACCTCGGCCAGCCACACGGCGACGTGCCGGACGTGGGTGGCGGTGAAGTCCTTGAAGACCGGCGCGAGCAGCGGGTCGGCGAGGACGCCCCGGTAGAACGTCTCGCTGAGCCGTTCCAGGGCGTCGAGGCCCCCGACGGCCTCGAAGAGGGTGGCGGGCCGGTGGTCGTCGCTCATCTGAGTTCTCTCCCCGTGCATCGGTGAGCGGTCGTCGCGACCATCGGGTCGCTGCGATCTTCCTAACAGGTGGGCGGCGCCGCTGAATCCCGTGCGGCCCCCTGTTCGCCCCCGGCTCAGCAACCGGAACCCGAGCCTCCCTCGCGGGAGCGGCCCCGCGGGCGCGACACCCCCGATCGGGGGTGTGCGCGGGGGGCCGGACGGGGAACAGTGGGCGCATGCAGATTCCACTCTCCGTGATGGACTTCCTCGATCGGGCCGAGCTGGTCTACGGCGATCGGGTCGGCATCGTCGACGAGCCGGCGCAGCCGGCCGAATCCTGGGGCGAGCTCACGTATCGACGGGTCGCCGAGCTGGCGCGGGCGCAGGCCGCGGGGCTCGACCGGCTGGGGGTCGGGCCGGGCGAGCGGGTCGCGATGGTGTCGCACAACTCGGCGCGGCTGATGACCTCGTTCTTCGGGGTCAGCGGGTACGGGCGGGTGCTGGTGCCGGTGAACTTCCGGCTCAGGGCCGAGGAGGTGTCGTACATCGTCGAGCAGAGCGGGGCCTCCGTGCTGCTCGTCGACCCCGAGCTCGCGGACTCGCTGGACGGGGTGGTGGCCAAGCACAAGTTCGTCATCGGCGCCGACAGCGACGCGGTGCTGTACGACTTCGACACCACCCCGCGCCGGTACGCGATCGACGAGAACGCCACCGCCACCGTCAACTACACCAGCGGCACCACCGCCCGGCCCAAGGGCGTGCAGCTCACCCACCGCAACGTGTGGCTGAACGCCACCACGATGGGCCTGCACTACGGCGTCAGCGACCGGGACGTGTACCTGCACACCCTGCCGATGTTCCACGCCAACGGCTGGGGGCTGCCGTACGTCCTCACCGGGATGGGCGCGCGGAACATCGTGCTGCGCAAGGTCGACGGCGCGGAGATCCTGCGCCGGATCGAGCGGCACGGGGTGACGTTCCTCTCCGGCGCGCCCGCCGTCGTGCAGATGGTGCTCGACGCCGCCGCCGACTGGGACGGGCCCGTACCCGGCCGGGACAAGGTGCGGATGATCGTCGCCGGGGCGCCGCCGCCCACCTCCGTCGTGCGGCAGGTCGAGGAGCAACTCGGCTGGGAGTTCATGCAGTTGTACGGGCTGACGGAGACCGCCCCGATCGTCACCGTGAACCGCTCGCGCGCCGAGTGGGACGAGCTTCCCGCCGACGACCGGGCCGCGAAGCTCGTCAAGGCCGGGACCCCGGCGCTCGGCGTCCGGGTGTGGATCGACGACACCGGCGAGGTGCTGGTGCGCTCCAACACCGTGCTGGACGGCTACTGGCAGCAGCCCGAGGCCAGCGCCGAGGCGCTGCGCGGCGACTGGTTCCACACCGGGGACGGCGGCACGCTGGAGGACGGGCTGCTGACCATCTCCGACCGGAAGAAGGACGTCATCATCAGCGGCGGGGAGAACGTCTCCTCGATCGAGGTCGAGGACTGCCTGTACGCCCACCCGGCCGTCGCCGAGGCCGCGGTGATCGGGGTGCCGGACGAGAGGTGGGGCGAGACGGTGAAGGCGCTCGTCGTGCTCCGGGAGGGCCGCGGGGACGTCACCGAGGCCGATCTGATCGCGCACTGCAAGGGGCGCCTGGCGGGCTACAAGTCGCCGACCTCGGTGGAGTTCAGGGAGGCGCTGCCGCGGACGGCCACCGGCAAGCTGCAGAAGTTCGTGCTGCGCGAGACGTACTGGGCCGGGCGGGACCGGCAGGTCAACTGAGCGGCCCTGCTCGACCCGGCGGCCCTGTCGTTCAGCTGAGAAGGCCGGACTCGCGGGCGGCGAGGGCGAGTTCGGTGCGGTTGCGCACGCCGAGCTTGTGCATCGCGGACTTGAGGTAGCCCGTCACGGTGTTGCAGGTCAGGCCCAGGTGGGCGGCGATCTCCGGGTTCGTCCGGCCGGTCGCCGCCCAGCGCAGCACCTCCAGCTCGCGCGGGGTGAGGGAGGCCGGGAGCCTGCGGCGGGGCCTGCTCCACCGGGCGGCCCTCTCCAGCGCGCGGGTCGCCGTCCGGGCGAGGGAGCCGACCGCGCCGATCCGTACGTCGCCGAAGGGCACGACGGCGCGCAGGGAGGCGTACACCACGCCGTGCACCGTACCGGCGGTGTCCAGCAGCGGGACGGTGAGCATGGCGTACAGGTCCTCGGCGGTGACGGCGGCGTCGTGGTGGTGGGAGATGGTCGTGGCGGCGCGGTAGTCCGGCACCCAGGTCGGGGCGCGCTCGGCCAGGGCGCGGCCGCCCAGGCCCGTACCGACCGGGACGGGCCGGTCGTGCAGCAGGTCGGCGCGGGTGCCGGACCAGTGGCGCAGCACCATGCCGCCGCAGGGCAGTTCGTCGGGGACGCCGACGAGGCCGACGTCCACCCCGCACTCGGCGACCACCCGGCGCGCCAGGTCCCCGAGGACGGCGGCCCGCACCAGCGCGGCGGCCGCCGCGTCCACCGCGGGGTCGGGGGCGACGGGGTCCGTGGGGGTGGCGGGGCTGGTGGAGGTCCGGGGGCGGGCCCTAGTCATCGCGGAATTGTCACACGTGGTACGGGCGGTGGCGAGAACCTCGGCAGGGGTGTTTGCGGTGGTTCCACGCACCGCACACGACCCATGCCGGGAGGCGGGGAGAGGTGCGTGCGCGGCCGGTTCGGGTGCGGACGACGGGGGTGGGGTCGGGCTTGGGGCAGGGCGTGGGGTAGGGCTTGGCTACCGGTGGGTAGGCGGGGGTGTGTTCGGCTATGGGTGGACCGATGACGGAAGGCGAGGAGCGGCGGATGGCGGCAGCGGACGTGGTGGCCGGGTTGCTGGCGGACCTGGCGGCCGAGAGCGCGGTGGTGGACGGGCTGGTCGCGGGGCTCGTGGCCGAGGAGTGGGCCCGGGCGACGCCCGCGGAGGGGTGGACGGTGGCGCACCAGATCGCCCACCTCGCCTGGACCGACGACTGGACGGCGCTGGCCGCGCGCGACCCGGACGGGTTCCGGGCGGCCCTGAGCGGCGAGGGCCGGTGCGGGGAGCTCGCGGCCGCCGGGGTCGACCCGGTGGAGGCGGGCGCCCAGGAGGGTGCCGCCGTGGCGCCCGCCCAGTTGCTGGAACGGTGGCGCACCGGGCGGGCCGAGGTCGCGGCCGCCCTGGCGGCGGCGCCGGCGGACGCCAGACTGCCCTGGTTCGGCCCGCCGATGAAGCCCGCCTCGATGGCGACGGCCCGGCTGATGGAGACCTGGGCGCACGGTCAGGACGTCGCGGACGCGCTCGGCGCCGCCCGGGAGCCCACCGACCGGCTGCGCCACATCGCCCACCTGGGCCTGCGCACCCTCGGCTTCGCCTTCGCCCTGCACGGTCTGCCCGCGCCGGATCAGCCCGTCCGGCTCGAACTGACCGGCCCGGACGGTTCGTTGTGGACGTTCGGCCCGGCGGAGGCCGCGGACGTGGTGGCCGGACCGGCCCTGGACTTCTGCCTGCTCGTCACCCAGCGCCGCCACCGCGACGACCTCGCGCTGACCGCCACCGGGCCGGTCGCCACCGCCTGGCTGCCGATCGCCCAGGTCTTCGCGGGCGCACCGGGCAAGGGGCGGGCGCCGCAGGGGCGGCCTGCGTAGGTCGTGTCGTTCGGTGGCGACTTCTCCGAGGGCAGAACGGCGCACCCTTCCCCTGGCGCCGTGGGTGCCTAGTCTGGAGGGGTGAGCATCGATGCGCCGAAGGAAGCCCGTGTCATCCCGCTGCGCCCGCAGGCCGTGGCGCAGGCGGGTCCTCAGCCGATTCCGCAGCCGGGTCCGCTGTCTGGGCCGCTGTCGGGTCCACAGCGGCCCGTGCGGCGGGAACCGCTCTGGCGCAACCTCGTCGGCGATGTGTTGCGGCGCGAACGGCTGGCCCAGGAACGGACGCTGAAGGACGTCGCCGAGGCGGCCCGGATCTCGATGCCGTACCTGTCGGAGCTGGAGCGCGGCCGCAAGGAAGCCTCCTCCGAGGTGCTCGCGGCCGCGGCCCAGGCCCTCGGGCTGGGCCTGGGCGACCTCCTCGCGCTCGCCCAGCAGGAGTTGACCCGCTACGCCCACGCCCCGGTCCACGCCCCCGTCCGGGTGCACAGCCGGCTGTCGGGCCCGGTGTCCAGCCAGATGTCGGGGCAGGTGTCGGGGCAGGTGTCGGGCCGGGGCGTGGGCAACGCGCTCTGCCTGGTGGCGTGAGCCCGTACGGGCCCCCCGGGCCCCTCGGTCTCAGAGCCCGGAGAAGGCGAGCCGCCGGGTGAGCACCTCGTCGGCGAGGCCGTAGGCGACGGCCTCCTCGGCGGTAAGCACCTTGTCCCGGTCCATGTCCGCGCGCAGGGTGGCCGGGTCGTGGCCGGTGTGCCGGGCGAGGACCTCCTCCACCTGGGAGCGGATGCGCACCATCTCCTTGGCGGCGAGGCTGAGGTCGGAGACCGTCCCGCGCCGGCCGCCGCTGGCGGGCTGGCCGAGGAGCACCCGGGAGTGCTGGAGCACGAACCTGCGCCCCTGGTCCCCTCCCGCGAGCAGCACGGCCGCCGTGGAGGCCGCCTGGCCGACGCAGAAGGTGGAGATCGGGCACTGCACGAAGGTGAGCGTGTCGTAGATCGCCATCAGCGAAGTGAACGATCCGCCGGGCGAGTTGAGGTAGATCGCGATCTCGCGCTCGGGGTTCGCGGCCTCCAGGTGGAGGAGCTGGGCGATGACCACGTTGGCGACGCCGTCGTCGATCTCGGTACCGAGGAAGATGATCCGCTCGTTGAGCAGCCGGCTGAACACGTCGTAGGAGCGCTCGCCGTGCGCCGTGCGCTCGATGACGTAGGGAACCGTGTACGAGCCCATGTCACAGCCCCATTCGCGGACGCCAGTTGGCCGGGCGGATGTCGGCGAGCGACTCGACCACCTTGTCCACGATCCCGTACTCGCGGGCCTGTTCGGCCGTGAACCAGCGGTCGCGGTCGCCGTCGCGGCGGATGGTCTCCTCGCTCTGGCCGGTGTGCTCGGCGGTGATCCGCTCGATGGTCCGCTTGGTGAACTCCAGGTTCTCCGCCTGGATCTCGATGTCCGAGGCGGTGCCGCCGATGCCCGCGGAGGGCTGGTGCATCATGATCCGCGCGTTGGGCAGGGCGAACCGCTTGCCGGGGGCGCCGACGCCGAGCAGGAACTGGCCCATGCTGGCGGCGAATCCCATCGCCAGGGTGGCGACGTCGTTCGGGATCAGCCGCATGGTGTCGTAGATGGCCAGGCCGGAGGTGACGGACCCGCCGGGGCTGTTGATGTACAGGCTGATGTCCGCGCGCGGGTCCTCCGCGGAGAGCAGCAGCAGCTGGGCGCAGACCCGGTTGGCGGAGACGTCGTCGACCTGGGTGCCGAGGAAGACGATCCGCTGGCCGAGCAGGTTCGCGGAGAGGTGGTCGTCGAAGCGGCTGGGCGGGGTGTCGCCCTCCTCCGCGCGGGGCGCGAAGGTGGTGAGCGATGCCATCTGGTCCTCCTGACCGAAGAGTTGGGGCTGTCCTCTCCACTGTCGGCGCCGGACGGCCGCTCCGGGAGCCTTCTCTGCCTGCGGCGAATCTGCCGTGGGCAGAGCCGCCCGCGGAGCCGCTCAGAGCCCCAGGCGCAGCGGGGTGAGCCGGGTGGCGATCAGATTGGTGGCGCCCCGGTCGCGTTCGATGTGGCCGTGGACGAGCAGGCCCGCGCGGTCGAGGGCGGTGCGGCGCTGCGACTCCCAGACCGGGCGGTTGCAGATGACGTTGATCAGGCCGGTCTCGTCCTCCAGGCTGAGGAAGAGCACTCCGCCGGCCGTGGGAGGCCGCTGCCGGTGGGTGACGAGGCCGCCGACGACCACGGCCGTTCCCGGTGGCACGTCCGGGAGTTGGGCGGCGGAGAGGGCGCCGCCGTGCTCGAGGCGGGCGCGCAGGTGCTGGAGGGGGTGGCTGGTGGCGGAGGTGCCGGTGGCCCACAGGTCGGCGATGGTCTCCTCGACGGGGCTCATGCCGGGCAGGTCGGGGGCCTCGGCACCGGGGGTGGTGCCGGGCAGCAGGTCGGCCGAGATTCCGGCGAACACACCTGCGGACCACAGGGCCTGACGTCTCGTCAGCCCGAAGCAGTCGAAGGCCCCGGCGGTGGCGAGCGCCTCCAGGACGGGGGCGGGCAGGGCCGTGCGGCGGGCGAAGTCCTCCAAGTCGGCGTAGGGGCGGCCGGCGGCGATCGCCTCGGCCTGCGGGGCGCCGACGCCCCGGACGGTCGACAGACCGAGCCGGATGGCGGGTTGGGGCTTCCCGGCGGTGAGCGGCGGGGTGGGGACGGGGCCCCGGTACGGCTCCAGGGTGGGGCGCGGGTCGCTGGCGTTGACGTCCACCCCGCGCACCCGGACGCCGTGGCGGCGTACGTCCGCGACGAGGCTGAGCGGGGAGTAGAAGCCCATCGGCTGGTTGGCGAGCAGGGCGCAGGTGAAGGCCGCCGGGTAGTGGTACTTGAGCCAGGCGCTGATGTACACCAGGTGGGCGAAGCTGATCGCGTGGCTCTCGGGGAAGCCGTAGTTGGAGAAGGCTTCGATCTTGCCGTAGACGTCCTCGGCGACCTCGGCCGGGATTCCGCGCTCGGCCATGCCGGTCAGCAGCCGCTCGCGCAGCCGGGCGACGCGTTCGTGGGAGCGTTTGGCGCCCATGGCCTGGCGCAGCCGGTCGGCCTCGGCGGGGGTGAACCCGGCGCAGTCGATGGCGAGTTGCATCATCTGCTCCTGGAACAGCGGCACGCCGAGGGTCTTGCCGAGGGCGTTCTCCATCAGCGGGTGCGGGCAGCCCGCGGGTTCGGCGCCGGCGCGGCGGCGCAGGTAGGGGTGGACGGAGCCGCCCTGGATGGGGCCGGGGCGGATGAGGGCGACCTCGACGACCAGGTCGTAGAAGTGGTCGGGCTTGAGGCGGGGCAGGGTGGCCATCTGGGCGCGGGACTCGACCTGGAACACGCCCACGGTGTCGGCGCGGCGCAGCATCGCGTACACCCCGGCGTCGTCGGCCGGGATGGTGGCCAGGTCGTAGCGCGGGCCGTGGTGTTCGGCGATCAGGTCGCAGGCGTCGTGGAGGGCGGCGAGCATGCCGAGGCCGAGCAGGTCGATCTTCACCAGGCCGGCGCCGGCGGTGGACTCCTTGTCCCACTGGAGGACGGAGCGCCCCGGCATCCGGGCCCACTCCGTGGGGCAGATCTCGCCGATCGGCTCCCGGGTGAGCACCATGCCGCCGGAGTGGATGCCCAGATGGCGTGGCAGGCCGTGGAGTTGGGTGGCGAGGGAGAGGACGTCGGCGGGGATGACGGCGTCCGCGCCGGGGGCGGAGCGGAAGTCGGTCTGGCGGCTGAAGGCGTCGACCTGGCCCTGCGGGTAGCCGAGCACCCGGGCCGCGTCGCGGATGGCCAGCCGGGGGCGGTAGGTGATCACGTTGGCGACCTGGGCGGCGTGGTCGCGGCCGTAGCGGCGGTAGACGTACTGGATGACCTCCTCGCGGCGGCGGTTCTCGATGTCCAGGTCGATGTCGGGCGGCCCGTCCCGGGCGGTGGAGAGGAAGCGTTCGAAGAGCAGCTTGTAGTGGATCGGGTCGACGGCGGTGATGCCGAGGGCGTAGCAGACCGCCGAGTTGGCGGCGGAGCCCCGGCCCTGGCACCAGATGTCCTCGCGGCGGCAGAAGTCGACGATGTCGTGGACGATCAGGAAGTAGCCGGCCAGGTCGAGGTCCTCGATGACGTCGAGTTCCTTGGCGAGCTGGCGGCGGGCGGCGGCGTTGCCCGGGCCGAAGCGGGAGGGGCCGCCGGCCGCGACCAGGGCGCGCAGGTGGCTGATCTCGCTCTCGCCCTCGGGGACGGGGTAGCCGGGCAGTTCCGGGTCGAGCCCGGCGAAGTCGAAGGCGCAGGCGCGGCCGAGTTCGGCGGTGGCGTGCCGGACGCCGGGGAAGCGGGCCAGCCGGGCGGCCATCTCGCGGCCGGAGCGCAGGTGCGCGGTGCCGGCGGCCCTGGTCCAGCCGGCCGCGTCCTGGAGGGTGCGGCGGTCGTGCAGGGCGGCGAGGCTCTGGGCGAGGCGGCCCTGGGCGGGGGCGGCGTGGTGGGCGTTGGTGGAGGCGACGACGGGGAGCCGGTGGCGGGCGGCGAGGGCGGCGAGGGTGTCGTTGCGGCGGTCGTCGCCGGGCATCCACTGGTCGATCAGCTCGACGTGGACGTTCTCGCGGCCGAACGCCTCGGTGAGGGTGTGGAGGCGGCGGCCCGCCTCGTCCTCGTCGGGCAGCGCGGCCGGGACGCGGCCGAGGCGGCAGCCGGTGAGCACCGCCCAGTGGCCGCCGTGGGCGTCGGCGAGCGCCTCGACGTCGTAGGCGGGGCGGCCCTTGGCGCCGCCGGCCAGGTGGGCGGAGGCGATCGCGGCGGAGAGGCGGCGGTAGCCGGACGGGTCGCGGGCGAGGACCAGCAGGTGTTCGGTGCTGGTGTCGTCGTGGCGGATCGTCAGCTCGGCGCCGAAGGCGGTGGCCACGCCCGTCCCCTTGGCGGCCTCGGCGAGGCGGACGGCTCCGTAGAGGCCGTCGTGGTCGGTGATCGCCAGGGTCTCCACGCCGAGGCGGGCGGCCTCGGCGGCCAGGGACTCGGGGTCGCTGGCGCCGTCGAGGAAGCTGAAGGCGGAGTGGACGTGGAGTTCGGCCCAGGGCTGCGTGCCGTTGTTCTTTCCGGTGCTTCCGGTGCTTCCGGTGTTCTCGGGTGGCTCCGGGGTGGGGCGGCGCAGCGGGACGACCACCGGGCGCTCCGGCGGGGTGCCGGTCAGGCGGCGGTGCAGTTCGCTCCAGGGGAGGGTGGGGTGGCTGGTGAAGCCCATCGTGGGGGTGCCTTCGTCGTGGGGGTGCCTTCGTCGTGCCGGTGCCGGTGCTGTTCCCCCCTTCGGGTCTTCCGGGCTAGTCGTAGTCGGCCTCCAGGTGCCACGCACCTCCCTCCACGGTGAGCAGCAGGGCCCGGCCGCCGTCCAGGACGACCTGGAAGCGGGCCCGGCGGCGGGCCGCCGACTGGTCCCACCAGCGTTCGACGGCGGGCCAGGGGCCGGTCCAGCCCGTCACCCACTCCTCCCGGCCGCCGACCACGACCCGGGCGGGCTTGGCCGACACCCCCGCCCGGCCGTCCACGGTGACCGGCTGCCCGGCCTCGTCCAGGACCCGTACGGGGGCGGGGCTGCGCAGCACCACGGCCGGCCAGAGGTCCGGCAGCCGTCCGGGCCAGGGGGCGTCGGCCGCGGCGGCGGGCTCGTACGGCTCGCCCCACGGCACCCGGACCGCCTGCTCCTCCGGGCCGCGGCCGCCGGCCTGCTCGATCCGGCGCAGCCCGGCGTGCCCGAGCACCGCCTGCACCCGGGCGACGGCGCGCTCCACCCGGTCGTCGGCCACGGCCTGGCCCCAGAGGGCGAGTTGGCGGCCCTCGTCCGGGGAGAGGCCGTCGGGGGCGAGGCGGAGCAGGGTGAAGCCGCCCTGGTCACCGGCGTCCTCGAAGGTGCCCGCGCCCTGCCATGCCTGGAGCTGCCAGCGGACCCGTTCGGCCAGCGCCGTCGCCGACAGCCGGCCCTCGTGCCGCCACAGCCGGGAGGCCGTCCGCCCGTCCGCGCAGGCGACCTCGACGGCCACCCGGCGGCAGGTGAGCCCGGCGCCGGCGAGGCGCCGGTGCAGCTGCTCGGCGAGCGTGCGGGCGACGAACACCAGTGGCTCGGCCAGGGCCTCGGGCGGGTCGAAGCGCTGCTCGACGGTCAGGTCGGGCTCCTCCTCGCGCGGCACCAGCGGGCGGGGCTGGAGGCCCCGGGCCAGCCGGTGGGCGGCCGTGCCGGACGGACCGAAGCGGTCCGCGACCGCCTTGGGCGGCAGGGCGGCGAAGGCGCCCACGGTGGACACGCCGAGGCGGTCCAGCAGCTCGGCCGGGGCCTCCTCGCCCAGGGCGCTCACCGGGTAGGGGGCGAGGAACTCCGCCGTCCGGCCGGGCGGGACCAGGACGCCCGCGCGGGCGGCGAGGACGGCGGCGAAGAGGCCGTCGGCGACGCCGACCTGGGAGCGGGGGGTGTGGGGGGCGCTCGGGGTGTCGGGGGTATCGGGGGTGTTCGGGGTGTTCGGGGTGTGGGGGGTGTTCGGGGTGTGGGGGGTGTTCGGGGTGTCGGGGGTCACCGCGCCGGGGACGGCGTCCGGGACGGGGGGCCGCCCGAGGGCGTCCGCCACCGCCGCGCCGACCAGGGCCGCCAGCGGCTCCTCGCCGCCGAAGTAGCGGCCGGGGCCCTTCACCGGGATGGCGCACAGGCCCGGGCGGATCACCTCCACCCGGGGCGTGAACGCCTCCACCGCCGCGACCACCGGCTCGAAGCGGCGGGTCTCCGCCTCCGGGTCGCGGTCGCGCAGCTCCAGCTCCGGGCAGAGCCGCTGGGCCAGCTTGAGCCGCTGCCCCTGGCGCACCCCGGCGGCCCTGGCGCCCGCCGAGCAGGCGAGGATGCGACCGGCCTCGGTGACCGCCAGCGGGGTGCCGGGGGCGTCGTCGGCGTGCCCGGACTGGCTGGACAGGCCGGTGACGGCCGCCACCGGCCAGTCCGGGCACCAGACCACCAGCACCCGGGGGGTTCGGTCCTCGGCCATCTCAGACCACCGCCGCGACGGGCTGTTGTTCCACTTGTCGCTGCTCCTCGTACGGGCGGGCCGCGCCGTGCTCGTCCGGCAGCCAGAGCCGGGCCGTGCGGCCGCGCACCGCCGAGCCCCGGCCCTCGGCCACGACCTCCACCCGGCGCCCGGCGAGCTGCCCGTGGCCGTCGCCCAGTCCGAACCAGCGCCCGGAGCGCACGCCGAGCCGCAGCACCGCCCCCGGCCAGGGCCCGGCCACCAGCAGCACGCAGCCGCTGCGGCGCAGCACCGCCGCCAGCCGGGCGGCCAGCTTCGGCGGGACGGGGCCGTCCGGGCGCAGCATGATCAGGTCGACCGCGCCCGCCAGGACGGACACCACCTCGGGCCAGTGCGCCCCCGGGTCGTCGGCGAGCAGGAGGCGGCCGAGGTCCAGCCCGTACCCGCCGGCGGCGGCCAGACCGAGGTCGGGGAGCCCGATCGCCGCCGCCCAGCCGCCCTCGGTCTCCCGCACCCCGGCGGCCAGGGCCAGCAGCAGCCCGGTGTCCCCGCCCGCCACGGACACGGCGGTGCCGCGCCGCAGCCCGCCGTCCGGCAGGAGCTCGCGCAGCGCGGAGGGCACCGGGACCAGGCCCCGGGCGCGGTCGGGCCCCTCCCCCGATGGCTGGGCAGCCGGGGACGCCACCGGTCGGAGCGGCGGACGCTCGACGGTGGATTCGAAAACAGATTCGAAAACGGGCACAGCCCCAGGATCGAACATCCGTTCGTAAAGATTCAAGTCCGACTCATCGACCCCACTCGTCACTGTCGGTGCTCGTGACCTCGGCGAACGCCGTGCGGGGGGGCGACTGCGGGGAAAAGCGGTGGACGCCGTTCGTGTGATCGACAGACTGATCGGATGGCGATCACCGATGAGAAGACAGACCTGCGGATCTACCTCCAGGACGCCCGCGACGTCCTGCTGTGGAAGCTGGAGGGCCTCTCCGAGTACGACCTCCGCCGGCCCCTGAGCCCCACCGGCACCAACCTGCTGGGCCTCGTCAAACACGTCACCGGAGCCGAAGTCCTGTACTTCGCCGACACGTTCGAGCGCCCCTTCGCCGAACCCGCACCCGTGTGGTTCACCGGCGAGGTCGAGCCGAACGCCGACCTGTGGGCCCGCGCGGACGAGAGCACCGAGGAGATCGTCGGACGCTACCGGCGGGTCTGGGCGCACTCCGACGCCGTCATCGAGGAACTGCCGCTCGACGCGGTCGGCCGGCTGCCCTTCGAGGGCCGCCCCGAGCAGACCCTCCACCGGGTCCTCGTCCACATGATCGCCGAGACCCACCGGCACGCCGGCCACGCCGACCTCGTCCGCGAACTCGTCGACGGCACGGTCGGCCAGCGCCCCGACGGCATCAACACCGCCCCCGGCGACGCCGACTGGTGGCGGGCGCACCACGCCCGCGTCGAGTCCGCCGCCCGGGAGGCCGGCGGCCTCGGGCCCGCGTGACGGAGGCCGGCACGGTGAGCGCGGAGCAAGGGGCGCGGATGGCCGTCCGGTGCGCCGAGTGCGGGGGCGAGGCGGTGCGCAGCGTCGGGCAGTTCCTGGACGACGGCGGGCGGACGCTCGCCTGGGACGCCGAGTCCTTCTGCCCGGGCTGCGACGACGCGATGTGCGAGCACTCCGGGCCCGGGCCGGCGCCGCAGGACGTACGGGAGGCGCTGCTGACCGCCCACGGCCCGGCGCGGCTGCGGCTCGCGGGCCCGCTCGCCGATCCGGTGGCGGCACTGCGGGCCCTGCGCGAGGGCACCGGGGCCTCGCTGCGGCGGACACGCGAACTCCTGGAGGAGCTGCGGGAGTTCGGGCTGGCCGGGACGGCGGTGGAGATGGCGTTCTGGCGGGCGCGGCTGGCCGAGCGGGGTGTCGGGGCCGAGGTGGAGGAGGGGTTCGGGCGGGCCTATCGGTATGTCGGGCCGCCGGAGTTGCGGGAGGTGGGCGGGCCGCCTGGTGCCGTGGTGCGGACGGCGGGGGAGTTCGCGGCCTGGGCGGGGACGGTCGGAGTGGCGGAGGAGCCGTTCACCTTCGTCGTCGACCTCGGCGGCGCGTTGCGGCTCGCGCCGCGCCGGAGTGAGCACGTGGCCTGCGCCGGCGGGGAGCCGGTGATGAGCGCCGGGGAGATCGGGTTCGGGGTGGCGGCGGACGGCTGGGAGGTGGTGACGGTCGGCAACCGGTCCACCGGGTACTGCCCCGACCTCTCCTCCTGGCCCGCCGTCGCCGCCGCGCTGGAGCGGATCGGGCTGCCGCACCCGGGCGGCTTCACCGACGACGTGGACGGGGTGTCCTGACAGAACGCTAGGGTCAGGGTGGTTCAGGCGGGGTGGATGGTGAAGGGGGCGGCGGCGGATGGAGTGCGCGCGGGTGGCGGCGGGGCTGCCGGGTGGGCTGGTGCATGCGGGGAGCCGGGAGTTCCTGACGGGGCGGGGGCTGCCGGAGTCGGGGGCGTTCCTGGACTTCGGGGTGATCGGTGAGGGCCCGCTGCGGGACTTCCCGTCGGGGGCCGAGCGGCTGTACGTGCTCGGTGAGACGCAGTACCGCGCGCCGTTCGCCGTGGTCGGCGGGCTGGTGCTGCTGAACGGCGTCACCGGCGAGGTGTTCCTCGGTGACGGCGGCGCGCGCCGGGACCTGCTGGCCTCCGGTCTGCCGTCGCTGGCCGGGCTGGTGCGGGAGATCGACGCGGTGGCCGACGGGGCCCTGCGGGCGGACGCCCTGGACGGGCGGCGCGGACCGGCCGTGGTCGCCGAGGTGATGGCCGGGGCGCGGGCGCGGATGCGGGAGCTGGACCCGGCCCTGTTCGACCGGCCCGCCGCCGCTCCCCCCGCGCACTGGGACACGGCGCTGCTGGTGCGGGCGCTCGGCTGGGGCGCGCTGCCCGGCGGGCCGGACGGGCCGGCGTACGCGATCGGCCGGGAGCTGGTGGAGGAGCTGGCGGCGCTCACCGACGAGGAGGACGGCCCCGGCCTGGTGCACCGCTACCGCCCGGAGAGCCTGCCCGACGCCCTGCTGCACGGCCCGACCCGGCACCTGCTCACCGAGATCGGCCTGCCGACGGGCGGCGCGGTGTTCGGCGCCTGCGCGGAGCCGCTGGTCACCATGGAGCAGGCGTACCCCGAGTACTTCGACGGCGAGGAGCACCGCCCCTACCAGCGGGGCTTCCTCGCCCTCGGCGACTGGCCGGCCAACCTCACCATCGCCCTGGACGGCGTGACCGGCCGGCTGGAGCTGCCGGACTGGTACGACGACGGCCAGCCGGAGGCGTACCTCAACCGGGACCTCTCCGCCCTGCTCTACGCGCTGTGGACGTACGGGCGGCTGCGTGCCGAGTGGGAGCGCTGGGAGGGCAGGAGCAGCCGGGAGACCTGGGCGGTGTTCGACCCGCAGTCGCTGCTGAGCACGGTGGTGGACGGGCTGGTGGAGGCCGTCGACCCGGCGGCCTTCGCCTCGCCGGGCTGCTCCTGGCGGCTGCTCGCCGAGGACGGGCACCTGGGCGGCCTGCTGGGGTGATCCCGGGGGCCCGAAGCCGGTGTCCACGGGCCCGGGAAGCGGGCCCGGAAGCGGAGCGGCGCGCTCCCGCGCTCCCGGCCGCTCCTGTCGGGGCGCGCCGGTACGCTGCCCCGGTGACGAACATCCGTACGGCGGGCGGCGGGCGAAGACGGGCGGTGCTGCTCTGTTCCGTGGCGCTGCTCTCCCTCGCGGCGGCGGGCACGGTGTACGGCCTGCTGTACGCGCGGTCGCTGGACTTCGACCGGCGCTGCGAGCGGGGCCTGATCGCGGGCGGCGGGCAGCTGCTGGAGACCGGGGCGTCCTGGCTGCCGCCGGACGCGTGGTGCCGGTTCGAGGACCAGAGCGTGTCGACGACGCCGTTCTGGGCGCTGCTGCTCTTCTACGCGCTGCTGACGGTGGTGGTGGGCGCCGCGACGGCGCTGGCGCGGCAGTTGCGGCCGCGCCCGTGCCCCGGGCTGGACCTGCGGCCCGGGCGGGGCTGATCCCCTCCCGGCCCCCTCCCTCTGCCTGCCCCGCCCCCTCGGGCGGACGGTGCAGGTCAATAGGGTGCCACCGTGCGCGTATTGCTGGTGGAAGACGATGAGCCGGTCGCGGAGTCGCTGCGGCGCGGGCTGGTGCGGTACGGCTTCGCGGTCGCCTGGGTGACCACCGGGGCGGCGGCGCTGGCCGAGTCCGAACCGTACGACCTGGTGCTGCTGGACCTCGGGCTGCCCGACACCGACGGCCTGGACGTGTGCCGGGCGCTGCGCCGGCGCGGGGACGTGCCGATCATCGTGATCAGCGCGCGCAGCGACGAGACGGACCGGGTGGTCGGGCTGGAGATCGGCGCGGACGACTACGTGTCCAAGCCCTTCGGCGTGCGCGAGGTCATCGCCCGCATCCGCGCGGTGATGCGGCGGGTGCGGCCCGGGGCGCTGGACGGGGAACCGGGCAGGGAGCCGGACGCGGCGACCGGCGGGGGCGGCGGCGGGACCGGGGGGCGCGTCGTCCCCGCGCCCGACCGCTACGGGCCCCGGCTGACGCTGGACCGCCGGGCCGCCCGGGTGCGGCTGGACGGGGCCGAGGTCGCGCTCACGCCCAAGGAGTACGACCTGCTGTCCTTCCTCACCGAGGAGCCCGGCGCGCTGATGTCGCGCGAGCAGATCATGGAGGCGGTCTGGGACGCCAACTGGTTCGGGCCGACCAAGACCCTGGACGTGCACGTGGCGGCGCTGCGGCGCAAGCTCGCGGGGGCGGTGGCCATCGAGGCGGTGCGCGGGGTGGGGTTCCGGCTGGTCGTGGCGCCCGAGCCCGAGCCGGGGGCGCCCGGTGACGGCGGCGGTGATGGTGGCGGTGACGGCGGCGGTTCGCCGTGATCCGGCGGCTGATCGTCAGCTACGTGCTGCTGGTCGGCGTGGCACTGGCCGCGTTCACCGTGCCGGTGGCGTTCACGCTGACCGCCCAGCTGCGCGACGACACCGAGGAGTCGGTGCGGCGCGAGGCGACCACCATGGCGCTGCTGCTCGGTGACGGCGACGCCCCCTCCCGGCAGGCGCTGGCGCGGGTCGCGGGGGCGTACGCGGACGAGACGCCCGGGCGGGTCGAGGCGGTGGCGGCGGACGGGACGGCCGTGCCGCCGCTGCCCGTACCGGCGCCGGCGCCGTCCGGAGGCGGCCAGGACGCCGCGCTGACCAGGGCGCTGCGGGAGGGGCGCGGCAGCGCCGACTGGGGCTCGCGCCCGGTCTGGGGGCCGGAGCTGGTCGTCACCGTGCCCGCGCACGCCCGCGACGACCGGCAGCGGATCGTCGGCGCGGTGCGCATCCGCTACGCCACCGCCGACCTGACCGACCGGCTGTGGCGGATCTGGGGCTTCCGCGCCGTCCTCGCGGTCGGGGTGCTGGCCGTCGCCGCCGGGCTGGGTGCGATCGTCGCCCGGCTGCTCACCAAGCCGCTGCGCCAGCTCAACGACATGGCCAGCCGGTTCGGCGACGGCGACCTCACCGCCCGCTCCCCCGTCACCGGCCCGCAGGAGACCCGCACCCTGGCGCGCACGCTCAACCAGGGCGCCGAGCGGCTCGACACCCTGGTCGCCTCGCAGCGGATCTTCGTCGCGGACGCCTCGCACCAGCTGCGCACCCCGCTGACCGCGCTGCGGCTGTCCCTGGACAACATCGCGGACGGGGTGGACGACGAGTTCGTGCGGGAGGACGTGGAGCAGGCCACGGCCGAGGTGGTGCGGATGAGCCGGCTGGTCAGCGGGCTGCTGGTGCTGGCGCGGGCGGAGGCCAAGGTGTCCGTCCCGGAGCCGGTCGCGCTGCGCGAACTGGTCGAGGAGCGGCTGGACGTGTGGCGGGCGGCGGCGGCCGAGCGCGGGGTGTCGGTCGTCCTGGCGGTCGCGGGCGGCGCGGGAGGGTCCTCCGGCGGGTCGGGCGGGTACGGCGGGTACGGCGGGTCGGGCGAGAGCGGTGGCGGCGGCGGGGGCGAGCGGCTGCCCGCCCTGTCCGTGCTGGCCGGGCCGGGCGGGCTGGAGCAGGTGCTGGACAACGTGCTCTCCAACGCCCTGGAGGTCTCGCCGGACGGCGGGACGATCACGGTGCGGATCGGAGCGGACGGGCCGGAGGGGGAGGTCCTGCTGGAGGTGCTCGACCAGGGCCCCGGGATGTCGGACGCCGAGAAGTCCCGGGCCTTCGACCGGTTCTGGCGCGGCCAGGGCCTCACCGGGCGGTCCGGCTCGGGCCTCGGGCTCGCCGTCGTCAGGCAGTTGGTCACCGACGACGGCGGCACCGTGACCCTCGCGGACGCGCCCGGCGGCGGGCTGTGCGTGCGGATCGCGCTGCGCGGCGCGCTCAGCCCGCGGCGGGGATCACCGAGGAGTGGTGGTTGATGATCAGCCACTTGCCGCCGCGCTTCTCGTACTCGTAGCTGTAGCGGGCCTCGACGGGCTTGGTCACCCCGGTCTTCGGGTCGGTGAGGTAGAAGCGGTACAGGCCCGCGTCCACGGCCGAGTCGGCGTCCAGGACGTGGATCACCGAGCGGACCTTCTCGCCGCGCGGCTTCTTCTGCTGGAAGTGCTCGAAGTAGTCGACGATCCCCGCGCGGTCGGTGCGAATCACCGGCGAGGCGGTGGGCAGCAGGACGGCGTCCGGGGCGTAGCGGTCCGCGACCTCCTCCGCGTCGCCGGACTGCAGCGCCGCGTTCCACTGGTCGAAGAGCGCGGCGATCTCGCGCTCGCTCGGCCGTCCCTTGCGGCTCCGGTCGTCCCCCGCCTGGGCGGCGCCGACCCCGGCGGTGAACGTGCCCACGGCGGCCACCACGGCGGCGGTGGCGAGCACGACGCGGGTGCGGGTCCGGGAGTCGGTAAGGGTGCGGGACGTGAGCCTCATGGGGCCTCCTAGGATCGGGAGTTGTGCGGCTTCCGGAGGTGTTCGTTCCGGTGGCCTCACTCTCGCGGGGCCCGGGTTAGCGATCGTCCAGCGGATGGCAAAGGGATGACCAAGCCATGGCCAAGGTCGATCCAATTCTGTTTTCGGGAAAGGAAGTTCGAGGGGAATGGGAACGATGGACAGTGGCGTTGAGGGCCTCTACCGGCGCTTCGCCGTGAACGAGGCGCACGGCAATTCGGCGGCCTACGAGGACCTCGCCGAACGCCTGGCCGGGGACGGGCGGTTGATCGAACTGCTGGAGCAACTGCCGGAGGCCAAGCGGCAGCCGAACCTGCTGTTCGGCGCCGTCCGGTTCCTGGGCGGGCCGGTGACGGAGGGCTGGCCGGAGTTCCGGGCGTGGGTGGAGGCGCACTGGGCCGGGATCGCGGCGACGATGCGCGAGCGGAGCACCCAGACCAACGAGGCCGGGCGGTGCGCCACCCTGCTACCGCTGCTGGCCTCGCTGCCGCAGCCGCTCGCGCTGATCGAGGTGGGCGCCTCGGCGGGGCTGTGCCTGTATCCGGACCGGTACCGGTACCGGTACTCCGTCGAGGGCGAGGCCCTCGGGGAGTTCGGGGCCCCCGTGTACGCCGGGACCCCCGGTCCGGTCACGCTGCGCTGCGCGGTCAGCGGGCCGGCGCCGGTGGACGCGGAGTCCGTCAAGCGCATGCCCGAGGTGGTGTGGCGGGCCGGGATCGACCTCAACCCGCTGGACGTCCGCTCCGAGGACGACATGCGCTGGCTGGAGGCACTGGTCTGGCCGGAGCAGACCCATCGGCTGGAGCGGCTGCGCGGCGCCGTGCGGATCGCCCGGGCCGAACCTCCGCACCTGGTGCGCGGCGATCTCAACGCGGCGGTACGGGAGTTGGTGGCGAAGGCGCCGGAGGGGGCGACGCCGGTGGTATTCCACAGCGCCGTACTCGCCTACCTGACGCCGCAGGCCCGGGAGGACTTCGCCGCGACCATGCGCGAACTGCCCGGCCACTGGATCTCCAACGAGGCCCTCCCCGTGCTGCCGACCGTCGCCGAGCGCCTCCCCCGCCACGCCGCCCCGGCCCGCACCGGCCTGTTCGTCCTCGCCGTGGACGAACGACCGGTGGCCTTCACCGGGCCGCACGGGCAGTCGCTGGACTGGTTCGGCGAGGGCTGACGGGGGCCGGCGGGCGCGGCTCGTAGGAGCCGGGCCCGCCCTGCCCGCGCCCCCGCCACTCCCCGTCACTCCGTCCGCAGGGCCGTGACCGTCCGGGTCCGGGCCGCCCAGAGGGCGGGGAGGGCGGCCCCGAGCAGGGCCAGCAGCAGGCCGCCGAGTATCAGCGGCCCCACCACCGAGGGGTCGAAGACGGTGAGGTCCGAGTCGGGTACGCCGATGCCGGCGGCCTCGGCCATCGCGGGCATGACCTGGTGGTGCACCAGGATGCCGAGCGGGACGCCGATCAGGCCGGCGATCAGTCCGCTGCCGCAGACCGAGGTGAGGACCATGCCGACCGTCTGCCGGGGCGACATGCCGAGCGCCTTGAGCACGCCGAGGTCGTGCACCCGCTCGCGGGTGTCCAGCAGGACGGTGTTGAGCACCCCGAGGCCCGCGACCGCGATGAGCAGCAGGGTGAGCGTCCCGGCCAGGGTGTTCATCGCCAGCATCACGATGCTGAGGTGGCCCCCGCCCGGCTCGGCCGCCAGGCCCAGCGGCTTGACCTCGGCGTCGAGCCCGTCCGTGTAACCGTGGACGTCGGTGCCGGGGGCGAGGTCGATGTGGAAGGAGACGGCCTCGCTGTGGACCGGGTCCCCCAGCGGGGCGAGCGTCGCCCGGTCGAGGTAGACGAGGTCGTTGCTCGCCAGCACCTCGCCGGTGATCGTCGCCCGGGTGGTGCGGCCGTGGTCGGTGAGGGTGACGGTGTCACCGACCTTCGCCCGGTTGGCCCGGAGGTAGGCGGAACCCGCCACGAGCTCCCCCGGGCCCCGGAACCAGCGGCCGGTGACCATCTGGTACCCGTCCCAGGAGGCGTCGCCGGTGAAGGCCGTCACCTGGGAGCGGCCGGTGTCGCCCGCCAGGGCCGCCGAGGACGGCACGGTGCTGTACCAGGCGCGGGTGCCGGGGCGGCCCTGGACGGCCCGGACCACGGCCGCCTCGTCCACGTGGTCGGGGGCCTTGTCGGCGTCGAAGGGGACGTCGACCATGACCGTGCTGGAGCGTCCGGCCGCCAGGCCGTCCTGGACGGTGCCCAGGGAGAGCGTCAGCCCGACGCAGAGGGTGACCCCGACCGTGCCCAGGACCACGGCGGCGACCGTGGTCGCCGAGCGGACCGGCCGGTTGAGCGGGCTCGCCAGCCCGAGGCTCAGGGCGCGCGGCCCGGGGAGCCCGTCGATCCACCCCCGCAGGCCCCGGCCCCGCGAACCCCGGCCCGGGGCGCCGAGCGCCCCTCCCCCGGTGTCGCCGCCCGTGGCCCGGCCGACCGCGAGCGCCTCGACCGTGCGCAGCCGCCCGGCCCGGAGCGCGGGCACCAGCGCCGTGCCCGTCACGGCCGCCAGCGCGGCGAGGGCCACCACCACGTCCACCCAGGCGGGGATGCCGAGCAGGCCCCCGCTCAGCGCCTTGTGGGCCATTCCCAGGACGGGCACCGAGAGCAGGTTGCCGAACAGCACGCCGAGCGCCGTGCCGATCCCGGCGGGGACCAGCGCCTGCCCGACGTAGGCGCGGGCCACCTGGGCCGGGGTGAAGCCCAGGGCCTTGAGGACGCCGATGCGCCGGGTGGCCGCGCTGACGGCCCCGCTGACCACCACGCCGATGATCAGCACCGACAGGGCGAGGCCCAGCACCCCGAAGGCCGTGACGAAGGGGACGAAGGTGGAGGCCGTGCGGTCGGCCTCCGTCCGGACCGGGAGGTAGGAGGTGACCTTGGTGAGGGCGCCGCCGGGGACGGCGGCGGCGAGCGCGTCGCGGTCGGCCGCCACCTCGGCGTCGGTGTCGGCCCGGGCGAAGCGGTACAGGTACTGGGAGGCGGGCGCCGTGCCGGGCGCCGTGAGCCCGGCGACCTGCTCGGGGGCGATCCAGCCGTCCGCGCTCCAGGAGACGGAGTCGGCGATGCCGACCACCTTGAGCACGGGCTGCCCCGGAAGGTCCGGGAAGCGCATGCCGTCGCCGACGGTGAGCGGGGAGTGCCCGTTCAGGAACACGACCTCGCCGGGGCCCGCGACCCACCGGCCCCTGACGATCCGCAGGCCGTCCATCGGGCCGTCCTGCGCCCTGCCGACCAGCGTCATCGGCGGGAGCAGGCTGCCGGAGGGCGGGATCGTGGTGTCGGCGGCGCGCGGCTGGAGGGTGAGCGCCGGGTACGGGCCGGCCGAGGCCGTCACCCCGGGCGCGTGCGCCGCCGCGGCGAGCTGGGCGGGGCTCGCCGACGGGGCGTACAGCGCGTTGAGGTGTGCGCCGTGCTGGTCCTCGAAGGAGTGCTGGTTCGGCGCCCGGGAGGCGACCAGCAGCCCGAGGGCGAGGACGCAGGCCGCCACGGACGTCATCGTGGTGAGCACCATGACCAGGGTCTGCACCCGCTTGCGGCCGACCCCGGCGCGGACCACCTTGCTCAGGGCGCTCATCGCACCGCCCCTTCCTGCGGCGCCGGCTGCGGCTGCGCCGACTCCGGCCCGGCCGCCGTGTCCCGGACCAGCCGGCCGTCGAGCAGCTCGATCGTCCGGCGGGCGCAGGCTTCGGCGAGCGCGGTGTCGTGGGTGACCAGCAGGATCGTCTGGCCCTCCGCGTTGAGCCCCCGCAGCAGGTCGCGGACGTCGGCGGCGGAGGCCGTGTCCAGCGCCCCGGTCGGCTCGTCGGCCAGGAGCAGCGGCGGACGGTTCATCAGGGCCCGGGCCACGGCGACCCGCTGGCGCTCGCCGCCGGAGAGCCTGCCCGGCAGCGCGCCGGCGTGCCGGTCCACCCCGAGCCGCTCCAGCAGCTCGGAGGCCCGCGCCCGGGCCTCGGCCCGGCCCATGCCCGCCAGTTGGGCCGGGAGCAGCACGTTGTCCGCGACCGTCAGGTCGTCCAGCAGGTTGAAGAACTGGAACACCATGCCGATCCGGGTGCGCCGGTACTCGGCGAGCGCGGCCTCGCCGAGCGCGTGGACGCCCACGCCGTCGACCTCGACGGTGCCCTCGCTGGGGCGGTCGAGGCCGGCGATCAGGTTCAGCAGGGTGGACTTGCCGCTGCCCGAGCGGCCCAGCACGGCCAGTGCCTCGCCCGCCCGGACCTCCAGGTCCAGCCCGGCCAGGGCGGGGCGGCCGGCGTCGGACCGGTCGTACGTCCTGCCGACGCCGCGCATCCTGATGATCGGCGCGTTCACGTGCCCTCCAAGATCGTGGGACCGGCTCCGGAACTCCGGGCCGGCTGACGGGATATGACGCTACGTAGTCGAGCGGGTTCGTCGACAGCCGCTTGAACGGTGTCTCGGAGGTGTATCCAGATACACCCCGAACTGGGTGTTCAGACCTAGAGCGTTCGACCGTCGCAGCCGTGCAGACTTGGCCACCGACGGATCGGGAACCGGGCTCACGGGGGCTCAGGGATCACGGCTCCGGGCCGCCGCCCGGGGCTGGAAAGGAGGAGCCGTGACGGTGGAGACGCTGACGCCGAGCCTGCCCGGCAGGGTCGTGCGGCAGGCCGGCCGGGCCCTGGTGGACGGGGTCCGGGCCTGGTACGCGGTGACGCTGGCGGTGGTGGGGCTGGTCGCCCTGCTGGCCGGTCCGGTGCTGCTGGCCGCCGCCCTGTTCGGGCCCGACCAGTCGGAGCCGAGCAGGGCGTTCGGCGGCCCGCTGATCCTGGTGGTGCCGTTGGGGCCCGCCGTCCTGTGGGCGCTGAGCTGGGCCACCGGGGGCGGCGGCCGGGCGCTCGGGGCCGTCCTGTTCGCCCCTGGCTCGCTCGCGGTGATGGCCACCCACCTCTACGGCGGCGCCCCGCCCGGCGGCCGGTCGGTCTCGTTCTGGCTGGCGCCCGCGATGGTCGTGTTCGGGCTGCTGGGGGCCCGCTGGACCGCGGCCGAGACCAGGCGGGTCGTGGGGCGGTGGAGCGGGCGGCCGGTGCCGGCGCCCTACCGCCGCCCGCCGGGCGAGGCCGGCCCCTGGCGGCGGCTGCGCACCGGCGGCTGGCTGACGGACCCGGCCACCTGGCGGGACACCGCCTGGGTGCTGCTCTCCGGCTGCACGGTGCTGTTCACCGCCGCGGTCGTCCTGCTGGCGCCGTTCGGCCTGGAGGTGTTCGGCCGCGGCGGGCGGTTCCTCGCGATCGGCCCGATCTACTCGATGGGCCTGTCCATCGCCCCGGTCGCCGCGCTGTGGGCCGCGCCGCCCGTGCTGCGGCTGCACGAACGGGGCGCCCGGGCGCTGCTCGGCCCGACGCGGGAGGCCGAGCTCGCCCTGCGGGTCAGCCACCTGTCCAGGACGCGGGCCGACACCATCGACGCCGGGGCGGCCGAGCTGCGCCGGATCGAGCGGGACCTGCACGACGGGGCGCAGGCCCGGCTGGTGGCCCTGGGCATGCTGCTCACAGTGGCGGAGCAGCTCAAGCACGACCCGGAGGCGATCGGGCCGCTGCTGGAGGAGGCCCGGCTCTCCTCGGTGAAGGCGCTGGGCGAGCTGCGGGACCTCGTCCGGGGCATCCACCCGCCGGTCCTGGCCGACCGGGGGCTGGCCGACGCGGTGGAGGCCACCGCGCTGGACCTGCCGCTGCCGGTCACCTTCTCCGGCGGCCTGCCCGACAGGGCGCCCGCCCCGGTGGAGTCGGCCGCCTACTTCGCGGTGACGGAGCTGCTGGCGAACGTGGTGAAGCACGCGGGGGCCTCGCACGTGTGGATCGAGATAGGGCACAGTGACGGGCTGCTGCGGATATCGGTCACCGACGACGGGCGCGGAGGCGCCGACCCGTCCCGGGGGACGGGCCTCAGCGGAACCGAACGCCGACTGGCCGCCTTCGACGGGGTGCTCGCGATCAGCAGCCCGTCCGGCGGGCCGACCATCGTGAACCTGGAGATCCCGTGCGCGTTGTCATCGCCGAAGACCTCTTCCTCCTCAGGGACGGCCTGACGAGGCTGCTGGAGGCCAGCGGCATGAAGGTCACGGCGGCGGTCGAGACGGGCGAGGAGCTCCTCGCCGCGGTGGCGGCCGACCGGCCGGACATCGCGGTGGTCGACGTCCGGCTGCCGCCGACCTTCACGGACGAGGGTCTGCGCGCGGCCCTGACGGCCCGCCGGGAGCACCCGGGCCTGCCCGTCCTGGTGCTGTCGCAGTTCGTGGAGCAGCTGTACGCCCGCGAGCTGCTGGCCGGCAGCACCGGCGGGATCGGGTACCTGCTCAAGGACCGGGTGCTGGACGGCGCCAGCTTCATCGACGCCATCCGGCGCGTCGCCCAGGGCGGCACCGCGATGGACCCGGAGGTGATCACCCGCCTGCTGACCCACAACTCCTCCGCCGGCCCGGTCTCCACCCTCTCCCCCCGGGAACGGCAGGTGCTGGCGCTGATGGCGGAGGGCCGCTCCAACGCGGCGATCGCCCAGCAGCTGGTGATCACCGAGCGGGCGGTGGCCAAGCACACGGCGTCGATCTTCGTCCGGCTCGACCTCCAGCCCTCCGACGACGACAACCGCCGGGTGCTCGCCGTCCTGGCCCACCTCAACAACGCCTGACACGGACGGGAACAACAGCTGACATGCACGGGGCTCGCCCGCGCCGGAAGCGGTCACATAGGCTGGTGACGTGCTCATCCTTGTTCGACGCCGCCACGTGGACCTGCTCCGCGTGGCCAGCATGTCCTGTCGACGCTCCAGCTGAACCTCGCACCACCACCCTCAACGGCGGCTCCGGCCGCCGCCACCACCCGGTCCCCGGGGCATCCGCCGCACCAGGCGCCCGCCCCGCCCACCCCCGGTCGACCACCGGGCAGGACCGGGACGAGACAGCGGATGCCACCCATGACGCAGCAGTACACGCCCATACCCGATTCCGGCCTCGACGCCCTCCCGGTGATCGACCTCTCGCTCGCCGAGGGCACCCCCGAGCAGCGCCGCCGACTGCACGACGAGCTCCGCGCCGCGGCCACCGGCGTCGGCTTCTTCCAGCTCGTCGGCCACGGCGTCACCCCGGAGGACACGACCGCGCTGACCGACGCGATGCGCGCCTTCTTCTCCCTCCCCGAGGCCGACCGGCTCGCGGTCAGCAACCTCAACTCCCCGCACTACCGGGGCTACACCCGCACCGGCGACGAGCGCACCGGCGGCAGCCAGGACTGGCGCGACCAGCTGGACATCGGCGCCGAACTGCCCGCGCACGTCCCCGGCGCCGGGGAGCCCCCGTACTGGTGGCTGGAGGGGCCCAACCAGTGGCCCGAGGCGCTGCCGGAGCTGCGCACGGCCGCGCTCGGCTGGATCGACCGCCTGGGCGACGTCGCCCGCAGGCTGCTGCACGAGCTGCTCGCCTCGATCGGCGCCAGCCCCGACTTCTACGACGACGCCTTCGCCGGCCACCCCCACCTGCGCCTCAAGCTGGTCCGCTACCCGGGCACCGCCCCGGACGGCGCCGGCCAGGGCGTCGGCGCCCACAAGGACTACGGCTTCATCACCCTGCTGCTCCAGGACACCGTGGGCGGCCTCCAGGTGGAGCGCTCCGACGGCAGCTTCCTGGAGGTCCCGCCGATGCCGGGCGCCTTCGTCGTCAACCTCGGCGAACTGCTGGAAGTCGCCACGGACGGCTACCTCAAGGCCACCAGCCACCGCGTGGTGAGCCCGCCCGGCGCCCGCGAGCGCTTCTCCGTCCCGTTCTTCTACAACCCCCGCCTCGACGCCCACATCGAGCCGCTCGAGTTCCCCCACGCCCACCACGCCCCCGGCGCCACCGAGGACCCGGACAACCCCCTCTTCGCCGACTTCGGCCTCAACGAGTGGAAGGGCTACACCCGCGCCCACCCCGAGGTCACCCGCCGCCACCACGCCGCCCTGGCCGGCCCGGCCGCAGGCTGAGCGGAGCGTCCCGCCCGCTGATCACCCACGGCCCCGCGGGCCGATCACCGGTGGACCGCCCCGGTGGGCGCTGTCACACTTCTGCTGTCACAGCAGCGGTGTGACAGCGCCGCCCCGAGGCGGCGCCCGGTGGTAGCGGACCGCGACAGCGGACAGCGGACAGCGACGGCAGCAGCAGACGGGGGACGGCACCATGGGCGGCGAGGCGCGGCTGACGGTGGACGAGTTGGCGGCGCGGGCCGGGGTGACGGTGCGGACGGTGCGGTTCTACGGGACGAAGGGGCTGCTGCCGCCGCCGGAGCTGGGGCCGCGGCGGGTGGGGTTGTACGGGGCGGCGCACCTGGACCGGCTGGAGCTGATCGAGGAGTTGCAGCGCCAGGGGCTGACCCTGGCCGCGATAGAGCGCTACCTGGCCCGGCTGCCGCAGGACAGTTCGCGGCTCGACCTGGCGATACACCGGGCGCTGGTGGCCTCCTGGACCCCGGGCGCGGCCGAGGAGCTGGGCCGGGCCCAGCTGGAGCGCCGGGCGGGGCGCGGGCTGTCGGAGGAGCAGGTCGAGCGGCTGGTGGCGATGGGCGCGCTGGAGCGCACGGAGGACCCGGCGCTGTTCCGGGCGGACCCGGGCCTGCTGCCGCTGGGGGTGCGCATCCTGGACGTGCCGATCCCGCTGGAGACGCTGCTCGCCGCCCGCGCCGTCGTGGTGGAGCACAGCCGGGCGACGGCCCGGGAGCTGCAGCGGCTGTTCCGGGAGACGGTCTGGAAGCCGTACCGGGAGAGCGAGCCGGACGAGCGGGACCTGGCCCGGATGAAGGCGCTGACCGACCACATCCAGCCGATGGTGGCCCAGGCCCTGGTCACCGCGTTCCAGCGGTTCCTGAGAGAAGAACTCGGTGAAGAGCTGGGTGGGACCGCCCGGGAGGCGGCCCCACCGGCGACGACGTGAGGACTACGTGAGGACGACGTGAACCGAACGGGTCAGCCCCGGTCGGTGAAGGTCCGCCCCTCCGCCGCGATCCGCTCCAGCAGCGCGGGCGGCGCGAACCGCTCGCCGTACGCGGCGGCCAGCTCGCGGGCGCGGGCCGCGAATCCGGCCGGGCCGCCCTCGTAGCCGTTGATGTACTGCAGGACGCCGCCCGTCCAGGCGGGGAAGCCGATGCCGAGGATCGAGCCCACGTTGGCGTCGGCCACCGAGGTCAGCACGCCCTCCTCCAGGCAGCGCACCGAGTCCAGCGCCTCGCTGAACAGCATCCGCTCCTTGAGGTCCTCGAACGGGGCCTCCTCCGCGGAGGCGACGGACGGCCCGCCGAAGTGCTCGAGCAGCCCGGGCCAGAGCCGCCCGCGCCGGCCGTCCTCGCCGTACTCGTAGAAGCCCGCGCCGCCGCTGCGCCCGGGGCGGCCGAACTCGTCGACCATCCGGTCGATGACCGCGTCGGCCGGGTGCGGCGTCCAGGTGCCGCCGGCGGCCTCGACGGAGAGCCGGTACTCGTCGCGGATCTTGCGCGGCAGCGTCAGGGTGAGCTCGTCCATCAGCGAGAGCACCTTGGCCGGGTACCCGGCCTGGGCGGCGGCCTGCTCGATGGAGGCGGGGTGGATGCCCTCGCCGACCATGGCGACGCCCTCGTTGAGGAACTGGCCGATGACGCGCGAGGTGAAGAAGCCGCGCGAGTCGTTGACCACGATCGGCGTCCGGTCGATCCGGCGGACGAGGTCGAAGGCGCGGGCGAGGGCCTCGTCCCCGGTCTCGGGGCCGCGGATGATCTCGACCAGGCGCATCTTGTCGACGGGCGAGAAGAAGTGCAGGCCGATGAAGTCCGCCCGCCGCTCCACGCCTTCGGCGAGCCGGCCGATCGGCAGGGTGGAGGTGTTGGAGCAGAGCAGCGCGTCGGGGGCGACGACGCCCTCGATCTCCTGGAACACCTTGTGCTTGAGCTCGGTGTTCTCGAAGACGGCCTCGATCACCGCGTCGCAGCCGGCCAGGTCGGCGGGGTCGGCGGTGGGGGTGATCAGGGCGAGCAGGGCGTCGCGCTTGGCCTCGGTGGAGCGGCCGCGCGCGATGGCCTTGGTCAGCAGCCCCTCGCTGTACGCCTTTCCGCGCTCGGCGGCCTCGACGCTCACGTCCTTGAGGACGACCTCGATGCCGGCCTTGGCGCAGGTGTAGGCGATGCCGGCGCCCATCATCCCGGCGCCGAGCACCGCGACCCTGCGCACCTGCCGCTTCTCGACGTCCTTCGGGCGCCCGGCACCGGAGTTGACGGCCTGCATGTCGAAGAAGAGGGCCTGGATCATGTTCTTGCCGGTCTGCCCGCAGGCCAGCTCGGTGAAGTAGCGGGCCTCGATCGTCATCGCGGTGTCGACGTCGACCTGGGAGCTCTCCACGGCGGCCGCGAGGATGTTGCGCGGCGCCGGGTAGGGGGCGCCGTTCAGCTGCTTGCGCAGGTTGGCGGGGAAGGCGGGCAGGTTGGCGGCGAAGGCGGGGGTGGCCGGGGTGCCGCCGGGGATCCTGTGCCCCTTGACGTCCCAGGGCTGGACGGCGGCCGGGTTCGCCTCGATCCAGGCCTTCGCCCGGGCGGTCAACTCCTCGGGGGTGTCGACGAGTTCGTGCACCAGGCCGTGCTCCAGGGCCTGCGCCGGGCGGTACTGGTTGCCCTGCAGGAGGAACTTGAGCAGGGCGTCGGTGATGCCGAACAGCCGCACGGTGCGGACGACTCCGCCGCCGCCCGGCAGCAGCCCGAGGGTGACCTCGGGGAAGCCGAAGCGGGCGGCCGGGTTCCTCAGGGCGATCCGGTGGTGGCAGGCGAGGGCGAGTTCGAGGCCGCCGCCGAGCGCGCTGCCGCCCATGGCGGCGACGACCGGCTTGCCGAGGGTCTCCAGCCGGCGCAGCGAGCGCTTGATCCCCATGGACTTCTCGAAGACGGCAGCGGCGTCCTCGGGCCGGGCGGCGGAGAGCAGCTTGAGGTCTCCCCCGGCGAAGAAGGTCTTCTTGCCGGAGGTGACCACCACGCCGCGCAGCGCGTCGCCGAGGCCCGCCAGCCGTTCGACGACGGCCTCGAAGTCGGCGGTGAAGGCGTCGTTCATGGTGTTGACGGACTGGGTGGGGTCGTCGAGGACGAGGATGACCACGCCGTCCTGGTCCTGCTCCCAGCGGATGGTGGTGGTGTCGCTCATCAGGTGGCTCCAGATCTGGGAGGGGCGGGTCAGACGCGCTCGACGACGGTGGCGATGCCCATGCCGCCGCCCACGCAGAGGGTGATCAGGCCGTAGCGCAGGTCGCGCCGCTCCAGTTCGTCGACGACGGTGCCCAGCAGCATCGCGCCGGTGGCGCCGAGCGGGTGGCCGAGCGCGATGGCGCCGCCGTTGACGTTGACCTGCTCGTGGCTGAAGCCCATCTCCCGGACGAAGCGCAGGGCGACGGCCGCGAACGCCTCGTTGATCTCGACCAGGTCGATGTCGGCGGCGGTGAGCCCGGCCTTGGCGAGGGCCTTGCGGGTGGCGGGGGCGGGGCCGGTGAGCATGATGGTCGGCTCGGAGCCGGAGACGGCGGCGGAGACGATCCGGGCGCGCGGGCGCAGCCCGTAGCGCTCGCCGACCTCGCGGTTGCCGATGGCGACGAGGGCGGCGCCGTCGACGATGCCGGAGGAGTTGCCGGCGTGGTGGACGTGGTCGATGGCCTCGACCCAGTGGTACTTCTGCAGGGCGACGGCGTCGAAGCCGCCGGCCTCGCCGATGGCGGCGAAGGAGGGCTTGAGGCCGGCGAGGGTCTCGACGGTGGTGCCGGGGCGGATGAACTCGTCGCGCTCGAGGACGACCAGGCCGTTGCGGTCGCGCACGGGGACGACGGAGCGGTCGAAGAGGCCGTCGGCCTGGGCCTTGGCGGCTCGGGCCTGGGACTCGGCGGCGAAGGCGTCCACGTCGGTGCGGGTGAAGCCCTCGATGGTGGCGATGAGGTCGGCGCCGATGCCCTGGGGGGCGAAGTTCGTCTCGTAGGCGGTCATCGGGTCGGCGAACCAGGCGCCGCCGTCGGAGGCCATCTTCACCCGGGACATCGACTCGACGCCGCCGGCGAGGACGAGGTCCTCCCAGCCCGAACGGACCTTGGCGGCGGCCATGTTGACGGCCTCCAGACCGGAGGCGCAGAAGCGGTTCTCCTGGACGCCGGCGACGGTGTCGGGCAGGCCCGCCGCGACGGCGGCGATGCGGGCGATGTCGGAGCCCTGGTCGCCGATCGGGCTGACCACGCCGAGGACGATGTCGTCGATCGCGGCCGGGTCCAACTCGGGGTGGCGGGCGCGCAGTTCGCGGATGAGGCCGACGACGAGGTCGATCGGCTTGGTGCCGTGCAGCGAGCCGGTGGCCTTGCCCCGGCCGCGCGGGGTGCGGATCGCGTCGTAGACGTACGCTTCGGTGGTCACGGTGGAACGCCTTTCGGGGCAGGGGGGTTGAGCGGGGGATCGGCCGAGGGAGGACGATCAGCCGAGGATCGAGCGGCCGACGATCTCCTTCATGATCTCGGTGGTGCCGCCGTAGATGGTCTGGATGCGGCCGTCGACGAACGCCCTGGCGACCGGGAACTCGTTCATGTAGCCGTAGCCGCCGTGCAGTTGGAGGCAGCGGTCGGCGGTGCGCTTCTGGAGTTCGGTGGCCCACCACTTGGCCATGGAGGCGTCGGCGGGGGTGAGCGCGTAGCGGTTGTGCTCGGTGATGCAGCGGTCGACGAAGGCGCGGGTGACGGCGCACTCGGTGGCCAGTTCGGCGATCTCGAAGCGCACGTGCTGGAGCTTGGCGAGCGGCCGGCCGAAGGCTTCGCGCTGCTTGACGTACTCCGTGGTGATCTCGACCAGGTACTCGGCGCCGGCGATCGCGGCGGCGGCGATGGTGAGCCGCTCCTGGGCGAGGTTCTGCATCAGGTGGACGAAGCCGCCGTTGAGCTCGCCGAGCAGGTTCTCCTTGGGCACCCTGACGTCCTGGAAGAACAACTCGGCGGTGTCCTGGGCCTTCTGGCCGATCTTGTCGAGGTTGCGGCCGCGCTCGAAGCCCGGCGTGCCGCGCTCTACCGCCAGCAGGCTCAGCCCACGTGCGCCGCCCTCGGGGGTGGTGCGGGCGACGACGATCACCAGGTCGGCGAGGATGCCGTTGGAGATGAAGGTCTTGGCGCCGTTGAGCAGGTAGTGGTCACCGTGGTCGACGGCCTGGGTGCGGATGCCCTGGAGGTCGGAGCCGGTGCCGGGTTCGGTCATCGCGATGGCGGTGATCAGCTCGCCGCTGCAGAAGCCGGGCAGCCAGCGGCGCTTCTGCTCCTCGGTGGCGAGGGAGGTCAGGTACGGGCCGATGATGTCGTTGTGCAGGCCGATCGCGAGGCCGGAGGCGCCGGCGCGGGCGAACTCCTCGGCCAGCACGGCGGCGTAGCGGAAGTCGGGGGTGCCGCCGCCTCCGTACTCCTCGGGGACGGCGGGGCCCAGCAGGCCCTGGCGGCCGGCGGCGAGCCAGGCGGAGCGGTCGACGATGCCGGCCTTCTCCCAGCGGTCGTAGTGCGGCAGGACCTCCTTGGCAAGGAACGCCTTGACGGTGGCCCGGAAGTCCTCGTGCTGCTCGGTGAAGATGTCCCGCTGCAACGCTACTCTCCTTGATCTGCTGCGGAGTCGAGAGATGTCACGCCCCAGTCGCGGGCCACCTCGGCGGTGTCCGCGCCCGGCCGGGCGGGCGGGCGGCGCAGCGCGCCGGGGGTGGCGGAGAAGCGCGGGGCGGGCGCGGGCTGGGTGACGCCGTCGGCCTCGACGTAGGTGCCGCGGGCCGTCAGGTGCTCGTCGGCGGCGGCCTGACGCATCGTCAGGACGGGTTCCACGCAGGCGTCGGTGCCCGCGAAGCGGGCCTCCCACTCGGCGCGGGTGCGGGTGGCGAAGCGCTCGGCGATGCGGGTGCGCAGCTCGGGCCAGCGGGCGAGGTCGTACTGGCCCGGCGCGTCGGGGCCGAGCTCCAGCAGGCGGGCGAACTCGGCGTAGAAGCGCGGTTCCAGCGCGCCCACGGCCAGGTGTCCGCCGTCCGAGGCCCGGTAGATCGCGTAGAAGGGGGCGCCGCCGTCCAGCAGGTTGACGCCGCGGCGGTCCTGCCAGTGGCCGGCGGCGAGCAGGCCCCACAGCATGCTGCCCAGGTGCGCGGCGCCGTCGACGATCGCGGCGTCCACGACCTGTCCGGTGCCGGTGGCGCGGGCGTGGTGCAGCCCGGCGAGCAGGCCGACGACCAGGTAGAGGGAGCCGCCCGCGTAGTCGCCGAGCAGGTTGGCCGGGATGCCGGGCGGCTCGGCGGCCCCGCCGGGGCCGGCGACCAGGCCGAGGACGCCGGCGACGGCCGCATACCCGAGGTCGTGTCCGGCGGTGGCGGCCCGGGGGCCGTCCTGGCCCCAGCCGGTCATCCGCCCGTAGACCAGCGCCGGGTTGCGGGCCAGGCACTCCTTCGGCCCCACGCCGAGGCGTTCGGCGACGCCCGGGCGGTACCCCTCGATCAGGAGGTCGGCGCGCTCGACGAGGTCCAGCACCAGGCCGGGGCCGTCGGGCGCCTTGAGGTCGACGAGCACCGAGCGCTTGTTGCGGTTGGTGACGTCGTTCGCCGGGTCCGTCCCCAGCGGCGAGGGCTCGGGCCGGTCGACGCGGACCACGTCGGCGCCGAGGTCTCCCAGCAGCATCGCCGCGAAGGGCCCGGGCCCGATCCCGGCCAGCTCCACCACCCGCACCCCGGCCAACGGCCCGGGCGCGGCGGGCCGTTCCGGCGTTGCGCTCGTGTCACGCACTGGCTGCTGGGCCCTTCCGACGGGGTTTGACAGTAAAGCTGTCACACTCGCGATGATAGGGAAGCGACCCGCCGGTAACAAGCCCTCCCGCCAGCCCCGTTCGGGCCCGCCGGATCGCCCCGGGAGGGCATTGACGAACCCTTGACGTATGGCGTCCGTCAAGACCCGCCCCGCCCCCGAGGAGGGCCGCGACGAGGCGCGGGCGACCACCGCGGACAGGCCGAGGGCGAACAACGTGTTCGTCCTCGGACGTGCCCAGAGGGCCGCCCCCGGAACGCTCGTCGCCTCCTGCCGGGGAAAAGACGTCTACTTCACCGTCGACGGCGGGTACGACGCGCCCGACGTCACCTGGTGGTTCCCCGACCAGCGCGCGTTGAGGGATCAGTTCGTGATCGCCGCAGGCAGGATGCTCGGCTGCGAGCCCTTCGCCTAGGCCCTCTCTTTCGGATCTTGCCGGGCGGTCGCCGCCGGGGCACGCACCTCGTCGGCTTCTCGTCAGTCGCCGATGCTCCGCATGGACTCCCTCCTCGGCGCCGCCGATGCACGCACCCCAACGACGCCCGCTGACCCGACAAGATCCGAAAGAGAGGGCCTAGGGGTCGTCTTCAAAGCTGATCAAGTGATGAGGGATCATGTCCGCCATGGTGCGTCGTCATGAGCTTTCGGATGCCGAGTGGGCTGTGC